>NZ_BNBS01000096.1 GCF_014656075.1 Streptomyces hydrogenans
CTCCAGGGTCCAGGAGGTGATGGTGGTGGTGCCGGTGTTCTTGACGGTCCACCTGCCCTCGAAGCCGGAACCCCAGTCGGATGCCTTGGCGTACGTGGCGGTGGCCGAGGTCGCCGCCTCGGCGGGCGCGGCGAGGCCGACCATGGCGGCCAGCGGGAGGAGCAGCGCGGTGGCGCCCGCAAGTGCTTTCGACCGCGTGTGGGGGACGTTGCTCCGTGGCGCTTCGGTACTGCGCCGCCGCGTGAGAGTGCTCAAGGGTGCTCCTCGGGAGGGGTTCGGCGGACAGGGATGGTCCCTGGCCTGTCGACCCTGCGGGTCCCTGGGTGCGTGGTGTCCCTCCTTTGCACCCACCGCAGTGTTGCCGCGACCTTAGGAAGGACTAGACCAATCGTCAAGTGGTATGGACCAAGGGGCTGTTGAGTCGGGGCGGCCGCCCCGATGGTGATTGCCCGTTTCCGTGCGCCTCTGTCCGTGCGTTCGATGGGGGCGTAGTTCCGGCCAGGGTGTGACCTTCCAGGCGCGCGACCCGGAGTCGGCGCCTCGCGCCCCGTGGAGGAAGGGGGCTCTGGGGGTGGATGCCGGAAAGGGGGTCGCTTCCGACGGGGTGGCGAGCGAAGGTCGCGATCCGACCAGTGCTCTCAACTGCGGCGACCGGCTTCCGTCGCCGGAAGTCGCCGCGATCGGATGGTCCAGACCATTGACCTCACCTCGGGCTGCTCCCTAGCATCGGTGCCGTCGCGGCGGCCGCCCCACGAGGGCTCCTGTTCCCCCGGGCACCCCCTCTCTTCATGTCCGGAATCGTTCCTTTCAGGTACGCCCGGTCCTTTCCCTGTGGCGCCCTCGCCGGCGTCGCGCTCCGCGTCGAAACAGGAGTCCATGCAGTGACCTCGGGAGTCGAGCCGCCGGCCGGTGTCGTGGACGGGAACGCCGGGGTGCTGTCCGTCGGGCAAGAACGGCTCTGGTTCCTGGACCAGTTGGAGCCGGGGGACCCCGCGTACAACATTCCCTACGTGCTGCGGCTCGGCGGCGTGCTCGACGCCGCGGCGCTGGGGCGGGCGCTCGACGGTGTCGTGGCCCGCCACGAGGCCCTGCGCACGCGGTTTCCCGCCGCGGACGGACGGCCCTCGGCGGTCGTGGACGATCCCCGGCCCGTCCCCCTCGACCGGCTCGATCTGCGGGGCGCCGACGCGCGGGAGGCCGCCGAGACGCTCGCCTCGCTCACCAACGCGGGCTTCGACCTGGCCCGGGGGCCGGTGCTCAGGGCCGCGCTGCTGCGCACCGGCGACGAGGAGCACCTGCTCTGCCTCGTCCTGCACCACATCGTCGCGGACGGCTGGTCGCTCGGGCTGCTCCGGACCGAACTCGCCGAACGCTACGCGGCCCACCGGGAAGGCCGCGACGCCTCTCTCCCCGCCGTGCCCTCCTATCGGGCGCACGCCGCCGCCGAGCGCGCCTGGCTCGACGGACCCGAGGCCGCCAACGCTCTTGCCTACTGGCGCGAACACCTGGCCGGGGCGCCCGCGTTGGAGCTGCCACTCGATCTGCCCCGGCCGGCCGCGCCCAGCAGCTCCGGGGCCTACCACACCCGGGTGCTGCGCGGGATCGGTCCCACCCGGGACGCCTTCGCCCGCGCCCACCGCGTCACGCCGTTCATGGTGCTCGCCACCGCCTACGCGAGCCTGCTCCACCGGAGCACCGGACAGGACGACTTCTGCGTCGGCGTGCCCACCGCCGCCCGCGACACCGTCGACAGCGAACGGACGATCGGCTACTTCTCCTCCGCCCTCGTCCTGCGGGCCGACTTCGCCGGAGCCCCCACCTTCCTCACGGCACTGCGCAAGACACGGTCCGACTGGCTGCGCGCGCTCACCCACCGGCGCATCCCCTTCGAGCGCCTGACCGAAGAGCTGGGGCCCGACCGCGACGCGAGCCGCACGCCCGTCTTCCAGACCCTGCTCGCCGTCCACACCCACGAGGGCGGCGCGCTCGGCGAGCAGAGCTTCGCCGATCTGACGTGCGTCGAGACCGACGGCGGGCACACCGCGGCCAAGTTCGAACTGGGCCTGGACATGAGGCCGGACGGGGACGACCTGCACGCCGTCTTCGGCTACCGCACCGACCTGCTGCACGCCCGCACCGCCGCCGCGTTCGCGTCCCGCTTCGAGACACTGCTCCGGGCCGCGCTCGCCGCCCCCGAGACGCCGGTCCACCGGCTCCCTCTTCTCGACGCGGACGAACTCCGTCTCCTCGCCGACGGGTCCCGCGGCCCCGCCCTCACCAGGCCGCCCGCGACGACCGTCCTGCGGGCCGTCGACCTGGCGGCGGCCGAGCGGCCCGACGCCCTCGCCGTCGTCGGTCCCGACGAGACCCTGACCCGCGGCGCGCTCGCAGACGCGTCCCGGGCGCTCGCCGCCCGGATGGCCGCGCACGGCGTCACCCGCGGCGACCTGGTCGCGCTCTGCCTGCCCCGGGGCCCGCGGGCCGTCGTCGCCCTGCTCGCCGCCTGGCGCCTCGGCGCGGGCTACCTCCCGCTCGACCCCGCGTACCCCGCCTCCCGGCTCGCCCTCATGCTCACCGACAGCCGCGCCGCGCTGCTCGTCACCCCGGACGGGACCCCGCCCGACGGCTTCCCCGACGGCTTCCCCGACGGCGTTCCCGGCGGGATGCCGGTCCTGTCCTCGCTCCACGACCCGGCGGAGCCCGTACCCGGCGCGTCGTCCGGGCCGCCCGCTGCCGACGAAGCCGGTCCCGACGACCCGGCGTACCTCATCTACACGTCCGGCTCGACGGGAACGCCCAAGGGCGTGCTCGTGCCCCACCGGGCGCTCGCCGCGCGCGTCGCCTGGATGCGCGAGGGGTACGGCCTCACCGGCGACGACCGCGTGCTGCAGTACGCCACGCTCTCCTTCGACACCAGCGCCGAGGAGCTGTTCCCCGCGCTGGCCGCGGGTGCCGTCCTCGTCACCGCCCGGCCCGACACCACCCTGCCCGACCAGCTGGCCGAGCCGTACGCCGCCGGCGTCACCGTGCTCGACCTGCCCACGCCCTACTGGCACCACCTGGTGGCCGACCTGGACGAGACTCCGTGGCCGGACCGGCTGCGCCTGCTGATCCTCGGCGCCGACCAGGTCCAGCCGCACGCCGTCGCGGCCTGGCGGGCGCGGTTCGGCGACCGGGTGCGGCTCGTCAACTCGTACGGTCCCACCGAGACGACGATCATCGCGACCACGGCGGTCCTCGGCGACGAGGACGGCACCACCCGTCCGCCGATCGGACGCCCGATCGGGGCGACCACCGTCGCGGTCCTTGACCGGCACGGCGGCCCGGTGCCCCCCGGAACGCCCGGGGAGCTCGTCATCGGCGGGGCCGGAGTCACCGACGGCTACCTGGGCCGGCCCGGCGCGACCGCCCGCGCGTTCGTGCCCGACCCCGACGGGCCGCCGGGCGCACGCCGCTACCGCACCGGCGACCTGGTGCGGCGCCGGGCCGACGGGGCGCTGGAGTTCCTGGGGCGCATCGACGACCAGGTCAAGGTGCGGGGCTACCGGGTCGAGCCCGGGGAGGTGGAGGCCGCGCTCCTCGCGCTGCCGGGCGTGGTGCGGGCGGTGGTCACCGCGCGCGGGGACGTCCTCGTCGCCCACGTGGTCCCCGTCCCGGACGCTCCCGCACCCGACGCGGACGCCCTGCGCGCCGGACTCGCCGCCGTGCTCCCTCCGCACGCGGTGCCCCACGCCTTCGTCCTCCTGGACGCGCTGCCGCTCACCCCGAACGGCAAGCTCGACCGGGCCGCGCTGCCGGCGCCCGACGCGGCTGCCGCGCCCCGGGCCGAGCACGTACCGCCCCGCACGGAGGCCGAGGAGCTCGTCGCCGAGGTCTGGGGCGAGGTCCTGGGCGTCGACGGCATCGGCGCGGACGACGGCTTCTTCGACCTGGGCGGCCACTCGCTCCTCGCCACCCGGGTCGTCGCCCGGGTCCGCGCCGCGGTCGACCTGTCCGTCCCGCTCCGCGCGCTCTTCACCCGCCGCACGGTGGCCGCCTTCGCCGAGGCCGTCGAAGCCGCCCTGGCCGCCGAGATCGACACCCTGTCCGAGGCCGCCGCCGTCGAACTCCTGGCAGCCCAGGACGCCCTGGAAGGAAGCCGACCGACCCCATGAGCCCCACCGACACCACGGCTCCGGCCGACCCGCCCCCGGCGCCCCGGCCGGCGACGGCGCCCCCGCCGACTCCCGGCGCCACGGCTCCGGCCGGTCGGCCCTCGGCATCCGGCTCCGCCGCGCCCGCCCTCTCCGACGCCAAGCGCGAGCTCCTCCGGCGGCGGCTGGCGTCCCGGGCGAAGCCGACGGCCGTCATTCCCCGCCGCGCCCCGGGAACGCCCGCACCGCTCTCCTTCGCGCAGGAGCGGCTGTGGTTCATGGAGCAGTTCGCGCCCGGGACCTCCGCGTACAACATTCCCGTCGTACGGCGGCTGCGCGGCCCCCTGGACGCCGACGCCCTCCGGGCCGCGCTCGACGCGAGCGTCGCCCGCCACGAGACGCTGCGGTCCCGCTACCCGGCGACCGAGGACGGGCGTCCGCTGCTCGTCGTCGACCCGCCCGGGCCGGCCGCGTTCACCCTGGTGGAGGCGGCCGACGAGGCCGCCGCCGAACGGATCGTGGACGAGGCCGCCGCGGTCCCCTTCGACCTGGAGGACGGGCCGTTGTTCCGGTCGCTCCTGGTGCGGCTCGCCGACGACGACCACGTCCTCCTGCTGCTCGTCCACCACAGCGTGAGCGACGGCTGGTCGAGCGAGGTGCTGCTCGGGGAGGTGCTGCGGAGCTACGCGGCGCGGGCGGCCGGCGCGCCGGACCCGCTCCCGGAACTCGCCGTCCAGTACGGCGACTTCGCGCTCTGGCAGCGCGAGCGCCTGAGCGGTGAGCGGCTCGCCGCCGAGCTCGCGCACTGGGGACGCGAGCTCGGCGGGGTCGAGCCGCTGGAGCTGGCCTTCTCGCGGCCCCGGCCGCCCCGGCAGACCTTCGAGGGCGCCGGGTACGCCTTCTCCGTGGACCGGCCGCTGCTCGACCGGCTCACCGCCCTGGGCGACCGACACGACGCCACCCCGCACATGGTGCTCCTGGCCGCGTTCCAGGTCCTGCTGTCCCACTACGGCGGGCGGCGCGACTTCGCCGTCGGCTCGCCCGTCGCCGGCCGCTCCGAGCCCGAACTGGAGCCGCTGGTCGGCATGTTCGTGAACGTGCTCGCGCTGCCCGCGAGGCTGGAGGGCGATCCGTCCTTCGCCGACCTGGTCCGCCGCACCCGCGAGACCGGCCTCGACGCGTACGCCCACCAGGAGCTGCCCTTCGACCGCCTGGTCAGCGAGCTGAACGTGCCCCGCGACGTGTCGCGGCCCCCGGTCTTCCAGGCCGTCCTCGCCGTGCAGAACTACGCCGTCCAGCGCGACGACACCGCCCTCGGACTTCCCGTGGAAGTGGAGCCTTTCGGCGTCCGGGCGAGCGGCACGCGCTTCGACCTCGAACTCTTCCTCCAGGAGTGGCCGGAGGGCCTGTACGGCTCCTTCAACTACAACACCGACCTCTTCGCCGAGGAGGACGTCGCCCTCCTCGCGTCCCACCTCGGACGACTGCTCGACGCCGTCGCCACCACGCCCGACGCCCCCCTCTCCGGCCTCGACGCCCTCACCGACGAGGAGCGGGCGTTCGAGACCGAGCGGTTCAACGACACCGCCGTCGACCGGCCGGCCACCACCCTGACCGCCCTCTTCGCCGAGCAGGCCGCCCGCACCCCGGACGCGGTGGCGGTCGCCGTCGAGGACCGGCCCGCCCTGACGTACCGCGCCCTGGAGGCCCTGGACCCCCGCCTCGCCGCCCGCCTCGCCGCGGAGGGCGTCAGCCCCGGCGACCTGGTCGCCGTGAGCGCCGAGCGCTCGCCGGAGCTCGTCGCCGGGCTCCTCGGCGTGCTGCGCACCGGAGCCGCGTACACCCCCCTCGAACCGGACTACCCGGCCGAGCGCCTGGCCTTCCTGCTCGCCGACAGCGACGCCCCGGTCCTGCTCACCCAGCGGGGGCTCGCCACCCCCGACGGCTGCACCGCCCGCGTCCTGCTCCTCGACGACCCCGCCGAGTGGCCGCGGGCGCGCGCGGTGCCCGCCGGCCCGCGGCCGGACGACACCGCGTACGTCATCTACACCTCCGGCACCACCGGCCCCCCGAAGGGCGTGCCCAACAGCCACCGGGCCATCGCCAACCGCGTCCAGTGGATGCAGGAGGCGTACCGGATCGGGCCCGACGACGCGGTCCTCCAGAAGACGCCGACCGGATTCGACGTGTCGGTGTGGGAGTTCTTCTGGCCGCTCACCACCGGCGCGCGGATCGTGCTCGCCAAGCCCGGCGGACAGAAGGACAGCGGCTACCTGCGCGACCTCGTCGTCTCCGCCGGCGTCACCGTCGCCCACTTCGTTCCGGCGATGCTCACCGCGTTCCTCTCCGAGGAGGGCGTGGAGCGCTGCACCGGGCTGCGGCGCGTGGTGTGCAGCGGCGAGGCGCTGCCTCCGGACGCCGCCCGCGAGCTGACCTCGCGGCTGCGGGGCCTGTCCCTGGCCAACCTGTACGGCCCCACCGAAGCCGCCGTGGACGTCTCCGCGTGGGAGTGCGCGGGGCCGATGGAGACCGTCCCGATCGGCCTCCCCATCGACAACACCCGCCTCTACGTGCTCGACGAGCGGCTGCGCCCGGTGCCGCCCGGCGCCCCCGGGGAGCTCCACATCGGCGGGACCGCCGTCGCCCTCGGCTACCACCGGCGCCCCGGCCTCACCGCCATCCGTTTCGTCCCCGACCCGTACGGCCCGCCCGGCTCCCGGCTCTACCGCACCGGAGACCTCGCGCGCCGGCGCCCCGACGGCACGCTCGAACACCTCGGCCGGATCGACCAGCAGATCAAGATCCGCGGCCTGCGGATCGAGCCCGGCGAGATCGAGGCCGCGCTCCGCGCCCAGCCCGGCATCGCGGCCGCCGCCGTCGTGGTGCGCGAGGACCGGCCCGGCGACAAGCGCCTCGTCGGCTACCTGGTACCCGCGGCGGGCACCGACGAGCCCGATCCGGCCGCGCTGCGCGCCACGCTCCGGCGCAGCCTCCCCGACCACCAGGTGCCGACCGCCTTCACCGTCGTGCCCGCGCTGCCGCTCACGCCGAGCGGCAAGCTGGACCGGCGGGCGCTGCCCGTCCCGACGGTCCACCGCTCGGCCGGGGCGGCCGAGCCCGAGACGCCGGCCGAGGTCGTCCTCGCCGAGATCTGGGCGGAGGTCCTGGGACTGCCCCGCGTGGGCGCCCACGACAACTTCTTCGATCTCGGCGGCCATTCGCTCCTCGCCACCCAGGTCGTGGCCAAGGCCCGCAAGCGGCTGACCGAGACCGGGGCCCGCCCCATCAGCGTGATGGACCTGTTCACCCACCGCACGGTCCGCGAACTCGCGGCCGTCGCCGCCCGGGACGAGCGGGAGAGCGGACCGCGGTCCCTGCTGCACCGGCTCACCCGCGCGGTCTCCGCCGAGCGGCGGCGGCTCACCCTCGTCTGCGTCCCGTACGGGGGCGGCAGCGCCGTCGTCTACCAGCCCGTCGCCGACGCGCTGCCGCCCGACACCGAACTGTGGGCCGTCGCCATCCCCGGACACGACCTCGGGGTGACCGAGCAGCGCCTCTCCTTCGACGACCTCGCCGAGGGCATTGCCGCGGAGGTCCGGGAGCGGGTGGAGGGCCCGCTCGTCGTCTACGGCCACTGCGCCGTGGGCACGGCGCTCGCCGTCGCCGTCGCGCGCTCCCTGGAGGCGTCCGGCCGGGAGCTGGAGGGCGTGTACGCCGGCGCCCAGTACCCCTTCGCGAAGCCGCGCAGCCGCGTCCTCACCACCCTCGGGAAGCTCGCCTCGCTGGAGCCGCTGGTCGGCGACCGGACGTACGCCAACTGGCTGACCGGCATGGGCGTCGACACCTCCGAGCTCGACGAGGAGCAGGTCCGGTTCGTCATCGGCAACATGCGCCGGGACACGATGGCCGCGGAGGACTGGTTCACCCGGGCCATCGCGGAGGTCGCCGACGGCGCGCCCCGGCTGCGCGCGCCGCTGGTCTCGCTGGTCGGCGACCGGGACCCGGCCGCCGACTTCTACCAGGAGCGCTACCGGGAATGGCTGCTCCTCGCCGAGCGCTCGGCCGTGGCCGTGCTGGACGAGGGCGGGCACTTCTTCATCACCTATCGGGCCGTCGAGGTCGCGGAGGCCGTCACGCGCGTGCACCGTGCCGTGCTGGACGGCACGACCGACGCGCTGCCCGCGGCCGACCCGGAGAACTCCTGGTGGTTCCACGGCGAGACCGGACCCGTCACCGATGCCGCCGCACCGATCGCCTCCGGAACGGGCCCCGCCGACGGTCCGGGGCCCGCACCCGGCCGTGCCGCCGGAAGTGGCGACGGCCCGGCTCCCGGCACCGAGCCGGACGACGGCCCGCAGCCCGGCATGAGGCGCTTCCTGCTGGTCGCGGGCGGTCAGCTCGCCTCCATCACCGGCTCCGCGCTCACCGAGTTCGCCCTCCCGATCTGGATCCTCCTGGAGACCGGCTCGATGGCCCGGTACGCGCTGTACGCGGTCGTCGCCATGCTCCCCGGCATCCTGGTCGGCCCGCTCGCCGGGGCGCTGGTCGACCGGATGGACCGGCGCAGGGTGATGCTCGTCGGCGACGTCGCCGCCGGCGCCACCCAGGCCGGACTGCTCGTCCTCCTCCTCACCGGCCAGCTCCGGTCGTGGGAGGTGTACGTCCTGCTCGGAGTGCTCTCCGTCGCCCTGACCTTCCAGCGGCTCGCGTACGCCTCGGCCGTGCCGCAGCTCGTGCCCAAGCGCTATCTGGGCCACGCCAACGGCATCGTCCAGCTTGCCTTCGGCACGGCGCAGTTCGTCGTCCCGCTGGCCGCCGTCGCGCTGATGGCGGCGATCGGGCTGCGCGGCATCCTCGTCATCGACGTGATCAGCTACGTCGTGGCCATCGGGATCCTCCTCGTGGTGCGGTTCCCCCGCACGCTGCCCTGGACCCGGCGCGAGTCCCTCGGCACGGAGATCCGCAACGGCTTCGCCCACGCGTGGCGGCACCGCGGCTTCCGCTCGATGCTCCTGTGGTTCGCGGGGCTCAACGTCTTCCTCTCGCCGCTCTTCCTCCTCACCACCCCGCTGGTCCTCGCCTTCGACGACCTCGGGGGAGCGGCCCGGGTCGCGGTCGCGGGCGGCGCCGGCGCGCTCCTGGGCGGTGTGGCCATGGGCTTCTGGGGCGGGCCGCGCCGCCACCGGCTGCGCGGCATGCTCGCCCTCGCCGGCCTCCTCGCCCTGGCGGGTGCCGTCACGGGGCTGCGCGCGAACCTGTGGGTGGTCGCCCTCGGGGCCTTCGGGATGTCCTTCGCCCTCGCCCTCGTCAACGGCATCTACGCGACGATCGTCCAGACGAAGGTGGCGCAGCGGTTCCACGGGCGGGTGTTCGCCCTCAACACGCTGGTCGCCTGGTCCACGATTCCGCTGGGCCACGGTGTCGTCGCCCCGCTCGGATCCGGGTTCTTCGGGCCGCTGATGGAGCCCGGCGGCGCCCTCGCCCCGGTCTTCGGGCCGCTCATCGGCACGGGCCCCGGCCGGGGCATCGCCCTGATGTACGTGCTGTTCGGGCTGGCGATGGCGGGCCTGGTCGTCCTCGGTCTCCGGCTGCCGTCGCTGGCGCGCTTCGACCGCGACGTCCCCGACGCGGAGCCGGACGACCTGGTCGGCCTGCGGGAACGCGCCCGCGCCGCGGCGGACCGCCGGGCGCAGGCGAGCGCCGCTGGGCGCAGGGCGAAGACGCCCGACGGCGCCCCCCGGGCGGAGGCGAGCACCGCGGAGCGAGTCTCCGCCCGCGTGGCCGAGACGAGTGCCGCGGACCGTGGCGAAGAGTCGGACTCCGCAGGCGGCCGGGCGAAGGCGGGTGCGCCGTGATCCGCCGTCGTCCCGGGCCCGGCGGTTCCCCCGCGGGCCCCGCCCCGGCCCCGCCCGCCTCCCTGCCGGTGCTGCTCGCCCATCGGGCCGCCGCCCACGGAGACCGTACGGCGATCGTCAACGGACCGGCGCGACTGGGCTTCGCCGACTGGCAGGACCGCAGCGGCGCCCTGGCCGCCGCCCTGCGCGCGGCCGGGCTCGCCGACGGGGACCGGGTGGGACTGTGGTTCGGCACGGACCGGTGGACGGAGTACGCGGTGGCGTTCCTCGCCGTCCTGCGGGCCGGCGGCGTCGCCGTCCCGCTCTCCGACCGGATGTCGCCCGCCGGCCTGGAGCACGCCCTGACGGACTCGGGGGCCCGCCTCCTCGTGCACGCGGGCCCCGGTCTGCCGACCGGCACGCCGCCGGGCGTGCGCGGGCTCACCGAGGAGGACGCGGTCGGGCATCCGTCCGACCCGCGTCTCCCCGAGCCCGACCCGGCGGCCCCGGCCCAGATCCTCTACACCTCCGGCACCACCGGCGTCCCCAAGGGCGTGGTGGCCGCGCACGCGAACCTGGTCCACGGCTGCACGCGCGACGAGCGGCGCCGGCCGCTCCGGCACTCCCGTACCTTCCTGCACGCCTTCCCCGTGGGCAGCAACGCGGGCCAGACCATGCTGGTCAACGCGCTCGACGCGCACGCGACCTGTGTCACCGCGCCGCAGTTCACCCCGGCGCGGTTCCTCCGGGCGATCGCCGAGCACGGCGTCGGCAGCGTCTTCGTGGTGCCCGCCATGGCGATCGAACTCCTCGGCTCACCGGCCCTGGCCGCCGCCGCCGAGGCCGGCGCCCTCGGCACCGTCCGCCTCGTCGGCTCGACCGCCGCGGCCCTGCCCCACCAGGTGGCGCTCGGGCTCAGCCGGGCGTTCGCCCCGGCCCAGATCGTCAACTACTACACGTCGACGGAGGCCGCCCCCGCCCAGATCACGCTGCTCTTCGACCCGGCCCGGCCGTGGTCGCCCGGCCGGCCGGCCTCGCTGGCCGACCTGCGCGTCACCGACGGGGCGGGACGCCCGCTGCCGCCCGGCGAGCCCGGTGAGCTGTGGCTCCGCTCACCCGGTGCCCCGCGCGCCTACCTGGGGGACGGCGGCGACGGGGTGTTCCACGGCGGCTGGACCCGGATGGGCGACCTCGGCCGTGTCGACGAGGACGGCTTCCTGCACCTCCTCGACCGTGAGCGGGACGTCGTCAAGTCCGGTGCCCACAAGGTCTCCACGCTCCAGGTCGAGAACGCGCTGCACGCCCACCCGGACGTCGCCGACGCCGCCGCGGTCGGCGTCCCGCACTCCGTCCTGGGGAGCGTCGTGGCCGCCGCCGTCGTCCCGCGCGGCGCGGATCCGGTGGGCAGCGGCGGCGACCGCGACGGCCTGACCGCGACCGCCCTGCGGGCCTTCCTGCTCGACCTGCTGTCCGTCCACGAACTCCCCGCGACCGTCCTGTTCCTCGACGAGCTCCCCCGAAACGAGGGCGGCAAGGTCCTCAAGCGGGAGCTGCGCCGGATCCTCACCCACGACCCACGCGAGGCCACCCCATGACCCAGCTCAGCCCGGCCCAGCACGGCATCTGGCTCACCGAGCGCACCCGCGACACCGGCGGCGCCTACCACCTGGCCGTCACCCTCGACCTCGCCGGCCCGCTCGACACCGAGGCCCTCGACCACGCCTGCCGGGCGGTGACCGCGCACCACCCGGCGCTCGCGAGCCGGCCGGGACCGGACGGCTCCCTCCACCGCTGCGAGGTCCCGGCGCCGCGGCGCGCCGACTGCGCGCCCGAGGAGCTGGACGCCGCCCTGGCCCGCGAGCGCGCGACGCCGTTCGACGCCGACGCCGGTCCCCTCTGCCGCTTCACCCTGTTCCGTACGGGCCCCGAACACCACGTCCTCCTGGTCGTCGCCCACCACCTCGTCCTCGACGGCGAGTCCAAGGACCGCCTCGTCGCCGACCTCGCCGCCGGCTACCGGGGCGAGCCCCTGCCGCCCACCGCCGAGGTCCCGGCGGGCCCGCCCGCACCGGAGGCCCTCGCCGCCGCCCGCGCGTACTGGGAGGAGCGCGGGTACGCGCCGGACGCGCCCGTCCTGCCCGGCCTGGTGCCGCCCGCGGACGGCGGTCTGGTGGCCGCGCCCGGCGCCGAGGTGCCGTTCCGGCTCGACGACGAGCGCTGCGCCGCGCTCGCGGAGGCCGCCCGGAAGCTCGGCGTCACCCGCTTCGAACTCCTCCTCTCCGCCTGGCACGCGCTCCTCGTCCGCTACGGGGACCCCGCCCCCTCCACGGCGATCGAGCTGTCCCTGCGGACGCCCGGAGCGCCGGTGGGCGTCGGACTCGCCGTCAACGAACTGCCCGTGCGGGTCCGGCCCGTCGACGGCCGTCACCCCGGACGCCTGCCGTTCGAGGACTGGGTGCGCGCGGTGCGGGGCGAGCTGCGCGCGCTGTACCCGCACCGGGCCGTCCCCCTCGGGCAGGCGCTCCGCGGCCTCACCCCGCGGACGGCCCTCACCCCGCTGTCGGTCAGCTACCGGCGCCGCCCCGCCGCGCCCGCGCCGGACTTCGGGGCCGTGACCGCCCGGGTGCGCTGGATCGGCTTCCCCGACGCGGTTCGCAACCTCCTTCACCTCCAGCTCGTGGACAGCGGGGACGAGATCCACGGCAGCGCGCAGTTCCGGACCGCGCCGCCCTTCGGGCCCAGGCCCGGGGAGGACGGCGGACCGATCGCGGACCTCCCCGAGGCCGCGGCCACGCACGGCGGGTGTCTCACCGCCGGCACCGTCCACCGGATCGTCGGCCACTGGACGCGCCTGCTCGACGCGGCCCTCGCCGACCCCACGACCCTCCTCGGGGAACTGCCGCTGCTCGACGCGGACGAGCTGCGCGACCAGCTGGCCGCGCCGGCCCCGCGCCCGGAACTCACCGCTCGCACGGTCCCCGCGCTGCTCGCCGCCCGGGCGGCGGAACACCCGGAGGCGGTCGCCGTCGTCGCGGACGGAGAGCACGTCACGTACGCCGAGCTGACCCGCCGGGTCGCGCACGCCGCGGCGGCGCTCGCCCGGCACGGCGCCGGACCGGGCACCCTCGTCGGCATCGCGCTGCCGCGCGGTCTCGACCAGCTCGTCAGCGTCCTCGGCACGTTGGCCGCCGGGGCGGCCCACCTGCCGCTGGACCCCGCCTATCCGGCGGAGCGGCTGGCCTTCGTCCGTGCGGACGCCGCCCTCGCCCTGCGCGTCACCCACGCCCCGGAGGACGCCGGCGACCTCACCCCCGCGGACCTCGCCCCGGCGGCCCGAGCCACCCTGCCGTCCCTCCCGCTCCCCGATCCGTCCCTCCCCGCGTACGTGCTCTACACCTCGGGCACCACCGGCCGCCCCAAGGGCGTCGCGGTGCCGCACTCCGCCCTCGCGATCGTCCTCGGCAGCCTCGCCGAGCACCTCGGCTCCCGCCCGGAGGACCGCTGGCTCGGGCTGACCTCGCTGTCGTTCGACATCTCCGCCGTCGAGCTGCTGCTGCCCCTGACGACCGGCGGGCGCGTCGTCCTCGTCCCCGAGGCCGCCCACCGCGACGGGCCCGCGCTGCTCGACCTGATCCGCCGCGAGGGCGTCACCCACGTGCAGGGGACGCCCAGCGGCTGGCGACTGCTCCTCGACGCCGGCCTCGACGGAACCGCCACCGTCCTGACCGCCCTCACCGGGGGCGAGGCCCTGCCCGCGCCGCTCGTCGCCCGTCTGACGGCCGCGACCGCACGGCTGGTCAACGGCTACGGCCCCACCGAGACCACGATCTGGTCCACGCTCGCCGAGCCCGCCCTCACCGCCGAGGGCTCCGTCTCCCTCGGCTCCCCGCTCGCCAACACCCGCGTCTACGTGCTCGATCGCGACGCGAGGCCGGTGCCGTACGGCACCGCCGGCGAGCTGTACCTGGGCGGCGACGGGGTCGCGCACGGCTATCGGGGGCGGCCCGGGCTCACCGCCACCCGCTTCCTGCCCGACCCGTACGGCCCGCCCGGCACCCGCATGTACCGCACCGGCGACCTGGTGCGGCGCGGCACCGACGGAGCCCTGGACTTCCTCGGCCGCGCCGACGACCAGGTGAAGCTGCGGGGCCACCGGATCGAGCTGGGCGAGATCGAGGCCCGACTGGCCCGGCACCCCGCGGTCGCCGAGGCGGCCGCGGCCCTGCACGGCCCTGAGGGCGACCGCCGCCTCACCGCCTACGTCGTCCCGTCCGGCACGGCGCCGCATCCCGACGCGCTGCGCGCCTTCCTCGCCGACTCCCTCCCCGCGGCCGTGCTCCCGGGGGCGTACGTCGTCCTGGACGCCTTCCCGCTGACGCCCAACGGCAAGCTGGACCGCGCCGCCCTGCCCGCCCGCCAGGCCGTCCGCCCCGAGCCGACGGCCGCGCCGTCGCCGGACGAGGCGCTCGATCCGGTCGGCGCCGCCGTGCTGGCCATCTGGCGCGAGGTGCTGGAACTCGACGACCTCACACCGGACGAGGACTTCTTCGACCTGGGCGGCCACTCGCTGATCATCACCGCCATCGCCGCCCGGATCCACGAGCGCCTCGGCGCCGTCGTCCCGCTGGACGTCTTCTTCGACACACCCACCGCACGCGACGTCGCCTCCGTCGTCCGTGCCCTGCGCGAGGAGCAGCCATGAGCAACGAGACCCGCTACGCCGTCGTCGTCAACGACGAGGAGCAGCACGCCGTCTGGCCGGAGGGCGCTCCGCTGCCCGAGGGCTGGCGGCCCGAGGGCTTCGCCGGCACCGAGGAGGAGTGCGTCGCCCACGTCGACCGCGTCTGGTCCGACATCCGCCCGCTGAGCCTGCGCCGGCGACTGGCCGCCGAGCGCTCCGGCGGCCGGACGGAGGCCCGATGAGCACGCCGGAGCACACGATGCCCCTGCCGCCGGACGCGCTGCCGTCAGACGGGAGGGTGCCGGACGGGAGGGTGTCGGACGCCCCGCCGTCGCCCGCCGTCCCCTCCGACCGCGCGGAAGCGCTCCGTCCGCAGGTGGCCGCGCTCGTGTCGCGGTCCACCGACGGGCTGATCGGCGTACGGGAGCTGCTCGACTCCACCGATCCGCTCGCCGCCCTCGGCGTCAGCTCGCTCTCCCTGCTGCGTCTGGTCGACGCCGTGGAGGAGACGTTCGGCGTCTTCGTCGACCTCGGGGACGGCGCCTTCCACACCGAGGACCTGCGCGGTCTCACGGAACGCCTGATCCGGCTCGGTGCGGAGGCCACCCCATGAGCCCCTCCGTCGCCCCGGAGCGGGAGACCCCGACGGGGGAGGGCCGCCTCCCGGACGAGGTCCTGGACGTCCCCTTCGCCGGCGGGCGGTCGGGCGACGCGCCCCTCACCTGGGGACAGCGCGCCATCTGGTACGCGATCGGCCGGACCGCCCCCAACGACCACTACTTCAACCTCGGCAGGGTCCTGCCCCTCGCCGACCGGGGCGCCCCGGTGGACACCGCCCGACTCGGTGCGGCGCTCTCCGCGCTGCTGGCGCGGCACGAGGCGCTGCGCACCCGGGTGGTGGCCGAGGACGGCGAGCCGGCCCAGCGGCTCCACGCGGAGGGGCGGGTCGGGCTCGTCGTCCGGGACGAGCCCGACCCGGACCGGACAGGGGAGGCGGCCGAGGCGCTGCTGGCGGAGCTGTCCGGCCACCGGTTCGACTACGCGGGGGAGTGGCCGGTGCGGCTGGGCGCGGTGTGCAGCCGTGGGCGGATCACCCACGCGGTGCTCGCCCTGTGCCACCTCGCCGCCGACGGCCACGCCGCCGAGGTCCTGGTACGGGACCTCCGGCTGCTGGTCCGGCGCGGGGCGGCCGGACCGGTCAGCCCGGAGACCCCGCTGGACCTCGCCCGGCACCAGCACGGTCCGGCCGGGCGCCGGGCGAGCGACGCGGCGCTCGCGCACTGGGAGCGCGGGCTGGCGCAGGTGCCGCCGACGATGTTCGCGGAGCGGGTGGCGGAACCGCTCCGACCGCGCTTCTGGACGGGCCGGCTGGTCTCGGCGGCCCTGCCGCGCGCCGTGGACGCGGTGGCGGTCGCCCACGGGGTGAGCGGATCCACGGTGCTGCTGACCGCTGCCGCGGCCCTGGTCGCGGCAGGCCAGGGGCACCCGGCCGCGGCGGTGATGCCGATCGCGGGCAAGCGGGCGGCGGAGCTGCGGCGGACCCTGGTCAGCACGCTGTCGCAGGACGCGCTGTTCGTCCTGGCGCTGCCGGAGGACGCCACCGGCGAGGCGGTCTTCACGGACCTGCTGGCCGGGGCGTGGCCCGCCGCGCTGGCCGGCTACCACGCCGCCGCCTACGACCCCGTCGGCTGGGACGTGCAGCTGGAGCGGGCGGCCCGCGACCGGGGCGCCGAGCTCCATCCGTACTGCTGCTTCAACGACATGCGCCTGGTGGACCGGGCCGCGGCCACCGACCCGGCACCCGCGGCCGCGGAGCTGGCGGAGCTGCGCCGCCGCACCGCCCTCGACTTCCCTGCGACGCAGGAGCGGGTGGCCTGCCGCTACTGCCTCCACCTGACCGGCGACGCGACCGCGCTGACCGTCACCCTCACCGCCGACACGGCCTATCTGCCGCCGGAGGCGATCCACGCCCATCTGCGGGCCATCGAGGAGGTCGTGGTCGCCTCCGCCGCCGGCACGCCGCCGCGGCTCGCCAGGCTGGCCGGACTCCTCGCGGGACCGGAGGCCCGCCGGTGAACGGCGAGCGGGTACCCCGGCCGCTCGCCCACGCCGACACGACGTCCTGCGCGCAGGGCGGACGGATGCGGTTCCACGTGGCGGCGGGAGACGGGGGCCGCTTCCGGGGCCGGGTGGTCGTCACGGACGTGGTGGCGGAGCGGGTCGCGGCGGAGGCCGAGGTCACGGGGCCGGGCTGGACCCTCGACGTGCCGCGGGCCTGGCCGAGTTCGCTCTACCGCGCGTCCTTCCACGACGCCCGTCCCGAGACGCCCGCGCCGGAGCGGGACGCCGAGCACGAGGTGTGGTTCGTCGTACGGGCCGCGCGGCCGGGCGGCTCCTCCTCCGTCCTCGTCTCCATCCCCTTCCCGACCTGGCGGGCGTACCACCGGGCGGGCGAGCCCGGCCGGAGCATCTACTACGCGGAGCAGCCCAGCCGGGCGGCACGGGTGTCCCTCGCCGCGCCGGGCGGCGGGCCGCCGCCGGAACGGTGGGAGGAGCCGCTGCTGCGCTGGCTGCACCGGACCGGGCGCCCCGTCGAGTACTGCTCCGGCTTCGACCTGCACGAAGGGTCCGGACTCCTCGCCCCGTACCGGCTCCTGGTCGTGAACGGGCACGACGAGTACTGGACGGCGGAGATGCGGGACTCCGTCGAGGGGTTCGTGCGACGCGGGGGGAACCTCGCCGTCTTCGCCGGCAACACCGCCTGGTGGCAGATCCGGCTGGAGGACGGGGGCCGCACGATGGTCTGCCACCGCGACGCCGCCGCCGATCCCGTCACCGCCCTGGACCCGGCGCGGGCGACCGTCGAGTGGTCCAGCGCCCCCGTCGACCGGCCGGAGAACACCATGACCGGCGTCAGCTTCCGGCAGGGCGCCGGGGCATGGGGCGACGGCATGGCGCGCATCGGCCGCGAGGCGTACACGGTCCGCTTCGCCGACCACTGGGTCTTCGAGGGCACCGGGCTGCGCGACGGCGACACCTTCGCGCGCGGGGCGCTCGGGTACGAGACGGACGCGGCCGAGCTGGACTGGTCGGCCGGCGTGCCGCGGGCCACCGGCCGCGACGGGACGCCCCGGTCGTTCGCCGTGCTCGCCACCGCCGACCTGCGGCACTGGCGGACGTACGGGCAGGGCGGCTGGGCGACCATGGGCGTCTTCCGCGCCGGAGCGGGCACCGTCTTCAACGCCGCCACCATCAACTGGGGCCGCGCGCTGCACGATCCCGCGGTCGACCGTGTCACGCGCAACGTCCTCGACCGGCTCTCGGGCGCCGTCCCGGCCCCGCGCTGGCACACCATCGGCCCGGCGACCCGGCTACGGGCGCTCGCCGCGTGCGAGGGCCTGCTCTTCGCCGTGGCCGAGGACGGCCGCACGCTGCTCCACCGCGAGCCGTCCGAGCAGAACCTCCCCTGGACGCCGTGCCCGCCCGTCGACGACTCCCCGGCGCCCGAACTGCGCTGCCTGACCGCACCGCGCGAGGCCTCCCACCCGATGCCGCTGGACCTGCTCGCCGCCACCGGGGACGACCGCCTGGTGCACCGGGACCCGATGCCGGGCCCCACCCCCTGGCTCCCGGCGGGGCGCGTTCCGGCGGGGACGACGGCGCTGGCGATGTGCGACAACACCCTGTTCGCGGTGACGCCGCACGACGACACCCTCCACGCGCGCCCCGCCGGCGACTTCGACGCGCCGTGGCGACGCCTCGGCCCGGCAGGCAAGGCGTCCGCACTGACCGTCCTCGGCGCCCGGCTCCACGCCGTGACCCCCGACGGCCTCCTCACCCGCCCACCCGTCCTGGACGACGCACCCTTCGCACCCGCCACGCCCCCGGTCCCCTTCCCGCCGGCCCGAGCCCTCGCGGCGTACGCGGGCCGCCTCCTGGCGGCAACCGAGGACGACCGGCTGATCAGTCACCCCGGGCTGTGAGAAGGCCCCCCACTGCCCGGGCGCGCCCCCGCCCTTCTCCTCCGCAGGCCGCCCCCGCCGGTCACCCCGGTCGGATCCGGTTCCGGGCGCTCGGCTCGACGACGATCGAGGCCGGGGTGCGTCCGCCGCTGTCGGAGAGGCGGAAGTCGACCCCACGAAGTGCGGATCGCGGCCGTCGGCCGGCACTTCCCGGACCGGACCGGACCGGACCGCCGTACGTCCGTCTCGATCGCGTGCGGGCCGACGAGGCCTGTACCTCCCGCAAGAACCGCGCCCACCTGCCTCGACGCGGCACCCGTTGCGCCGTCCAGGACCAGACCGATCAGACGCAACCGCCAGAAGCACGGCTCGCGTGGCGACCGGCAGGCCACGCCTCGACGCGGTCGACGACCACGAGCGCCACGCGGTCGAATGCGGCATCAACAAGCGTGTCCTCGACTTCCGAGGGGCCATGTGTGCCTTCTCTGGGACCAGGTGCGCCTTCTCTCAGGGGTGCCGAATCCTTTCGCTGACGGACGGTGAAGCCGGGCGTAGTTTTAGTCCGGTTTGTGGGCGGCAGAGTGGGGCAAGGAAGTCGTCCGACCTCACGGAGAGAAACACCTTGAAGAACAACAGGAAGGCGGGCGTCGCTGTGCGTGCCGCCCTCGCCGCGTCCGCAGCCTTCGCCCTCGCTCTGTCCGTCGCGGCGCCCGCCGCGGTGGCCGCCCCCGCCGCGGACCCTCACGGGCTTTCGTGCGAGAAGGGCAAGCACAACATCGACGACTACACCGGCTGGGCACTGTGCACCAACGTCGGGAGCGAGCCCATCACCTTCTGGGTCCACCTGGTCTGTGGCTGGTCGCCCGACGCGGACGGCGAACACATCCGCCTCGAGCCGGGCGACTCCGGCCAGTCGACCGCGCACTGTTCGAGCCTCGGCTCGGGAATCGGTGAGATCCAGGTCCGTTCCTCCTGACACCAGGCGCTGAGAAATGCCGTGCCCCCGGGCTGTCGACCCGGGGGCACGGCGTTTCCGCTGCGTGCCCGCCGCGCGGCACAGGCCCGCCCGAGCCGACCGACTGACCGCTCGGCTGTGCGCGATCTTCAGATCGAGGATGTGTTCTTTGCCGACGAACCGGGTGACCGGCTCCTCGCACCCGGGCCAGGAGCAAAGTCGCGGTGTGCGGAAACCTCTGGGCGCTGAGCCTTGCCCCTGCCCCATGGGGCAGGGTTTAGCGTCCGACCATGACTGCGACTCACCGTCTCGTACGCCTGGTCCGCCGCCCCGATGGACTGCCGACTCCGGACGACTTCACCCTGGTACACGCGCCTGTCCCTCGGCCTGACGTCGGCCAGGTGCTCGTCCGCAACACACATTTTCTCGTCTTTCCGGGCTTGCGCACCCTGATCGGGGGCGAGACGCGCGACGTCCCGCTGCCGCCGCTGCACCCCGGCGATGCCCTGTTCGGCCCTGCGATCGGCGAGGTGGTCGACGGCCCCCTTGAGAAGGGGCGGCTGGTACTGCACCTTCAGGGCTGGCGGGAGTACGCGACGCCTGCCGTCACCGAGTGCAGGCTGCTGGACGACGTCCTTCCCGACCCGGTGGGCCACCTCGCCCAAGGCTCTGCGGCCTATGGTGCCCTCACCCGGCTGACCGGGGTTCGGGAGGGCGACACCGCGTTCGTGACCGGCGCCGCCGGTGCCGTCGGCACGATGGCGGGTCAGATCGCCCGGATGCTGGGTGCCGCCCGGGTCGTCGGCAGCACCGGCTCACCGGACAAGGCCCGGCGACTGGAGCGGGAACTCGGCTATGACGCCACCGTCCTGCGCGGCGCGGTCCCGATCGACAGGCAACTCGCCCGGGTGGCGCCGGACGGCATCGACATCGTCCTGGACACCGTGGGCGGTGAACAGTTGACGGCCGCCGTCCAGGCGGCGAACCACGGTGCCCGGATCGCCCTGGTAGGTGCCTTGGACGGGCAGCTGTCCCCGGATCGAGCGGGTGGGAGCGCGCCTGCCGTGCTCGATACCTTCCGGTTGCTGACCAGGGGCGTGACGATCGCGGGCTACAGCGGCGTGGACCACCCGGACGTCGAGGCGGAGTGGGAGTCCCGCTTCGGGGAGTGGCTGCGGGCGGGCGACATCCATTTTCCCTACACCCCGGTCCGCGGAATGAAGCACGCCCCGGGCGCGTTGCCCGCACTGATCGCCGGCCGCTCCTTCGGGGCGTCCATCGTGGAGCTGTAGGACGGAACGGGGGCAGACATGCGGATCGGTGAGGCAGCGGAAGCCGCCGGAACCACCCCGCGCGCTCTGCGCCTGTACGAGGCACGCGGCCTGCTTCCGCCTCCCTCACGCACTCCGTCCGGTCAACGCGAATACGGCGTCGCCGAGGTGGCCCGTATCCGTGTCATCCGCAGCTTGCTGGCCCTTGGCCTGACCCTGGAAGACATCCGCCGCCGCGCCCACCGACTGGACACCCTCGTCCAGGAGCGGCCGTCGGCCTCCTGCACCGGCCGCACCGGTGGGTTCAGTGACGTCGTGGCCGAGCGCCTTGCCGCCCTGGACGCAGAGATCACACGCCTCACCCACCTACGGCAAAGCCTCGCCGCAGCCGCGTCAGGGTCATCGCCGGCCCCTCACGAGGACAGTGTGACTACACCTGGGCCCCAGCCCTGATCTCCTTCCCCAAGTCAGGGGCACATGATCCAGCCTGCCGCCCCTGCACGGCGACGGACGTCACCGCCCTCCCAGAGCAATGGCATCACGCGTTCGGAACCCGGAGGTCGAAACTCGGGTTGAGAAGCAGTGGTCGTAAAGATCGTGGCGAGCATGGGTTCGAGTGCGGCGGCGCGGACGGGCGTTCTTCGGTCGGTCCGTGCACGAAGGGCCTCTGGTGCAGCTCAGGGTTGTCGAGACCTTGAGCTGCCTCGGCGACGACGCCTCCGACGGCAGCCTGAGCCAGGCCTGCCTCGATGTCCTGCGCGCCTTCCTCCCCCTTCCCTTCATCCGACCCGGGCGACGACCCGGCACACCAAGGGGAACACCACCTCGACCTGACCTTTCGCAAGGCCCGGCACACCATCCTGCGTCTCATCGGATAGGGGTGATCCTGCGGGGCCGTCCACCTGGCTCCGAGCTGGACCGGCCACTGACCAGAGCCGGTAGGGGCTCAACTGGGCTTTATCCTGAGGAGATGGGCAGAACGCAGCCGTACGCTGGGGCGGTGCTGCTCTCCACTCTCCCCCGCACCCGCCTCCGTTCCGTCGTTCAGCCGGCCATCGACACGCCCTTCGGCCCGCTGTCCTTCAGCACGACGATCGGGAGCTCCGGCCTCGCGCCGCGGCCCGATGAGCTGTTCCAACTGCCGGGTGACCGGATGCTTGCCCGCTGGACGGCTCCCGGAGCCCGCGTCGAGCTGTTGCTGACCCCGTACGATCCCGAACTCGACCTTGAGAGCTGGGGGCCGCTGACCGGCTGCCGGGCGGCGGTCTGGCGGATCGACGCCCGTACGCGGCTCGGGCGGGTGCGGTTCACGGCGGAGCTTCCGAAGGGTTGTGCGGGAGGGTACGACGGGGGACAGGCACTGGCTGCCATCACGGTGGAAGACGAGAAGACCCGGCTCACGATCGGAGGCAGCGACGAGGAGGGGATCTGCCGGGCCGCCGGCAGGGGAGAGGTACCCGCTCGGTGGACTGAACTCATCGACGAGGTGCACGATCCGTCGTCCAGCACGTGGGGCGTTGACTACGGGCACTACCAAGGCATGTCCTGGACGCTGCCTCCCCTGGAGCCCGGAGACCACTGCGAACTCCCCGTCGTGGCGGCATGGGCCCCGGCCGCTGACGAGACCGCGAACACCTGGTACGCCGTCATGCCTTCGCCCACGGTGCTGTTGAGCCAGGTCACCTCCGTGCCGGCGCAGCGGGCCGATGCTCCGGACGCCCGCTGAGGACCCGAAGGACGTCGCCCGTCGGCTCGGCTACCCCGGCAACACCCACCGCGGCGCCGTCCCGAGCCCCGAGCGGGAGCTGCACGCCGCAGCGCCAAGGCGTACCTGCAGCACGCGGCGGGGGCACCCTGGCCGAGGCCGGCGTCGCCCAGCAGGGCGAGATCGAGGTGCGACAGCTCGACGGTGGGCACCTGGCCGCCGTCGTACCGCTCGAAGCCGGCCGGCCGGCACCGGCCCCGGTGTGGGACGAGCGCTTCGGCTGGCGCACCGCGACCAGCAGGCGACACCCCCTCGGCAAGCACACCGACATTGCTCCGGAGGGCGAGGGGATTCGCTGCCTGGGCAGCCAAGGGGCCGGGCTTGCCGTCAGTGATCTGACGGGCCGGGCGAAATACGGGTGCGGTCGGCCGCCGCGATGATGTGAGATGCGGACATGACGATCGTTCTGAACGAGCCCGGCACCGGTGGGCTGACCGAAGTCGTGGATGCCCTTCGCGTATGGCAGGACGACCGCACGCCGCTGCAACTCCATCCGGGAGACCTCGGCTGGGCCTGGGCACTGGGCGCGGAGAGGCTGGCCGCGGCCGTCCGTACCTGGAGCGTGGACGGACGGATCATCGCCGTCGGATACCTGGACGACCCTGATCTGCTGCGCCTGACGACCGCGCCGGATCTGCGACAGGACGCTGCTCTGGCGCGCAGGCTGCTGGCGGACCTCGATGATCCGGAGCGCGGGGTTCTGCCGCCCGGGAAGGTCGGCCTCGAAGTCCCCGACGGCGCCCTGCTGCGCGAGGTCCTCCTGGACGCGGGCTGGACCCTGGACGAGCCGTGGACTCCGCTGTGCCTCGACCTTGCCCAGCCGGTGCGGGACTCCGGCCTGCGGATCGAGACAGCCGGTCCGGAAACCGCGGGGGTGCGGACCGCGGTGCATCGCTCTGCCTTCGGCAGCCCGGCGTTCACCGAGGAGATCTGGCACGTCCTCGCGGCCGGGCCGGTCTATGCCGACGCCCGCTGCCTGATCGGTTACGACGACCAGGACAACGCGGTGGCCGCGGCGACGGTCTGGTCGGCCGGGCCCGGCAAGCCCGGACTGCTGGAGCCGGTGGGCGTGCACGCCGACCACCGCGGTCGCGGCTACGGGACGGCGATCAGCGTCGCCGCCGCTGCGGCGCTGCGCGAACTGGGTGCGTCCAGCGCGCTCGTCAGCACCCCGACCGCGAACACTGCCGCCGTCGCCGCTTACAGGAAAGCTGGATTCGAGCCGTCGCCCGAACGGCTGGACGTCAGCCGAGCCGCCTGAGAGCGATCAGGCGACCGCAGGAGGGGCGGCAGGTGGCCTGCCGCGCCGGTCGGCGGCGAGGCGCGGGGTCGACACTGTCTCCGTATACCTCGCCGCCTGGCCCGAGGGCGAGGCCTTTGACCAGCTCAACGGTCTCCTGCGGCGCCTGGTCCGGAAGGCCGAAGGCCGCGATGTCGAGCCCAGCGGCCGCATTCTCGACGCCCGGAGCGTGAAGACCTCGGCCCACGTGCTCGCGGCCGGCCAGGACGTCGACGCGGGCAGCTGCCCAGGGCTCCACGGGCAACTCCCGTGCGCACTCACCTCCCTTGCTGATCAGCCGCCGCGCTGTTCCGACACTGCCCACTTTCGGGACCCCTCCTCGCCTCTACGGGTGATCCCGCTCGCAGCCGCAGAGCTCGGGCCCCACGCGGCCCGAGCGTCCCACTCGGACGACTGCCGGAAGCCGCCCTGCCGCGTATTGAGTCCTTTGACATAGGTATCCATGGATAGCTAATGTCGCGGCATGCCCCCGCAGAGCGCGTCCGACCAGGACATCGACCGCCTGGCCTCCGGCCTCGCGGCATGCCTGCCTGCGCTGGCCCGGGCTCTCGAGCGTCACGTCGACCAGCACTACCCGCACCCCAAGCCCTCGGACGCCCAGCTCACCCTGCTGCGGTACGTCGAGACGAACAGCGGCACCACCGTGCGTGAAGCCGCCCGAGCGGTGCGGATGAAGCCGAACAACGTCAGCGCGCTGGTCACGCAGCTCACCGAGCAGGGACTCCTCGAACGCCGCCAGGACCCCGCGGACAGGCGGATCGCCCACCTGCACCTCACGCCGGCCGCGCAGCGGCGACTGGGCGAGGTCAAGCAGCTCATGGGCGACCGTGCCGCGCAGATCCTGCGGACGATGACCGACGGTGAACTCGACGCTCTCGGATCCGCCCTGGGGTCCCTCCAGTCACTCACCGAGCGACTGCACACCAGCCACTGAGCACCACGCTGCCGCGCCATGCCCCGCGGCAGCGGAGCCGCGGCCCGCTCCGCGCACGTCTTCCTGCCTGCCGCACCGGCCGTCCCCCGACAACGGAGCCGCTGGTACGGCACTCCACGCGACGAAAGAACAGACACCCATGTCATCCGCCAGCACCCTGGCCGAACCGCGCCACTCCGCGCCCGCCGGCACGGCACGCGACCGCCGTTCCAACCCGTGGCTGACCCTGACTGCCGTCGCCTTCGGCCTGTTCATGGTCGGACTCGACGGATCCGTCGTCTCGATCGCCAACCCCGAGATCGGCCGTGACCTGGGCGCCTCCACCGCCGACCTGCAGTGGGTCACCAACTCCTACCTGCTCGCCCTCGCCGCGGCCCTCATTCTCGGCGGCAAGCTCGGCGACCGGTTCGGCCGCCGCACCTACTACCTCGTCGGAGTCGCGGGCTTCACCCTCGCCTCCGTCGCCATCGGACTGTCCGACTCCATCGAGGGCGTCATCGCCTTCCGCGCCCTTCAGGGCTTCTTCGGCGCGCTGCTGATGCCCAACACCCTCGGCCTGCTCCGTGCCGTCTTCCCGCTGAAGAAGTTCGGCATGGCCGTCGGCATCTGGGCCATGGTCTCCTCGGTCTCCACCGCTCTCGGCCCGATCCTCGGCGGCTTCCTCGTCGAGCACGTCAGCTGGCAGTCCGTCTTCCACATCAACGCACCCATCGGCGTCGCCGCCCTGGCCTTCAGCGCCGCCGTCCTCCCGCAGAGCCGGAACGAACACGCCACCCAGGAGAAGTTCGACGTCCTCGGCGTCGTCCTCCTCGCCGCCGGTCTCCTCGCTCTCGTCTTCGGCGTCGTCAAGGGAGAGACCTGGGGCTGGACCTCCGGCGGCACCCTCGGCGCCATCGGCACCGGCCTGCTGCTCGTGCTGCTCTTCGGCTGGTGGCAGACCCGTATGGCCTCACCGCTGCTGCCGATGCGTCTGTTCCGCAACCCTGCCCTGACCATCGGCACGATCATCACCGCGCTGAACTTCTTCGTCCTGCTCGGCGTGATCTTCTTCGTCATGATCTACCTGCAGAACGTCCGCGGCTTCTCCCCGGTCGAGGCGGGCGTCCGGACCCTTCCGCTCAGCCTTGCCTCCGTCGTCGCCTCCCCGCTCGGCGCGGCGCTCACGGACAAGTTCGGCCCGCGCCTGACCATGCCCCTGGGCATGACCCTTCAGGGAGCTGCCTGCTTCACCATGCTCACCTGGGAGGCGGACAGCGCCTACCACCTGATGTGGCCCGCGTTCATGGCCCTCGGCCTCGGCGTCGGCATGGTCATGGCCTCCTCCTCCGACGCCATCGTCGGCAACGCTCCCGTCAAGGACGCGGGCGTGGCAGGCGGGCTGCAGGCCACGGCCCTCCAGATCGGCGGAGCCCTCGGCACCTCCGTCCTCGTGTCCCTCATCGCGGGCCGCGTCGGTGCTTCCCTGACCGGCGAACTCACCTCTGCGGGTGTACCGGCCCCCGCGGCCGCCGGTCTGCTGGAAGCGAAGGACGCGGTCGCGATGGGCGTGGCGCCCGTCTCCGCCGACCTGCCCGCTCAGCTCAAGGCGTCGATCGTCGAAGGCAGCCACAACGCCTTCATGAACGGCGTCCACGCGGCCGTCCTGACCGCAGGGGGCCTGTGCGTGGCGGGCGCTGTGCTGGCGGTCGTGGGCGTCCGCCGCGTCGCCGGCCACGTCCACCACTGAAGGAAGGTCCCAGCAGGCCGGTCGTCCCCACACCGCAAGGACGACCGGCCTGCCTGCCTGCCGTGCAAGGGGGGGGCGTGCCCGGAGGCGCGTGGCCGGCGGTCGTCCTCAGCGGACAGGCCTCTGGAGCCCGACCCGGCCCGCACAGCAACGCACGACAGCAGGACGTGCCCCGGACCCTGCACGGCAGCTCAGGACGGCTCAGCCGCCTCCTTCGGCTCCGGCCGTGCAAGCCTGCCGAGGACATGGAGCGCCCCAGGGCGCTCCTGCGCGGGGAACGCGGCCAGGAGTTCGGCGTTGATCTTCTCGGCCGCCGGCACCAGGGAGGCGTGGAGCGTCCGGCCTGCCGCGGTGAGCGTGAGAAGGGTCCGCCGTCGGTCGTCTTCGTCGCGTTCCTGGCCCACATACCCGCGTTCGGTGAGTCTCGTGACGATGAGATGGGCCGTCGACCGGTCGAGCGACACCAACCCGGCGACCGTCCGCTGGTCGACGCCCGGGTGGGCGCGCAGTGCGTTGAGCACGGCGAACTGCTGCGACGTGACCGTGTCGGAGACGAACCTGTTCCACAGTGCCGTGTGCACCTGCTCGGCGCGCCGGATGAGATGGCCGGCGTAACTGTCCAGGTCGAGAGCTCCGGTCACCCTTGTCTCCCTTCGGAGCTACGCGCGCGGGGGTGGTCGATGACCAGCCACCCTGGCCCCCGACCACCCCGCGCGGGGAGTGGGCGGGTCAGCCGCGGCGGTGCCCCGGACGGGACGCGTACGGGGTGGCCCGGGATCCGTCCACCCCGACTTCGAGCCGGCCGATCTTCTCGATCTCGACGACGACACGGTCCCCGTCGCTGAGCGGGCCGACTCCGGCCGGGGTGCCCGTGGCGATCACGTCGCCGGGGTACAGGGTCATCACCGAGGAGGCGTAGGCGACCAGGTCCCGCACGCCGAAGATGAGGTACGCGGTGTTGGTGTCCTGCCGGCTCTCTCCGGCCACCTCGCAGCGCAGGCCGAGCCGGTCGGGGTCCTCGATCTCGTCGGCGGTGACGATCCAGGGGCCGAGGGGGGTGAAGGTGTCGAAGGACTTGCGGGTGGAGCGGTCCTCGCCGGAGCGGACGGTGATGTCCAGCAGGCAGGTGTAGCCGAAGACGTGGTCGAGGGCTTCGTCGGCGCTGACGTGCGACGCGGTCCGGCCGATGACGACGGCCAGTTCGCCTTCCTGGTCCGTGCGGACGTCGGAGTAGGGGAGGACGACGTCCTGGCCCGGGCCGATCACGGACGAGTTGGCCTTCAGGAAGACGCCCAGGTCGGCGATGGACGTGGGGTAGTCCATCTCGGCCTTGTGGTCGAGATAGTTGACCGGAGCACCGATGATCTTGCCGGGGCGGGGCAGCGGGGCCTCCAGTGACACGTCGGCGAGCGCCACGCGTCGTCCGCGGGCCGGTTCGAGTACCGGGCCGGCCGCGTCGGACACCGTCTCGATGTACTGCTGGAGCACGCCGGCCGGGCCGGCGTGAGAGTGGGTGACCTGGTCGGTCACGTCGGTGATGGTGTCGCCGTCGACGACGCCGAGACGTCCCTTGTCGAACAGGGCCAGGCGCATCGTGGCCTCCTTGGTGGTGGGGGTGGAGCAGGGGGGATGGTCAGGCGCCGGGGTCGGCGCTCTCGCTGCGGTAGAGGCCCAGGGACCGCATCACGGGCTCGTCGCTGTACGAGAACAGGACCGCGTCGGCGGACTTCGAGGCGTTCAGGTGCCGGTAGGAGGCCCAGCCCGGGACGGCGAAGGTGTCGTTCTCCGCCCAGTCGAGGCCGGTGCCGTCCACGACGGTGGCGCCCTCGCCGCGGACGACGCTGAAGACGGTGGAAGCGGTGTGCCGGCGGCCCGCGCCCTCGAAGCCGGGTCGCAGTCGTTGGATCCGGCAGCCGATGGTGGGCATGACCGGGCCACCGGTCCAGGGGTTGGTGTACTCCAGGACGATGCCGTCGACGTCGCTGCCTTCGGCGGTGTCGGCGATGGCCTCCAGAGCGCGGCTGGTCTCGGCCCAGGTGTAGCGGGTGACGGGTGAGTTCGGCCCGTCGGGCGTGATCCAGGCGGGGGTCAGGCGGCCGTGGAGGAACTGGCGGCTGCCGGCGTCGTCGGGGCGGGTCACCGGCTGGAGTCGCTGCGGGTACTTCTCGTAGAAGCCCGCTTCCAGCGCGTTGACGAGGGGGTAGTCCAGGGCGTCGAGCCAGATCATCGGCGCGTCGCCCTCGTGCGTGTGGTCGTGCCAGTGCCAGCCGGGTGTGAGGAGCAGGTCGCCGGGGGCCATGAAGACGCGCTCGCCGTTGACGGTGGTCCAGGCGCCGTCGCCCTCCAGGACGAAGCGGAAGGCGTTGGACGTGTGCCGGTGGGCCTGGGCGGTCTCGCCGGGCAGGATGATCTGCAGGCCGGCGTACAGGGTGTTGACCGTGGCGGGCGGGTCGGTGAGCCCGGGGTTGACGAGCATGAGGACCCGGCGTTCGGCCTCGTCCAGGGACAGGGTCTGCGAGAAGTGCAGCAGGTGCGGCCGCAGCTCCTTCCAGCTCCATCGGTGGGGGACGGCCCTGCTGCGGGGCTCGGCGGGGAACAGGTTGCCGTAGAACCGCCACAGCGGTGCGGCGCCGAGCCCGTCGAGGGCCTTGTAGGCGGGGTCGTCGGTCATGGTGTCTCCTCGCGGTGGTTGCTCACGGGGTGGTCGCGGGCGGGCGGTCGCCGGCGGGGGTCCACACCCAGGCGATGTCGTCGAAGTCCTCGGGGGTGCGGTCGGCCAGGAGCTGGTTGCGCAGGAAGGCGCCCATGCCGTCCAGGTGGCAGATCTCGCCGAACCGTCGCGCGTTCGTCTGGATCGATCCGGCCCGCTCGGTCCGAAGGGCGGCGTACGACGCGAACGCGTCCTCCGGGCGGCCGTGGTCGCGCAGGGCGCGGCCGAGGGCCACGGCGTCCTCCAGCGCCTGGCAGGCGCCCTGGGCCAGGTACTGCAGCATCGGGTGCGCGGCGTCGCCCAGCAGCACGATGCGGCCGTGGACCCAGTCGGTGATCGGAGGACGGTCGAACAGGGGCCAGCGCCGGTCCCGGGCGACCAGGGGCAAGGCGTCGCGCACGGCGTCACAGGAACCGGCGAACCGCTCCTCCAGCTCGGCCTCGGTGCCCCAGTCGTCGGAGTCGGGGTCGTAGTGGTCGCTCTCGAAGACGGCGACCTGGTTGTAGAGCTCGCCGCGGCGCACCGGGTACTGCACCAGGTGCATGCGCGGGCCGGCCCAGACGATCACTGACTCCGTCGTGGCGTGCCGCGCCATCGACCCCGTCATGCTGGTGACGGGCAGGGCGCCGCGGTACGCGACGTACTTCGAGCAGACGGGGTCGCCGTCGTTCACGAGGATCTGCCGGAGGCGTGAGTGCAGGCCGTCGGCGGCCACCACGGCGTCCGCGGCGAGCCGTTCGGGCGTCTCGGCGAAGTGCAGGCGCACCTCCGCCGGTGTCTGGACCGCGTCGGTGACGGTCCGCCCGGTGCGCAGGGTGATCGACGGGTGCTCCTCGCAGGCGGCGAGGAGAGCGCCGTGCAGGTCGGTGCGGTGGGTGACGAGGTAGGGGTGCTGGAAACGGCTGCGGTAGGCGTCGCCGCGCAGGTCGAGAGCGGTGACCTGCCCGCCGGTGAGCGCGTCCATCATGACGAGCCGGGGCGGGGCGACGGCGGAGCGCCGCACGGCGTCGAGGACGCCGAGCTCGGCCAGCGCCAGCGAGGCGTTCGGGGCGAGCTGGAGGCCGGCTCCGATCTCGCCGAACCGGGCGGCGCGCTCCACCACGCTCACGCGGTGACCGGAGCGGGCCATGGCGAGGGCGGCGGCCAGGCCGCCGATGCCGCCTCCGACGACGGCGATGTGCAGGGGCGAGGTCGTCACGGGCAGGTGCCTCCTTGAGAGGGCAGGGGTCGATCCGCCTCCCGACCTGGTGGATGTTCTGCGTCGGGATCATTGGTGTACGGACCATCGGGGCAGGAGCGGGAACTCTCTCCCGCGGGTCCGTGCGCGGACCCGCGGGAGATGAGGGGCGGTCAGCAGGCGGCGGCGACGCCGGCGGCGTGCACGAAGGCGACGGGGCGGGCGCGGGCGTCCTCGACGGTGACGCCGGGTGCGGTCTCCACCAGGGCGAGGCCGCGGGATGTGACGTCGAGGACGCCGAGATCGGTGATGACGCGGTCGACGCAGCCACGGCCGGTGAGGGGGAGGGAGCAGTCCTCGACGATCTTCGGGCTGCCGTCCTTGGCGGTGTGTTCCATCAGCACGATGACCCGGCGCGCTCCATGGACGAGGTCCATGGCCCCGCCCATGCCCTTGACCAT
>NZ_BNBS01000097.1 GCF_014656075.1 Streptomyces hydrogenans
GGGCCGGGGCGCACGCAGGGCCGCGGGGTGCGGCCCGCATCGGGGACCCGGGCCGGGGCAGGGTGGCGGGCGCGGCCCCGTGGGGGCCGGGGCCCGGCGCGGGCGGGGGCGCCCGGTGGGGGGTCAGACGGGGGTCGGGAGGGTCAGGTGGCCGTCCTGGACCGTGGCCGTCTCGTCGGCGGAGGCGAGGTGCGCACGGTCGTGGGTGACGAGCACCGTCGCCGTGCCGCGCGCGCGGGTGAGCTCCGCGAGGAGCGCGACGACCGCCTCCCCCCGCTCGTGGTCGAGCGCGCTCGTCGGCTCGTCGACCAGCAGCACGGCCGGCTCGTTCATCAGCGCCCGCGCGATGTTGACGCGCTGCCGCTGACCGCCGGACAGCTGGTGCGGCCGGCGCCCGGCCCGGTCGGCGAGGCCCACCGCGTCGAGGAGTTCCATGGCCCGGTCCCGTACCGACGCCGGTGGACGCCCGGACAGGTGGGCCATCACCTGGAGCTGTTCGACCGCCGTCAGCGAGGGCAGCAGGTTGGGCTGCTGGAAGACGATCCCGATCGACGACCGCCGCAGCGCGGCCCGGCCGGCGGCGTCGAGCCCGGCCGTGTCCGTCCCGGCGACGACGACCCGCCCCCGGTCGGGGGTGACGAGGGTCGCGGCGACGGCGAGCAGGCTGGACTTGCCGGAGCCGGAGGGCCCGACGACGGCCGTCATGCGGCCGGCCGGGACGGTGAGGGAGACCGCGTCGAGCGCGGTGAGCCGCCCGTCGCCGTCCGGGTAGGTCAGGGTCACGGCATCGAGTGCCAGGCTCATCGGACGCTCCCGAGCGCGGTGAGGGGGTCGACGGCGGTGATCCGCCGGATGGAGAGCGCGGAGCCGACGGCGCCGAGCACGATGATCACGCCGGCCGGGCCGAGCACGGTCAGCGGGGAGAGCACGAAGGGCACGTCGCCGCCGCTGACGAGCGCGCCGATGCCGAGCGCGAGCCCGGTGCCGAGCAGTGTCCCGCCGACCAGCATCAGCACGGCCTGTCCGAGCGCGTCGCGCAGCAGGTAGGGGGTGGAGGCGCCGAGCGCCTTGAGGACGGCGACGTCGCCGCTGCGCTGGATGGTCCAGACGGTGAAGAACGCCCCTATGACGAGCGCGGAGATCACGAAGAGGAAGCCGCGCATGAGCTGGAGGGAGCCGTTCTCGGCCTGGTAGGACCCTATGGCGGTGAGGGCGCCTTCGACGGTCCGCGCCTCGGTGCCGGCGGCCGCGTCGCCCGCCGCCCAGTCGACGCCGTCGCCGCGCAGCGCGAGTACCGTCGCCTGCTCCTCCGTCGTGGTGCCGCTGTGGCCGAGCCGCTGCCAGTCGTCGAGGGAGGTCCACACGACGGGCGTGTGGCTGTACGAGGCGTCCCCGGCGACCGCCGAGACCCGTACCTCCAGCGGTCCGAGCCGGACGGTGTCGCCGGCGCGCGCGTCGAGTTCCTCGGCGGCGGACTCGGACAGCACGGCCCCGCCGGGGGCGACGGCGGCGGGCGCGAGGCCGTCGCCGGGCTCCGTGCCGAAGGCGGAGACGGCGGCGGTCCGGTCGCCCGCGACCGCGTTGAGGGTGCGGATGCCGAGCGGCGCCGCCCCGGTCACCCCGGGCCGCTCCGCCCAGGTGCTCCACTGCTTCTCGGTCACCGTCGAGTTGGTGAACGAGACCGACTGCCCGGCCGGCGGGGCGGCGAAGGCGACGCGGTCGGCGGGCAGGCCGGTGATCGCGGAGACGTTCTCCCGCGCGAGTCCGGCCGTCAGCCCGGAAAGGAGCCCCACGAGCAGGGTGATGAGCACGATCACCGTGCCCATGAGGGCGAACCGCCCCTTGGCGAATCTCAGGTCTCTCCATGCCACGAACATGGGGCCAAGCCTGCTGGCGGCCACCCCTCCCGGGCATCGCGCCACGGATGGCTCCGTAATCAAACTTTCGGTTGAGTCCGGATTGTCGGCTCCTGTCTACGCTGGTGGGGCCATGGAACCCCCCTTCTCCCACCCTCCCGCCCGGCTCACCCTCACCCCCGCCCTCCGCGCCCTGCGCCTCTGCCTCCACCTGCTGATGGCGGGGCTCCTCGTGCTGGCGGCGGTGCGCGCCCACTCCACGGCGGGCACGGTCCTCGCGGCCGTCACCGGCGCCGTCTACGCCGCCGGGACCTGGCTGCCGTCCGTGCGGCGCTCGCAGCGGGCCGCCGCCGGGTGGCTCACGGTGCTCGCGCTGTGCTGGCTGGCCCTGCTGTGGGCGACGCCGGAGGCGCTGTGGCTGGCGTTCCCGCTGTACTTCCTCCAGCTGCACCTGCTGCCGGTCCGCTGGTCGCTGCCGGCGGTCGCGCTGACGGCGGGCGCGGCGATCCTGTCGTACGTCGGCCACGGCGCCGCCCTGAACCCGGGGGTCTTCATCGGGCCGCTGCTCGGCGCGGCCGTGGCCGTGGCGACCGTCCTCGGCTACCAGGCGCTGTACCGGGAGAGCGAGCGGCGGCGGCGGCTGATCGAGGAGCTGATCACGACCCGGGCCGAGCTGGCGGCGGCGGAGCGGCACGCGGGGACGCTGGCGGAGCGGGAGCGGCTGGCCCGGGAGATCCACGACACGCTCGCGCAGGGTCTGTCGTCGATCCAGCTGCTGCTGCGGGCGGCCGAGCGGGCGCTGCCGGAGGGATCCCCGGCGGCCGGGCACATCGACCGGGCCCGGCAGGCCGCGCAGGACAACCTGGCGGAGGCGCGCCGCTTCGTGCGCGCCCTGACGCCGCCCGACCTGGAGCACGGTTCGCTGGCGGCCGCCCTGGAGCGGCTGTGCGAGCCGGGCGCGGGGCCGCGGGCACGGTTCTCGGTGAGCGGGACGCCGGTGGAGCTGCCGACGCCGTACGAGGTGGCGCTGCTGCGGATCGCGCAGTCGGCGCTGGGGAACACGGTGCGGCACGCGGGGGCGGCGCGGGCGGAGATCACGTTGTCGTTCATGGAGGACTCGGTGGCGCTGGACGTGGTGGACGACGGCAGGGGCTTCGACCCGGAGGGGACGGGCCCGTCCGGCGACGGCGGCGGCTTCGGGCTGCCGGCGATGCGGTCGCGGGCGGAGTCGCTGGGCGGCACGTTCACGGTGGAGTCGGCGCCGGGGCAGGGCACGGCGGTGGCCGTCACGCTTCCGCTCCCGCTGCCCCAGAACGACGGAGGTCGGTCATGACGGATCCGCTGATCAGACTGCTGCTCGCCGACGACCATCCGGTGGTACGGGCCGGGCTGCGCGCGGTGCTCGACACCGAGCCCGGCTTCACCGTGGTCGGCGAGGCGGCGACGGCCGAGCGCGCGGTGGAGCTGGCGGCGGCCGGGGGCGTCGACGTGGTCCTGATGGACCTCCAGTTCGGCGCGGGGATGCACGGTTCGGAGGCGACGGCGGCGATCACGGCCGTACCGGGCGGGCCCCGGGTGCTGGTGCTGACGACGTACGACACGGACGCGGACATCCTGGCGGCGGTGGAGGCCGGCGCCTCGGGCTATCTGCTGAAGGACGCGCCGCCGGAGGAGCTGGCGGCGGCGGTGCGGACGGCGGCGGCCGGCCAGTCGGCGCTGGCCCCGGCGGTGGCGCACCGGCTGATGGACCGGATGCGGACCCCGGCGGAGGCGCTGACCAAGCGGGAGCTGGAGGTGCTCCAGCTGGTCGGAGAGGGCCTGTCGAACCAGCAGATCAGCAAGGTCCTCTTCCTCAGCCAGGCGACCGTGAAGTCCCATCTGGTGCACGTCTTCGCCAAGCTGGGCGTGGACTCGCGGACGGCGGCGGTGGCGGCGGCCCGCGAGCGGCGCCTGATCCGGCGCTGAGCCGCGCGGCGCCGGGTCTCAGGGCGCGGGCGGCTGCGGGGGGACGGCGGGGCCGAAGAGCTCCACGGCGTGGCGGACGCCCGTCAGGGCCTCGGACAGGGCGCTCACGGAGCCGAGCGAGCCGGCGACGAGGAGCAGGCTGCGGCGCAGCCGCCACACCTCGGGCGCGCCGCTCACCGCCATCGCGTCGAGCGCGGCGAGTTCGTCCTCGGCGATCTCGCGGTCGGCGAGGTCCACCCGGTGTCCGGCCAGTTCCCTCCGGAGCCGGGACACGGCGGACCGCAGTCCGGCCACCCTCGGGTCCACTGCCTCGCCGGTCACTCGCCTCTGCCCCACGCTCCGCAACACGGTCCCCCGCTCCGAGACGTCCGCTCCCCTTGCCCCGGGCGGTGGTCGGGCGCCCTGAGTGGGGGTCAGTTAACTCCCCGGCCGCCCGGCGGGGAAGAGTCCGTGCCGCGCATTCATGCGACCGTGTCATTCCGCGTCGTGCGGTATGCAGTCCCCATGACGAAGACAGCCTCTCCCTCCCCTTCCTCCCCTCCGCTGGTCGCCGGGCTGCTGCTCGCCGCCGGCGGCGGCCGCCGGCTCGGCGGACGCCCGAAGGCGCTGCTGCCGTACCGGGGCCGGCCGCTGGTCGAGCACGCGGTGCGGGTGCTGCGCGAGGGCGGCTGCGCGGTGGTGCACGTGGTGCTGGGCGCGTCGGCGGAGCGCGTACGGGAGCGGGCGGAGCTGCCGGGCTGCGTGGTGGTGGAGAACCCGGAGTGGGAGGGCGGGATGGGCTCCTCGCTGCGGGTGGGGCTCGCCTCGCTGGCGGCGGATCCGCGCGGGGTGGACGCGGCGCTGGTGTCGCTGGTGGACCAGCCGGGGATCGGGGCGGCGGCGGTGGCGCGGGTGCGGGGGGCGTACGGCGCGCGGGACGCGCTGGCGGCCGCCGCGTACGAGGGGCGGCGGGGGCATCCGGTGCTGTTCGGGGCGGACCGCTGGGCGGGGGTCGCGGCGGGCGCGGAGGGCGACCGGGGGGCGCGGGAGTACCTGGCGGCGCACCGTGCCGCGATCGCGCTGGTGGAGTGCGGGGACGTGGCGGAGCCCTTCGACATCGACACGGAGGCGGACCTGTTCCGCCTGGAGGGGTGAGACCGCGTGCTTGCGGGCACCTGGAGTGAAGGGGCTGGCACCGGGAGCCACGTTCTGTCGACCCGAAGAATCTCGACATCAACAAACGATTGAACTTCCACCATGAGGAAACTAATATCCACTGCATAGAAGCGCCTGAGCCCCTGCGATGGCGCTCGCGGCCGTATCTCGGCACCCGCGGCACTCCGTGCCGTCCGTGACGCCCGGCGGCCGCCTGGTACCGCACGCGTAGTCCGCTGAAGGAAGTGACAGTTCATGTCCGCACCAGCGCCGTCCCCCCTGGTCGTCGTCGACGCCGAGCCCCTGCCGCGCCAGGAGGAGGTGCTGACGGAGGCGGCCCTCGCCTTCGTCGCCGAGCTCCACCGCCGGTTCACCCCGCGCCGTGACGAGCTGCTCGCCCGCCGCGCCGAGCGCCGCGCCGAGATCGCCCGCACCTCCACCCTCGACTTCCTGCCGGAGACCGCGGCCGTCCGCGCCGACGACTCCTGGAAGGTCGCGCCGGCCCCGGCGGCCCTGAACGACCGCCGCGTCGAGATCACCGGTCCGACCGACCGGAAGATGACGATCAACGCGCTCAACTCGGGCGCCAGGGTCTGGCTGGCGGACTTCGAGGACGCCTCGGCCCCCACCTGGGAGAACGTGGTCCTCGGTCAGGTCAACCTGATCGACGCCTACACCCGGAACATCGACTTCACGGACCCGCGCTCGGGCAAGTCGTACGCCCTCAAGCCCGCCGACCAGCTGGCGACGGTCGTCATGCGGCCCCGCGGCTGGCACCTGGAGGAGCGCCACCTCGCCTTCGACGGACGCCCGGTGCCCGGCGCGCTCGTCGACTTCGGCCTGTACTTCTTCCACAACGCGCAGCGCCTGATCGACCTCGGCAAGGGCCCGTACTTCTACCTGCCGAAGACCGAGTCGCACCTGGAGGCCCGCCTCTGGAACGACATCTTCGTCTTCGCGCAGGACTACGTCGGCATCCCGCAGGGCACCGTCCGCGCCACGGTCCTCATCGAGACCATCACGGCCGCGTACGAGATGGAGGAGATCCTCTACGAGCTCCGCGACCACGCCGCCGGGCTCAACGCGGGCCGCTGGGACTACCTCTTCTCCATCGTCAAGAACTTCCGCGACGGCGGGGCGAAGTTCGTCCTCCCGGACCGCAACGCGGTCACGATGACGGCCCCGTTCATGCGCGCCTACACCGAACTCCTCGTCCGCACCTGCCACAAGCGCGGCGCGCACGCGATCGGCGGCATGGCGGCCTTCATCCCGTCCCGCAAGGACGCCGAGGTCAACAAGGTCGCGTTCGAGAAGGTCAAGGCCGACAAGGACCGCGAGGCCGGCGACGGCTTCGACGGCTCCTGGGTCGCCCACCCCGACCTCGTCCCGATCGCCATGGCCTCCTTCGACGCCGTCCTCGGCGACAAGCCGAACCAGAAGGACCGGCTGCGCGAGGACGTCTCCGTGGCGCCCGGCGACCTCATCGCCATCGACTCGCTCGACGCCAAGCCCACCTACGCGGGCCTGGTCAGCGCGGTGCAGGTCGGCACCCGCTACATCGAGGCGTGGCTGCGCGGCCTCGGCGCCGTCGCCATCTTCAACCTGATGGAGGACGCGGCCACCGCCGAGATCTCCCGCTCGCAGATCTGGCAGTGGATCAACGCGGGTGTGGAGTTCGAGCACGCCGGGGAGACCGTGAAGGCCACCCCCGAGCTGGCCCGCGAGGTCGCCGCCCAGGAGCTCGCCGCCATCCGCGCCGAGATCGGCGAGGAGGCCTTCGCGGCCGGCAAGTGGCAGCAGGCCCACGACCTCCTCCTGCACGTCTCGCTCGACGCCGACTACGCGGACTTCCTCACCCTCCCCGCGTACGAGCAGCTGGTCGGCTGACGCCGCCCGCCCCGCCCGTCCAGGCCCCGTCCCCGGTGAACGCACAGCTCCGGGGGGCGGGGCCTGTCGCGTCACAGGGGACGTGACGGAACCGAGATACGCAGCTACCTAGCGGTAATAAGTCACGCCGTGCGAGATTCCGCCATGCCACCGGCCGGCGGCTGTCCCCCACACGTCACTGCGTACCGCAGGAGCACAGCCATGCCCTCGACCCCCCACCGTGCGCTGCGCGCACTCCTGGCACTGTGTACCGCCGCCGGGCTCGCCTCCGTCGCCGCCCCGCCGGCCTCCGCCGCCCCCGGCACCGGCCCCACCGCCGTCGTCGCCATGGGCGACAGCTACATCTCCGGCGAGGCCGGCCGCTGGCTCGGCAACGGCCTCACGAACTCCGGCAGCCGCGACGGCACCGACCGCGCCTGGACCGGCGCCGGCTACGACCCCTCCCGGGTGTACGGAACCACCGCGGGCGGCTGCCACCGCTCCGACGTCTCCGAGGTGCGCAGCGCCGGCCCGATCGCGAACTCCCTGATCAACCTGGCCTGCTCCGGGGCGACCACCGAGAACGTCTTCCGCGCCGCGCAGGGCGGCCGGGCGTACAAGGGCGAGGCCCCGCAGGCCGACCGGCTGGCCGCCGTCGCCGCCTCCCACGACGTGGAGCTGATCGCGCTGTCGATCGGCGGCAACGACCTGGGCTTCGCCGACGTCATCACCGCCTGCGCGACCGACTACATCGTCTGGTACTCCTACTGCCACGACGACCAGCAGGCCGAGGTCGACGCGCGGATCGACGCCGCCATGGCCTCCGTCGGCAAGGCCGTCGACGAGATCCGGGCCGTGATGGCCGGTGCGGGCTACACGGCCTCCGACTACCGGATCGTGCTCCAGTCCTACCCGTCGCCGATCCCCCGCGCGGCCGAGAACCGCTACTCCGAGAGCGGCTGGTCCCGGACGAACACCGGCGGCTGCCCCTTCTGGAACAAGGACGCCGACTGGGCGCGGGACTCCCTCGTCCCCCAGCTCTCCGGCCGGCTGCGGCAGGTCGCGGTGGCGAAGGGCGCGCAGTTCCTGGACCTGAGGGACGCGCTCCAGGGCCGCGAGGTGTGCGCGAAGGCGAGCCGGCAGGCGACCGCCGCGCTGCCGCCCTCGGGCGCGACGAGCGAGTGGGCGCGGTGGATCGACAGCCAGAGCACCCAGGGCCTCGTGCAGGAGTCGATGCACCCCAACGCCTACGGCCAGCAGGCGCTCGGGCGGTGCCTCGCGCTGATCCGGGACGTCCCGTCGGGGCACCGGTCCTGCCGGAACACGGCGGGCGCGGGCCCGTCCGGGATGTACCTCACGGCAGGCTGATGCCGAGGGGGCCGAGGACCCGGTCCGCGCCGTGCGGGTCGGCCTCGGCCATCGCCGCGACCAGGGCGGCCGAGCCGCCCGGCCAGTCGGCGGCGGCGGCGTCGAAGGCGGCCCGCCGGTCCTCCAGCGGCCCCTTCTTGCCGGGCAGCCGGTCGAGGACGAGCAGGGCGCGGGCCGACACCGGCACCTGGATCGCGTCGGCCTCCTCGCCGCGGACCCGGAGCGCGTGCAGGGCGTAGGCGCCGATCACCGGGTCGCGCAGCGCCCCGCGGAGGGCGCCGGGCGGGGCGGCGGCGGTGTCGAGGAGCCCGAACAGGGCGCGCACGTCGGCCCCTTCGGAGGCGTGGGCGTGGACGGTGCCGAGCGCGGCCAGCAGCTCCGACCAGGCTTCGGCGGAGTCCCCGCGCGCGTGCAGCCAGTCGGCGAGGACGTGCGCGGCGGGGGCCTGCGGCCACCGCGCGGCGGCGTCCACCAGCTCCCGGGCGGACCAGGCCGTCGCCTCGGCGGCGGTGGGGGCGGCGACCCCGCGCACCCGGAGGAGGTAGCGGACGGTGGCGGCGCCGCGCGGGGTCAGCCCGAAGGCGTCCCCGGCCCGCAGGACCAGGCCGGTGGCGGCGAGCCGGTCGGCGACGGCGGCGAGTTCGCGGGCCGGGCCCTCCAGGCGGGCCCGGTCGTCCTCGGTGAGACCGGCGGAGCCGAGCAGCCGGACGAGTTCGGGCACGGGCGGGGTGACGTAGGCGCCGGTGACGCCCTCCGCCACGGCGACCGGCACGTCCTCCAGGGCGGGGTCGACGGTCCAGTCCTCGTACTCGGCGGCGTGGCGGGCGATCGAGTCGGCGTCGCAGCCGCGCTGGTAGAGCGCGTACAGCAGGTGCGGGGCCTCGCCGCCGTACGGCTCGTACTCCTCCTCCGCCAGTTCCTCGACGGCGGCGAGCAGGGCGTCGGCGTCCCGCTCGGGGTCCCCGGCCTCGACGGCCCGGGGCGGGGGGACGGCGATGCCGGGGTCGCCGTGGTAGTCCATGTGCTCGTCGAGGAGGGCGTCGGCGAGGACGAGGTGGGGGAAGTCGTCGGGGCCGGGCGCGAAACGGGCGTACGCGCCGGTGAGCTGCTCGGCGAGTCCGGCGGCGGTCCAGCGGTCGAGGAGCGCGGCGGCGACCCGGCCGACGCCGGCGGCGACGGCGTGGTCGGTGAGCAGCGGTCCGGTGGCGGGCGGCTCCTCGGCGTCGCGCACGTAGGCGCGGGCGAGGGCCTCGGCGAGCACGGTGTCGGCGAGCGCGGTCCGTCCCATGAGGTCGGCCCGCAGCACCCCGTCGGGCAGCGGCGCGCCGTCGAGGGCGCCGATCCGCCGCCGGACGTCGGCGGCGTCGTCGAGGTCGGTGCCCATGGCCCGCAGCAGCGAGGCGTACCACCGGTACCAGGTGAGGTTGCCCGGGTCGCCCATGGCCCGCTCGAAGTCCCCGGCGCTCTCGTCGACGACGGCCGCGACCCGCTCGCGCAGCCCGCCGTCGAAGCACTCGGCGAGCGCCCCCAGCACGGCCGGGTAGGCCCGCAGCTCCCCCGGCGGCACGTACACGAAGGCCGGCAGGTCCTCGACGAGCAGGCGGCGCACGAGCCCGGGGCCCGGCTCGGGCATCCCGCTCCCCCGGTCGGCCCCGCGCAGCGCCAGCAGGCCCAGCACCACCTCGGCGGCCCGCCGGAAGGCGGGGTCCCGCGCCTCGGCCCCGCCGTCGAGGCGCGCGAGGAACTGGTCCAGCCCGGTATTGGTGAGAACGGTCTCGGCCACGGTTCCAGGGTAGTTCGGGGGCGCCGGGAACGGCCTGAGGGACACCCCCGGGCGGGTTCAGCGCACGACGACCGTGTGCGGGGCGGAGAAGTCGCCCCAGGTGCCGTCGGGGAGGCGGGCGCGGAGGGTGAGGGTGAGGGTGGTGCCGGGTTCCGCCTGGGCCGGGAAGGTGTAGGAGGCGCGGCCGGAGGGCGGGTCGGCGCCCCAGACGACGGTGGTGGCGAAGCGGCCGTCGATGTGGAGTTCGTGGTGGGTGACGGGGGCTCCGGTCTCGGGCGGGGTCCAGGTGAGGGTGATCTCGCCGCGGGCGGAGGTGGCCCGGAGGGCGAGCGGGGAGGTGTTGGGGGGCGCGCCGGGAGCGGGGGCGGTGGTGAGTTCGGCGGGGGCGCTGTCCGGCGAGGAGTTCTCGGCGGCGTCGCGGGCGCGGAGGGTGAGGGAGTAGGCGGTGCCGGGGCGCAGGCCGGCGAGGCGGGCGGTGGTGGCGGTGCCGGGGGCGGTGTGGACGCGGACGCCCGCCTGGTAGACGTCGTAGGCGGTGACACGGGTGTCGTCGCGGGCGGCGGTCCAGGTGAGGGTGGCGGTGGTGGGGCCGTCGGGGGTGGCCCGCAGGGCGCGGGGGGCCGTGGGGGGTTCGCGGTCCTCGGTGGTGGCGCGGAGGGTGGTCGCGGGGACGGCGGGGGTGGCGGGCGAGGTGTTGCCGGCGGCGTCGAGGGCGCGGACGGCGAAGGCGTGGCGGGCTCCGGGGGCGAGGCCGGTGACGTCGGTCATGACGGCGGTGGCGGGGACCTCCTTGACCTGGCGGCCGTCCTGGAGGACCTGGTAGCGGGTGACGCCGCGGTCGTCGGTGGCGGCCTCCCACATGACGTGGACGGTGGTGGAGCTGCCGGAGGCCGCGGTGAGGCCGGTGGGGACGGTGGGCGGGGTGGTGTCCTTCGCCTCCGGGGCCGCGGCGCCGGAGCAGGCGACGAGGGCGGCGAGCATCGCGGCTGTCAACAGGCTTGCGGCGAGCGGGCGTTGGCTGCTTCGCACGACCGGCCTCCATCCTCCGTCGGAAAGGTCCAGACCTATATGGCATGCGGAGGGAGCGGTTCGCAAGAGGGCGTTGTCAGTGGGGCGTGCTCCACTGGGATCGTTACTCTCCGTAGTCGATTCTTGGGGGGATCATGACGGACCGTTCGTTGTACGTGTCGCCGGCCGGGGTGCGGCGGCGCGGCTGGACCGACGCGATGGTGCGGGAGCTGCTGGGGCTCCCGGACGTGCAGGGGCGCGATCCGCGGCGGTTCACGCCGGCGCCGCTGCGGCTGTACCTGCTGGCGCGGGTGGAGGCGGTGGAGCGCACGCCGGAGTTCGCGGCGGCCTCCTCGGCCCTGGTGGAGACGCGCAGGACGGCCGCCGTCGGGGTGCTCGCCGAGGGACGGCGGGCCGCCGTGCTCGCGGCGATCCGGACCGAGCCGATCCTGGTGCCGCGGCTGCCCGCGGCCGAGCTGGAGCGGCGGGCCGCCCGCCACCGGCACCTGCTGACCGCACGCGGCCCGGGCGGACGGACCGCCCCGCCGCCCGGCGGCTCGCTCGTGCGCTGGCAGGTGGGCTACCTCCGGCAGGCGCTGGGCCGGTACGAGACGCTGCTCGACGGGCTGTACGGCGACACCGGCCGCCGCGAGGCCGAGCGGCTGCTGCGGCGCAGGCTGTACGAGGCGATCGCCGCCGTCTACCCCGCGCTGGCCCGCGAGTGCGCCCGGCGGATCGCGCTGGAGTGGCGGTGAGGACACGGGAGGCGACTCGGGGAACCACGCCGGGAACGCCACAGGGGACGACGACGCCCCGGGCCCCGCGCGGTGCGCGGGGCCCGGGGCGGGCGGGACGGGGACGGCGGGGGTGGTGGCGGGTCCTAGTGGGCGTGGGCCGCCTTGGCGCCGCGGGTCTCCGAGATCTCGTCGCCCGGTTCCATCGGCGCGGTCACCTCGTCGTCGTCCGTGCGCCGGCCGAAGTGGTTGAAGACCACGTTGAGCAGGACGGCGGCGACACAGCCGGTGGAGATGCCGGAGTCCAGGATGATCTGGGCGGTCTCCGGGAAGGCGTGGTAGAAGTCCGGCTTCGTGATCGGGATGATGCCGACCGCGATCGAGACGGCCACGATGAGGACGTTGTTGTCCTTCTCCAGGCCGGCCTTGACCAGGGTCTGGATGCCGCTGGCCGCGACCGAGCCGAAGAGGACGACACCGGCGCCGCCGAGGACCGGGCGGGGCACGACCGAGATCAGCGAGGCCATCACCGGCGACAGGCCCATCAGGACCAGCAGACCGCCGCCGCAGGCGACGACGAAGCGGCTGCGGATCCGGGTCATCGCGACCAGGCCGACGTTCTGCGCGAAGGCGCTGCACATGAAGCCGTTGAAGAGCGGGCTGAGCGCCGAGCCCAGGGTGTCGGCGCGCAGGCCGGCCGCGATGGTCTTCTCGTCGGCGGGCCGCTCGACGATCTCGCCCAGCGCCAGCATGTCGGCGGTGGACTCGGTCATCGAGACCAGCATGACCACGCACATCGAGATGATCGCGGCGAGGGCGAACTGCGGGGCGCCGAAGTGGAAGGGGTTCGGGAAGCCGACGATGTCCGCCTCGGTCACCGGGGAGAAGTCGGTGGCGCCGAAGGGTATGGCGATCAGCGTGCCGAGGACCAGGCCCACCAGGACCGCGATCTGCTTGAGGAAGCCGCGGGTGAAGCGGCGCAACAGCAGGACGATGGCGAGGGTGACCGCGGCCAGCCCGAGGAACTTGCCCGAACCGTAGTCGTCCGCCGCCGGGTTGGGCCCCTGGGCCCAGCCGAAGGCGACCGGCAGCAGCGAGATGCCGATGAGGGTGATGACGGTGCCGGTGACGACCGGCGGGAAGAACCGCACCAGTCTGGAGAACCACGGCGCGGCCAGGAAGCCGAGGAGACCGGCGACGATGATCGCGCCGAAGATGATCGGCAGCGCGTCGGACTTGTCCTCCGTCGTGTCGACGATGGCCAGCATCGGGGCCACGCCGGCGAACGTGACGCCGTTGACGAAGGGGAGCTTGGCGCCGATCTTCCAGACACCGAGGGTCTGGAGGAAGGTCGCGAGGCCGGCGGTGAAGAGGCTCGCGCCGGTCAGGAAGGTCAGCTCGGTGCCGGAGAGGCCGACGGCCGCTCCGACGATGAGCGGCGGGGCCACCACGCCCGCGTACATCGCGGCCACGTGCTGGAGGCCGCTGGTGAACATCTTCAGTGGGGGCAGGGTCTCGTCGACCGGATGCTTGGTCCGGCCTTCCGGGGTGGTGCCTGCGTCTTGTGCATTGCGAACCTGGGGCTCGTCGGCCACGGCGGTTCCTCCGGTCGGGTACACGTCGGCGGTGACGCGGGTATCAGGGAGGTGGTGCGATGCGGTGCGAAGTGCAGGAGGTGCGGCTCACGACGGGGTGGTGCGGTGCGCCGGAGGAAGGGGTGCGGCGCGGGGGCGGGGTGTCCGATGGGGGTGCGGGCACGCCTCACCGTCCCGGGAGGCGTCGTACGACTTCTGCGTACGGCGCCTCCCGGTCGGGCTGCCGCGGACCCCGCTCGGGTCCGCGGCGACCGGTCGAGGGCCGTCCCCCTCGACCGGACTCCGTGGGGAGGGTCAGCCCTGGGCCGCGATGCGGGCCAGGCGCTGCGCCTCCGCGCGCGCGTCACGCGCGATCTGCTCCTCGTCGGCGAAGAGCAGTCGGTTGTTCTCGACGATCTGCTTGCCGTTGACGAAGGAGGCGGTGACCGGGGCCGCCGCGCCGAAGACGATGGCGGTGACCGGGTCGGCGATGGACGAGTGGCCGAGGCCGTCGATCTTCCAGAGGACGAAGTCGGCGAGCTTGCCGGCCTCCAGGGAGCCGATGTTGTCGGCGCGGCCGAGGACCTGCGCGCCGCCGTAGGTGCCGAGGCGCAGGGCCTGGCGGGCGTTGAGCGCGGACTCGCGGTGGGCGCCCAGGCGGTTGATGAGCAGGGCGTTGCGCAGCTCGGTGTGGAGCTCGCCGGACTCGTTGGAGGCGGTGCCGTCGACGCCGAGGCCGACCGGGACGCCCGCCTTCAGCATGTCGGGGACGCGGGCGATGCCGGCGGCGAGGCGGGCGTTCGACGACGGGCAGTGCGCGACACCGGTCTTGGTGCGGGCGAAGGCGGCGATGTCGGAGTCGTTCATGTGGACGCAGTGCGCCATCCACACGTCCTCGCCGAGGAAGCCGGTCGACTCGAAGTAGTCGGTCGGGCCCATGCCGAAGAGCTCGTGGCAGAACTTCTCCTCCTCCACGGTCTCCGAGCCGTGGGTGTGCATGCGCACGCCGAGGCGGCGGCCGAGGGCGGCGCCCTCGCGGAGCAGCTCGGTGGAGATGGAGAAGGGCGAACAGGGCGCGACGGCGACCTGCGTCATCGAGTCGAAGGAGGCGTCGTGGTGCTTCTTCACCGTCTCCTCGGTCGCGGCGAGCGCGCCCTCGGTGGTCTCGACGGCGAAGTCCGGCGGCAGGCCGCCGTCCTTCTCGCTGCGGTCCATGGAGCCGCGGGCCAGCGTGAAGCGCACGCCCATGTCGGAGGCGGCGCCGATGATGGCGCCGGAGAGGTCGCCGGAGCCCTTCGGGAAGACGTAGTGGTGGTCCATGGCGGTGGTGACGCCGCCGCGGGCCATCATGGCGAGCGAGCCCTGGGCGGCGACGCGGACCATGGCCTCGTCGATCCGCGCCCACGTCGGGTAGAGCGCGACCAGCCAGTTGAAGAGGTTGTGGTCGGTGGCCAGGCCCCGGGTGATCCACTGGTAGAAGTGGTGGTGGGTGTTGACCAGACCCGGGGTGATCAGGTGACCGGTGGCGTCGATCCGCCGGACCACGTTCTCCAGGTTCTCGGGGGCCTTGCCGGCGCCGAGGGACTCGATCTTGTTGTCGGCGACGACGAGGTGGCCGGAGGCGTACTCGGTGTCGTGCGCGTCGACGGTCGCGATCGCCGCGTTCTCGATGACGATGCGCTGGGGGGCTGCCGAAGGTGCTGCCATGGCGGTGCTTCCTTCATTCCTCATGGGTGGGTTGGGCACGGCAGGACCCTAGGAGGATTTGAGTGCCGGGGCCGTCTGACGGCTCCGGGTGCCGAGATGGTGGAAGAAGAGGTTCAGCAGGACGGCGACGAGCGCGCCCGCGCTGATGCCGGAACCGAGCACGGTCTGCGCCCAGGCGGGGAATCCGGCGTAGAAGGTGGGCGCGGCGAGCGGGATGATGCCCGCGCCGAGCGCGACGGCCACCAGGATGATGTTGGAGCTGTCGTCGAGTCCGGCCTCGGAGAGGGTCCGGATGCCGCTGACCGCGATGGAGCCGAAGAGGACGATGCCGGCGCCGCCGAGGACGGGCATCGGGACCATGGAGACGACCGCGCCGAGGACCGGGAAGGCGCCGAGCACCAGGAGGGCGCCGCCGGCGACGGCGACCACGTAGCGGGAGCGGACCCGGGTGAGCGAGACGACGCCGACGTTCTGCGCGAAGGCGGAGGTCGGGAAGCCGCCGAAGACGGGGCCGAGCAGGGTGGCGATGCCGTCGGTGCGCAGGCCCCGGGTGATGGTCTTCCCGTCGCTGGGGCGCTCGCAGATCTCGCCGAGGGCGAGCATGCCGGCGCTGGACTCGGTCATGAGGACCAGCATCACGATGCACAGGGAGAGGATCGCGGCGGGCTGGAACTCGGGGGCGCCGAAGGCGAAGGGGGCGGGGAGCGCGGCGACGGGCGCCTCGCGCAGGGCGGTGAAGTCGGCCATCCCGAAGGGGATCGCGGCGAGGGTGCCGATGAGCAGGCCGAGGAGCAGCGCGATCTGCTTGACGAAGCCGCGGCCGAAGCGCTGGAAGAGCAGGACGACGACCAGGGTGAAGCCGGCGAGCGCGAGGTACTTCATGGCGCCGAAGTCGGCCGCGGTCTTGTCGCCGCCCTGGGCCCAGCTGACGGGCACGGGCATCAGGGTGACGCCGATCAGGGTGATGACGACGCCGGTGACGAGCGGCGGGAAGAAGCGCAGGAGCCGGCCGAAGAAGGGGCCGACGGCGAGGCAGAAGACGCCGGCGACCATGACCGCGCCGTAGATGGCGGGGAGTTGGTGGCCGGGGGCGCTCGTCTCGGCGATGGCCAGCATGGGGGCGATGCCCGCGGAGGAGGCGGCGTTGACGAACGGGAGCCGGTTGCCGGCGAAGTTCCGGACGCCGAGCGTCTGGAGGATCGTGGCGCAGCCGGCGATCAGGAGGCTGGCCGCGATGAGCCGGGTCATCCCGGCCGCGTCCAGGCCGACGGCCTGGCCGATGATGAGCGGAGGGGTGACGACGCCGGCGTACATGGCGGCGATGTGCTGGAGCGCCGCGGGGACGAGCCGCGAGGCGGGGAGTTTCTCGTCCACCGGATGGCAGGCGGCCTGGGACGGGGCCTCGGTGGACGACGGGGTGGAACACGGGCCTTCGGCGGTCGCCGGCCCCTTTGCGGGCAGTGCCATGCTGGGTTCCCTCCGGTCTGGTGCCGGGTCCCCGCCCGACTGCGGGCGGGCGGGGACCGGGTCACTCAGTGCCGCTCAGAGATTTCGTGCCGCTCAGAGATTGGTCATGTCGACCGGGATCAGCGCCTCGGCGCCGTCACGCAGGACCGTGGCCTCGATGAGGCCGTACATGCGGTCCGCGGCGTAGTAGACCTCGTTGTCGTTCTTCAGCCCGAAGGGCTCGAGGTCGACCAGGAAGTGGTGCTTGTTCGGGAGCGAGAACCGCACCTCGTCGATCTCCGTGCGGTGGTTGATGATCCGCGTGGCCATCTGGTACAGCGTCTGCTGGAGGGAGTACGAGTAGGTCTCCGCGAAGGCCTCCAGCATGTGGCGCCGGGTCTGCTCGTAGGACCGCTCCCAGTTGGGCATGCGCTGGTCGTCGTCGGTCCAGTTGAAGCGCCAGCGGCCGGACACCTGGGTGGCCAGGATGCGGTCGTACGCCTCCTGGAGGGTGGTGTACTGGTCCTTGATGTAGCCCCAGAACTCCGAGTTGGTGGAGTTCATGACGACGAGGTCCTTGAGGCCGGAGATGACCTCCCACTTCGCGCCGTCGTAGGTGATCTGGGTGACCCGGGTCTCCTGGCCCTTGCGGGCGAAGGAGTGGTTGACCTCGTCGGAGCCGATGAACTTGGAGTTGGCGTCCGAGGAGGCGATGCGCTCCCAGGAGTACTCCTCGATCCGGATGCGGGCCCGCTTGATCGGCTCCTGGCTCGTCACGAAGTGGCGGGCCAGGTGGATGCCGAACTGCTCGGCGGACTCGATGCCGTACTCCTTGGCGAACGCGAAGACGGTGTTCTTCGTCGTGTCGGTGGGGAGGCAGTGGGCGTTGGAGCCGGTGAGGTGGACGTCGCTGAGGTCGCCGGAGAGGGCGACGGAGACGTTCAGGTCCTTGATGTGGTGGGTGGCGCCGTCCCGCGTGATCTTGACGACGCGGTTCTCTGCTTTGCCGTACTGGTTCTGGCCGAGAATCGTGGGCATGTCTGCTAGCTCCCTCGGTAAACGGAGTAGCCGAACGGGTTGAGCAGCAGCGGTACGTGGTAGTGCTGGCCCGGGACGACGGCGAACGTGATCGCCACCTCCGGGAAGAAAGCACCGGGCGTACCGCTGTCCCGATTCGCGGGGGCGTCCTGCTGCGCCTCGGCTTGCTGGTTCTGCTTGCTCAGGAAGTACGCCTCGGTCTCGAAGTCGAGACGTACGTGGGTGGTGCCGACCGGCAGGGCCGGCAGGTCCTTGCACCGTCCGTCGGCGTCGGTGGCGGAGCCGCCGAGCGTGACCCAGGCGGCGTCGGAGCCGGCGCGGGCGGCGAGGCTGATCGCCACGCCCTCCGCGGGGCGTCCGATGCTGGTGTCCAGGATGTGGGTGGACACCGAGGCCGTGGTGTCGGTGCTCATGCGGCGCTCTCTTCCTCTGCGAGTCGGGTGAGCCGGATGCGGTTGATCTTGCCCAGTTCGGTGCGGACGATCTCGCGCTCCCGCTCGGGCGTGTTGCCGATGCGGTCCCGGACCGCGTCGCGCATCTGCTCGCCGGTCCTGCCGGTGGCGCAGATGAGGAACACGTGGCCGAACTTCTCCTGGTAGGCCAGGTTCAGTTCGAGCATCTCGGCCTTGAGTTCGGCGGAGGAGCCGGCCATCCCGCTCTGCTCGCGGGTGGAGGTGGCGTCCCCTTCCTTCGGGCGACCGATCGGCGGGTGGCCCGCCATCGCCTCGGCCAGGTCCTCGGGGGTCAGCTCGGCCATGGCGGCGTCACTGGCGAGGAAGAGGGCTTCGGCGGTGGTGTACGGGCGCTGGGCGAGGATCTTGCTCCCCCACGCCGAACTGGTGCACACCTCGTGGAGCGCGGCGAGAGCCTCGCTGTCCGCCGAGGTGTTGAACCGGGCGAGGCCCGGTGTCGTACCTGAAGTCACGGGAAGCCTCCGTGGCTGTTTTTCGCTGTGCGTCGGACGGGCTGCGGATAGCTAACGCCCTCGGCAACACGACGTCAACACTTTGTTGAAAACTCGGTGACACAAAAGCCGTCGTCCCGACATGCGGACGACGGCTTGTGGCCATTCTTGATCAACTAGGCGTTCTTGGAGGCGTTTTCCCTGTTCAGGTAGTTGTAGACGGTGAAGCGGCTGACCCCGAGAGCGCCGGCCACCGTCTCCACCCCGTGCCGCACAGAGAAGGCGCCCCGCGCCTCCAGGAGCCGTACGACCTCCTGCTTGGCCTTGCGGTCGAGCGCGGCCAGCGGCATCCCGTGCCGCCGCTCCATGGCCGCGAGGATGTGGTCCAGGGAGTCGGACAGCTGGGGCAGCCGCACGGCGAGGACGTCCTCGCCGTCCCAGGACAGCACGACGTCGTCGACCGCCGCCTGCGCCGGCTCCAGCACTTCCGCGCCCATCGCGTCGACCAGCGGCTTCACCGCCGCCGCCAAGGGGTGCTCGGTCACTTCGCGTCCTCCCCGCCCTCACCGATCACATTGACCTGGAGCGAGACCCGGGTGGCACCGGCGGCGAGCGCCTTGCGCAGCAGCTCGTCGACGGCGGTGAGGACGGCGTCGGCGCCGCCTTCCGCGGTGTTGCCGAAGGGGCCGACATCGACGGCGTCCAGTTCGGCCGACTGGATGACCTCACGGGCCACGACCGCGTGCGCCGGCGCCTCGTCGAGGTCGAACGGCTCGGTCGTGAACTCCACTCTCAAACGCACCATGCCCCCACGCTACGGCCCCGGACCGGGCCCTGGGGAGCCCCGGAGTCGCGAGGGGCCCTTGACAAGCGACGCCACGGACTTGCAACATTCCGTCAGACAGAAAATGACTTCCGCAATACGGAAGGAGCGCCACCCCTCATGGGATACACGGACCAGCGCTTCGATGTGAACCTGTCGATCCTCTTCACGGAACTCCCGCTCCTGGAGCGCCCCGCGGCCGCCGCCGCGGCCGGCTTCACCGCGGTCGAGCTGTGGTGGCCCTGGATCGACACCGCCACCCCCGAGCAGAGCGAGCTCGACGCCCTCAAGAAGGCTCTTGAGGACGCCGGCACCCAGCTGGTGGGTCTGAACTTCTACGCCGGACAGCTCCCCGGCCCGGACCGCGGCGCGGTCTCGGTCCCGGGCGAGGAGTCCGACCGCTTCAAGGCCAACATCGACGTCGCCGCGGACTTCGCCGCCTCGGTCGACTGCAAGGCGCTCAACGCGCTCTACGGCAACCGCGTCGAGGGCGTCGACCCGGAGGTCCAGGACGCCCTCGCCCTGGAGAACCTGGTCCTGGCCGCCCGCGCCGCCGACCGCGTCGGCGCGATCCTCCTGATCGAGACCCTGAACAAGCCGGAGTCGCCGCTCTACCCGCTGGTGAGCGCCCCCTCCGCGATCGAGGTCGTCGACAAGGTGAACGAGGCCACCGGGCTCGGCAACGCCAAGTTCCTCCTCGACATCTACCACCTGGCCATGAACGGCGAGGACGTCAGCGCCGTCATCGCCGAGTACGCGGCGAAGACCGGCCACGTCCAGATCGCGGACATGCCGGGCCGCGGCGCCCCGGGCACCGGCGAGCTCCCCCTGGAGCAGCTGCTCGACGAGCTGAGGAAGGCCGGTTACGACGGCTGGGTGGGCCTGGAGTACAAGGCCGCCGACGCCGCCGCGTCCTTCGAATGGCTCGCCGCAGAGGCCCGCCCGGCCCGCTGACGCAGGCCCCCTCCCCGTACGACCTTGTTTTGAGAGGCACCCTCATGAGCAGCAACCTTCCCAAGATCGCGTGGATCGGCCTCGGCATCATGGGCTCCCCCATGTCCGAGAACCTGATCAAGGCCGGCTACTCGGTCACCGGCTTCACCCTGGAGCAGGACAAGCTGGAGCGCCTGACCGCCGCCGGCGGCACCGCGGCCGGCTCGATCGCCGAGGCCGTCAAGGACGCCGACGTGGTCATCACGATGGTGCCCGCCTCCCCGCAGGTCGAGGCCATCTCCTACGGCCCCGAGGGCATCCTGGAGAACGCCAGGCAGGGCGCGCTGATCATCGACATGTCGTCGATCACCCCGCAGACCTCGGTCGACCTGGCCAAGAACGCCAAGGAGAAGGGCATCCGCGTCATCGACGCGCCCGTCTCCGGCGGCGAGGCCGGCGCCATCGAGGCCGTGCTCTCGATCATGGTCGGCGGCGAGCAGGCCGACTTCGACGAGGCCCTCCCGATCCTGGAGGCCCTCGGCAAGGTCATCGTCCTCTGCGGCCCGCACGGCTCCGGCCAGACGGTCAAGGCGGCCAACCAGCTCATCGTCGCCGTGAACATCCAGGCGTGCGCCGAGGCCGTGGTCTTCCTGGAGAAGTCCGGCGTGAACCTCCAGGCCGCCCTCGACGTCCTCAACGGCGGTCTGGCCGGCTCGACCGTGCTGACCCGCAAGAAGGACAACTTCCTGAACCGGGACTTCAAGCCCGGCTTCCGGATCGACCTGCACCACAAGGACATGGGCATCGTGACCGACGCCGCCCGCAACGTCGGCGCGGCCCTCCCGGTCGGCGCCGTGGTCGCCCAGCTCGTCGCCTCGCTGCGCGCGCAGGGTGACGGCGGCCTGGACCACTCGGCCCTGCTCCGCGCCGTCGAGCGTCTCTCCGGCGCGCAGGTCTGACCTGCCGCCCCGCCTCGGCGGGGCCCCAGATTTCCGGTCGGTGGCGGTGCTGACACCTGTCCTGTCGCGCCCAGGCGCCGCCGCCGACCGGAACACCACACTTCAATTTCAACAAACTGTTGACGCCGTGTTTCGAGCGAACTTACGCTCCACCGCAGTCAGCAGCATCCGTACGGAAAGGCCACCATGTCGAAGCGCGTGCTTACGACCGAGTCCGGCGCCCCCGTCGCCGACAACCAGAACTCCGCCACCGCCGGCGTCGGTGGCCCCCTCCTCCTCCAGGACCAGCACCTGCTGGAGAAGCTCGCGCGCTTCAACCGTGAGCGCATCCCGGAGCGCGTGGTGCACGCCCGCGGCTCCGGCGCGTACGGCTACTTCGAGGTGACCGACGACGTCACCGGCTTCACCAAGGCCGACTTCCTCTCCGAGGTGGGCAAGAAGACCGAGCTGTTCATCCGCTTCTCCACCGTGGCCGACTCGCTCGGCGGCGCGGACGCGGTCCGCGACCCGCGCGGCTTCGCGGTGAAGTTCTACACCGAAGAGGGCAACTACGACCTCGTCGGCAACAACACCCCGGTGTTCTTCATCAAGGACCCGATCAAGTTCCCCGACTTCATCCACTCCCAGAAGCGCGACCCCTTCACGGGCAAGCAGGAGGCGGACAACGTCTGGGACTTCTGGGCCCACGCCCCCGAGGCCACCCACCAGATCACCTGGCTCATGGGCGACCGCGGCATCCCGGCCTCGTACCGTCACATGAACGGCTACGGCTCGCACACCTACCAGTGGACCAACGAGGCGGGCGAGGCCTTCTTCGTCAAGTACCACTTCAAGACGAACCAGGGCATCCGCTCCCTCTCCGCCGACCAGGCCGCCGAGCTCGTCGGCAAGGACGCCAACTCGCACCAGACGGACCTGCTCCAGGCCATCGAGCGCGGCGTGAGCCCGTCCTGGACCCTCTACGTGCAGGTCATGCCGGCCGCCGAGGCCGCGGAGTACCGCTTCAACCCGTTCGACCTCACCAAGGTGTGGCCGCACGCGGACTACCCGCTCCAGCGCGTGGGCCGCATGGTCCTCGACCGGAACCCGGACAACGTCTTCGCCGAGGTCGAGCAGGCCGCGTTCTCCCCGAACAACTTCGTCCCGGGCATCGGTCCCTCGCCGGACAAGATGCTCCAGGGCCGCCTCTTCGCCTACGCGGACGCCCACCGCTACCGCCTCGGCGTCAACCACACCCAGCTCCCGGTGAACGCCCCCAAGGCTGTGCTCGGGGGGGCTGCCGAGAACTACGGCCGCGACGGCGCCATGGCCACCCGCAACGGCTCGCGGTACGACAAGAACTACGAGCCCAACTCGTACCAGGGCCCGGCCCAGACCGAGACGCCGCTCTCGGCGCCGCTCGCGATCCACGGCTGGACCGGCACCCACGCGGCCCCGCAGCACACCAAGGACGACGACTTCTTCCAGGCCGGCGAGCTCTACCGCCTGATGTCGGAGGAGGAGAAGTCCCGCCTGATCGCCAACATCGCCGGCGGTCTCTCCCAGGTGTCCCGCGAGGACGTCATCGAGAAGAACCTCGCCCACTTCGCCGCGGCCGACGCCGAGTACGGCAAGCGGGTCGAGGAGGCCGTCCGCGCCCTGCGCGAGGACTAGTCCTCTCGGATTCCCAGACCGCGTACGGCATCTGACGGGAGGTCAATGTCGTACGCCGTCCGGAACACCGGCCCGGATGAGGGGTGGTCGGTGTTCATGGACAGCGTGAGACCGCGGTGGCTGCGAGCCAGTGCGGTGGCCAGGACGCCAGGCCCCCCTTCCAGACCTGAAGGAAGGGACCGGCCGAAACGTCCGCCGTGGCCACCGCGGTCCCCACGCCCTCCCCGCACACGGGAGGCACCACAGACTCCGCCCGGCGGCGCGAACGTCCTGTCGCGCCAGCCTCGTGCCGCCGGGCGGTCACCAGACGAGAGCGCGGAACCAGGTTTACGGTCCCTGGTTCCGCGCTCTTTTCCATGCCCCGGCACCGCTCCCCGGCGCCCCCGGCAGCGCATCGTTTCTGCGGTGAAGATCCGCACCCGCTCGGCGGAGCGCACCGCGATTCGGCCCCCGTGCGCCCCGGCCGCGGCGCTATCCAGCCCTACGTGATCAAGAACCTGATGCGCGGGCTCGTCCCGCTCGCCCTCGTCCTGTCCCCGCTCGCCGCCCCCGTCCCCGCCGCCTCTGCCGGCGTCCAGCTCTTCCCCGACGCCCTCGCCGAACTCACCGAGGCCACCGAGGACCCGGACGGCTACCAGGAGTCGGCCTTCCCCCACTGGGACCAGGGCCTCGACACCGCCGACGGCTGCGACACCCGCGCCGAGGTGCTGCTCGCGGAGGCCGTCGAGGCACCCGCCACCGGCGCCGACTGCGCGCTCACCGGCGGCCGGTGGACCTCGTACTACGACGGCCAGGCCGTCACCGACCCCGCCCTGCTCCGCGTCGACCACCTCGTGCCCCTGGCGGAGGCGTGGGCCTCCGGGGCCTCCGGCTGGACGGCGGCCCGGCGGGCGAAGTACGCCAACGACCAGGGGGCGGCCGCCACCCTGACCGCCGTCACCGCCCGCAGCCTGCGGGCGAAGGCGGGCCAGGACCCGGCCGCCTGGGTGCCCGACGGCAACGCCGCCTACTGCCGCTACGTCGGCGAGTGGGTGGGCACCAAGCTGCGCTGGGGGCTGTCCGTGGACAAGGACGAGATGGAGGCGCTCAAGCTGTTCGCCGACGGGCCGTGCGAGGAGACCGTGGTGCTGCGCTCGACAGCCCCGCGGTGAGCGCGGCGGTGACGGCGAGCGAGGCCACCGCGAGGAGGGCCATCGCCGTCGCCGGCGAGGTGAGCTGGGCGAGTCCGCCCGCCAGGGCCGCGGCGAGGCCCTGGCAGGCGAGCATCCCGGAGCCGTGCAGGCCCAGCGCGTGCCCGCTCGACTCCTCGGGGACGCGCGCCAGCAGCCGCTCCTGGTACAGCAGGCTCGCGCCGTAGCCGACCGCGGAGACCGCCACGGCCGCCGCGGCCGCCACCGGCGGCAGCCCCGTACCCAGCGCGAAGAGGAGGTACGGGGCCGCCAGCAGGAACTGGAGGGGTGCGGCGAGCCGCGCCCGCAGCCGCTCCGGCACGAACCGCCCGACGACGGTGTCCCCCACCAGCATGCCGACGGCGGCGCAGGCGAAGAGCAGGCCGGCGCGGTCGGGGGCGTACGCGACGAAGAGCGCCTCGCAGCCGACGATCAGCCCGTTCGGCACCCACAGCGCGAGGTACAGCAGCCGGCGGGGGCGGTCGGCGAGCAGCCGGGCGTTGGTCCGCCAGGTCTCGGCCGGGGAGGGCCGGCCGGCGGCGCGGGGCGGGCGGGCGGTGAGCCCGAAGCGGTAGAGGAGCGCGGCGAGCAGGTAGAGGGCGGCGCCGGCGAGGAGGGTGCCGCGCGGGGAGAGCACGGTCAGGAGCACCCCGCCGGCGGCGAAGCCGGCGATCTGGCAGAGGCCGACCGCCATGTTCATCACCGCGCGCCCGAGGAGGTACCGCTCGCGGGGGACGATCTCGCCGAGCAGGCCGAGGCGCACTCCCCCGCCGAGCGAACCGACGACCCCGAGCACGGCGAGGAGCCCGAAGGCGGCGCCGAGCGGCATCCCCGATACGGCCTGCACGGCCGTCCCGGCCGCGAAGACGACCGCGACGACGGCCAGCGCGGTACGGGGCGGCAGCCGGTCGGCGGCGGACAGCAGCGTGGTGGCGCCGAGCAGCTGCGCCAGCGAGGGCCCGAACATCGCGAGCGCGCTGAGCAGCGGCGACCCGGTGGCCCGGAAGACCAGGGTGGCGAGCCCGAGCCCGGCGACCGTCTGCGCGGCGACCTGCGCGGAACCGGCGAGGAAGAGCGGGGTGAACTCGGGCGTGCGGAGCAGGTCACGGTAGCGGGGCGCGGCGGAGGCCCCGGACAGGGGCGGGGAGAGCGGCATGCCGGGATTCTGGGGAGCCCGGGCACCCGCCGGTACTGTTTCGCGGGAGGGCGAAAGGTGGTGGCGGGCGGGGGACACGGGAGCAGGGTCGCGCGCGGCACGGGCGCGGGGTGCGGGCGCGGGGTGTGGGGTGCGGGCGCGGGGTGTGGGTGGTTGAGGATTCCGCGCCGCGCGGGCGCGGGCCCGGGGAGAGGGATCGGCGGCGCGTGCGCGCGGGTCGCGAGGGATCGGGAGGGCGGGGCGGATGGGCTGGTGGCGGATCGGGGCGGACACGCTGGCGGGCGGCAGGTTCGTCGTCTCGCCGCTCGCCGAGACCGTCGCGGCGCTGAAGGCGCTGCGCGCGGGGCGGGCCGGGCATCCGGGCGAGCGGGCGTGGCTGGCGGAGCACCTGGCGGCCTACCGGGAGCGGATCGCCGCGGAGCCGCTGGACGGGCTGCTGCTGAGGGCGGCGATCAGCGCCACCTGGAACGCGGACTTCCTGACGCCCACCCCGCCGGGCGACCGCGAGCGGTGCTTCGAGGAGGAGGTGGCCGTGGTCCGCGCCACCGAACCGGCCCGCGCGCTCGCCGACCTGGAGGTCACCCTCGCCGGTCCCGTGCCGGAGCCGCTGGCCTCGGCGCGCGATCTGCCGGGGCGGCTCGCGGAACTCCTGGAGTGGGTGTGGCGGGACACGGTGCTGCCGGAGTGGCCCCGGCGGAGGCGGGTGATGGAGGCCGACGTGACGGCCAGGACCGCACGGCTGGCGCGGGACGGCTGGGCGGCGGCGCTGGACGAGCTGTGCCCGGGGAAGACGCGCTGGCTGGGGGACGGCCGGCTCCAGGTCAACGCCCGTGACTATCCGCCGCGTTCGGTCGACGGCGGGCGGCTGCTGCTGGTGCCGGTGACGCCGGCGACGGGCTGGGTGTCGTGGGACGTCGAGCGGGAGGGGGACGAGCGGTACGCGATCGTCTACCCCTGCGCGGGAGTTCTGGCCGACGGGGCGGGACCTGCGGTGCCCCGGGCGCTGGCCGCGCTCCTGGGACCGGCCCGGGCCGGCGTGCTGCTGCGTCTCGAATCACCGCTGTCCACCAGCCAGTTGGTGGCGCTGACCGGGCAGGGACTGGGCTCGGTGGGGCGCCACCTGAAGGTGCTGCACGACGCCGGCCTGGTGCGCCGCGGACGGGCCGGGCGGTCGGTGCTGTACACGTGGACGGAGGCGGGGGCGGTGCTCGTACGGGCGGGGCGCGCCGTCCCGGAGGAAGCCGTCTAGAGACCGGCCCAGGCGCGGAGGCGGGCGCCGAGGACGACGTCGTGCGGGAGCGACGCGAGGCCGGTCGGGTCGGCGCGCACGCCCCGGGAGGCGAGGCGCTCGGCGAGGACGGTCCAGTGGGCGGTGGCGGCCTGCTCGTGGGTCTCGTCGCCGTACGGCTCGTCGGGGCCCACGACCGTGCGGGCGTCCTCCGCGAGGGATTCGGCCGTGAGGTGCGCGCGGATGTCGCCGCCGCCCAGGGCGCTCTCGGCCCAGCCGCGGTCGTCGAGGAGCACCAGGGCGCGCCCGTCGGAGAGTTCGGCCTCCAGCCTGGCGCTCACGTCCAGCTGCTCGGGGGTGGTGCGGGCCTCGTTCAGCTCGACGTGGGTGACCAGGCGGATCACGGTGGCGGTCATGGGGCTCTCCTCGTCGCGGGCGGGCCACCACGCTAACGCGACGCACCCGCCCGCACCCGTCACGTGGACGACGGGTGCGGGCGGGTGCGGGTGCGGGCGGGCCCGGAAGGGCCCGGGCGGTCAGACCGCGAGCGGCTTGATCGCGGTCGGCGCGTGGCCGGGCTCGGTGGCCAGGTCCTCGAACTCGGTGACGTCGCTCATGTCGACGGTCTTGCTCATCGCGATGTTGGTGATCCGCTCCAGGATCGCCTCGACGACGACCGGGACCTGGTGCTCGACGGCCAGCTTCTTGGCCTGCTCCAGCGCCTCGCCCAGCTTCTCCGGGTCGGTGACGCGGATCGCCTTGACGCCGAGGCCCTCGGCGACCTTGACGTGGTCGACGCCGTAGACGCCGATCTCGGGGGTGTTGATGTTCTCGAACTCGAGGTTGACCTCGAAGTTGATGCCGAGGCCGCCCTGCGCCTGCCGGATGAGGCCGAGGTAGGCGTTGTTCACGAGGACGTGGACGTAGGGGACCTTGTGCTGGGCGGCGACCGCCAGCTCCTCGATCATGAACTGGAAGTCGTAGTCGCCGGAGAGCGCGACGACCGGGGTCTCCGGGTCGGCGGTGGCGGCGCCGATGGCGGCCGGGATGGTCCAGCCGAGCGGGCCGGCCTGGCCGCAGTTGATCCAGTGGCGCGGCTTGTAGACGTGCAGGAACTGCGCGGCGGCGATCTGCGAGAGGCCGATGGTGGTGACGTACCGGGTCTCCGGACCGAAGGCCCGGTTCATCTCCTCGTAGACGCGCTGCGGCTTGATCGGCACGTTGTCGAAGTGCGTGCGGCGCTGGAGGGTGGCCTTGCGCTCCTGCGCGGAGGCGGCCCAGGCGGAGAAGTCGGGCAGCTTGCCGGCGGCCTTCCACTCCTTCGCGATCTCGACGAAGAGCTCCAGGGCGGCCTTGGCGTCGGAGGCGATGCCGTAGTCGGGGGCGAAGATCTTGCCGAGCTGGGTGGGCTCGATGTCGACGTGGACGAACTTCCGGCCGGCCGTGTAGGCGTCGAGGTTGTAGCCGGTGTGGCGGTTGGCCCAGCGGTTGCCGATGCCGATGACGACGTCGGACTCCAGGAAGGTCGCGTTGCCGTAGCGGTGCGCGGTCTGGACGCCGACCATGCCGGCGGCGAGCTCGTGGTCGTCCGGGATGGTGCCCCAGCCCATCAGGGTGGAGATGACCGGGATGTTCGTCAGCTCGGCGAACTCGACGAGGAGGTCGGTGGCGTCGGCGTTGATGATGCCGCCGCCGGCGACGATCAGCGGGCGCTCGGACTCCAGGAGGAAGCTCAGCGCCTTCTCGGCCTGGGCGCGGGTCGCGGCCGGCTTGTAGACCGGCAGCGGCTCGTAGGTCTCGGGGTCGAACTCGATCTCGGTGAGCTGGACGTCGATCGGCAGGTCGATGAGGACCGGGCCGGGACGGCCGGAGCGCATCAGGTGGAAGGCCTGCTGGAAGACGCCGGGGACCTGCGCGGCCTCCAGGACGGTGGTGGCCGCCTTGGTGACGGGCTTGGCGATCGTGGCGATGTCGACGGCCTGGAAGTCCTCCTTGTGGAGCTTCGAGACCGGGGCCTGGCCGGTGATGCACAGGATCGGGATGGAGTCGGCGATCGCCGAGTACAGGCCGGTGATCATGTCGGTGCCGGCGGGGCCGGAGGTGCCGATGCAGACACCGATGTTGCCGGCCTTGGCGCGGGTGTAGCCCTCGGCCATGTGGGAGGCGCCCTCGACGTGGCGGGCCAGCGTGTGGCTGACGCCGCCGACGTTCTTGAGCTCGCGGTAGAAGGGGTTGATCGCCGCGCCGGGCACGCCGAACGCGTTGGTGACGCCTTCGCGCTTGAGGATCTCAACGGCCGCTGCGGCGGCGGTCATACGAGGCATGGGAGTGCTCCTGCTTCGGCCGGTCGGTCGCAGGAACCGGGCGGGCCGCCCGATCCTGTTTCCGTAATGCGGAAGAACTGTTCTGCTATACGGAAGCAATGTAGGTCGGGGTCGGGAAGCCGTCAAGGGACCGCCCGCCAGGCGGGCACCCGCGGACCCCTACGGACCCCTCCCGATGGCCGAAGTCGCACCCCCACGCGGCCGGATTGGTGGACGATGGGCGCACGGGAAGAGGGGGTTCGGTGTGGGTGAGTCGGTATCGGTGCACTGCCCGGAGTGCCGCCGGAGTCATGCGTACGCGGCGCCCGTCTTCCCCTGCGCCTGCGGCAGCCCCGTCGCCGCCCCGCTGATCCCGGACGCCCCCGCCGAACCGATCCGGCACCGCACCTGGCTGGACGGCTGGGTCACCGTGCGCTGCGCCGCCTGCGGCCGCGAGGACGAGTGGCCCCAGCCGGAGCTGGGCTGCGCCTGCGGGACCGTGCTGCGGATCCCGGTCGCCCCGGCCGGAGACCCGGTGGGGGCGACGGCCGCAGTCCCCGAGCCGGCCGCCGCGCCCGAGGAGGGGTACGGCTCCGAGCGGCACGCCCTCGGCGCGTACGCACCGGACGACTCCGCCGGCCCCGGGCTCCTCGACACCCCGCCCGCCCCCTTCACCGTCCCGGCCCCCGAGGCCCCGGAGAACAGACAGGGCGAGGCCGAGGGCGCCGACGGGGGCGGCGACCCGTCGGGGCACGGCGGCGCACCCGTCCCGCCGGTCGACGCGGGCGCCGGTGACCTGTCGGGCCACGGCAGCGCCTTTGACCTGCCGGTCGACGCGGGCGCCGGTGACCTGTCGGGGCACGGCAGCGCCCTTGACCTGCCGGTCGACGAGGTCGCCCGTGACCTCCCGGCGCGCGGCGGCACCCCCGACCTGCCGGGAGGCGAGGGCGCCGGTGAGCCGACGGGAGACGTGCGCGCGGGTGGCCGGTCCGCCTCGTCCGTCCCGCCCCTCCCGCCCGTCTCCGACTGGTTCGGGGCGCCGCCCCGGTCCTTCGCCGAGCGCTACCCCGCGCACATCCCGCTGCCGCCGACCGCGCCCCGGCCCGCGCCCGCGCGCGGCGCGTTCCGGCCGGTGACCATCCGGACGGCGCGGGACGCGGTCGCCGCGGCGGCGACATACCTGAACTGGCTCGGCTTCCGGGAGATCGTCCAGCCGGAGGACCGGCACTCCTCCGGGGTGGACCTGCGCGGGCCCGGGCTCGTCGCCCAGGTCGACCCCAGCACCCGGCCCGCCGGACTGAGGGCCGTGGAGTGCCTGTGGCTGAACGGCCTCAGCGCGTCGGCCGTGGGCATCTTCTTCTCGCTCGCCGGATACACCCCCGAAGCCCGGTCCCGGGCCGCCGAGATAGGGCTGCCGCTCTTCGTCCTCGACCTCACCGGCACCCCGCAGCCCGTGAACGACGCGGCCGACGAACTCACCTCGGGCGGCGCCATCTGACCCGTACCGGGCCGTTCGTGCGAACGGATCCGGCCATCCACGCGTGATGATCACGCTCCCCCGGGCAGAAACACGGTGGGGGTGGACGGCATGGGGACGGGGACGTGGTGGTTCACGGCGGCGGCCTGCGCCGCCTGGGCCGAACTGCTGGTGGCGGCGGCACTGCTGCGCGCGCGCCGCGGCGACGCCGGTCCGGGCTCCGCGGGGGCGGTGCCCGGACCGCTGGCGCTGGCCCTGCTGCGGGGCGGACGGCGGGCCGCGGTGACGGTCGCGCTCGTCGCGCTGCACCAGCACGGGGCGGTCGCGGCGGGACGCAAACACACGGTTCGGGCCAACGGCGGGCCGGGCAGGACCCGGGACCCCGTGCAGCTCGGCGTCCACCGCTCGCTGCGCAACGCCCTGGCGCTGCGGGCGCTCGCCCTGCGCCCCGAGGCCCGCCGGGCGGTCGACGGCCTGCGCGCCGAGCTGGGGCGGACGGGACTGCTGCGCCCGCCGGGGCGCCG
>NZ_BNBS01000098.1 GCF_014656075.1 Streptomyces hydrogenans
GACTGGCCGCCGCGCTCGTCCTCGCCGTCCGGCGCGGGCCGCTGCGCGCCGCCACCGCCGCGCCCGCCGCCCGGCTCTGGACCCTCTGGCTCCTCGCGTACGCCGTCGCGGGCGACGGCCTCCTGGAGCAGGTGCTCGGCGGCGGGCCCGACGGCGCCTGGCGCATCGACCCCGCGCCGCTCCTCGGGCTCGCGCTCGCCGTCGCACCCGCCGCCTGGTGCGCCCACCTCTTCGCAGGCCGGGCCCGCCGCCGCATCGCCGACAGCAGGGGCCTCGCCGACTTCGCCGCCGCCACGCGCGCGTGGCTGCTGGCCGCCGTCCTCCTCCACCTCGCCGCCCTCACCGCCCTGCTCGCGCTCACCGGCCTCACCGCCGGAGCGCTCGCCCTCGGCGCGCTCCTGCTGACCGCCCGGCTGCTCGCCGCCCACGGGCACGCCGGCACCGCGGCCGCCCCCCTGGCCGCCGCCTTCGCCGCCGAAGCCCTCGGCCTGGCGAGCGTGCTGGCCTCCCGGCTCCCGCTCCCCGGCTTCGACGCGCTCGCCGCCACCCGGCTGGCCGCCGTCGCCGCCTGGGGCGCCGGCGCCGTCCCCGCGCTCGTCTGCGGCGCCGCCGCGCTCGGCCTGGTGGCCCACGCGACCACCGCCCTCACCCGGGCCTCGGCCCACACCACCCCCTGACCCCGGCGCTCCCGCGGAGCCGACGCCGCGGGCGCCCGGCCCCCGACTCATCACCCTCAAGGAGAACGAAGACCATGACCCCTCCCTCCCCAGCACCGGCCGGTCGGCACGAAGGGGCCGCACGATGAGGGTGCTACTGCTCGGAGCCAACGGCTTCATCGGCCGCTTCGTCGCCGACCGGCTGCTCGCCGACCCGGCGGTCCACCTCACCGCCCTCGGCCGCGGCGACGACGCCGACGTCCGCTTCGACCTCGCCACCGGCAGCCCCGGCGCGCTCACCCGCTTCCTGGACGCCGTCCACCCCGGCGTGGTCGTCAACTGCGCGGGCGCCACCCGCGGCGGCGCCCGCGACCTGACCCGGCACAACACCGTCGCCGTCGCCACCGTCTGCGAGGCCCTGCGCCGCAGCGGCTGCGGCGCCCGGCTCGTCCAGGTCGGCTGCGCCTCCGAGTACGGGCCCAGCCAGCCCGGCTCCTCCACCGCCGAGGACGCCGTGCCGCGCCCGGGAGGCCCGTACGGCGTCTCCAAGCTCGCCGCCACGGAGCTCGTCCTCGGCTCCGGGCTCGACGCGGTCGTCCTGCGGGTCTTCTCCCCGGTCGGCCCCGGCACCCCCGCCGGCTCCCCGCTCGGCCGGCTCGCCGAGGCCATGCGCCGGGCGATGCAGGCCGGCGACGGCGAGCTCAAGCTCAGCGGCCTCGGCGTGCAGCGGGACTTCGTGGACGTCCGGGACGTGGCCCGAGCCGTGCACGCCGCCTCCCTCTCCGCCGCCCAGGGCGTCGTCAACATCGGTACGGGCCGGGCCGTCCGGCTCCGGGACGCCGCCGCCGTCCTCGCCCGGGTCGCCGGATACGCGGGCAACCTCCACGAGGTCGACGCCCCGCACGGCATCCCGCAACGGCCCGTCATCGGCGCCCCGCGCGGCGAGGCGACCATCGCCGAACAGCTGGCCGCCGCCCCCTTCCCGTACCCCGACGGCTGCGGGCCCTGGCAGCAGGCCGACGTCCGCACCGCCCGCGACCGGCTCGGCTGGCGCCCCCGCATCAACCTGGAGGAGTCGCTCGCCGACATCTGGATGGAGGCGGCGTGTCGCATCTGACCGCCGCCGGCACCGTCCGGGCGCTCGGCGTCGGGGCCCCCGGCTACGCCCACCCGCTGCTCGCCCCGGTCGAGTGGGCCGAGCTGACGCGGCCCGGCACCCCCGTCCACTGGGCGGTGCTCAACGTGTCGGACGGTCCCGGCAGCCGCCCCGACCCGCACTGCCTGGAGACCGCGGGGCGGCTCCGGCAGGCGGGCGTGCGGGTGCTCGGGCACCTGGACCTGGCGCACGGCTCGCGCCCCTTCGGCGAGCTCGTCTCGGGGGCCCAGCGGTACCTCGACTGGTACCGGGTCGGCGGCTTCTATCTGGACCGCTGTCCCACGGACCGGACGGACCTCGCCGGAGTGAGGAGGGTCACCACCACGCTGTCGGCCCTCCTCGGCGGCGACGCCCACCTCGTCCTCGGGCAGGGCAGCCACCCGCACCCGGGGTACGCGGAGGCGGCGGACCAGCTGGTGACCTTCTCCGGCGCCTGGGTGGACTACCGCTGGTCGCAGGCGGCCGCCTGGACGGCCGAATACCCGGAGGGGAAGTTCGCCCACTTCGTCCACGGGGTGCCGCGCACCCACCTCGACGAGGCGCTGCGGATCGCCCGCTGGCAGGGCGCCGGCACGATCTTCTTCACCGACCGGCCGGGAGGGGGCTCGGGACAGAACGCCCCATTTCACTCGCTGCCCGGCTACTGGGACGAAATCGTCTCGCGTATCGGACAGGGAGTCTCGGAATGAAATAAGGCGTGGCAGGGTTACGAGGGAAGAACGATGCCTGTCCCCTCCCCGCGCGAGCGGAGACGACCCTGGAGCCCCCGTGTCGCTGCCACCCCTGGTCGAGCCGGCTGCCGAGCTCACCGTCGACGAGGTCCGTCGGTACTCCCGTCACCTGATCATCCCCGATGTCGGGATGGACGGCCAGAAGCGCCTCAAGAACGCCAAGGTGCTGGCCGTCGGCGCCGGCGGCCTCGGCTCTCCGGCCCTCATGTACCTGGCCGCGGCGGGCGTCGGCACGCTCGGCATCGTGGAGTTCGACGAGGTCGACGAGTCGAACCTCCAGCGCCAGATCATCCACAGCCAGGCCGACATCGGCCGCTCCAAGGCGGAGTCGGCGCGCGACAGCGTGCTCGGCATCAACCCGTACGTGAACGTGGTCCTGCACGAGGAGCGGCTCGAGGCCGACAACGTGATGGACATCTTCAGCCAGTACGACCTGATCGTCGACGGCACCGACAACTTCGCCACCCGCTACCTGGTGAACGACGCCTGCGTGCTGCTCAACAAGCCGTACGTCTGGGGCTCGATCTACCGCTTCGACGGCCAGGCGTCCGTCTTCTGGTCCGAGCACGGTCCCTGCTACCGCTGCCTCTACCCGGAGCCCCCGCCGCCGGGCATGGTCCCCTCCTGCGCCGAGGGCGGCGTCCTGGGCGTGCTCTGCGCGTCCATCGGCTCCATCCAGGTCAACGAGGCCATCAAGCTCCTCGCCGGCATCGGCGAGCCGCTCGTCGGCCGGCTGATGATCTACGACGCCCTGGAGATGCAGTACCGCCAGGTGAAGGTCCGCAAGGACCCGAACTGCGCGGTCTGCGGCGAGAACCCGACCGTCACCGAGCTCATCGACTACGAGGCCTTCTGCGGCGTCGTGTCCGAGGAGGCCCAGGAGGCGGCGCTCGGCTCCACGATCACTCCGAAGCAGCTCAAGGAGTGGATCGACGAGGACGAGAACATCGACATCATCGACGTCCGCGAGCCGAACGAGTACGAGATCGTCTCGATCCCGGGCGCCCGTCTGATCCCGAAGAACGAGTTCCTGATGGGCAACGCCCTCCAGGACCTGCCGCAGGACAAGAAGATCGTCCTGCACTGCAAGACGGGCGTCCGCAGCGCGGAGGTCCTCGCCGTGCTCAAGTCCGCGGGCTTCGCGGACGCGGTGCACGTCGGCGGCGGCGTCATCGGCTGGGTCCACCAGATCGAGCCCGAGAAGCCGGTCTACTAGGACGGTGCGACGAAGGCCCCGGACCGGGTGACGGTCCGGGGCCTTCGCGCGTCCGCGCTACCCGCAGGTCGTGCCGTACGCGGGCACCTTCCCGTCCAGCAGGTACGCGTCGACCGTCCGCGTCACGCACGCCGAGGTGCCGTACGCGCCGTGCCCCTCGCCCTTGTTGGTGACCAGGATCCCGACCCCCTCGCCCAGCTCCCGGGCCATCCGCGCGGCGCCCTCGTACGGGGTCGCCGGGTCGCCCGTCGTGCCCACGACCAGCACCGGCGCCGCCCCCGGGGCGGACGCCGCCGGGGTCCTCGCCTCGCCCTCCACCGGCCAGCCGGCGCACCAGCCGGCCGTGTCCCAGGCGAGGAAGGCGCCGAAGACGGGGGAGAGGCGGCGGAACCCGGGCAGCAGCGCCTTCGCCTCGGCGGCGGTCGGGCGCTCGCTGGAGTCGGCGCAGGAGATCGCCCGCTGGGAGTGCGACTGGGTGGCGTAACGCCCCTGCGCGTCCCGGTCGTTGTAGGCGTCCGCGAGCCGCAGCAGCGGACCGCCGTCGCCGCCCTCGGCCGCCGCCAGGGCCTGGGTGAGCAGCGGCCAACCGGACTCGGCGTACAGGGTCACCGCGATGCCCGTGGTCGCCAGGCCCTCGGTGAGCCGACGGTCGCCGACCTCCAGGGGCGCGGCGTCGAGCCGGGCGAGGAGCCGGGTGATCCGCGCGGAACCGGCCGCCGGCTCCTGCCCGGTGCTCCGCAGGTAGTTGTCCAGGGCCCGCTGGAAGCCGACCGTCTGGTGCCGGGCGTGGCCGGCGGTGCCGGCGGTCGGGTCGACCACGGCGTCCAGGACCAGCCGGCCCACCCGGCCCGGGAAGAGGTGCGCGTAGGTGCCGCCGAGCTGGGTGCCGTACGAGATGCCGAAGTAGTGCAGCCTCTCGTCGCCGAGGACCTGCCGGATCAGGTCCATGTCGCGGGCGGTGGCCGAGGTGGTGGTGTACGGGATCACGGCGCCGGAGCGGCGGGCGCAGCCGGCGCCGAAGTCCGCCGCGTCCTTCAGGAAGGCGGCCTCCTCGGCGGGCGTGTCCGGCGTGGCGTCGATCCGGGCCTCGGCGGCGGCCTGCTCGGCGTCGTCCCGGCAGACCACGCCGGAGCTGCGGCTCACCCCGCGCGGGTCGAAGCCCACGAGGTCGTAGCGGCGGCCCAGCGCGGCGTAGTCGGCGGAGAGCTGCGGCAGCGTGTCCACGCCCGAGGCGCCGGGCCCGCCGAAGTTGAAGAGCAGCGAGCCGATCCGGCCCTTCCGGTCGGTCGCCTCCTTGCGGATCAGGGCGACGGGCAGGGTGGCGCCGTCCGGCTTCGCGTGGTCCAGCGGGACCTTCACGGTGGCGCAGCGCCACGCGTCGTCCGCCCCGTCGCAGCGCTTCCAGTCGAGGCGCTGGGAGGCGAGGGACGGGGAGCGCTCGGCGCCGGCGGCGGGGGAGGAGGGGGAGGAGGCGGAGCCGACGGGCGAGGGGGCGGTCCCGACCGTGCCCGCGCCCGTGCTCGTGCACCCGGTGACCAGCAGTCCGCCGACGGCGAGGACCGTCAGACGTCGGCGTACGGACATGGGAAACCCCCCGGGATCGAGACCGGCCGTCATCCTAGGGGGCTGGTGTGCGGCTACTTGCAGACGGTGCCCGAGGCCGGGACCCTGCCGTCCAGGAGGTAGCCGTCGACCGCCTTCTTCACGCAGGCGCTGCCGCCGTTGTAGGCGCCGTGGCCCTCGCCCTCGTAGGTCAGCTCGACGCCGACGCCGTCGCCGAGGGCCTTCACCATGGCGCGGGCGCCCTCGTACGGGGTCGCCGGGTCGCCGGTGTTGCCGACCACCAGGATGGGCGCCGCGCCGGGGGCGGACACGTCCGGGTGGTCCCAGGTGCCGGGGACCGGCCACTGCGAGCAGCTGGCGAGGGCCCAGCCCATGAAGTCGCCGAAGACCGGGGACGCCTCGCGGAACCGCGGCAGCCGCTCCTTGGCCTGGCCGAGGGTGTACCGCTCCTTGAAGTCGACGCAGTTGATGGCGGCGTTGGCGGCCTGGATGTTGCTGTAACTGCCGTTCTCGCCCCGCCCGTTCATCGAGTCGGAGAGGGCGAGGAGGAGGGCGCCGTCGCCGCCGTCCGCGGCCTCCAGGCCCTGCTCCAGATAGGGCCAGAACTCCTTCGAGTACAGCGCCTGGGCGATGCCGTTGGTGGCCTGGGTCTGCGTCAGCTTCCGGCTGCCGATGCCGGCGATCGGCTTCTCGTCCAGCGCGGCGAGGAGGTCCGTGACGCCCTTCTCGACCTCGGCGACCGTCGAGCCCGGCAGGGCGCACTCGTCGCCCCGGTCCACGCAGTCCTGCGCGAAGTTGTCCAGCGCCAGCTGGAAGCCCTTCGCCTGCCCGAGCGCCCCGTCCTCGACGCCCGCCTCCGGGTCCACGACCGCGTCGAAGACGGCCCGGCCGACCCGCTCCGGGAAGAGGTGGGCGTAGACGCCGCCGAGCTCCGTGCCGTACGAGATGCCGAAGTAGTGCAGCTTGTCGTCGCCGAGGACCTGGCGCAGCAGGTCCATGTCGCGGGCCGCGCTCTCCGTGCCGACGTGCGGGAGGACCGGGCCCGCGTCGGCCTCGCAGCCCGCCGCGTACTTCTTCTGCGCGTCGGACAGGGTCCGCTCCTCCGCCTGGTCGTCCGGGGTGAAGTCGAGGGCGTAGTAGGCGTCCAGCTCCTTGTCCGTGGCGCACTCGACCGGCTCGCTGCGGCCGACGCCGCGCGGATCGAAGGAGACCAGGTCGTAGCGGGAGCGCAGGCTCTCGTAGTCCGCGGCGAAGCCCGGCAGGCCGGTGACGCCGGAGCCGCCGGGCCCGCCGAAGTTGAACACCAGGGAGCCGATGCGGCGGGCGTTGTCCGCGGCCCGCGCCCGGATCAGCGCCAGCTCGATCGTCTCGCCCTCCGGCCGCTCCCAGTCCAGCGGTGTCTTCAGGAAGGCGCACTCCCACGGGGTGCCGCCGGGCAGCGGGGTCGGGGCCGAGCCGCCGCCCTCCGCCGCGGACGGCGGTGGGCAGGTGTCCCATTCGAGCTGCTGCTCCGTCAGCGCCGACAGGCCGCCGCTGCCGCTGGGGCGGGCCGTGGCGGCCTGGTCGTCGCCGCCGTCGTCCGAGCAGCCGGTCAGACACAGGACGGCGGAGACGGTGAGCAGAGCGGCGGCACGCTGAGCGGCGGAGATCGGCATACCCCCATGCTCGTCCGCCCCCGCTCCCCCCGCGCGGGACACACCCCCAAGCGGGTGTCGCCCGGGCGCCGCCCACGGCCGGACACGGCGAGGACCACGGCGTCGGCCGCGAGCGCGCCGGACGGCGTCGTGACCCGCCGGACACCGCCCGTCCGCCGCGGCCTCGTGACCGTGACGCCCGTCAGGATCCGCGCCCCGGACGCCCCCCGGCCGTGCTGCCCGGGCGCGGGCTCGGGGTCCCGCTCGTCGGCGCGGTCGAGGTCGGCTGCTGCCTGCTGCTGCTCGGCTTCCTGGCGGGCGGGTACGGCTGAGCGCGGTCACCCGTGCGGGAGCCGGGCTACAGCGACTCCCGCCGGGTGAGCCAGTTGAAGCAGATCCAGCCCGGCAGGACCGGCAGCCACAGGGTCATCAGCCGGTAGAGGAGGACCGCCGGAGTGGCGACCTCGATCGGCAGGCCCACCGCGACGAGACCGCCGATGAGCGCGCCCTCGACCGCGCCGACACCGCCGGGCGTCGGGGCCGCCGAACCGAGCGCGTTGCCCGCGAGGAAGACCACGGCCACGCTCGCGTAGCTGACCGACGCCTCGCCGTGCGCGAAGGCCCGGATCGAGGCGTCCAGACAGAGGACGAACGCACCCGTCAGCAGCAGCATCCCGCCGATGCCCGTGACCAGCTTCAGCGGCCGCTGGAGCACGTCGAGCATGCGCGGCACCACGCCCGCGAAGAGCGACCGCAGCCGGGTCGAGACGAACTTCCGCATGAACGGGATCGCCGTCATCACCAGGACCAGCACCGCCACCGTCAGCAGACCGGCGATGACCGTCCTCGACGGCGTGAAGGACTGCGACTTCTCGGTCCCCGTCAGATAGCCGAAGGAGAGCAGCAGCAGGATGTGCGCCCCGAGCCCGAAGAGCTGCGAGGCGCCCACGCTCGCCACCGCGAGCCCCGGCCGCACGCCCGCGCGCTGGAGGAAGCGGGTGTTGAGGGCGACCCCGCCGACCGCCGCCGGGGCGACGATCTTCACGAACGAACCGGCGACCTGCGCGACCACCGTCCGCCAGAACCCCACCCGCTCCGGCACGAAACCGAGCAGGCTCATCGCCGCCGCCAGATAGCTGAGCGCCGAGAACACCACCGCCGCCGCCACCCACCGCCAGTCCGCCTCGGCGACCGTGGACAGCGGGGTGCGGGCGATCTGCGACAGCAGGAAGTACGCGGCGACCGCGCCCGCGACCAGCGAGATCAGCGTCCGCGGCTTGATCCGCTCCAGCCGGACCGGCTCCACCGGCGCCTGTGGCCGGATCAGCAGCACCTGCCGGCGGATCTGCGCCAGCAGGTCCTCCTCGCGGGCCTCGTCCAGGGCCTCGTCGAGCGCCCGCTTCTCCGCCTTCTTGTCCGCCTTCTTCTCGGCCTTCTCGGCCCGCGGGTCGGTGTCCGGCACCGGAAGCCCCGCGTGGGCGGCCGCCTTGGCCCGCTCCCGCTCCCGCTTCGCCTCCTCGGAGGCGGCGAGGACCGCCTCCCGCTCCCGCTGCGAGCGCTCCCGCGCCAGCTTGCGCAGGGTGGCGCGGGTCGACCGGCTCAGCGCGATCGGCTGGAGCAGCGGCAGACAGTCCGCCACCGCGTCCGGGCCCAGCACCTCCACGGCCGCCGCCACCGTCCGCTCCGCCCCGACCCGCAGGCCCAGGGTCGTCAGGAACTGGGCGATGTCCATCCGCAGCACCAGATCGCCGGCCGCGATCTCGCCGCCGCGCAGATCCGTCAGGAACACCCTGCCGGAACGATCCACCAGGATCGCGTCCCCCGACAGCCGGCGGTGCGCGATCCGGCGCGACTGGAGCGCCCGCACCTGCCGCCACCCGCTGCGCACCAGCTCGTCGGTGATCTCCGCGTCGTCCAGCGAGTCCAGGCTCCGCCCGCCGATGTGCTCGTAGACGAGCATCACCGCGTCCGGCCCCAGCTCGGAGGTGGCGATCAGCTTCGGCGCGTTCGCCCCGGCCGCGATCGCCGCGTACGCCAGCAGCGCCTCCTGTTCGAGCGCCTGCCGCAGCGAGACGATCGACCGGCGGGTGGTCACCGTCCGCAGGGTGATCCGCCGCCACAGCCGGTAGAAGAAGCCGTGCGCCTGCTGCTCGCGGTCGACGACCGTGACGTCCAGCGGCGGCCCGTCCTCCAGGGTCACGAGGTACCGGCGGCCCCGGTCGCCGCTCTCCGCGGTCTCCGGCACCTCCTCCGCGCGCAGCGCCGTCACCGGCCGGAAGCCGACCCGGCGCAGTCCGGCGAGGAGGGTCTGGCCGGTCGGCCGGACGTTCGGCGAGCCGACCGCGTACAGCGTGCCGTACGCCACGGTCCAGCCGATGAGCACCGTGAGGATGATCGAGAAGGCGGTCGTGTAGCCGGCCACCAGCATGGTGAAGGCGTCGAGCAGCAGCACCGCCCAGAGCGAGAACCGCCAGCGCGGTCTGCGGGCCATGCCGACGGCCGTCATGTACGCGATCACCGGCGCGAGGTAGTTGTGCACCGGATCGGTCAGCCCGCCGCCGCTCGCCGGCTGGGTCAGCGCGTCCTGGATCGTGTCCGGGGCGGCCTTCGCCACCCACAGGTCGATCGCCAGGGTGACCCCGTGCGCGAGCACCGCCGCGAGCACGCCGTCCGCGATCCGCAGCCCGTCCCGTTTCACCAGGCGCTCGATGGCGAAGGCCACCGGCAGGACCAGGATCGCGATCGACGAGACCAGCCCGGCGATCTTGACGAAGACGTCGGAGGCGCCGACGGCCCCCTTGTTGATGTCCTGCTCCAGGCCGGACGTGGTGCCGTGGGCGAAGGCGGCGATGGCGAGGACGACGGCGATGGCCAGCACCCCGGCCAGCAGGCGCATGAGGTCGGAGGGCCGGTGGACACGGGCGGCGAGCAGCGGCTCGTCGCCGGAGACCCGCTCGGGCATGTCGGGCCGAGCCTCACCGGGAGGCTGAGTGTCCTGACCCATCACCATGTCCGTCTCTGCGTGTACTTCTGCTTGCGTCTGCCGCTGTTGATCTCGTATCACCAGTCACCGCCCGGACGATGGTGGCACGAAGAGCCGCCGGGCGGAGGCATCAGGGCCATGTCGGTGGGGTGAGGCAGGATGACACGGATGAGCCTGGAGGGACCCGTGGGACAGACCGGAGCGAGCGGAGCCGAAGACTCCGGGGCGGCGGACGCGCTGCCCCCGTACGCGGAGGCGGTGCTCGACGTCGCCGACCGGATCCCGCCGGGCCGGGTGATGACCTACGGCGACGTCGCCGAGTGGCTCGGCGAGGGCGGCCCCCGCCAGGTCGGCCGCGTCATGTCCCTCTACGGCGGCGGCGCCCCGTGGTGGCGGGTCGTCCGCGCCGACGGCACCCTGCTGCCCGGACACGAGCTGCGCGCCCTCGGCCACTACCGCGACGAGGGCACCCCGCTCCGCGAGCGCGGCCCGGCCGCCGACGGGCACGTGCCGAGGATCGACATGCGCCGCGCCCGCTGGGACGGCGCCGACGCCGGGACGGCCCGCCCGGAAGCGGAACCGGAATGACCCGCGCGACCCGCCGCCCGGGCCGGGCGTGCGGGATCTCACACCGGACGGCCTGAGCGCGGGTACGACCCCGGGCGCGTCGTCCCGACCGGCCGCCCGGTCCCGGCGAGCGGGGCCCGCCGCCGCCCGGTTTCGCGTACCGTCGACGGGCGTGCCGCACACGGAGGCGGACACGGCAGGGGTGTGCCCGGCGGTCGCGACGGCACGGACACGGGCACGCGCGCGTGCCGGGGGCCGTACCCCGCTCCGCGCCTCCGCCGTCACCCGCGCCGCCCGCGGCACCGGCACCACATCACCATCGACCAGGACCGGCCAACCACGTGAGCTCCTCCTCCACCACCCGGCCGACGCCGCCGCACCAGGGACAGCCGTACCCGGGCGCGGGCAGGCAGCGGACCCCCGGCGCGTACCGGCTGGTGCGCACGGCCCCGGCCCCGGTGGACCCCCCTCAGCTGGACGCAGCGCAGCGGGCGGTGGTTGAGCACGACAGGGGACCGCTCCTCGTCCTCGCCGGACCCGGCACCGGGAAGACGACGACGCTGGTGGAGGCCGTCGCCGCCCGCATGGAGCGCGGCACCGACCCCGAGCGGATCCTCGTCCTCACCTTCAGCCGCAAGGCCGCCGTCGAACTCCGCGACCGGATGGCCACCCGGCTCGGCGGCCGCCGCCCGCCCCAGGCCACCACCTTCCACTCGTACTGCTACGCCCTCATCCGGGCCCACCAGGACGCCGAACTCTTCGCCGAACCCCTCCGGCTGCTCTCCGGCCCCGAGCAGGACCTCGCCGTCCGCGAACTCCTCGCCGGTCAGATCGACCTCGAACGGGCCGGGGTCGGCGGCGTCCGCTGGCCCGACGAACTGCGCGCCTGCCTCACCACCCGCGGTTTCGCCGACGAGGTCCGCGCCGTCCTCGCCCGCTCCCGCGAGCTCGGCCTCGGGCCCGACGCGCTGAGCCGCTTCGCCGAACGCGTCGGCCGCCCCGACTGGAAGGCCGCCGCCGGCTTCCTCGCCGAGTACCTCGACGTCCTCGACCTCCAGGGCGTCCTCGACTACACCGAGCTGGTCCACCGGGCCGTCCTCCTCGCCGAACGGACCGCCCTCCCCGGGTACGACGCCGTCTACGTCGACGAGTACCAGGACACCGACCCCGCCCAGGTCCGGCTCCTCACCGCGCTCACCGGCGGCGGCCGGAACACGGTCGTCGCCCTCGGCGACCCCGACCAGTCCATCTACGCCTTCCGGGGCGCCGACGTGAACGGCATCCTCGACTTCCCCGCCGCCTTCGGCGGCGCCCCCGTCCGGGTCCTCGGCACCTCCCGCCGGGCCGGCGCGGACCTCCTCGCCGCCACCCGGCAGCTCACCCGCCGGATGCCGATGACCCGGCTGCCCGCCGCCGCCGTCCGTGCCCACCGCGAACTCGCGCCCGTCCGGGACGGCGGCCGCGCCGAGGCGTACACCTACCCCACCGCCTCCGCCGAGGCCGAGAACATCGCCGACCTGCTGCGCCGCGCCCACCTGGAGGACGGCGTCCCGTGGCACGACATGGCCGTCCTCACCCGCGCCTCCGCCGTCCTCCCCTCCCTCCGCCGCGCCCTCACCTCGGCCGGCGTCCCCGTGGAGACCGACGCCGCCGACACCCCGCTGCGCCACGAACCGGCGGTGGCCCCCCTGCTCCTGGCCCTGCGGGCGGTGGCCACCCCGGCGGAACGCGCCGGCACGACCGACGACGGCGCCGCCCCGTCCGCCGAGCCCGAGCCCGCGCCGGCGTCCGAACCCGCCCCGGCCCCCGAGCCCGCGCCGGCGTCCGAACCCGCCCCGGCCCCCGAGCCCGAGTCCTGGCTCCCGGTCGAGACGGCCCTCGAACTCCTGGCCTCGCCCCTGGGCGGCGTCGACCCCGCGGACCTGCGGAGACTGGGCCGCGCCCTCCGGGAGGAGCACCGCGCCGCCGGCGACAGGGTCCCGCCCCCTTCCGACGTCCTCCTCACCCGCGCCCTCGCCGAACCCGAGCGCCTCGCCGCCCACGACCCCGCCTACGCCCGCGGCGCCCAGCGCCTCGGCCGCCTCCTCCAGGAGGCCCGCACCCTCCTCGCCGCCGGCGGCACCGCCGAGGAGGCCCTCTGGGTGCTCTGGAACGGCACCCCCTGGCCCGGCCGCCTGGAGCGCGCCGCCCTCCGCGGCGGCCCCGCGGGCCGGAACGCCGACCGGGACCTCGACGCGGTCTGCGCCCTCTTCGAGACCGCCGCCCGCGCCGAGGAGCGGCTCGGCGGCCGCGGCGTGCTCAACTTCCTGGAGGAGCTGGACGCCCAGGACATCGCCGCCGACACCCTGACCCGCCGTCACACCCGCCCCGACGCCGTCCGCCTGATGACCGCCCACCGCTCCAAGGGCCTGGAGTGGGGCCTCGTCGTCGTCGCCGGCCTCCAGGAGGGCCTCTGGCCGGACCTCCGCCGCCGCGGCTCCCTCCTCGAGGCCGACCGCATCGGCCGCGACGGCCTCGCCGAACCGCTCACCCCCGGCGCCCTCCTCGCCGAGGAGCGCCGCCTCTTCTACGTGGCCGCCACCCGCGCCCGCGAACGGCTCGTCGTCACCGCCGTCAAGGCCCCCGCCGAGGACGGCGACCAGCCCTCCCGCTTCCTCGCCGAGCTGGGCGTGGAGCCCAGGGAGGTGCCCGGCCGGCCCCGCCGCCCGCTCGCCGTCTCCGCGCTCGTCGCCGAACTGCGCGCCACCACCGTCGACCCGGACGCCTCGCCCGCGCTCCGGGACGCCGCCGCCCGCCGCCTGGCGACCCTGGCCGCCCTCGCCGACGAGGACGGGCAGCCGATGGTCCCGGCCGCCCACCCGGACCGCTGGTGGGGCCTCCACGAACCCACCCGCGGCGAGGCGCCGCTGCGCGACCGCGACCGGCCCGTCGCGCTCTCCCCGAGCGCCCTGGAGAACCTCGCCGCCACCTGCTCCCTCCAGTGGTTCCTGGGCCGCGAGGTCAAGGCCGCCGAGCCCGCCTCCGCCGCCCAGGGCTTCGGCAACGTCGTCCACGTCCTCGCCGACGAGGTCGCCTCCGGCCGCACCCCCGCCGACCTGGACGTCCTCATGGCCCGCCTGGACACCGTGTGGGACGCGCTCGCCTTCGACGCCCCCTGGAAGTCCGCGCAGGAGAAGGCCCACGCGCGCGTGGCGCTGGAACGGTTCCTGCGCTGGCACGTCATGGACCGCGGCGGCCGCACCCCCGCCGCCTCCGAGCACGGCTTCGACGTCACCCTGGAGGCGGGGGAGTACCAGGTCCGCATCCGCGGCTCCATGGACCGCGTGGAGACCGACGCGGAGGGCCGCGCCTACGTCGTCGACTTCAAGACCGGCAAGGCCGCCCCCACCGGACCCGAGGTGGCCCGCCACCCGCAGCTCGCCGTCTACCAGCTCGCCGTCCGCGCGGGCGCCCTGGACGAGGTCTTCGACGGCCGCCGCCCCGAACCCGGCGGCGCCGAACTCGTCCAGCTGCGCCAGGCCGCGCCCAAGAAGGAGGGCGGCGACGCGCTGCCCAAGGTGCAGGCCCAACCGCCGCCGGAGGGGGAGTGGGTCGGCGATCTGCTCGCCACCGCGGCCGGACGGGTCCTCGACGAGCGCTTCGCCCCCAGCGCCGGCCGACACTGCGAGACCTGTTCCTTCCGCGCCGCCTGCAGCGCCCGCCCGGAGGGCCGCCAGGTCGTCGACTGAACGGGGCGTGACCGGCATCACGTTCCCGGTCGTACATCCTTTCCCCGGTCCGGCAGGTCACTGTCTGCGCGGCACCGCATAAGGTCGCCGTGAAGAGAACCTGTGAGTATTCGCTTTCGAACACGTCGAAGGCATCACGCACGCTTGAGGAGTACGCGCATGAGGGCCAACCGGAAGCTCTGGGCCACCGCGGCGATCTGTCTGAGCGTCGTCGCCGGTGTCACCGGCTGCGGCAAGGGCGACGACAAGGCCGCCGACCCCTTCGCGGGCCTCTCCGCCGACGACATCGCCAAGAAGGCCGTCGAGACCACCAAGGCCGCCACCTCCGTCCACATGCAGGGCTCCGGCAAGGAGGACGGCAAGGAGACGACCGTCGACGTCACCGTCGACGGCAAGGGCTCCTGCAAGGGCAGCATGTCCACCGCCGGCGAGGGCAAGGCCGAGATGGTCGGCACCGGCGGCGACCTCTACATCAAGGGCGACGACGCCTTCTGGACGGCGTCCACCGGCGGCGAGGACGCCTCCGCCGAGGGCCCCGACTTCGGTCAGCTCCTCCAGGGCCGCTGGATGAAGTCCCCGGCCGAGGCCGGCGAGTCCAAGGACTCCGACAACTTCTGCGACCTCAAGACGATCTTCGCCGACATGGAGAAGGAGACCAAGACCTCCGGCCTCACCCGCGGCGAGGACGCCGACGTGGACGGCGCCCAGGCCGTCGTCCTCACCGGCAAGGGCGACAAGGACGGCGAGTCCACCACGCTGTACGTGGCCCGCGACTCCGCCAAGCCGTACATCCTCCGCGTCGTCACCACCGGTGGCGACGACCCGGGCACGGTCACGCTCAAGGACTACGACAAGCCGGTCACCGTCGAGGCCCCGCCGGCCGACCAGGTCATGGACATGGAGCAGCTCATGAAGGAAGCCCTCAAGGGCTGACCCTCCGGGCTGAGTAGCGGCCACGCGCGCGCGGGGCGACCCTGGTGACAGGGTCCGGGGGTCCGGGAGGACCCCGGGGGACGAGGAGGCTCGTATGCGGTCCCAGTCCAGCCACCGGACGCTCCGCGCCGCCGCCGTCGTGTGCGCGGCCGTCGCCGTCGCGGGCCCCGCCCGGGCGGCGGCCTGGGCGGCGCCGGCCGCTGCGGGCCCCGCGGCGGCCCCCGCCGCCCCGTCGCCCGATCCCTTCGACGGGCTCACCCCCGAGCAGATCGCCGACCGGGCCGTCGACGCCACCCGCTCCGCCGACTCCCTCCGCATGACCGGGCGGGTCGTCTCCGAGGGACAGGACCTCGACGTCGACTTCTCCGTCGACGACCAGGGCTCCTGCCGGGGCCGCATCGGCGTCGACGACGGCGACGCGGAGCTCCGCCGGCTCGACGGCGTCACCTACCTCAAGGGCGACGAGGCGTTCTGGCGGATCTCCATGACCGAGCAGGGGGTCCCCGAGAACGAGATCGCCCCGGTCATCGAACTCGTCAAGGGCCGCTGGCTCAAGATCGCCCCCGGCCAGGCAGGCAGCGCCGACCTCGGCGAGGTCTGCGACCTCGACTCCCTCCTCGACGACCTCGGCAAGGACGACCGCTCCGGTCTCACCCGCGGCCCCGACCGCGAGGTCGACCGCACGCCCGTGGCGACCCTCGTGGAGAAGGAGTCCGGCGAGACCACCACGGTCTCCGTCGCCCAGGAGGGCAAGCCGTACATCCGCCAGGTCGTGAGGACCGGCGGCGACGAACCCGGCTCGATGACCCTCTCGGAGTTCGACCGCCCGGTCAGGGTCACCGCCCCGCCCGCCGACGAGACCGTCGACCTCTCCCGCCTCGACCCCGGCACCCGGGCCTGAGCCCCGCGGGCGGGAGCCGCACCGGACGGGAATGTCCGACCGTCCGGTTAGCCTCTTCAAGGTGACCGCTCACCTCACCGACCCCGAGCAGCTCAAGGAGCTCCTCGGCATCCCCTTCACCCCGGAGCAGACGGCCTGCATCACCGCGCCGCCCGCCCCGCAGGTCATCGTGGCCGGCGCAGGCTCCGGCAAGACCACGGTGATGGCGGCCCGGGTCGTGTGGCTGGTCGGCACCGGACAGGTCGCCCCCGAGCGGGTCCTCGGGCTCACCTTCACCAACAAGGCGGCCGGCGAGCTCGCCGAGCGCGTCCGCACCGCCCTCGTCCGCGCCGGCGTCACCGACCCCGACCCGGTGGACCCGGACGACCCCCCGGGCGAGCCCCGCATCTCCACGTACCACGCCTTCGCCGGGCAGCTCCTCACCGACCACGGCCTGCGCATCGGCCTCGAACCGACCTCCCGGCTCCTCGCCGACGCCACCCGCTTCCAGCTCGCCGCGCGCGTCCTGCGCGAGGCCCCCGGCCCGTACCCCGCGCTCACCAAGTCCTTCCCGGCCCTCGTCGAGAACCTGCTGGCCCTCGACGCCGAGCTGGCCGAGCACCTCGTCGAGCCCGCCGACCTCCTCGCCCACGACGCCCGGCTCCTCACCGAGCTCGCCGAGGCGAAGCTCACCAACGACGACCTGCGCAGACTCCCCGAGACCTCCGCCGCCCGCCGCGAACTGACCGGACTCGTCAGCCGCTACCGGGCCGCCAAGCGCTCCCGCGACCTCCTCGACTTCGGCGACCAGATCGCCCTCTCCGCGCGGCTCGCCACCACCCGCCCCGAGGTCGGCGCGATCCTCCGCGACGAGTTCCGGGTGGTCCTCCTCGACGAGTACCAGGACACCTCCGTCGCCCAGCGGCTGCTCCTCTCCGGCCTCTTCGGCCAGGGCACCGGCCACCCCGTCACCGCCGTCGGCGACCCCTGCCAGGCCATCTACGGCTGGCGCGGCGCCTCGGTCGCCAACCTGGACGACTTCCCCGACCACTTCCCGCACGCCGACGGCACCCCCGCGAGCCGCCACTCCCTCTCCGAGAACCGCCGCAGCGGCGGCCGCCTCCTCGACCTCGCCAACGGCCTCGCCGCCCCCCTGCGCGCCATGCACGCGGGCGTGGAGGCGCTGCGCCCCGCGCCCGGCGCCGAGGCCGACGGCACCGTCCGGATCGCCCTCCTCCCCACCCACGCCGAGGAGATCGACTGGCTCGCCGACTCCCTCGCCCACCTGGTCGCCACCGGCCGCGAGCCCGGCTCCATGGCCGTCCTGTGCCGCACCGCCGGCGACTTCCCCGCGATCCACGCCGCGCTCGTCGCCCGGGACGTCCCCGTCGAGGTCGTCGGCCTCTCCGGCCTGCTCCACCTCCCCGAGGTCGCCGACCTCGTCGCCGTCTGCGAGGTCCTCCAGGACCCCGGGGCCAACGCCTCCCTGGTCCGCCTCCTCACCGGCCCCCGCTGGCGCATCGGCCCCCGCGACCTCGCCCTCCTCGGCCGCCGCGCCCGCCTCCTCGTCCACCGCGGCGCCCCCGGGGCCGACCCCGGGCAGCGGCTCGCCGCCGCCGTCGAGGGCGTCGACCCCGCCGAGGTGATCTCGCTCGCCGACGCCCTCGACACCTTCCTCGACTCCACGGGCCACGCCGACGACGGCCTGCCCTTCTCCGCCGAGGCCCGGGTCCGCTTCGCCCGCCTCGCCGCCGAGCTGCGCTCCCTGCGCGCCTCCCTCGCCGACCCGCTCATGGACGTCCTCCACCGGGTCCTGACCGTCACCGGCCTGGAGGTCGAGCTCTCCGCCTCCCCGCACGCGCTCGCCGCCCGCCGCCGCGAGACCCTGGGCAACTTCCTGGACGTCGCCGCCGGCTTCGCCTCCCTCGACGGCGAGGCCAGCCTCCTCGCCTTCCTCGGCTTCCTGCGCACCGCCGTCCGGTTCGAGAAGGGCCTCGACAACGCCCTGCCGGGCGGCGAGAACACCGTGAAGGTGCTCACCGCGCACAAGTCCAAGGGCCTGGAGTGGGACGTCGTCGCCGTCCCCGGCCTGGTCACCGGCCAGTTCCCCTCCGCACGCGCGCGCGAGTCCTGGACCTCCCAGCCCCAGGTCCTCCCGCACGCCCTGCGCGGCGACGCCGCCACCCTTCCGGACCTCACCGCCTGGGACGCCAAGTCCCTGGCGGCCTTCAAGACCGCCATGAAGGACCACCAGCACACCGAGGAGCTCCGCCTCGGCTACGTCACCTTCACCCGCCCCCGCACCCTCCTCCTCGCCTCCGCCCACTGGTGGGGCCCCGCCCAGAAGCGGCCCCGCGGCCCCTCGGCCTTCCTCCACGAGCTGTACGCCCACTGCGAGCGGGGCCACGGCGACATCGAGTCCTGGGCGGACGAACCCGAGAAGGGCGCCGAGAACCCCCTCCTGGCGGAGGCGACCGGCGACCTGCCGTGGCCCCTGCCGCTGGACGAGGAGGCGCTCCGGCGCCGCAGGAGGGCCGCCGAGCTGGTCCACCACCACCTGTGGAACGCCGCCCCGCCCGAGCCCGCCCCCCGGGACCCGCACCCCGACGACCTCTGGCTCCCGGACGACCCCGCGGACGGACTCGCGGACGCGCCCGCGGAGACGGTCCCGCACCCCAGGGAGGCCCTCACCCCGGAGGAGCTCCGCACCCTCGCCTCCTGGGACCGCGACCTCACCGCCCTCACCGCCGAGCTGCACCGCACCCGCGCCACCACCCGGGACGTCCTCCTCCCCGCGTACCTCTCCGCCTCCCAGGTGATACGCCTCGCCGAGGACCCGGACGGCTTCGCGCAGGAGCTGGCCAGGCCCATGCCCAAGCCCCCGCAGCCCGCCGCCCGGCGCGGCACCCGCTTCCACGCGTGGGTGGAGTCCCGCTTCGAGGAGCTGCCGCTGCCCTTCCTCGGCCCGGACGAGCTGCCCGGCGGCGAGGAGTTCGCCGGCGAGCCGGAGATCGTCGACGAGCGGGACCTGGAGGCCCTCAAGGAGGCCTTCGCCCGCACGCAGTACGCCCACCGCACCCCGTACCGCGTGGAGGTCCCCGTCCACCTCACCCTCGCGGGCCGGGTGGTCCGGGGCCGGATCGACGCCGTCTACCGGGACCCGGACTCGGGGGCGTACGAGATCGTCGACTGGAAGACCAGCCACCACCGCACCGCCGACCCCCTCCAGCTCGCGCTGTACCGGCTCGCCTGGGCCGAGCAGCACGGCCTGGAGCCCGAGGAGGTGGCCGCCGCGTTCGTGTACGTCCGGACGGGCGAGGTGGCCCGCCCGGCCCGGCTGCCCGGCCGGGCGGAGCTGGAGGCCATCCTGCTGGGCGGGGCACCCCCCGGCGCCGGATAGGCTCGTGAGCATGAGCGAGACCCCGGACAGCGTCGTCCACCCCGTACGTGCCTACGTCGAGCGGCACCGCGCCGCCTTCCTCGACGACCTCGCCGCGTGGCTGCGCATCCCGTCCGTGTCGGCGCAGCCCGAGCGGGCCGCGGACGTGCGACGCAGCGCCGACTGGCTCGCCGGCGCCCTCAAGGACACCGGGTTCACCACGGTCGAGGTCTGGGAGACCGACGGGGCCCCGGCGGTCTTCGCCGAGTGGCCGTCCGACGACCCGGACGCGCCGACGGTCCTCGTCTACGGCCACCACGACGTGCAGCCGGCCGCCCGCGAGGACGGCTGGCACACCGACCCGTTCGAGCCGACGGTCGTCGACGGCCGGATGTACGCGCGCGGGGCCGCCGACGACAAGGGCCAGGTGTTCTTCCACACCCTCGGGGTCCGCGCCCACCTCGCCGCGACCGGCCGCACGGCCCCCGCCGTCCACCTGAAACTGCTGGTGGAGGGCGAGGAGGAGTCCGGCTCCCCGCACTTCCGGGCGCTCGTCGAGGAGCGGGCCGGCCGGCTCGCCGCCGACGTCGTGATCGTCTCCGACACCGGCATGTGGTCCGAGACCACCCCCACCGTCTGCACCGGCATGCGCGGCGTCGCCGACTGCGAGATCGAGCTGCGCGGCCCCGACCAGGACATCCACTCCGGCTCCTTCGGCGGCGCCGTGCCCAACCCGGCCACGATCGCCGGCCGGATCGTCGCCGCCCTGCACGACGCCGACGAGCGGGTCGCGATCCCCGGCTTCTACGACGGGGTGAGCGAGCTCACGGAGGCCGAGCGGCGGCTCGTCGCCGAGCTGCCCTTCGACGAGGCCGCGTGGCTGCGCACCGCCAAGTCCCACGGCACCCTCGGCGAGGCCGGCCACTCCACCCTGGAGCGCGTCTGGGCCCGCCCAACCGCGGAGGTCAACGGCATCGGCGGCGGCTACCAGGGCCCCGGCGGCAAGACGATCGTCCCCGCCTCCGCCCACCTCAAGCTGTCGTTCCGGCTGGTCGCCGGCCAGGACCCGGACCGCGTCGAGACGCTGGTCCGGGAGTGGCTGGCCGGACTCGTGCCCGCCGGGATCCGGTACGACGTCGTCTTCGGCGCCCCGACCCGCCCCTGCCTCACCCCGCTCGGCCACCCGGCCCTCACGGCGGTGGCCGGGGCGATGAGCCGGGCCTTCGACGGCGCCACCGTCCGCTACACGCGCGAGGGCGGTTCGGGACCGGCCGCCGACCTCCAGGACGTCCTGGACGCGCCCGTGCTCTTCCTGGGCATCTCGGTCCCGTCCGACGGCTGGCACGCGCCGAACGAGAAGGTCGAGCTGGACCTCCTCATGAAGGGCGTCGAGACGACCGCGTACCTGTGGGGCGACCTCCCGGCCGCCCTGCGGGCCGGCGAGCGCTGAGCGCCGGGTGCGGGACGCCGTAATGACCGACATCGAACCGGGGGAGCTGGAAGCACCTGTGAGCACCTTGAACAACGCGTTCGCGGACCGTCCGATCTCGCTCACCGCACCGGGCGGGATCGACCGCGCCGCCCACCACCGCCTCGACGAGGCGTGGCTGGCGGCCGCCTGGAGCCACCCGAGCACGCGCGTCTTCGTGGTGTCCGGCGGCCAGGTGCTGATCGACGACCGCCCCGACGGCACCACCGAACTCGTCATGACCCCGGCGTTCGAGGCGCCGATGACCGAGACCCACCGTTATTTCCTCGGCACCGACGCCGACGGGGTCTCCTACTTCGCGCTCCAGAAGGACTCGCTGCCCGGCCGCATGGACCAGTCGGCGCGCCCGGCGGGCCTGCGCGAGGCCGGCCTGCTCCTGTCGCCCCGCGACGCGGGCCTGATGACCCACGCGGTCGCCCTGGAGAACTGGCAGCGCCTGCACCGCTTCTGCTCCCGCTGCGGCGAGCGCACGGTGATCGCGGCCGCCGGGCACATCCGCCGCTGCCCGGTCTGCGGAGCCGAGCACTACCCGCGCACCGACCCCGCGGTGATCATGCTGGTCACGGACGACCAGGACCGGGCGCTGCTCGGCCGCCAGGTGCACTGGCCGGAGGGGCGCTTCTCGACGCTGGCCGGCTTCGTCGAGCCGGGCGAGTCGATCGAGCAGGCCGTGGTCCGGGAGGTCTTCGAGGAGGCCGGCGTCACCATCGGCGAGGTGTCGTACGTGGCCAGCCAGCCCTGGCCCTTCCCGTCCAGCCTGATGCTGGGCTTCTTCGCCCGGGCGACCTCCCCGGAGATCGAGGTCGACGGCGAGGAGATCCACGAGGCCCGCTGGTTCTCCCGCGAGGACCTGGAGGCCGGCTTCGCCTCGGGCGAGGTGCTGCCGCCGTACGGCATCTCGATCGCCTCCCGGCTGATCGAGCTCTGGTACGGCAAGCCGCTGCCGAAGCCCGGGGACGTGGTCTAGGACGTGCGAAGGGCCCCCGTTCCGAGGAACGGGGGCCCTTCGCACGTCCCGCGGAGGCGGGCCTCAGACGGTCAGCGCCTGCTTGACCTGGGCCAGGCTCGGGTTCGTCATGACCGACTCGGTGCCGGAGGGGGCGACGACCAGGACCGTCGGGACGGTCTGGTTCCCGCCGTTGGCCTGCTCGACGAAGGCGGCCGACGCCGGGTCCAGCTCGATGTTGATCTCGGTGTACGCGATGCCCTCGCGGTCCATCTGGCCCTTCAGCCGGCGGCAGTAGCCGCACCACTCGGTGCTGTACATCGTCACGGTGCCCTGCATGGCCAGGCGCTCCTCTGGGGTCGGGGGTCGGTACCGAAGGAAGAACGTACGCCACCGGCCGGACCATTCCCGCACGCCGGGTGACCTGCGCCGCGTCCGGGACCGGACGGCGTGATCGTCCGACCGTGCGACGGTACGACCGCGACGCCGGGCCTGTGGACGACGCTCCGCACCGCTCCGCCCGACCTGGCAGCATGGCGGAGTGACAGCAGCAACGCACTCCCCTCTCTTCCCGCAGGTCCCGGAGACCGCCGACGCGGTGCTCGACGGCCTCGACCCGGAGCAGCGCGAGGTCGCCGTGGCCCTGCACGGCCCGGTGTGCGTCCTCGCCGGCGCGGGCACGGGCAAGACCCGGGCGATCACCCACCGGATCGCCTACGGGGTGCGGGCGGGCGTGCTGCCGCCCGCGAGCGTGCTCGCCGTCACCTTCACCAACCGCGCCGCCGGCGAGATGCGCGGCCGGCTGCGCCAGCTCGGCGCGGGCGGGGTGCAGGCCCGCACCTTCCACTCGGCCGCCCTCCGGCAGCTCCAGTTCTTCTGGCCGAAAGCGATCGGTGGCCCGCTGCCCCGGCTCGTCGAGCGCAAGGCGCAGCTCGTCGCCGAGGCCGCGGCCCGCTGCCGGCTCCGGCTCGACCGGAACGAACTGCGGGACGTCACGGCGGAGATCGAATGGGCCAAGGTCACCCAGACCGTGCCCGCCGACTACCCGGCGGCCGTCGCCCGCTCCCGGCGCGAGGCCCCCCGGGACCCCGCCGAGACCGGGCAGCTCTACGCGATGTACGAGCAGCTCAAGGGCGAGCGCTCGGTGATCGACTTCGAGGACGTGCTGCTCCTCACCGTCGGCATCCTCCAGGACCGGGAGGACATCGCCGAACAGATCCGCCGCCAGTACCAGCACTTCGTCGTCGACGAGTACCAGGACGTCTCGCCGCTCCAGCAGCGCCTCCTGGAGCTGTGGCTGGGGGAGCGGGACAGCCTCTGCGTGGTCGGCGACGCCAGCCAGACGATCTACTCCTTCACCGGCGCCACCCCCGACCACCTGCTCGACTTCCGCACCCGTCACCCGCGCGCGACCGTGGTCAAGCTGGTCCGCGACTACCGCTCCACCCCCCAGGTCGTGCACCTCGCCAACGGCCTGCTGAACCAGGCGTCCGGCCGGGCCGCCGACCACCGCCTGGAACTGATCTCGCAGCGCGGGACGGGCCCCGAGCCGGTCTACGCCGAGTACGGCGACGAGCCCGCCGAGGCCGAGGGCACCGCCCGCCGGGTGCGCGACCTGATCGCCGCCGGCGTCCCGGCCGGCGACATCGCCGTCCTCTACCGGATCAACGCCCAGTCGGAGGTCTACGAGCAGGCCCTCGCCGACGCCGGCGTCCCCTACCAGCTGCGCGGCGCCGAGCGCTTCTTCGAGCGCCGGGAGGTGCGCGAGACGCTCGCGGCCCTGCGCGGCGCCGCCCGCTTCGGGGCGAACGACTCGCTCCTCGACGGCGCCGACGACCTCCCCGCCCAGGTGCGAGCGGTGCTTTCCGGCCAGGGCTGGTCCAGCGCGCCGCCGGCCGGCTCCGGCGCGGTCCGGGACCGCTGGGAGTCGCTGGCCGCGCTCGCCCGGCTCGCCGACGACTTCTCCGCCGCCCGCCCCGGCGTCACCCTCGCCGACCTCGTCGCCGAGCTGGACGAGCGGATGGCCGCCCAGCACGCCCCCACCGTCCAGGGCGTCACCCTCGCCTCGCTGCACGCCGCCAAGGGCCTGGAGTGGGACGCCGTCTTCCTGGTCGGCCTCACCGACGGCATGCTCCCGATCACCTACGCCAAGACGGACGAGCAGATCGAGGAGGAGCGCCGGCTGCTCTACGTGGGCGTCACCCGCGCCCGCGTCCACCTCACGCTCTCCTGGGCGCTCTCCCGCTCCCCGGGCGGCCGCGCCTCCCGCGTCCCCAGCCGCTTCCTCAAGGGCCTGCGCCCCGGCTCCGGCAGCCGGCTCGGCGGCCACGGCCCGGCCGGCGGCGTCGAGCGGGGCGCCTCGGGCGGCCCGCTCGCCCCCGCCGCCCGCCGCCGCTCGCGCGGCCCGGTCCGCTGCCGGGTCTGCGGCGCCACCCTCACCGAGGCCGGCGCCATGAAGCTGCTGCGCTGCGAGGACTGCCCCTCCGACATGGACGAGGGTCTGTACGAGCGGCTGCACGCCTGGCGCGAGGAGCGCGCCCGGGCGCTCGGCCAGCCCGCCTATTGCGTCTTCACCGAGAAGACGCTCATGGCCATCGCCGAACGCGTCCCCGCCACCGGCGGCGAGCTCGCCGTGATCGCCGGGGTCGGCGCACGCAAGCTGGACCGCTTCGGAGCCGAAGTCCTGAGCATCTGCGCAGGTGAGGAGGGTGTGACGGGTGCCGAGGACGACTGATCGAAACTCGTGGGAAAAATAGTTTGCGCCTGCCCCGTCAAGCCCCATAGGTTCTTAACCACGCAGCAGCGGCTTCTGAAGAAGCGCTGTCTCGTGCTGTACTTGTCCAAATAAACATCGAGAGCCCGGCTCACCCCCGAGCTCTCCGAGACGCCGAGAGGAGGCGATTCCAGTGATCAGCAACATCGACAGCACCATCGTCCGCACCGCCAAAATGACCGATCGCTCGGTCGCCTCCGCCTGCTCGCTCGGCCTCTCCGCCTTTGCGCTCCTTGGCAGCGGTCTGCCCGTCACCGGTCTGTCCGGCAACGGCATGTCCGTCATCGAGCGCGATGAGCGACCGACCAAGGCACGGGTGGCTGCAGAGGGCAAGGCCGGAATCACGGCCTATGGCTTTGCGGCGGCCGGTGCCGGCAAGCAGCAGACGACGACGCAGCACCACACGATGTGGGCCTTCCGTGGGCTCGAACCCTGGAGTGATCCAGCCTGACCTGATCAGGCCGGCGCCTTCAGGGCCGCGGAACCCCACCCGGGATCCGCGGCCCTTCTGTTTTCCCCGAACGGGGACGACGGAGCGAAGGGGCCTCGGGACAAGAAAACCCCGGTACCAGCCGAAGACCCGGCCGACCGGCCGGAAACGACCAGACGAGGAAAGACACCCGTGCAACTCGAAGCGCACGCCCCGTCCGTACCGCCTTCCGAAACGATCCCCCCGTCCGGCCTCACGGAGGACCACGCCTTGACCCCCCTGACATCGCTCACCGCGCTCGACGACGCCATCGAGAACCTCGGCGTCCCGGTTCCCTGCCGCGCCTACGACCCGGAGGTCTTCTTCGCCGAGTCCCCGGCCGACGTCGAGTACGCCAAGTCCCTCTGCAAGACCTGCCCGCTGGTCGCCGCGTGTCTCGCCGGTGCCAAGGAGCGCCGTGAGCCCTGGGGTGTCTGGGGCGGCGAGCTCTTCGTCCAGGGCGTGGTCGTCGCCCGCAAGCGGCCCCGCGGCCGTCCGCGCAAGAACCCGGTCGCGGCGTGACCGCCCTGACCTGGGAGGCACCCCACAAGGCCCCCAGGCGCACCGGAACGATCGACCACCCCCTCACGCACGATCCCCAGAAGCAGGCCCCGATGACCACGCCCGCCACCGAGCCCACCGGCTCCGCTACCCCCGACTTCTCCCTCGCCGGCGCCCCCGCGCCGCGTCAGAACAGGACCCGTGACATGCAACTCATCCCAGAAGCCCTGGCCCGTGCCCATATGCACGAGCGCCGGCGTGAGGCCGACGCGGAACGTCAGGCCGTGCGCCTGATCGCCGCCCGGCGCATGCAGCGCCGCGCCGAGCGCGTCTCGCTGCGCGCCCGCCGCGCCCTCGCCATGGCCGTCATGAACTGACGCCCCACCAGGCGTCCCCGCGGGGGCCGGTCCGAACGGACCGGCCCCCGCGGTGCGTTGTCCCGCCGCGACCGCCCCGCCGGGCTATCGTCACGAGGATGAACGAGCCCCGCGCCGCGGAGGAGCCCGTGGCCTGCGCACGCTGCGGCAGGACCGCCGACACCCTCCCCCTCACCTGGACCTGCTCCGTCGAGAACGGGCGCCGCGAGTACTTCTGCGAGGAGTGCGCCCGCGCCAACATCCGGGCCATCGAGGGCCGCCTCGACTCCTCCTGGTGGTGACCCGCCCCGGCCGCGACGCGTGACCGGGGCGCCCGCCGGGCCGCCTGCCCGGAGGCCGGCTAGGACGCCGGCTCGAAGCCGGGCAGCCAGGCCGCCAGCTCGTCCCGCAGCCGGACCGTCGCGTTCAGCTGGCACAGCACGCCGATCGTGGACAGCGTCACCCGGTGGATCAGCAGGTACGACGGCGGCAGGTTCAGCTGCCGCCCCAGCTGGTGCGCGGGGGAGCGGGGATCGGCGATCCGGGCCGCCTGCGTCCGCATCCAGCCCCGGTGGAAGCCGAAGGACTCCGCCACCGCCGGCTCGATGATCGGCAGCAGGTAGTCCAGCACCTCCTCCGGGTCGAGGGCGACCGACTCCTTCACGAAGCCCTCCGACCGCAGCAGCGCGTACACCGGCTCGGCCTCGCCGGCCAGCGTCATCCGCAGACAGGTCCCGATCATCTCCGGGAGGCCGCCCGGCAGCCGGTCCACCGTGCCGAAGTCCAGCACCCCGAGCCGCCACCCGGCCGGATCGTCCGCCCCGTCCCCGCTCTCCGACGGCAGCAGCCGGAAGTTCCCCGGGTGCGGATCGGCGTGCAGCAGCCCGGTCCGCGCCGGGCCCGAGAACAGGAACCGGGCCAGCAGCTGCCCCGCCCGGTCCCGCTGCTCCTGACCGCCCTCCGCGATGACCTCCGCGAGCGGGATCCCGTCCATCCACTCGGTCACCAGCACCTGCTCCGCCTGGTGCACCACCCCCGGCACCACCACGTCCGGATCGTCCGCGAAGACCTCGGCGTGTTCCCGCTGGGCCCGCGCCTCCAGGGCGTAGTCCAGCTCCTCCGACACCCGCTCGCGCAGCTCCGCGATGAGCGGCTTCACCTCGATCCCTGGCAGCAGCGGCCCGAGCAGCCGGGCGAACCGGCCGAGCTGCGCCAGGTCCGCCAGCAACGCCTCCCCGGCGCCCGGGTACTGCACCTTCACCGCGACCTCGCGGCCGTCGTGCCAGACCGCCCGGTGCACCTGCCCGATCGACGCGGCCGCCGCCGGCTTGTCCTCGAACTCCAGGAACAGCTCCCGCCATTCCTCGCCGAGCCGCTCCGCCAGGACCCCGTGCACCGTCCGCACCGGCATCGGCGGCGCCGCGTCCTGAAGCTTCGTCAGGGCCGCCCGGTAGGGACCGGCGATCTCCTCCGGCAGCGCCGACTCGAAGACCGACAGCGCCTGGCCGAACTTCATGGCCCCGCCCTTGAGTTCGCCGAGCACCTTGAACAGCTGCTCCGCCGTCCGCTCCTGGAGCTCGCGGGCCACGAACTCGGCCGACTTGCCGCCGATCCGCTTGCCCAGACCCCATGTCGCGCGCCCCGCGAAGCCCAGTGGCAACGCGGCCAACTTGGCGGTCCGGGTGACCGCCTTCCGGGGAAGATCAGACATGCGCCCCTCCAATTCCCAGACTGCCGTGCCCTGCGGGGCTGCGCCCCATCCTTGCCGAACGCGCCTCCCCGCCTGCCGAGACGCCCACCCCCACCCTGCCGCGCGCGGCCCCGCAGGGACAGGCCGGGTGCGGCACCAGCCGCTCCGACCTCCACCCCAGCGAGGGCATCGACGCCTCCCAACGGGTCCCCGTGCTCGCCGGGAGCTCCCCGTCCAGAAACGCCAGCGCGTGCCCGGCGGCGAGCCCCGCCACCGCCGTCGCCAGCGCCACGTCACAGGCCGGCAGCGGATGCGGGGCGCCCGAACGCCACTGCGCGAGCAGCCGCGGCCACGCCGGGTCCCGGTCCGTCGCCTCCTCCTGGAGACAGCGGGCGCACGCCGTGCCGCCCGGCAGCACCAGCGGCCCCACCACCCCGGTCGCCTCCAGCACCCCCGCGTACAGATGCGGGATCCCGGCCGTCATCCACGGCTCCGCCGCCACCGGGTCCGGCACCCGCACCCCCAGACCGTCCCGCTCCGTCACCACCACGAGTGACAGCGCCTCCGCACCGCCCCCGTCACCCGGCACCGTCCGCCGGCACCTCCGCCGCGCGGCCACCGGACCGCGGGCCCAGCGCCCCACCAGCCGCCGCGCCGCCACCCCCCGCCGCTCGCCGACCGCCTCGGCCGGCAGCCCGCCCGGCGCCGTCTCCCACGGCTCGACCCGGCCGCCGTCGACGACCTCGCCACCGCCCACGCCCGCCGACGCGAGCAGCGCCGCCACCGTCGCGCCCACCCGCCCGGCGCCCCGCACCCGCACCCGCCGCTCCCGGCGGGCCGCCAGCCTCGCGAGCGCCCGCTCCGGCTCCGGGCACACCACCGAGAGCGCGGCCAGGTCCGCCCGCAGCGGATCCAGCGCCGCGTCCACCGCCCCCGCTTCGGGACCCGGCCGCGCCGGCCGTCCCGCCGCGGCCTCCACGAGCAGGCCCGCCGAGCCGAGCCGCCCGAGCAGCGCGTCCAGCCGTCCCTCCGGCAGCCCCAGCGCCGCCGCCTCCCGCCGCAGCGAGGCCGTCCCGCGCGTCCCGTCCATCAGCCCGAGCAGCCGGCCCGTCGCCGCGTCCACCTGATCCAGCACCACCGCGTGCGCCGGCGTCACCCCGTACTGCGCGCAGGTCAGACTGCGCCACGCCCGGCGCAGTGCCGGCTTCACCATCGGATGCATCCCCGCCCCCGTCCGTCCCGCCCGTCTCCGCTGTCCACCGGAACCAGACTGCCCACCGCCGCGGATCGGCGCCGAAAGTTGTCCACAGGCACGCCCGAAAGTCATATAGGTCATATGAAGGGGATTCCGTTGCGTCCGCCGGGTACCGTCGAAGGCGTGCCAGTCGAGATCCGCAGGAGCGCCCGCCGCACCCGTTCCGTCTCCGCCTACCGCGAGGGGGACCGCACGATCGTCCTCATCCCGGCCCGGATGTCGGAGGCCGAGGAGCGCCGCTGGGTCGGCGTGATGCTGGAGAAGCTCGACGCCAAGGACCGGGACAAGGAGCGCCGCGCCACCCGCGGCGACGCCGAACTGGCCGAGCGGGCCGCCCGGCTCTCCGCCCAGTACCTCGGCGGGAAGGCCCGGCCGGACTCGGTGCGATGGGTCACCAACCAGAACAGCCGCTGGGGCTCCTGCACACCCGCCGAGGGCACCATCCGACTCTCCCACCGCCTCCAGGGGATGCCCGAGTACGTCGTCGACTACGTCCTGCTGCACGAGCTCGCCCACCTCCTCGTCCCCGGCCACGGCCCAGCCTTCTGGCGGCTCCTGGAGGCGTACTCGCGTACCGAGCGGGCCCGGGGCTACCTCGAAGGGGTGGTCGCCGCGGACCGCCTTCCGCACCCGCCGGACGGGGACACCACGGCCTGACGTCCGATTTCCCGATTCCGTACCGGATCCGACCTCCCCTGTCTCAATGTCGGCCCCAGCGGTTAGCCTGGCGCGAGTCATTCGCCATCGGGATGGGGGACGGTCGTTACGCATGGCCAGGGAATTCCAACGCGGCCACAAGGCCAAGATCAGTGATCTGACCGCGGGCACCGATCTGTACGTGGGCGTGCAGATCGCGGCTCCCGGGCTCACCTTCGACATCAGCTGCTTCGGCCTCGACGCCGACGAGCGGCTCTCGGACGACCGGTATTTCGTCTTCTTCAACCAGCCGAAGTCGCCCGAGGAGTCCATCCAGCTGCTCGGGGCGCAGTCCGGCGACACCGAGTCGTTCCGCGTCACCCTCGACCGGATCCCCCCGCAGATCCACAAGCTCGCCTTCACCGCCACCATCGACGGCAACGGCCAGATGTCGCAGGTCGGCCCCGGCTGGATCCGGATCGTCGCCGGCGGCGAGGAGGTCGCCCGCTACGCCTTCACCGGCGCGGAGTTCTCCACCGAGCGCGCGGTCATGCTCGGCGACTTCTACCTGAAGGACGTGTGGCGCTTCGCCGCCGTCGGCCAGGGCTTCGACGGCGGCCTGGAAGCGCTGCTGCGGAACTTCGGCGGCGAGGTCATGGAGGAGGAGCCCGCCGCTCCCCAGCAGGCGGCCCCCCAGCAGGCGGCCGCCGGCCTCGGCGCCCCCGCCCAGGCCGCCGCGCCCCCGGCCTTCGGCGCCCCCGCCGCCCCGGCCCCC
>NZ_BNBS01000099.1 GCF_014656075.1 Streptomyces hydrogenans
GGAGGAGGCCGCGGCGGGCGCCGTGCCCGAGCTGCCCGTCGTGGACGTGCCGCGCGTCGGGCGCTCCCAGCGCAGCCGGGCCAGCAGCGACTCGGGGTCGGCGGCCGTGCCCGGCGGCAGGGTCGCCAGCAGGCCGAGGACCCGGTGGCGCACCTCGGGGGCGGCCGCGCGGTCCAGGTCGGGGCCGAGCGCGGACAGCGTCCGGCCCTTCGCGTCCTGGCCGCCGACGAGGCCGGGGGTGCGGGTCGCCGTGAGCCAGGCGGTGACCAGCCGGGCCCAGCGCTCGGCCGGCGGCTGGTCGAGCCAGTCGTCGTACGCGGGCGTCGGCGCGTACCGCTCGTCGGCCTCGCCGTCGGAGGCCAGCAGCCCCGCCCCGTAGGCCAGCTCCAGCCAGAAGGCCGCCACGGGCTCCGGCACGTCCAGGGCGGCGGCGGTCCGCTTCAGGTCCCGCACCGACAGCCCGCCGGCCCGCAGCACGGCCGGGCCGCCGTGGTCCCAGGACTTCAGCAGCTCCTCGACGGTGGCCAGCGCCGCGTACGCCTGCCCGGCGGCGGCGCCGTCCACGACCTGGGGACGGTAGGCGCGGGCCACCCCCAGCTCCGGAGCGCGCGGCTCCGGCGCCCGGTGCGCCCGCCCGCCCCGCAGGTGCAGCGCCACCTCGCGCGGCAGCACCATCGTGCGCGGCGACACCGGCAGCAGCAGCCCCCGGTCGCGCAGCCAGCTCACCGGCGGCGTCGGCTTCGCCGTCACCTCGCCGTACGGCGGCCCCCACACCAGCCGGTCCAGCACGGACAGGGCCTCCGGCGGGGCGGTGTCGAGCAGCCGGCCCATCCGCTCCCGGTCGGTGAAGAGCGCGGTCAGCGCGGCGACCGCCGACACCGGGTCGTGCGTGGACGGCAGTCCGGCGGCCGCCACGATCTCCTGGAGCCGCCCCGGCGACATGCCGGCCGTGGCCTCGGCGACCGTCGGGCCCAGGCCGGTGGGCGAGGGGTGCTGCGGCGACGGCGACAGCAGCTCGCGCGCGGTCCGCACCAGCCGCAGCCGGTCGTCCTCGCCCCACACCAGCGCCTGCTCGCGCAGCAGCGCCACCGCCCGGGGCAACGCCGCCCCGATCTCCGCCGCCTCGCCCCCCGCCGCGTCCCGGTCGCCGCCGAACAGGCCGGCCAGCACGGCGTACGGCGCCGGGTCCGGCGCCACCGCCAGCGCCTCCGCCACCTGGAGCGAGAAGCGGTCGAGCCGCTCCAGGGCCCGCACCACCGACGCCCGCGTCCCGGCCCGGGTCGCCAGCTGCGTCAGATCGTTCGGCACCGGGCCCAGCAGGTCGGGGCGGGCCCGCAACAGCGCGGCCAGCCCGTCGTCCCCGCGCGCCCGCAGCGCCTCGGCCAGCGTGCGCGGGCTCGCCGCGGTCCCACTCGGACGTCCCTCGGGCACGTGCGCCTCCCGGTCCAGCTCGCCGATCCCCATCCGCCCCACGTTATCCGCTGCGCAGGCGCTACCGTCAGGACCGGGACGGCGTTCGGCCGGACGGTGGAGGGGCGGCGTGGGCATCGAGAGCGACCGGATGGTCATGGACTACCTGAGCGAGGTCGGCGACGTCGCACAGCAGCGGCACCTCCCGCCCGCCGACCGCACCGCCCTCGTCGCCGGCCTGCGCGACGAGATCGACCGCCGCCGCGCCACCTACGGCGAGGAGTCGCCCTCCGCCGTCCGGGGCATCCTCGGCGACCTGGGCACCCCGGCCGAGGTCGTGCGACGGGCCTCCGGCGCGGACCGTACGGCTCCGGTGCCGCCGCCCCGGGACTGGTGGTCCGAGACCGCAGGCACCGCCGACTCCGCCACCGCGGCCGACCCCGCCGCGACCCCGCCGCCGCCCGGGCGGGAGGCGGCCGCCGTCCCCCGCCCCCGCGGCTGGTCCGCGGACCTCGGCGACGGCGACGCCGACGACCTCCACGTCCCCGGCTTCGTGGGCGGAGTGGAGGCACCGGAACTCTTCCGCCCCCCGGAGCCCGAGGAACCGGAGGAGGAGGCCGAGCCGGAGACGCCCCCGTCCGGCAGGGCCCGCCGCCTGGTCCGTCTCCTCCGCCGGCGCCGCCCCGCGCCGGTCCCGGAGGCGGACGCGGCACCCGAGGGCGAGGTCCCGGCCCGGGCCCGCGGCGGCTTCGCCCACCCGTTCCTGCTGCTCGCCGCGCTGCTGCTGATCGCCGGCGCCGCGTTCGGCTGGCTGATCGCGCTGGCCCTCGGCTGGCTCCTCGCGTACGGCTCCCGCCGGCTGACCCCCGCCCAGGTGAAGACGGCCGTCTTCGTCCTGCCCGGCGCCGCCGCCGCGGGCGGCATCGCATGGCTGTGGGGCCGCGTGGAGGGCCGCTGGGGCGAGGCGGTGGCGGCGGGCGGCGACGGCATGAACCAGGCCGTCGCCGACACCTGGCCCTGGACCCTGAGGGCCGCCGCCCTCGCCTCCGCCCTCTACCTCCTGCTGCGCGCCCGCCGCCGCTGACCGGCGCGCGACCGGCCGCGCCTCTCTACGGCGCGTCCGAGGAGACCGCCGCGTCCCACGGTGCCCCCGGCACCACCAGCGGGGAGCCGGTGACCGGGTCGGGGACGACGACGGCGGGGAGGCCGAAGACGTCCCGGACCATCGCGTCGGTGACGATCTCCGCCGGGGCGCCCTGGGCCACCACCCGGCCCGCCTTCATGGCGATGAGGTGGTCCGCGTAGCGCGCCGCCTGGTTCAGGTCGTGGAGGACCAGGACGACCGTGCGCCCGCGCGTGCGGTTGAGCCGGCGGACGAGGTCCAGGACCTCCACCTGGTGCGCGATGTCCAGATAGGTGGTGGGCTCGTCGAGGAGCAGCAGGTCCGTCTCCTGCGCGAGGGCCATCGCGATCCAGACGCGCTGGCGCTGGCCGCCCGACAGCTCGTCCACGGACCGGTCCGCGAGCGCGGCGACGTCCGTGCGCGCCATCGCCTCCGTGACGGCCCGCTCGTCCTCCTCGGACCACTGCTTCCACCACGCCTGGTGCGGCTGCCGGCCGCGCGCGACGAGGTCCGCGACGGTGATCGCCTCGGGCGCGACGGGCGTCTGCGGCAGCAGGCCGATCGAGCGGGCGATCCGCTTCGTGGGCAGCTTCGCCAGCTCCTCCCCGTCGAGGAGCACCGCGCCCCGCACGGGCTTGAGGAGCCGTCCGAGCGCCCGCAGCGTGGTGGACTTTCCGCACGCGTTGGGCCCGACGATGACGGTCACCTTGCCGTCGGGGACCGCCAGGTCGAGGTCCTCGACGACGACCCGGTTCTCGTAGGCGAGGGTCAGCCCGCGCGCGGTCAGTCTGGTCATGCCTTCTCTCCCGTGCGGCTCCGGACGATGAGCCAGATCAGGTACGGGGCGCCGACCGCCGCCGTGAGGACGCCCACCGGCAGTTCCACCGGTGAGAACAGCCGCCGCCCGATCAGGTCGGCGGCGGTGACGATCAGCGCGCCGAGCAGCGCCGAGCAGAACAGCGGGATCTGCGCCGTGCGCGTGACCCGGCGGGCGATCTGCGGGGCGAGCAGGGCCACGAAGTCGACCGGCCCGGCGACGCCGGTGGCGACGGAGGCCAGCACCACGCCGACCGCGACCAGCCCGAGCCGCACCCGCCCGAGGCGGACGCCGAGCGCGGTCGCGGTGGCGTCGTCGAGGGAGACCGTCCGCTGGGCGCGGGCCGCCCACAGCACGGCGGGCAGCATCAGCAGCAGGGTCCAGCGGACCGGCGCCGACTCCTCCCAGCCGCGCCCGTTGAGCGAGCCGGTCAGCCAGATCTGCGCCTGCTGGGCGACGAGGAAGTCGCCCTTGGTCATGAAGAGGGTGATGAGGGACCGCAGGGCGATGGCGAAGCCGATGCCGATGAGGACGAAGCGGGTGGCGTGCAGACCGCCGCGCCAGGCGAAGACGTACACCAGCGCGGCGGCGAGGACGCCGCCCGCGATCGACAGGTACGGCAGGACCGTGTACGAGGCGAGGCCGAAGGTCATCGCGGCGACGGTGACCGCGCCGGCGCCCTGGCTGATGCCGATGATGTCGGGCGAGGCGAGCGGGTTGCGGGCCACCGTCTGGATGAGCGCTCCGGCGATCCCGAAGGCGGCGCCGACGGCGAGCGCGGTGACGAGCCGGGGCGCGCGCAGCTCCTCGACGACGAACGCGGCGGGCGAGTCGCCGCCGGTGAGGATCGTGAGGACCTCGCCGGGGGCGATGGTCCGCTCGCCGACGCAGAGGTACGCGACCGAGACCGCGGCCAGCAGCAGGAGCAGCACCGCGGCGGCCAGCACCGAGCGCCGGTGGACGAGGAAGGAGGCGGGGCCGGTGCGGACGAGTCCGTACCCGGCGGGCCGGGTGGCGCCGGGCCGCGCCACGGCGGCCGGGGCCTTCTCGGTGAGGCTCATGCCGGGACCGCCTTCCGCCGCACCAGGGTCACCAGGAACGGCACGCCGATGAGCGCCGTCATGACGCCGGCGGGCACCTCGCCGGGCGGGAAGACGATCCGGCCGGCGACGTCCGCGACCAGCACCATCACCGGTCCGATCAGGGCGGCCATCGGCAGCACCCACCGGTGGTCGGAGCCGACGACGGCGCGGGCGATGTGCGGGACGGCGAGGCCGACGAAGGCGATCGGGCCGGCGGCGGCGACGGCCGCGCCGGTGAGGACGGTCGCGCCGAGCCCGCCGACGATCCGGACGGTGGCGACCTTCTGCCCGAGGCCCTTGGCGACGTCCTCGCCGAGCGCGAGCGCGTCCAGGCCGCGGGCCACCGAGAGCACCAGGACGGCGCCGAGCAGCAGGAAGGGCCAGATCTGCCCGATGGTGGCCGCGTCCCGCCCGTCGAGCGAGCCGATCTGCCAGAACCGGAACTCGTCCAGCGCGGCGGCCTTCGTCGTGAGCACGCCGGTCGTGACGGACAGCAGCAGCGCGTTGATCGCCGCGCCGCCGAGCGCCAGCTTCACGGGCGTGGCGCCGCCCCGGCCGCTGGAGGCGATCGCGTACACGGCGACCGAGGCGAGCGCGGCGCCGGCGAAGGCGAACCACACGTAGCCGGAGAGGCTGTGCACGCCGAGGAAGGCGATGGCGAGGACGACGGCGACCGAGGACCCCTGGCTGATGCCGAGGATGCCGGGGTCGGCGATCGGGTTGCGGGTGATGCCCTGGAGGGCGGTGCCGGCGAGCGCGAGGGCGGCGCCGACCATCAGCCCGATGACGGTGCGCGGTATGCGCAGCTGCCGGACCACCTCGGCGTCGTCCCCGGTCCCGCCGTGCAGGAGGGCGTCGAGGACGGTGCCGGGGGCGATGGGCCGGGCGCCGACGGCGAGGCTGAGGAGGACGGCGAGCAGCAGGGCGACGACGGCCGCCGAGGTCGCGAGGACCCGTCTGGAACGGAAAGCGGCTGTCATGAGCACCCATCGGGCGAGGAGGAGGTTCGGTAAGGCTTGGCTCAGTTTAAGCAACGGCCCTATTCGAACACCCGGGCACAATGTCCCCCATGACGACGAACACATCCGGCGCCCCGCTCACCGTGGGCTTCGACCTCGACCTGACGCTCCTCGACACCCGCCCCGGCATCCGCGCCGCCTTCGTGGCGTTCTCCGAGAAGTACGGCGTCGACGTCGACGCCGACCTCGTCGTCACCCGGCTCGGCCCGCCGCTGGAGCAGGAGATGGCGCACTGGGTGCCCGCCGGACAGGTCACCGAGATGACCGCCCGCTACCGCGCCCTCTACCCCGAGTACGCGATCGCGCCGACCGTTCCCATGCCCGGAGCCCGCGACGCCCTCGACGCGGTCCGCGAGGCCGGCGGCCGGACCGTCGTCGTCACCGCCAAGAACGCCCCCGACGCCCACCGCCACTTCGCCCACCTGGGCATCGAGCCGGACGCGGTCGTCGGCCGCCTCTTCGCCGAGGCCAAGGCGGAGGCGCTGCGCGCCCACGGCGCCTCGGTCTACGTCGGCGACCACGTCGGAGACGTGCGCGGGGCGAAGGCCGCCGGCGCCCTGTCGGTGGCCGTCACGACCGGCCCGTGCGACGCCGCGGAGCTGCGCGCGGCCGGCGCCGACGTGGTCCTGGAGGACCTGACGGACTTCCGCGCCTGGTGGACGGCCCACCTCGCGGGCCGCCCCGCCCAGGACGCCTAGGAGGCCCGCCGGGCCTGCCGCCGCTGGGCCGCGACGGAGCGGAGGACCCCGGCGGCTGCGAGGGCGAAACCGACGCCCATGAGCATCGACACCAGATAGGCGACGGTCGGGAAGGGGTCGGTGCCGAGGAGGAGCGGAGCCACCGTGACCAGCGTCGCGAGCGCGCCGACCGCGAAGACGACGACGCCCGCCTTGACGAGGCCGTCACCGGGGCCGGAGTCGTCCACGGCCGTGTCCACGGAACCGCTCACCCGTCCTGCGGGGGTTTCACTGCGCATCCCGCCAGGGTAGTTCCCTGGCCGGGGGAACACCTCGGCGGCGTCTTGTCACCGGCTCCCTGCCCACTAGCCTGTGAGTCGGCGGGCCGCTTGCGACCCGCTTCTTTCTGCTACCCCGACGAGTCAACGAGGACGAGGACAGACGTGCCTACCGGCAAGGTCAAATGGTTCAACAGCGAGAAGGGCTTCGGCTTTCTCTCCCGCGACGACGGCGGTGACGTCTTCGTGCACTCGTCGGTGCTCCCCGACGGAGTCGACGCACTGAAGCCGGGCCAGCGGGTGGAGTTCGGCGTCGTCGCGGGCCAGCGGGGTGACCAGGCGCTCTCGGTGACGATTCTCGACCCGACGCCGTCGGTGGCGGCCGCCCAGCGCCGCAAGCCGGACGAACTGGCGTCGATCGTCCAGGACCTGACGACGCTCCTGGAGAACATCACCCCGATGCTGGAGCGCGGCCGGTACCCCGACAAGGCGGCCGGCAAGAAGATCGCGGGCCTGCTGCGGGCGGTCGCCGACCAGCTCGACGTCTGACCCTCAGGGGAACGACAGCGCGTCCGGGCCGAGGGGCGGTACGAGTCCCTCGGCCGCGGCCCGGGTGAGCAGCCCCCGGACCGCCGCGTAGCCCTCCTCGCCGAGCCCGGCGGTGAACTCGTTCACGTACAGCCCGATGTGCTGGTCGGCGACCTTCGGGTCCAGCTCCTGCGCGTGCTCCATGACGTACGGCCGCGAGGCGGCCGGGTCGTCCCAGGCCATCCGGACCGAGGTCCGGGCGGAGTCGGCGAGCAGCCGCAGCGTCTCCGCGCCCAGCGAGCGGCGGGCGACGATCGCGCCGAGCGGGATCGGCAGCCCGGTGGTGGACTCCCAGTGCTCGCCCATGTCGGCGAGCCGGTGCAGACCGTACGACGCGTAGGTGAAGCGGGCCTCGTGGATGACGAGCCCCGCGTCGACCTTGCCGTCGCGGACGGCGGGCATGATCTCGTGGAACGGCATCACGACGACCTCGCCGACCCCGCCCGGCACGGTCTCGGCCGCCCACAGCCGGAACAGCAGGTAGGCGGTCGACCGCTCGCTCGGCACCGCGACCGTCTTCCCCGCGAGGCTGGACCCGTCCCCGGGCCCGTCCCCGGACTCCCGGGTGAGCACCAGCGGACCGCAGCCCCGGCCGAGCGCCCCGCCGCAGGGCAGCAGCGCGTACTCGTCGAGGATCCACGGCAGGACGGCGTACGACACCTTCAGGACGTCGTGGTCGTCGGCGCCGCCCTCCGCCCAGCCGTTGGTGACGTCGATGTCGGCGAAGGTGACGTCCAGGCGCGGGGCGCCGGGGACGCGGCCGTGGGCCCAGGCGTCGAAGACGAAGGTGTCGTTCGGGCAGGGCGAGTAGGCGATCTTCAGCTGCACGGCCGGTCCTTAAGGGTGCCGAGGGCGGGTACGAGGGCCGCCGCGGCGGCCCGGAGCGCGGTCAGGGCGTCGCCGATCCGCCAGGCGGCGCGGTCGCGGGGGCCCACGGCGTTCGACACGGCCCGCAGTTCGAGGACGGCCGCGGCGAGCGCGGCGACGGCCTCGGCGGCCCCGAAGCCCTCCATCGCCTCGGCGGCGGCCCGCGGGTGGCGGGCGGCGAGCGCGGCGGCGAGGGCCTCGCTGCCGGTCACGGTGGAGACGGTCAGCACGCCGCCGGTGGTGTGCGGGAGCCCGGCGGCCACGAGGGCGGCGGCGACGGGCCCGGTGAGGGCGTCCGGCACGCGGTGCACGGAGCGGCCGAAGCCCAGCTCCTCGACGGGGACGTACCCCTCGGGCGTGTCGGCGCCCAGATCGGCGGCGACGATCGCGTCCGACACGACGAGCGAGCCGAGCGGCGCGCGGCCGGGGAAGCCGCCGGCGATCCCGGCGGAGACGACGAGGCCGTACGGCTCCGCGGCGAGCGCGGCGCGGAGCAGCGCGGCGCCGGTCGCGGCGGCGACGGCGGCGGGGCCCACCCCGCCCACGAGGACGTCGATGCCGCCCCGCTCCGTCGCGTACCGGCGCAGCACGAGACCGCCCGGCACGGGAAGCTCCCCGCCCGGGCGGGCGAGGGTCGTGAGACCGCCGGCGACGGAGTCGGCCTCCGCCGCCACGGCCGTCACAATCAGGATCCGGTGGGGCACCGGTGGATCAGGATTCCTTCTTCAGCTTGAAGTGCCAGATGCCGGTGAGCGTCTTGCCGGTGTTCTCGACGATCGTCACCTGCGTCTCGTCCGCGGCGGCCTCGCCGGGGGTCTGGCTGGAGAAGAACGCGCTGGCCGGGATGGTCCGGTACGTCTTCTTGTACGGCTCCGGCTCGGCCTGCTGGCCGCCCAGGAAGATGGTCCAGCCGTTGTCGGCGATCTCCGGGTCGACACCGAAGCGGACCTTGTCGTCCATGGCGACGGTGATCGACTTCTCGGCCTTCTTGTTCAGGCACTTCTGGACGTCGGACTCCTTGATGGGGTCGCCGTCGTTGTAGCAGGCCGCCTCGGAGTTGATCGATTCGGTCCCGACCGTGACGGTCGCGATCGGAGTCGGCTTATCGCAGGCGGTGAGGACGAGGAGCCCGGCGGAGACGGCCCCGAGGGCGGCAGCTGCCCGGCGGCGCGAGCCGGAGAAGAACGCAACGGTCATGAGCCGAAGGCTATCGGGCCGTCGCGCCGCCGCCACGCGGGGGTACGGCGTGCCGTGCCGAGGCCATCGGTATGGCGGCGGTCCCGGCCGCCCCGCGACGCCCGGAAACGGAGCCGCCGGTACCGAGCCGGGTCAGGCGACCTTCGCGCGCTGCGGGCGGCCCGAGGCGCCCGTCCCGCGCGACGACAGCAGGCCCCGCACGGCGAGCAGCGCCCCGATCGCCAGGAAGCCGGCCGCCACCGCCATCCCCACCGTCCCGTTCAGCGGCATCACGATCCCGAGCCCGCCGCCCACCACCCACGCCATCTGCAGCGCCGTCTCCGAGCGGGCGAACGCCGAGGTCCGCACCAGCTCCGGCACGTCCCGCTGGATCAGCGCGTCCAGTGACAGCTTCGACAGGGCCTGTGTCAGCCCCGCCACCGCGCCCAGCACCGCCACCATCACCCCGCCGAAGAAGACGGCGGCGCACACCGCCGCCGCCAGGACCGTCGAGATCATCACCGCGATGATCACCTCCGGCCGGTGCCCCCGGTCCCGCAGCAGCCCTCCGGCCGCCGTCCCGCAGGCGTTCCCCACCCCCGCGGCCACGCCCACGATGCCCAGCGACACCGCCGCCGACTGCCCCGACAGCGGGTGCTCGCGCAGCAGGAAGGCCAGGAAGAAGATCAGGAACCCGGACAGCATCCGCTGCGCCGCGTTCGCCTGGAGCCCGTGCAGCACCGCCGGCCCCACCGTCCGCAGGCTCGGCTTCTTCTCGCCGTGCGTCAGCAGGTGCGCCCGCCGCTCGCCCTTCGCCGAGTCCACCTTGTGCGGCATCCGCACCGCCCAGAACGTGCCCAGCAGGAACAGCGCGCACGCCCCGAACAGCGGCCACCGCGGCCCCACCAGCTGGAGCCCCGCCCCGATGGGCGCGGCGATGCCCGTCGCCAGCAGCCCCGCGAGCGTCACCCGCGAGTTCGCCTTCACCAGCGAGAAGCCCTGCGGCAGCAGCCGGGGCACCACGGCGCTGCGCACCACCCCGTACGCCTTCGACGCCACGAGCACGCCGAGCGCCGCCGGGTACAGCTCGATCCCGCCGGTCGCCACCGCCCCCGACATCAGCACCGCCAGCACCGCCCGGGTGAGCATCGCCGCCGCCATCGCCGCCCGCCGTCCGTGCGGCAGCCGGTCGAGCAGCGGTCCGATGACCGGGGCGAGGAGCGTGAAGGGGAGCATGGTGATGGCCAGGTAGAGCGCGACCCGGCCGCGGGCCTCGTCCGTGGGCACCGAGAAGAAGACGGTCGACGCGAGCGCCACCGTGATCATCACGTCCCCGGCGCCGTTCACCGCGTGCAGCTCGATCAGCTTCCCGAGCCCCGACTCGCCCGCGCCGTGCGCGTGCGTCGCCCGCCGGATCCCCTTCGCGGTCCCCGTGAACGGCAGATGCAGAGCACGCCCCACCGCCCGGCCCGCTCGGCGGAGCGGCCCGGGACGATCATGGGATCGACCAGAGGACCGTGCGGCTGCCACCACCTCATAGTGCCCCACCCGCCCCCCCGCCCGAACCGAGCCCGAGTCGCCCGGGGGTGTCGCGGACCGCGGGAAGCGGCTCCGGGACACGCCCGGGAGGGGGTCGGTTCACGGGGGCTCCGGGGCCCGATACGGGTCACTTGGGGCGCACAGGTGGGCCCAGGCCCGCGAACGGGGTAGCGTGCGTAGCGCGCCACCGGCGGTTCCTCTCGGCCGCGCGCCCCTTCGGCATCCCGCAGAATGGATGACGATAGGTGTGCCCGAGACGTGTGAGACCGGTCGGGTGCGGACGTCGATGCGGCCCTCAGGTCCGCTCCGCCCGCCCCGCTCCCGGAGCCTCGCTCCCGAACCTCGGCCGGCGCACCCGTGAGACGGCGTAGGAGAGAAGCGAGACCTGTGAGTGCTGCGACGACGCGAGACCGTACCCCGCGTACCCCGCGAGCCACGCGTACCCCGGCCCCCGACCGCCTCTGCGCCGAGGCCGTAGACCTCGCGCGGGAGGCGGCCGAGGAGGCCGCCGCCCCCGGCGTGGTCGGCGAACACTCCGGTGTCGTCGCGGAGGGCGACCGGGTCGTCACGCACTTCTTCGAGTGCAAGGAACCGGGCTACCGCGGCTGGCGCTGGGCCGTCACCGTGACCCGCGCCTCCCGCGCCAAGAACGTCACCCTGGACGAGACCGTCCTGCTGCCCGGCTCCGACGCCCTCCTCGCGCCCGAATGGGTGCCGTGGAGCGAGCGGCTGCGCCCCGGCGACCTCGGCCCCGGCGACCTCCTGCCCACCGAGCAGGACGACCCGCGCCTGGAGCCCGGCTACACCGGCGAGGACGCCCCGCCGCCGAACTCCGCGGTCTCCACCGAGCTCGCCGACCACCTGGACGCGGAGGACGCCGAGATCACCGACCGCGTGCCCACGCGCGGCGCGATCGCGGCGGTCGCCGAGGAGCTCGGCATGGGCCGGGCCCGCGTCCTGTCCCGGTACGGCCTCCGGCTCGCCGCCGACCGCTGGGACGAGTCCTTCGGCCCCCGCACGCCCATGGCCCAGGCGGCCCCCGCCACCTGCCAGTCCTGCGCCTTCCTCGTGCCGCTCGCCGGCTCCCTGGGCCAGTCCTTCGGCCTCTGCGCCAACGAGCTGGCACCGGCGGACGGCCGTGTGGTCTCCCTCGCGTACGGCTGCGGCGGGCACTCGGAGGCGGCCGTCATGCCGACCCCGCCCCGCCCGGCGGAGCCCGTCCTCGACTCCACGGCCGTGGACCCCTTCCCGCTCCGTCCCCCGACGGACTCCGGCTCGGTGGCCGCCCCGGACCCCACCTCCGAGGACCTGGGCCACTCCTGACGCCCCGGCGTCCGGCACCCCCGGCCGGGGGCGATCGTTCCCGCGGAACGCCCGCCCCCACGCCCGGGGCCCGGCCCCGGGCGGGCCGCCGCGAGGTGAGGGTGTCGTGACCACGGGACGGCGGGGGGCCGGGCGCGCGGTAACTTCGGCGCGGGACCCCGGCAAGCCCGGCACAGCAGAGTGGAGTCAGACGTGAGCGTCACCGTCCGGACGACGACCGACGGAAGCGACCCCTTCGGCACCGCACGGCTCCGCAGAGGCGTCCTGGACGCCTGGACCGCCTCCCCCGCCCGCTTCCGCGAGGACGCGAACGCCGAGGAGGACCTCGCCCTCGGCGGCTACCGCGACCGCCTCGTCGTCGAGCTGGCCCAGAACGCCGCCGACGCCGCCGCCCGCACCGGCACCACCGGCCGGCTCCGGCTGACCCTGCACCCGGCGGACGCCGACAGCCCCGCCGTGCTGGCCGCCGCCAACACCGGCGCCCCGCTCGACGCGACCGGCGTCGAGTCCCTGTCGACGCTCCGCGCCTCCGCGAAGCGCACCGAGCAGGACACCCGGCAGGCCGTCGGCCGCTTCGGCGTCGGCTTCGCCGCCGTCCTCGCCGTCTCCGACGAGCCGGCCGTCCTCGGCCGCCACGGCGGCGTCCGCTGGTCCCTCGCGGAGGCCCGCGAGCTCGCCTCGGACGTCGCCCGCCACGTCCCGGGCCTCGGCGACGAACTGCGCCGCAGGGACGGCCACGTACCCCTCCTGAGGCTGCCGCTGCCCGCCGAGGGCACCGCGCCCGACGGATACGACACGGTCGTCGTCCTCCCGCTGCGCGACGCCGCCGCGCACGGCCTCGCCGAGCGGCTCCTCGCGGCCGTCGACGACGCGACGCTGCTCACTCTTCCGGGTCTCTCCGAGATCGTCGTGGAGACGCCCGGCGGGGTCCGCACCCTGACCCGCTCCGAGGCCGACGGCTACGTCCGGATCGAGGACTCGGCAGCCGAGGGCCCGCACCGCTGGCGGACCGTCACCCACGCCGGCCCGCTCGACGCCGGCCTCCTCGCCGACCGCCCGGTCGAGGAGCGCCTCCGCCCGCACTGGTCGGTCACCTGGGCGGTCCCCGTGGACGACACCGGCGCCCCCCGCTACCCGCGCACCGAACCCGTCGTGCACGCGCCGACCCCCACCGACGAACCGCTCGGCATCCCCGCCCTGCTCATCGCCTCGCTGCCGCTCGACACCGCCCGCCGCCACCCGGCGCCCGGCCCGCTCACCGACTTCCTGGTGCTGCGGGCGGCCGACGCGTACGCCGAACTCCTCGCCGACTGGCGGCCGGTGACCAGCGGCGCGCTCGACCTCGTGCCCGGCCCGCTCGGCAAGGGCCCGCTCGACGGCGCGCTGCGCGACGCCATCCTCGACCGGCTGCCGCGGATCGCGTTCCTCGCCCCCGCCGCGCCGACCGAGGACCTGCCGGCGCTCCGCCCGATCGAGGCGGAGGTCGTCGAGGGCGCGGGCGCGGAGACCGTCGCCGTCCTCGCCGAGGTCTTCCCGACGCTGCTCCCCGCCGGCCTGGAGCGCCGCCCCGAGCTGCGCACGCTCGGGGTGGGCCGGGTGCCGCTGACGGAGGCGGTGGACCGGCTCGCGGGCGTGGAGCGGTCGCCGGACTGGTGGCGGCGGCTGTACGACTCCCTCGCCGGCGTGGACCCGGACCGGCTGACCGGCCTGCCGGTGCCGCTGGACTCGGGGCGGACGGCCATCGGGCCGCGCCAGGTCCTGCTGCCGCAGGAGGGCACCCCGGCGGAGCTGGCCCGCCTCGGCCTGAAGGTGGCGCACGCGGAGGCCGCGCACCCGCTCCTGGAGAAGCTGGGCGCCCTCCCGGCGACGCCGCGCGCCGTCCTGACGACCCCGCAGGTGCGGGCGGCCGTCGCGAACTCCCTGGAGACCGCCGACAGCTGGGACCTGGACGCGCCGGAACTGGACGCCGACGAACTCGTCGAGACCGTCCTCGGCCTCGTCCGGGACGCGGACCTGGAGCCCGGCGACGAGCCGTGGCTCGCCGCGCTCGCCCTCCCCGACGAGGACGGCGAACTCGCCCCGGCGGGCGAGCTGGTGATGCCCGGCTCGGCGTTCGACGCGGTCATGCGGGAGGACGAGCTCGCCCACGTCGACGCCGAGCTGGCCGCCCGCTGGGGCGAGGCCCCGCTGGCCGCCTGCGGCGTCCTCGCGAACTTCGCGCTCGTCCGCGCCACCGACCTCGTCCTCGACCCCGACGACATGGAGCCCCGCGAGGGCGACTACCCGGAGCCGGACGACGCGGGCCTGCTCGACGCGGTCGACGTGTGGTGCGAGGACGTCCTCGACCGGCTGCCGGAGGCCGCGGTGCCGCCGGTGGCGACCGAGATCGTCGCCGTCCGCGACCTGGACCTCGTCGACGACGACGCCTGGCCGCGGGCGCTGGCCCTGCTGGCCCGGCCGCCGCTCCGGGACGCCCTGACCCAGCCCGTACGGGTCCTCCTCCCGGACGGCACCACGGAGACGGTCCGCTCCTACACCGCGTGGTGGCTGCGCGACCACCCGGTCCTCGGCGGCCGACGCCCGGCGGGCCTGCGCGCGGAGGGCTCGGACCCGCTCCTCGCGGGCCTGTACGACTCCGCCGACGCGACCGGCTTCGAGGACGAGCAGGTGCTGCGCGCGCTCGGCGTCCGCACCTCGGTCGCGGCCCTCCTGGACGAGCCGGGCGGCGCGGCGGAGCTGCTGTCCCGCCTGGCCGACCCGTCCCGGCCGGTCTCGGGCCCCCAGCTGCACGCCCTGTACACGGCCCTGGCCGACCTCGACCCCGACCAGGTCACCCTGCCCGACGAGCTCCGCGCGGTCGTGGACGGCGAGCTGGTGGTCGTCGACGCGGCGGAGGCGCTGGTGGCCGACGCCCCCGACCTCCTCCCGCTGACGGAGGGCCTCCCGCTCCTCCCGGTCGCCCCGTCCAGGGCGGCCGACCTGGCGGACCTCTTCCAGGTCCGCCGGCTCAGCGAGGCGGTCGAGGCGGAGGTCACCACGGAGGGCGAGGAGCACGAGGTCCCGGCCTCGGTGCACGCCCTCCTCGGCCCGTCGACCCCCGCCACCTACCTCGAACACGAGGAGCTCCGCGCGGGCGGCACCGAACTCGACTGGCGCCGCACCCCCGACGGCACCCTCCACGCCGCCACGCTGGAAGGCGTGGCCGCCGCCCTGGCCTGGGCCACCGCCCAGTGGCCCCGTCGCTTCGAGGTGGCCGCCCTCCTGGAGGACCCCACCCGCACCACCGAGCTGGCCCGCGACCGCTGGTTCGACTAGCGGCGCGGCCGGTTCACGCCGGGAAGCGGCGGTCCACCCAGCGCCAGGCGACTTCCAGGACCGCCGCCCCGGCGGCGGCGACGGCCACGGCCGCCCAGGGCATGGTCGTGCCGACGAGCTTGAGGGCGAAGAAGTCCTGGAGCCAGGGGACGGCGAGGACGAGCAGGAAGGCGCCGCCCATGGCGGCGACGAGGGCGACGCGCCACCAGGTGTAGGGGCGGGCGATGATCGCGAGGACCCACATGGAGACGAGGAAGAGGGTGAGGGTCGCCGCGCTGGTCTCGGCGCCGAGGGCGTCGGCGCCGGTGTAGTGGTGCCGGGCGAGGAGGTAGGTGGTGAAGGTGGCGGCCGCCGCCACCACGCCGCCGGGGATCGCGTACCGCATGACGCGGCGGACGAAGTGCGGCTTCGCGCGCTCCTTGTTGGGGGCGAGCGCGAGGAAGAAGGCCGGGATGCCGATGGTGAGGGTGGACAGCAGGGTCAGGTGCCTCGGGAGGAAGGGGTACTCGATCTGTGAGACGACCACCAGGATCGCCAGGAGCACCGAGTAGACCGTCTTCGTGAGGAAGAGGGTCGCCACCCGGGTGATGTTGCCGATGACCCGGCGGCCCTCCGCGACGACCGAGGGGAGCGTCGCGAAGGAGTTGTTCAGGAGGACGATCTGGGCGACGGCCCGGGTGGCCTCGGAGCCGGAGCCCATGGAGACGCCGATGTCCGCGTCCTTCAGCGCGAGGACGTCGTTGACGCCGTCGCCGGTCATGGCGACCGTGTGCCCGTGGGACTGGAGCGCGGCGACCATGTCCCGCTTCTGCTGCGGGGTGACGCGGCCGAAGACCGCGTTGCCGTCGAGGACCCGCGCCATCTCCTCGTGGTCGGCGGGGAGCGTACGGGCGTCGACGGTGTTCTCGGCGCCGGGCAGCCCGAGCTTCCCGGCGACCGCGCCGACCGAGACCGCGTTGTCGCCGGAGATGACCTTGGCGGCCACGTCCTGGTCGGCGAAGTAGGCGAGGGTGTCGGCGGCGTCGGGCCGCAGCCGCTGTTCGAGGACGACGAGGGCGGTGGCCCGGGCGTCCTTCGCGACGTCGGGGGAGTCGAGCTCGTGCACGGTCCGGGCGAGGAGCAGGACCCGCAGGCCCTGTTCGTTCAGCCGGTCGATGTCCGCGAGGGCCGGGTCGCCGGCCGGGAGGAGGACGTCGGGGGCGCCGAGCAGCCAGGTGGACTCCTCGCCGTCGCCCTCGCTGAAGGCGGCGCCGCTGTACTTGCGGGCCGAGGAGAAGGGCAGCGACTCGGTGCAGCGCCACTCCTCGGTGTCGGGGTGGGCGGTGATGATGGCCTGGAGGGAGGCGTTGGGGCGCGGGTCGGACTCGCCGAGCGCGCCGAGCACCTTGCGCACGTACGTCTCGTCCGCGCCGTGCAGGACGCGGACCTCGGTGACGTCCATGCCGCCCTCGGTGAGGGTGCCGGTCTTGTCGAGGCAGACGACGTCGACCCGGGCGAGGCCCTCGATGGCGGGCAGCTCCTGCACCAGGCACTGTTTCCGGCCGAGCCGGATGACGCCGATGGCGAAGGCGACCGAGGTGAGCAGGACGAGCCCCTCGGGGATCATCGGGACGATGCCGCCGACGGTCCGGGCGATCGAGTTCTTGAGGTCGTTGTCCTTGACGACGAGCTGGCTGATGATCAGGCCGATCGCGGTCGGCACCATCATCCACGTCACGTACTTGAGGATCGTGGAGATGCCGGAGCGCAGCTCGGAGTGGACGAGCGTGAAGCGGGACGCCTCCTCGGCGAGCTGTGCCGCGTACGCCTCGCGGCCGACCTTGGTGGCGGTGAAGGCGCCGCCGCCGGCGACGACGAAGGAGCCGGACATGACGGGGTCGCCGGGGCGTTTGACGACGGGGTCGGCCTCGCCGGTGAGGAGGGACTCGTCGATCTCCATGCTGTCGGCCTCGGCGACGACGCCGTCGACGACGACCTTGTCGCCGGGTCCGAGCTCGATGAGGTCGCCGAGGACGATCTCGGAGGTGGAGATCCCGGCGGCGCGGCCGTCGCGCCGGACGGTGGGTTTCGCCTCGCCGATGACGGCGAGCCCGTCGAGGGTCTTCTTGGCGCGGAGCTCCTGGATGATGCCGATGCCGGTGTTGGCGACGATCACGAAGCCGAAGAGGCTGTCCTGGATCGGGGCGACGACCAGCATGATCACCCAGAGGACGCCGATGATCGCGTTGAAGCGGGTGAAGACGTTGGCCCGGACGATGTCGGCGGTGGAGCGGGAGCTGCGGACGGGGACGTCGTTGACCTCGCCGCGGGCGACGCGTTCGGCGACCTCGGCGGCGGTGAGGCCGGCGGGGCGGTGGACGACGGGGGGCTCGGTCTCCGCCGGGGTGTCCCGGGTGCCGCCGCCGTCCGTGTCGATCTTCGCCCGCTGAGTCATGTTTTCGACGGTACGACCGGTTTCGGCCGTTCACCTGCCGAGAAGGGCGAAGATCCGACCGGGGGAGGAGCGGGATCGTCCCCCGGTGCTAGACGGCGGGGGTGCCGGTCGTCCCCTGGTCGGCTTGTGCCGCCCGGTGGCGCTTGATGGCGGCGTCGCGCTTGCGGACGTACCAGATGCCGAGGAGGCCGAGGCCGCCGCCGGCGAGGCAGGTCCACACCCACCAGGTGAGGTCGTGGTCGTCGAACCAGCCGTAGAAGGGGACCTGGACGAGGAAGAGGACGAACCAGAGGATCGTGCCGCCGGTGATGGTGCCGACGACGGGCCCCTCCAGGGGTTCGGGTGCCTCGTACTTGGGTGTCCACTTCGCCATGGGGCCAGTCTAGGCGGCGGGCTCCCGGGGGCGGGCGGGGCCGCCGTCGCCGCCCGCCGGGCGGTTCGCGGACGGACCGCCGACTGGTTCGCGGAGGGATCGCGGACGGACCGCCGACTGGTTCGCGGAGGGCCCTTCCGGGGGTCGGTGCGGCGGTCGGCCGGATGGTCTACGCGCGGAGATGGACTCCCCCTCGTTCATGTGTTCATACTGAAACGGTTTGCCTATGGCGGGTTTCCTTCGTATGAACCGCCAAAAGGACTTCTGGACTTTCCCGAAGAGGAACCCACTTCCATGAGCACCACGGCCACCGCCAAGGCCTCCGCACCCGAGCCGCAGGGTCCCCAGGAACCCGCCTCGGCCCTCGACCGCTACTTCCGGATCTCCGAGCGCGGTTCCACCGTCGCCCGCGAGGTCCGGGGCGGTTTCGCCACCTTCTTCGCGATGGCCTACATCATCGTGCTGAACCCGATCATCCTCGGCAGCGCCAAGGACATGTACGGGCACCAGCTCGACGGCGGCCAGCTCGTCACCGCCACCGTCCTGACGGCGGCCTTCTCGACCCTCCTCATGGGCGTCATCGGCAACGTCCCGATCGCGCTCGCGGCCGGCCTCGGCGTCAACACCGTCGTCGCCCTCCAGCTCGCGCCCAGGATGTCCTGGCCGGACGCCATGGGCATGGTCGTCCTCGCCGGCATCGTCGTGATGCTGCTGGTCGCCACCGGCCTGCGCGAGCGGGTCATGAACGCCGTCCCGGTCGGCCTGCGCAAGGGCATCGCGATCGGCATCGGCCTCTTCATCATGCTGATCGGCCTCGTCGACTCGGGCTTCGTCTCCCGCATCCCCGACGCCGCGCACACCACCGTCCCGCTCCAGCTGGGCACCGGCGGTCACCTCACCGGCTGGCCGGTCCTGATCTTCATCCTGGGCACCCTGCTCACCCTCGCCCTGATCATCCGCAAGGTGCCGGGCGCGATCCTCATCTCGATCGTCGTCATGACGATCGTCGCCATGGTGATCAACGCGGTGGCGGACATCCCGTCCTGGGGCCTGACCACCCCGGAGTGGCCGGGCAACCCGGTCGCCTCGCCGGACTTCGGCCTGGTCGGCCAGGTCAGCCTCTTCGGCGGCTTCGGCAAGGTCGGCATCCTCACCGGCGTGCTCTTCGTCTTCACCGTCCTGCTGTCCTGCTTCTTCGACGCCATGGGCACGATCCTGGGCGTCGGCGACGAGGCCAAGCTGATCGACAAGGACGGCAACTTCCCGGGCATCAACAAGGTCCTGCTCGTGGACGGCCTCGCCGTCGCCTCCGGCGGCGCGACCTCCTCGTCGGCCACCACCTGCTTCGTGGAGTCCACGGCGGGCGTCGGCGAGGGGGCCCGCACCGGCCTCGCCTCGGTCGTCACGGGTGGTCTGTTCTCGGTGGCGCTGTTCCTCACGCCGCTCGCGACCATGGTGCCGTCGCAGGCCGCGACCCCCGCGCTGCTCGCGGTGGGCTTCCTGATCCTGGCCGGGTCGATCAAGGACATCGACTGGACCGACTACACCATCGCGGTGCCGGCGTTCCTGGCCATGACGATGATGCCGTTCACGTACTCGATCACGAACGGCATCGGCATCGGCTTCATCAGCTTCAGCGTGCTGCGTCTGGCGGCCGGACGGGGCCGTGAGGTCCCGGTGGCCATGTACATCGTGTCGGCGATCTTCGTCTTCTACTACGCGATGCCGGCGCTGGGCCTGACCTGATCGCGCGGGGCGGCGCCGGTGCCGGGAGGCTCCGGCTCCGCCCCGTAGAACTTCTCCGTCTCCTCGACGGCGGTCTTGAACCGCTCGTCGAAGTCCTCCCGAATGAGCGTCCGGACGACATAGTCCTGGACGCTCATTCCTCTTTTCGCGGCGTGACCCTTGAGCCGGTCGAGCAGCTCACTGTCGATGCGCAGGCTGAGCACTGTCGATCCCATGTGCTCAGGGTCGGGGCTGTCGGGGCTTCTTTGCGTCACTTTCCGGATCCAGCTCACTCATTTGGGTGATACATGGATACCTCGCCGTGACCTGGAGCGATGTGACTCGTGCCCCAACGGGGGCGTGATGTGCGCGACACGCGATCATTCCAGTGGTCTTTAGCGAGAGTAATGAGTTAGGCTAACTACATGCCTGATCTGTCCCACGGCACCGCCGACGACGCCGCGGCCGTGAACGCGATCCGCTCGTCCGTCATGCGGCTGAGCCGGCGCCTCAAGCACCAGCGCGTCGACGAATCGCTGAGCCCGACCGAGATGTCGGTGCTCGGCACCCTGGCCCTCTGCGGCTCCGCCACCCCCGGTGAGCTGGCCCGCAAGGAGCACGTACAGCCGCCGTCGATGACCCGCATCGTCGCCCTGCTCGAAGCCAAGGGACTGGTCAGGCTGGAGCCGCACCCCGACGACCGCCGGCAGAAGGTGGTCAGCCAGACCGAGCGGGCCGAGGCCATGCTCGAGGACGCCCGCCGCAAGCGGAACGCCTGGCTGGCCTCCCTCGCCGAGGGCCTGGACGAGGACGAGTGGGCCGTACTGCGCGCGGCCGCTCCTGTCCTGGAGAAGCTCGCCCATCTGTGAACCGAGCGCCAAGGAGGCGACGCACTTTGAGCACGGGACCCGGAGCAGACTCCGCCCCCGTCCATAAACCCGCGACTACCCGAGGGGGTGGGAAGGCCCGCAGGGGAACCTTCTCCTCGCTCTCGATCCGGAACTACCGGCTGTTCTTCACCGGGGCGATCGTCTCCAACACCGGTACGTGGATGGCCCGGATCACCCAGGACTGGCTGGTCCTGAGCCTCACCGGCTCGGCCGCCGCCGTCGGCATCACCACGGCCCTGCAGTTCCTGCCGATGCTCCTCTTCGGCCTGTACGGCGGGGTCATCGCCGACCGCTACCCGAAACGGCGCCTGCTGCTCGTCAGCCAGGCCGCGCTCGGCCTGTGCGGGCTCGCGCTCGCCGCGCTCACCCTCTCCGGGCAGGTGCAGGTCTGGCACGTCTACCTGATCGCCTTCCTCCTCGGCATGGTGACGGTCGTCGACAACCCGGCCCGGCAGTCCTTCGTCTCCGAGATGGTCGGCCCCGACCAGCTCCGCAACGCCGTCTCGCTCAACTCGGCGAACTTCCAGTCCGCCCGGCTCGTCGGCCCCGCCGTCGCCGGCGTCCTGATCGCCGGCGTGGGCAGCGGCTGGGCCTTCCTCATCAACGGCCTCTCCTTCCTCGCGCCGCTGGCCGCCCTGTGGCTGATGCGCACGAGCGAGCTGCACAAGGTCGAGCGCGCCCCGCGCGGCAAGGGACAGCTGCGGGAGGGCCTGCGGTACGTGGCGGGCCGCCCGGACCTGATCTGGCCGATCGCCCTCGTCGGCTTCATCGGCACCTTCGGCTTCAACTTCCCGATCTGGCTGACCGCCTTCTCCGAGGAGGTCTTCCACGTCGGCGCCGGCACCTACGGCTTCCTCAACACGCTGATGGCGGCCGGCTCCCTCGCGGGCGCCCTGCTCGCGGCCCGCCGCGGCACGACCCGGCTGCGGATGCTGGTGATCGCCGCGGGCGTCTTCGGCGTCCTGGAGATCATGGCGGCGCTCTCGCCGTCGTTCTGGCTCTTCGCGCTCCTGCTCGTCCCGATCGGCATGATCGGCCTCACGGTGAACATCACCGCGAACTCCGCCGTCCAGATGGCGACGGATCCGGCCATGCGCGGCCGGGTGATGAGCCTCTACATGATGGTCTTCGCGGGCGGCACGCCGATCGGCGCGCCCCTGCTGGGCTGGGTCACGGACACGTACGGCGCCCGCGTCGGCTTCGCGACCGGCGGTCTGGTCTCGCTCGCCGCGGCGGCCGTCATCGGTCTCGTCCTGGCCCGGATCGGCAACCTGAAGGTCGCCATGGCCTGGCGCCACGGCCACCCGTCCGTCCGCTTCGTGCCGCGCGTCGCCCCGCGGCGCCTGGCGACGGCCGCCTGACCCTCCGGGTCCCGGGCGGGAAGGGGCGGGTGGGAGTCACCGACTCCCGCCCGCCCCTTCCCGTGTCCCCACCCCTGTCCCGCTCCTGTCCGGCCCCTGTCCCGAAATGAACGTAAGGCCAACGGGATGTGGTGATCCTGTGTATGTTGAGCCGTCAATCACAGGCACCACAAAGGGGGGTTCCTTTGCGTACCCGCACCATCCGTCCCGTCATAGCCGCGGCCCTCGGCGCCGGCGCCCTCGCCACCGTCCTCGTCGCGACCCCGGCCCAGGCCACCGAGTACCCCTCGAACCTGAAGATCGCCGGCGTCCAGTACGACGCCCCGGGCCGGGACAGCAACAGCTGCACGACCGGCAACACCAAGGCCGAGTTCGTGACGATCAAGAACTTCTCGCGGACCGCCCGGATGAACCTCAAGGGCTACGTCGTGAAGGACGCGGTCGGCAACAGCTACACCTTCCGCCTGAACCACTACCTGGAGCCCGGCGACCACGTGAAGCTGCGCGGCGGGCGGGGCACCGAGTCCGACGCGGGCAACGTCGCCTACCGCAACAACTGCAACTTCATCTGGAACAACGACCGGGACACGATCAAGCTGATCAAGCCCGGCGGCGCCGCCGCGGACACGCACGCCTACACCAAGGCCGCGAACGACCGCGACGGCAACGGCTTCATCACCTTCCACAGCTGAGCCGTTCCCCGGCCGAGTCGTCTCCCGGCTGAGCCGTCCCCGGCTGAGCCGTCCCCGGCCGAGTCGTCCTCCCGGCCGGGGCCTCACGCCCCCGTCACACCCGCATCTCCAGGACCTGGCCCGGCCAGTCCCCGACCGTGAAGGGGTCGGTGCGGGTGAAGCCCTGCCGTTCGTAGTACGCGACGAGCCGGCCCTCGCTGCCCGCGAAGCAGTCCACGCGGAGCAGCGAGACGCCCGCGCGGCGGGTCTCCTCCGCCGCGTGGGCGAGCAGGGCCGCGCCGACCCCGAGGCCGTGGAACCGCCCGTCGGTGGCGAGGTAGCGGACGTACCGCTCCGGCTCCCCGGCCGGCTCGACGTACGTGCCGGGGTGCGGGGTCAGCGTGAGGGTGCCGGCCGGGACGCCGTCGACCTCGGCGATCCACGGGTCGCCCTCGCCCATCACCTGCCCCACGTGCTCCACGGTCTTCGGCCGGGTGGTGAAGGGATCGGTGCCCCACTGGGCGGTGATCCCCTTGCCGTTGAGCCAGACCACGGCGCTGTCGAGTATCCCGAGGACGGCCGGCAGGTCCGCGGACCCGCCCCGCCTGATCTTGATCGCGTTGTCCATCCGACCGAGGCTATCCGCTGCCACACTGGCGGGCATGAGGCTTTTCGCCGCCGTCCTGCCGCCCGCCGGGCCGCTCGCCGAGCTGGGCGCCGCCGTCGACGCGCTGCACGCCCTGCCCGGCGCGGAGGCCCTGCGCTGGACCTCGCGCCCCGGCTGGCACTTCACGCTCGCCTTCATGGGGGAGGTCGAGGACGCCCTGCTGCCGGAGCTGCGCACCCGGCTGGCCCGCGCCGCCCACCGCACCCCGCCCTTCGGACTGCGGCTGCACGGCGGCGGGCACTTCGGCCGCCGCGCCCTGTGGACCGGGGCCGCCGGCGAGCTGGACGCGCTGCGGCTGCTGGCCGAGCGCGCCGACGCGGCGGCCCGCCGGACGGGGATCCCGATGGAGGAGCACCGCCGCTACCAGGCCCATCTGACGATCGCCCGGGCCCGCGGCGAGGGCGCCCCCCTGGCGCCCTTCGTGGCCGCGCTCGACGGCTTCGAGGGCACCCGCTGGGAGGTGGGCGGGCTGGCCCTGGTCCGCTCGAACCTTCCGGTGAGCGGGGTGCCGGGGGAGGGGCCCCGCTACGAGACGGTGGAGGTCTGGCCCCTGGAGGGGCGGCGGGACGGGTCGGGTTAACCTCGAAGGGTGGATCCGAAGACTCGTAACCAGATCATGGCCGGCGTGCTCGTACTGATGTTCGCGATCATCGCGGTGGCCTCGGTGGTCGGCCAGTAGCACCGCCCGCCCCTCCGGTACGCCCTTGCTTCGAGTGCGCTCCAACGCGTTGGCTTGTGACCCATGGAGTACACGCAGCTCGGACGCACCGGACTCAAGGTCAGCCGCCTCGTCCTCGGCACGATGAACTTCGGCCCGCAGACCGACGAGGCCACCAGTCACACGATCATGGACGCGGCGCTCGACGCCGGCCTGAACTTCTTCGACACGGCCAACGTCTACGGCTGGGGCGCGGAGAAGGGCCGCACCGAGGAGATCATCGGCTCCTGGTTCGCGAAGGGCGACGGCCGGCGCGACAAGACCGTCCTCGCCACCAAGGTCTACGGGAACATGGGTCCCGACGGCGAGGCCTGGCCGAACCACGACAAGATCTCCGCGCTCAACATCCGCCGCGCCGTGGACGCCAGTCTCAAGCGGCTCGGCACCGACCACATCGACGTCTACCAGTTCCACCACGTCGACCGCGCCACCCCCTTCGACGAGGTGTGGCAGGCGATCGACGTCCTGATCGGCCAGGGCAAGATCCTCTACGCGGGATCGTCCAACTTCCCCGGCTACAAGATCGCCCAGGCCAACGAGACCGCCGCCCGCCGCGGCATGGTCGGCCTGGTCAGCGAGCAGTGCCTCTACAACCTCTTCGAGCGCCGCGCCGAGATGGAGGTCATCCCGGCCGCGCGCGAGTACGGCCTCGGGGTCATCCCCTGGTCGCCGCTGCACGGCGGTCTGCTCGGCGGCGTCCTGAAGAAGGAGACCGAGGGCAGGCGCCGCACCGAGGGCCGCGCGGCCCAGACGCTGGCCGACCCGGCGAAGCGCGAGCAGTTCCAGGCCTACGAGGACCTGCTCGACAAGCACGGCCTCGCCCCCGGCGAGGTGGGCCTGGCCTGGCTGCTCACCCGCCCCGGCGTGACCGGCCCGATCGTCGGCCCGCGCACCCCGGAGCAGCTGGCGGGCGCGCTGCGCGCGCTCGAACTGGAGCTGTCGGAGGAGCTGCTGGCCGAGCTGGACGCCATCTTCCCGGGCCCGGGCCCGTCCCCGGAGGCGTTCGCCTGGTAGGCGGCCGGTCCTCCCGTACGGGCTACGCGCCGCCGAGCCAGCTGGTGGCGTCGAGGCGGAACGCCGTCTCCTCGGGGACGACGTTCCGCAGGTCCGCCTCCAGGGCGCGGACGCGGTCGGTGCCGAGGGCGGCGCACCACTCGGCCCGCAGCTCGTCGAAGCCGGCGGCGGAGCGGGCCAGGGCGTCGTAGCCGCGCGGGGTGAGGTGGACGAGTTTGCGGCGCGCGTCGGCGGGATCGTCGGCGCGTTCCGCGTATCCGAGGGCGAGGAGCCGGTCGACGGTCTTCCCGGCGGCCTGCTTGGAGACGCCGAGCCGCCGTCCGATCTCGCTGGCGGTGGCGCCCCGGACGCCGATGGCCTGCATGGCGAAGCCGTGGGCGGGGCGCATGTCGGGGTGGCCCTCGGTGGCGAGCCTGGCGTGCAGCCGGTCGATGAGGGTGCGGAAGCCGCCGAAGAGGAGCAGGGGCAGCTCGTAACCGGGGGAGTCGGGCCGCGGGGCGGCGGGAGCGCCGGGAACGCCCGGGGTGCCGGGAGCGCCCGGAACGCCGGGAGCGCCCGGAACGCCGGGAGCACCCGGAACCCCGGGAGCACCAGGAACGCCCGGAGCACCCGGAACCCCGGGAGTACCGGACACCCCCTTGCCCGAATCGACAACCTGGTTTACGTTTTCTCCATCGACATGGTCAACCATGTTGTCCACCTTACGTCGCGCCGAGGGGAACCGTCATGCCGCGCACCGCTCTCGCCACCCGTACCACCGACGCCGCCGCCGTCCTCAAGGCCCAGGCCCCGCAGGTCCTCGACGCCTTCCTCACCCTCTCCGGGATCTTCGAGTCGACCACCCTCGACCCGCACTCCCGCGAGACCGTGATCCTCACCGTCGCCACCCGCAACCAGTGCCACCTCTGTGTCGACATCCACGAGGCGAAGTACGCCGCCCTCGGCCCCGCCCCCTCCGCCGAACGGCTCGACGCAGTACGGGCCTTCACCCTCCAGGTGCTCGCCTCCTCCGGCGCGGTGTCGGACGCCGAGCTGGCCGCCTTCGAGGCCGCCGGCTACACCCGTCAGAACGCCCTGGAGGTCGTCCTCGGCGTCGGCACCTACACCCTGTCCACCTTCGCCAACCGGCTCGCCCGGGTGGCCTGATTCCCGAACTCCCTTCCATGGGGCGGCGGTTGAGTCCTAACCTGCTCGTATCGGATCGTTCAACGATCGAACGGGGAAGCCATGACCGCGAGTTCCTCCCTGCCCCGCACCTACCGGATCAAGCCGGGCAAGATGACCGCCGTGTACATCGCGGCGGGACTCGGCCTCCCGGCCGCGCTGATCCCGCTCTACAGCGAGGAGTCCATCCCCGGCTGGGTGAAGTGGCTCGTCACCTGGGCGGTCCTCGGCTTCGTCGGCTGGATCGCCTACGCCGCCCGCAAGCTCTCGACCACCGCCGACCGCCAGGGCATCCGCGTCCGCGGCTTCTTCCGGCAGCGGCGGATCGCCTGGGCGGACGTCCAGGACATCCGCGCCGTGCCCAACCCCTCGGCCGCCATGGGCCAGGGCCAGCCGCAGGTGATCTCGTACGCCTACGGGCGCGACGGCCGCCGCGTCCAGCTCTACTACCTGGACGACCACCACGTCCACGTGGAGCGGGAGATCGAGGCCCTGCGCGCCGCCTGGCAGCGGCTGCGCGGCGAGGACTGGACCGAGGACGCGGCGGCGGCCCGGCGCATAGACCGCCGCTCCGCCCGCGAGATCAACCTGCTCAGGGCCATGAGCTGGTCGATGTTCTCGGTGCTCGCCTTCACGGTCCTCTTCGTCGTCCTGCTGCTCACGGACAACGTCTTCCTCGGCCCCGAGTGGATCCTCATCGGGCCGGTGCTGGTCTTCCTGGCGGTCTGGCTGGGCGGCAGCCTGTTCGGTGCCGGCGACGACGGGCGGTGACGGCGGTCAGCGCGGGCGGTAGGGCCCGCCGTACCCCCACGCCTGGTGCATCGCGCCGGCGAAGGCGGCGGCCAGCCTGTGCTCGCCGCTCGGACCCGGATGCGTGCCGTCGTACGTGTCCGTCCGCAGCTCGTAGCCGTCCGGCACCGACGCGAGCAGCAGCGGCGAGGCGGCCGTGTCGAGATCGGCGACCGCCTTCGCCAGCAGCTCGTTGAAGCGGGCGCACTCGGCGGCGAAGGCGGCGTCGTAGGTGGCGCGGATGTTGGGGATCACGGGCAGCAGCACGGCCCGGATCCCCGGGTTCGCGGCCCGGGCGGCGGTCACGAACGCCCGCACGTTCTCCTCGGTCTGCCCGCTGTTGGTGTAGAAGCCCAGGTCGATCAGGCCGAGCGAGACCAGCAGCACGTCGGCGCGGGCCGCGGCGACGGCCTCCCCGATGACCGGGGCCATGTGCAGCCACCCCTCGCCCCACCCGGCCAGGTGCCGGCGGGCGGCGGCCGGGAACGCGGGATCGGCGTACCCCGCCGGATCGCCCGGCTCCCCCTCGGGCACGTACAGCCCGTCCCGGGGCCCGACGATCTCGTACCCGCCGGGCAGCACCCTCTCCAGGTGCTCCCACATGCGGTAACGCCAGGTCCAGTCGCCGGCGCGTCCGATGGTCATGCTGTCGCCGACGAACAGAAAACGCATGCTCCCATCATCCCGGACCCCGCCCGTGACCTGCGACGTGACGCGGGACACGGGCGGGGAGGAGGAACGGGGCCTAGAAGAAGGTCTTGTAGGTGGTGGAGTCGGTGCGCAGGGGGATGGGGACGGCCTTCCCGTAGGGGCGGGTGGTGCTGTCGTTGCCGTGGTAGCGCGCGGAGCCGGAGGGGCCGACGGCGAGGATGTCGGTCACGGGGTGCCAGGGGTTCTTTCCGGCGGGAACGATCTGGGTGTACTTCTGCCAGCCGCCGCCGATCTGGCGGCGGGCGGTGAAGGTGCCGTCGCCCTTGCCGAGGTAGAGCCAGAGGACGCCGTCCTTGTCGCGGGCGAGGAGGTCGCCGCCGGTGGCGCCGGCGATGTTCCCGGGCGCGGTCAGGAGGTTGTACTGGCCCCAGCCGGCGCCGATCTTCTTGCGGGCCTTGAAGGGGGCCTTGGCGTCACCCGTGGAGGTGTAGAGCCACAGGACGCCGCCGGTGTCGGTGGCGAGGAGGTCGCCGCGGCCGTCGCCGTTGAGGTCCGAGCCGCCCACGATCTTGTCGTAGATCTGCCAGCCGCCGCCGATCTTCGTGCGGGGCAGCAGCTTCTGCTTCTCGCTCTGGTACATCCAGAGCACGCCGTCCCGGTCCCGCGCGATGATGTCGTCGGCCGCTCCGCCGGCCAGGTTCCCCGGGGAGGCCAGCAGGGTGTACGTGTTCCACCCGCCGGTGCCGAGGAGCTCCGGGTTGTTCGGCTTGGCGAGGGGCTGGCAGTCCGTCTCGTGGCACTCCAGGTCGGTCCGCATGGCCGTCAACTCGTGCATCGCGTAGGCGGTGAGCCTGCCGGAGCCGTCGCGGACGAGCGCGTCGGCGTCACCGTTGTCGTTGAAGTCGCGCGGCTGCGTGGGGCGGGCCATGGTGAGGGTGCCCGTCCGGACGACGGCAGGTCCGAAGCGGGCCTCCGAACCGGCGGTCATCTTCCACGTGTAGGTGCCGTTGTAGCCGGAGAAGTACTTGTCCAGGCCGCCGTCCCAGGTGAGGAACGGCTGGTACTCGTTGTGGACGCTGGTCTTCCGGCCGGTGGCGGTGTGGGTCAGCTCGAAGTCGACGTACGCCTCCTCCTCGCTGATGTCCCAGCTGAACCGCGTGTAGCCGCTGGTCCGGCTCGGTACCGACACGCTCCTCAGGGTGAGCTCCTGGCCGTCGGGGACGTCCGCCACCATGGTCACCTTTGGCTCGCCGTCCGCGCCGAGGGCGACGCGGAAGACGCCCCAGCCGTCGGCCGCGGTGCCGCCGCGCACGATGAGGGTGCCGTCGGGGCCGGGCGTGACCTGGTTCGCGAAGCGGAACGGCTCGACCGTGTGGCCGTCCTTCCGTGACCGGAAGGTGAGCCGGGTGGAGTCCTCGACCGCGACCCAGTCGTCGCCGAAGGCGAACGTGGCCGAGCCGGAAAGGACTTCGGACGCCCCGGTGTGCCGGTCGACGGCCTTCGTCCTGTCGTCGGAGGTCTTCCAGGCGACGTGATCGGGTGTCACCTGGACGTCGCGGGCGTAGTCACCCAGCTCGTACGTCCGGATGGTGGCGGCCGTGGAGGCGTCGATCACGGCGAGGCGGTACGAGGAGAAGTCGGCGGCGGCCAGCTGGACGGCCACCGTCCCGGGAGCCGTGTCGGCGGCGACCCAGAGCTTGCCGGCCGGCAGCCCCGTCACCTTGCGGTCGACGGTCCGGCCGTCCGGCCCCCGGCCGACCAGGTGCAGGGTGTTGGTGGCCTCGTCGACCATCACGAGCGTCGAGCCGTTGACCGTGCGCAGGGCGTACGGGCTGTCGATGACGACGGGATCGCCGCCCTTGGCCATGTCGTGGAGGGTGTGGCGGGTGCCCTTGCTCGCCACCACGATGTCGCTCTCGGCGGCACCCGAGTGATGGGTCCCGTTGCTGTCGCCGGGGAACGTGACGGTGGTGCCGTCGTACCGGGTCCAGGTGGCGTCGTAGTACTGGGAGGTGAGGAAGCCGGTGGAACCGACGTTGTCGACGCGGTCCATGGAGGTGAGCACCGGCAACGCAGCCTCCGCGCCCGCCGCCTGCGAAGCGGCGGCCGGGGCCGCCGAGGCGACGCCCGGCCCCGCCACGGTGGCGGCGGTCGTCGCGGCGAGGGTGACGGCCAGGGCGGCGGTCAGCCGGAGCCGGGACGGGCGGACGCGGAGATTGCGGGCGTGGGCGCTGGCACGGGACAAGGCGGGGCCTCCTCGGACGAGGGAAGAGCGGGTGCGGCGCCGAACGCCACACCCCACAGACCCGCCGCCCGCCCGGAAGGTTGTACGGGGCGACACCTCGCGTTCAGGCGCGGTGTGCCGCCACCGCACCGCTGATCACCGTGCGCGAGCTCGTCAGAAGAAGCTCTTGTAGGTGGTGGAGTCGGTGCGCACGGGCAGGGGGACGGGTCGCGAGAAGGGGCGGGTGGTGCTGTCGTTGCCGTGGTAGCGCGCGGAGCCGGTGGGGCCGACGGCGAGGATGTCGGTCACGGGGTGCCAGGGGTTCTTTCCGGCGGGGATGATCTGGGTGTACTTCTGCCAGCCGCCGCCGATCTGGCGGCGGGCGGTGAAGGTG
>NZ_BNBS01000100.1 GCF_014656075.1 Streptomyces hydrogenans
CAACTGCCCACAACGGAACGGCGGAGCCGGAGCCCCAGACGGGCGCAGCCCGCAGTGGGGCGCCCGGGGTCAGGGCTGGGTGTTGGGGGTGGTGGTGGTGAGGGCGGTGGAGAGTTCCTGGGCCACCTGCTGGAGGATGGGGACGATCTTCTCCGTGGCCGCCTCGGTGACCCGTCCGGCCGGGCCGGAGATGGAGATGGCCGCCGCCGTGGGCGAGTCGGGCACCGACACCGCGAGGCACCGGACCCCTATCTCCTGCTCGTTGTCGTCGACGGCGTACCCCGTCTCGCGGACCGCCGCGAGCGCCGCGAGGAAGCCGTCCGCCGTGGTGATGGTCTTCTCGGTGGCGGCCGGCATGCCGGTACGGGCGAGCAGCGCGCGCACCTCGTCGTCGGGCGTGTACGCGAGGAGCGCCTTGCCGACGCCGGTGGAGTGCGGCAGCACCCGGCGGCCGACCTCGGTGAACATGCGCATGGAGTGCTTGGACGGCACCTGCGCGACGTACACGATCTCGTCGCCGTCGAGGAGCGCCATGTTCGCCGTCTCGCCGGTCTCCTCGACGAGCCGGGCGAGGTAGGGGCGGGCCCAGGTGCCGAGGAGGCGGGAGGCGGACTCGCCGAGGCGGATGAGGCGGGGGCCGAGCGCGTACCGCCGGTTCGGCTGCTGGCGTACGTAGCCGCAGGCGACGAGGGTGCGCATCAGGCGGTGGATCGTGGGCAGCGGGAGCCCGCTGCTGGCGGAGAGCTCGCTGAGCCCGACCTCGCCCCCCGCGTCGGCCATCCGTTCCAGAAGGTCGAAGGCGCGCTCGAGGGACTGGACGCCACCGCTCGCGGCGGGCTTGGCGGCGTCGGTGGTGCTGGCGCTGGACGGCGGCACGTCAACGGTCCTTTCGGGGCAGGCGGGCAAGGCAGCAGCCTACCGGGCCGCCGGGCCGGGCACAGTGTGCGGGGCCCGGCGTACCGGCCGGTCAGCGGGGTGTTTGTCCGTTGTCGGCGGCTGCTCGGCGGGGGTCGGGTCCGCCCCGCCTGTGCGGAGCTACCTTCTACTGTACGAAATTCGCATTCCACTTTGTGGAAACATCTAAGCAGGGTCCTTCGGGTGTTCCCTGGAGGGGCGCGCCCTTGACGACATGTCGTCCCGGCCGCAGACTCCTTCAACAGTTCGTTGAAATTCTGCTTCGTGGAAGTGGAACGGGAAGGGGCATGGTGGACGTCAACCTGGTACTGCGCTCGACACGGGTCATCACCCCGGAGGGCACGCGGCCGGCGGCCATCGCCGTCTCGGGCGGGACGATCGCGGCGGTGCTGCCGTACGACGCCGAGGTGCCGGCCGGGGCGGTCCTGGAGGACGTCGGCGACGACGTGGTCCTGCCCGGTCTGGTCGACTCCCACGTGCACGTGAACGACCCGGGCCGTACGGAGTGGGAGGGCTTCTGGACGGCGACCCGCGCGGCCGCCGCCGGTGGCATCACCACGATCGTCGACATGCCGCTGAACTCGCTGCCGCCCACCACGACGGTGGAGAACCTGCGGACCAAGCAGGACGTCGCCCGGGCGAAGGCGCACGTGGACGTCGGTTTCTGGGGCGGTGCGCTGCCGGACAACGTCAAGGACCTGCGCCCGCTCCACGACGCCGGTGTCTACGGCTTCAAGTGCTTCCTGTCCCCGTCGGGCGTGGAGGAGTTCCCCGAGCTGGACCAGGAGCAGCTGGCCCGGTCCCTGGCGGAGATCGCCGGTTTCGACGGGCTGATGATCGTGCACGCCGAGGACCCGCACCATCTGGCGGCCGCGCCGCAGAAGTCGTCCTCGCAGTACGCGGACTTCCTGGCCTCGCGGCCGCGGGACGCGGAGAACACCGCGATCCAGAACCTGATCGACCAGGCCCGGCGGCTGGACGCCCGCGTCCACGTGCTGCACCTGTCGTCCTCGGACGCGCTGCCGCTGATCGCCGCGGCGAAGGCCGAGGGCGTGAAGGTCACGGTGGAGTCGTGTCCGCACTTCCTCACCCTGACGGCGGAGGAGATCCCGGACGGCGCCACCGAGTTCAAGTGCTGCCCGCCGATCCGTGAGGCGGTCAACCAGGACGCGCTGTGGCAGGGCCTGGCCGACGGTGTCATCGACTGCATCGTCTCGGACCACTCGCCGTCGACCGCCGACCTGAAGACCCCCGACTTCGCCTCCGCCTGGGGCGGCATCTCGTCCCTCCAGCTCGGGCTGCCCGCGATCTGGACCGAGGCCCGCCGCCGCGGCCACGACCTCACCGACGTCGTGCGCTGGATGTCCGAGGGCCCGGCCCGCCTCGCCGGGCTCGACCGCAAGGGCGCCATCGCCGAGGGCAAGGACGCGGACTTCGCCGTCATCGACCCCGAGGCGACCTTCACCGTCGACCCGGTCGAGCTCCAGCACCGCAACCGCATCACCGCCTACGCGGGCAAGACCCTCCACGGCGTGGTCACCTCCACCTGGCTGCGCGGCGAGCGGATCAACGACCGCGGCACCCTGGCCGAGCCCTCCGGCCGCCTCCTCGAAAGGAACAACTGACCCGTGAGCACCGGCATACCCTCCTTCACCGGCGACGCCAGCCCCTTCGGCGGCGGCGACCCGTACGCCGACTACCGCACGGCCGAGTTCCCCTTCACCCAGTACGCGGACCTGGCCGACCGCCGCCTCGGCGCCGGCGTCATCGCGGCCAACGACGAGTTCTTCGCCGAGCGCGAGAACCTGCTGAAGCCCGAGGCCGCCGAGTTCGACCCCGAGCACTTCGGCCACAAGGGCAAGATCATGGACGGCTGGGAGACCCGCCGCCGGCGCGGCGTCTCGGCCGCCGAGCCGCACCCGACCGCCGAGGACCACGACTGGGCCCTCGTCCGGCTCGGCGCTCCCGGCGTGATCCGCGGCATCGTCGTCGACACCGCCCACTTCCGCGGCAACTACCCGCAGGCCGTCTCCGTCGAGGCCACGTCCGTAGCCGGCTCGCCCTCGCCCGAGGACCTGCTCGCCGACGACGTGAAGTGGACGACGCTCGTCCCGCGCACCGCCATCGGCGGCCACGCCGCCAACGGCTTCGCCGTCGACGTCGAGCAGCGCTTCACCCACCTCCGCGTCAACCAGCACCCGGACGGCGGCATCGCCCGCCTCCGCGTGTACGGCGAGGTCGCCCCCGACCCGGCGTGGCTGGACGTCCTCGGCACCTTCGACCTCGCCGCCCTGGAGAACGGCGGCCAGGTCGAGGACGCCTCGGACCGCTTCTACTCGCCGGCCACCAACACCATCCAGCCCGGCCGCTCCCGCAAGATGGACGACGGCTGGGAGACCCGCCGCCGCCGCGACAAGGGCAACGACTGGATCCGCTACTCCCTCGTCGCCGAGTCCGCGATCCGCGCCGTCGAGATCGACACGGCCTACCTCAAGGGCAACAGCGCCGGCTGGGCCGCGCTCTCCGTGGCCGCCGAGGGCTCCGAGGACTGGACCGAGATCCTGCCCCGGACCCGCCTCCAGCCCGACACCAACCACCGCTTCGTGCTCGACGCGCCGGCCGTCGGCTCCCGGGTGCGGATCGACATCTACCCGGACGGCGGCATCTCCCGCCTCCGTCTCTTCGGCTCCCTGACCGAGGCGGGCGCGGCCCGGCTCACCGCCCGCCACCAGGAGCTGGGCGGCTGAGCGGAGCCCGTACGACTCCGGGGGCCCGGCCGGCCGACACCGACCGGCCCCCGGCGACGGCCCGGAGAACCCTCCGGGCCCCCGGCCCCGCGCGCCCTCCGGCTCATGCGCCGGGCCCACCCCCGACTGGGCGGGTACGACACCCCGCCCGGCCCGCGAGGGCGCACCGACCCGACAGCACCGGTGCGCCCTCGCGAACCTCTTCCTCCGGCGCGGCCGTCACGCCGCGTGCCCGCCGTCCACGGACAGCTCCGCGCCCGTCACGTACCGGCCGTCCGGGCCCGCCAGGTAGGCGACGGCCGCCGCCACCTCGTCCGGGGTGCCGAAGCGGCCCAGCGCGGTCAGCGCGACCTGCCCCTCCGCCATCGGGCCGTCCGCCGGGTTGAGGTCCGTGTCGACCGGGCCCGGGTGGACGAGGTTCGCGGTGATCCCGCGCCCGCCCAGCTCGCGCGCCAGCGCCCGGTTCAGGCCCGCCAGCGCCGCCTTGCTCATCGCGTACAGCGTCCCGCCGGGGCCCGGTACCCGCAGGGTCATGCAGGTGCCGATGGTGATGATCCTGCCCCCGTCCGGCAGCCGCTCGGCCGCCGCCCGGGAGGCGAGGAAGGCCGCGCGGACGTTCACCGCGAGCACCCGGTCCACATCGGCGAGGGTCAGCGCGGCGAGGGGGCCGAGGACGCCGACGCCGACGTTGTTGACCAGCACGTCGAGCCGCCCCAGGCCGTCCGCGGCCCGGTGCACCGCGCCCGCCGCCTCCCCGGCGTCGTCCGGCTGGGCGCGCAGCGGCAGGGCCCGCTGGCCGGCCGCCTCGATCCGGGCCGCGACCTTCTCGGCCGCCGTCTCGTCGCGTACGTAGGTGAACGCCACGTCCGCGCCCTCCCGGGCGAGCCGTACCGCCGTCGCCGCGCCGATGCCGCGGCTGCCGCCCGTCACCAGTACCGCCGTCCCGTTCATCGTGGACATCGCCTTCTGCCTCCTCGGATCGCACAACTGGTTGCGGATTCAAGGAAACTCGGGGCGGGGAGTCCGTGCTGGCGGCCATCGGACACCGAGTTCGGCGGGACCGATGAGTTCCGCCGCCCGGCGCGGTCGACACCGGTGGAACACGATGGAAGCGAACGACGAAAGGCATCCGCCATGGCCACCCTCAGCCTCACCCAGTTCCTCACCCTCGACGGCGTCCACCAGGCCCCCGGCGGCCCCGACGAGGACCGCAGCGGAGGCTTCGAGCACGGCGGCTGGTCCGTGCCCTTCGGCGACGAGGACTTCGGCCGCCGCATCGAGGAGATCTTCGCCCGGCCCACCGCCTTCCTCCTGGGCCGCCGCACCTACGACATCTTCGCGGGCTACTGGCCGAAGCAGACCGACCCGTCCGACCCCGTCGCGAGCAAGCTCAACGCCCTGCCCAAGTACGTCGCCACCACCACCCTCGACTCCGCCGGCTGGGAGCACACGACCCTGCTGCGCGGGGACGTCGTCCAGGAGGTCGCCGCGCTCAAGGAGAGCCTCGACGGCGAGATCCAGATGCACGGCAGCGCCGGGCTCGCCCGCACCCTGCTCGACCACGACCTCATCGACACCCTCCACCTGCACGTCTTCCCGGTCGTCCTGGGCAGCGGCCGCCGGCTCTTCGCCGAGGGGGTCCGGCCGACCGCCTTCCGGCTCGTCGAGGCGTCCGTCACCGGCACGGGCGTCACCCTCCACACGTACGAGCGCGTGGGCCGCCCGACGTACGGCAGCTACGCCTGAGCGGGCCCGGAAGATTTGTGTAGTCACCACCGGCACCGCCGGGTACGGTGATCGCTCCGCGTGCGAGCCGACGAAGTCTCCACCCCGTCAGCAGACTTGGAGACCCGGACCGACATGGCCGCTTCGTCCGCTTCGCCGTACGCCGCACCCGCGGCCTCCTCCGTCCGGCGCCGCGCCTGGCTCACCGACCTGCCGCTGCTGCTCGTCGCCGTCTTCTGGGGCGGCAGCTACCTCGCCGCCAAGGGCATCACCACCAGCCACACCGTCGTCGCCGTCCTCGTGCTGCGCTTCGCGCTGGTGGTGCCCGTCCTGGTCGCCGCCGGGTGGCGCGGGCTGCGGGCGCTGACCGGCGCGCAGTGGCGGGGCGCGGCCCTGCTCGGCGGGATCCTCGCCGGGATCTTCCTCCTGGAGACCTACGGCGTCGTCCACACCTCCGCCACCAACGCGGGTCTGATCATCAGCCTCACCATGATCTTCACCCCGCTCGCCGAGGCGGCCGTCACCCGGACCCGGCCCTCGCGCGGCTTCCTCGGCGCCGCCGGGCTCTCCGTCGCCGGCGTCGTCCTGCTCACCCAGGGCGCGGGCTTCACCGCCCCCTCCTCGGGCGACCTGCTGATCCTCCTGGCGGCGGTCGCCCGGACCGTGCACGTCCTCGCCATGGCCCGGATCAAGGCCGTCCGGTCGGCCGACTCGCTCTCCCTGACCACCGTCCAGCTCGGCACCGCCGTCCTCGCCTTCGCCGTGCTCGCGGCCGTCGGCGGCGGCGCCACCCCGTGGGCGACCGCGCTGGACTTCGGCCCCCGCGAATGGGCCGGACTGGTCTTCCTCTCCGTCTTCTGCACGCTCTTCGCCTTCTTCGTGCAGATGTGGGCCGTCCGCCGCACCTCCGCGTCCCGGGTCAGCCTGCTGCTCGGTACGGAGCCGCTGTGGGCCGCCCTCGCCGGCATCGCGCTCGCCGGCGACCGCCCGGGCGTCCTCGGCCTGGCCGGCGCCGTCCTGGTCCTCGCCGGCACGGCCTGGGGCCGCCGCGGCGCCGACGCCCCGTAGGCGGTGAGCAGGCCCGGGCCCGCCTCACGGCGGGCCCGGACGGTCAGACCTTCTTCTCCACCCGGTCCGAGACGATCATCAGGACCAGGCCGAGGACCGCGATCACGATGTTCGCGTAGACCTCGCGGCCCTCCAGGAACCACACGTGGTCCGTCAGGAAGCGGGTCAGGCCCATGAACGAGAACCAACCGTCCGTCAGTTCGCGGATCACGCCGCAGACGCCGAAGACACAGAGCAGGAAGCCGCTGACCTCAAGAAATTTCCTCATGGGACGATCATGGAAGCGCCCCGCGGCCCGCCGCGTCCGCCGCCGGTCCACCGCCCCGCGACCGAAGTATCGATCCGTGCGACTTAGGTCGACGCCGGACGCCGGGGACCGGTGCGGCGGGTCCCGGCTGCGTACATTGCGGATATGACGCGAACGGACCGGCAGCGCTGGCTGCTCCCCTCCCACCTGGTCGCACCGGGCGGGTCCGGGGCCACCCGGCCCCGGCGCACCGTGCGCGACTGGGTCGTCGACACCCTGATCTTCCTGCTCGCCGCGCTCTTCGGACTCGTCGCCCTCGACACGAGCTCCCGCTACCACAGCGACCCCGTCAACCTGATGGACCAGATCGCCGGCGCCCTCGCCTGCTGCGCGCTCTGGTTGCGCCGCAGGTGGCCGACGGGCCTCGCCGCGGTGCTCGCGGTCGTGGGCGCGCTCGTCCCGGTCGCCGCCGGGGCCATGCTCGCGAGCCTCTTCAGCGTCGCCGTCCGGCGGCCCTTCCGGGACATCGCCTGGATCGTCGGGATCGCCCTCGCCGGGTCCGTCGCCACCGTCTTCGTCCGGCCCGACCCGGAGACGGGCGCGGCCCTCGGGATCGTCCTCGGCGTCGCCCTCACCCTCCTCGTCACCGCCTGGGGCATGCTCGTCCGGGCCCGCCGCCAGCTCGTCGAGGCGCTGCGCGAGCGCGCCGAGCGGGCCGAGGCGGAGGCCGAACTGCGGGCCGCGCAGGCCCAGCGGCTGGCCCGCGAGGCCATCGCCCGCGAGATGCACGACGTCCTCGCCCACCGGCTCACCCTGCTCAGCGTCCACGCCGGCGCCCTGGAGTTCCGGCCCGACGCCCCGCCCGAGCAGATCGCCCGCGCCGCCGGCGTCATCCGCGACAGCGCCCACGACGCCCTCCAGGACCTGCGCGAGATCATCGGCGTGCTGCGCGCCCCGGGGGAGGAGAGCGGCGGCGGCGACCGGCCGCAGCCCACCCTCGCCACCCTCGGCGCGCTCGTCGAGGAGTCCCGCGAGGCCGGGATGCGGGTCGTCCTCGACTCCACGGTCGACGACCCCGGCTCGGTGCCCGCCGCCACCGGCCGCACCGTCTACCGCATCGCCCAGGAGGGCCTCACCAACGCCCGCAAGCACGCCCCCGGCGCCGAGGTCACCGTCGTCATCGGCGGCCGGCCCGGCGACGGGCTCACCGTCGAGGTCCGCAACCCCGCGCCCGGCGGAGCCGTGCCGCACGTCCCCGGCTCGGGCCAGGGCCTCATCGGGCTCTCCGAGCGCGCCGTCCTGGCCGGCGGGCGCTTCGACCACGGCCCGACCCCCGGGGGCGGGTTCGCCCTCACGGCCTGGCTACCGTGGCCCGCATGACCATCCGGCTGCTCCTCGTCGACGACGACCCCCTGGTCCGCGCGGGCCTCGCCCTGATGCTCGGCGGCGCCGAGTCCATCGAGATCGTCGGCGAGGGCTCCGACGGCAGCGAGGTCCCCGACCTCGTCGCCCGGCTCGCCCCCGACGTCGTCCTCATGGACATCCGCATGCCCCACGTCGACGGGCTCACCGCCACCGAGCGGCTGCGGGCCCGCGCGGACGCCCCCGAGGTGATCGTCCTGACCACCTTCCACGCCGACGAGCAGGTGCTCCGCGCCCTGCGCGCCGGGGCCGCCGGCTTCGTCCTCAAGGACACCGCGCCCGCCGAGATCGCCCGCGCGGTCCGCCGGGTCGCCGCGGGCGACCCGGTCCTCTCCCCGGCCGTCACCCGCCAGCTCATGAGCCACGTCGCCGGGGCGCCCGAGGCCCTGCCCCGGCGCAGCACCGCCGCCGACCGGCTGGCCGCGCTCGCCGACCGCGAGCGGGAGGTGGCCGTCGCGGTGGGCCGCGGCGCCTCCAACGCCGAGATCGCCGCCCAGCTGTTCATGAGCGTCCCCACCGTGAAGACGTACGTCTCCCGGCTGCTCGCCAAGCTCGGCCTCAACAACCGGGTCCAGGTCGCCCTCCTGGTCCACGACGCCGGCCTCCTCGACGACGACCCGCAGGGCCGTACCGGCGAGTAGGGTGAGGCGGATGACCACCACCGACGCCCTGTCCACGGCGCGCGAGATCCTGCGGGCCCAGCCGTTCAGCCGCCTCGTCGGCGCCGACGTCAGCGCCTTCGGCGACGGCGGCGCCACCCTGGAGCTCCCGATCCGGGAGGACCTGCTCCAGCAGAACGGCTTCGTGCACGGCGGGGTCCTCTCGTACGCCGCCGACAACGCGATCACCTTCGCCGCCGGCGCCGCCCTCGGCCCCGCCGTCCTCACCGCCGGCTACTCCATCGACTACGTCCGCCCCGCCGTCGGCGTCACCCTGCGCGCCCGCGCCGAGGTCCTGCACGCCGGCCGCCGCCAGGCCGTCGTCCGCTGCGAACTCCTCACCGTCGACGAGGAGGGCGCCGAAACCCTCTGCGCCCTCGCCCAGGGCACGGTCCGCACGGTCGGCTAGACCCCGGGACCGTCCGTACGGCCCGGGGCGCGACGCGACGCGACGCCATGCCATGCCATGCCTCCTCGCGGCAGGACGGATCCCGGCCCTATCCGTCCACCCGCACCGGACGGCCCTCGCGCCGGGAGCGCTCGCAGGCGTCCGCGACCCGCAGGGCGGCCAGGGCCTCGCGGCCGTCGCACGCGTTGGGTGCCTCGCCGCGCACCAGCCGGACGAAGGCGTCCAGCTCCGCCTCGTACGCGGGGCCGAAGCGCTCCAGGAAACCGGGCCAGGGCTTGGGCGGGGGAGCGGCCGAGTGCGGCTCCAGCGAGGTGAGCGGGGTGCGCTCGTCCAGGCCCACCACCAGCTGGTCGCGGTCGCCCGCCAGCTCCATCCGCACGTCGTAGCCGGCGCCGTTGCAGCGGGTCGCGGTCGCGGTCACCAGGGTGCCGTCGTCCAGGGTGAGCAGCGCGGCGGCCGTGTCCACGTCCCCGGCCTCGCGGAACATCGCCGGGCCCGCGTCCGCGCCGCGCGCGTACACCTCCACGACCTCCCGGCCGGTCACCCAGCGCACGATGTCGACGTCGTGGACCATGCAGTCCCGGAAGAGGCCGCCGGAGAGCGGCAGGTAGGCGGCGGGCGGCGGCTCCGGGTCCGAGGTCACCGTCCGCACCGTGTGCAGCCTCCCCAGCCGGCCCGCCCGGACGGCCTCCCGGGCCGCGCGGTAGCCGGCGTCGAAGCGGCGCATGAAGCCCAGCTGGAGCTCGGTGCCCGCCTCCGCCACCGCGGCCAGCGCCACCAGCGTGCCCGGCACGTCCAGGGCGATCGGCTTCTCGCAGAAGGCCGGCAGGCCCGCGCGCGCGACCCGGGCGATCAGCTCCGCGTGCGCGGCCGTCGCCGAGGCGATCGCCACCGCGTCCCGGGCCCGGCCGAGCAGCGCCGTCACGTCCGGCGCGGCCTCGGCGCCCACCGCCGCCGCCACCGTCGCCGCCCGCGCCGGGTCGGCGTCGGCGACGACCAGCGAGCCGACCTCCGGATGCCGGGCGAGGACCCCCGCGTGGAAGCTCCCGATCCGGCCCGTACCGATGAGTCCGATGCGCATGGCCCCACCGTGAGCCGCCCGTCGGGGCGGTGTCAAGGTCATCCCGGCGCGCCCCGCCGCTGCCCCTTCGCGCCGCCTTCGATGGTCCGTACGTAGGGCCCGCCGGAGCGGGGTAGGGCCCCCTGACGAGCGGCGGTACCCGCATGACCGATACTGCAATGCACGCAGAAGGACACAAAGGAGGGCACGGCCTCGTGACCAGGCTTCGGACAGGAGGGGTACGCGCCGCGATCGGCGCCGTGCTCGCACTCGCGCTCACGGGAGCGCTCGCCGGGTGCAGCAGCACGGGCGGCAAGCGGGCGGAGGACGCCCGCAAGGCGGCCGCGGCCCAGGGCCGGGCGGCCGTGGACACCCCCCGCTGGACCTTCGCGATGGTGACCCACTCCGGCGACGGGGACACCTTCTGGGACATCGTCCAGAACGGCGCCGAGCAGGCCGCCGCCAAGGACAACATCAACTTCCTCTACGCCCACAGCGACGAGGCGCAGCAGCAGGCGCAGCTGATCGACTCGTACGTCGCCAAGGGCGTCGACGGGCTCATCGTCACCCTCGCCAAGCCCGACGCCATGAAGGCCGCCGTCGAGAAGGCCGTCAAGGCCGGCATCCCGGTGATCACCGTGAACTCCGGCGCCGCGCAGTCCAAGGACTTCGGCGCCCTCACCCACATCGGGCAGGACGAGACCGTCGCCGGCGAGGCCGTCGGCGAGGAGCTGACCGAGCGCGGCAGGAAGAAGGCGCTCTGCGTCCTGCACGAGCAGGGCAACGTCGGCCACGAGCAGCGCTGCGCCGGCGCCGGGGAGACCTTCGACGGCGAACTCGTGAACCTCTACGTCGACGGCACCAACATGCCCGACGTGAAGGCGTCCATCGAGGCCAAGCTCCAGGCCGACAAGGACGTCGACGCCGTCGTCACCCTCGGCGCGCCCTTCGCCGACGCGGCCGTGCAGGCCGTCCGGAGCACCGGCAGCAAGGCCGAGGTCGACACCTTCGACCTCAACGCCAAGGTCGCGACGGCCCTCGCCGACGGCACCCTCGGCTTCGCCGTCGACCAGCAGCCCTACCTCCAGGGCTACGAGGCCGTCGACCTGCTCTGGCTCTACCGCTACAACGCCGACGTCCTCGGCGGCGGCAAGCCCGTCCTCACCGGACCGCAGATCATCACCAAGGACCAGGCCGCCGAGCTGAAGAAGTACACGGAGCGGGGGACCCGATGAGCGCCACCGCACCTCCCGCGGGAGGCGACGGCGTCGACCACGTCGACGAACGGCTGCTGCGCACCACCCCGCTGAAGAAGCTCCTGGCCCGCCCCGAACTGGGCTCGGTGGTCGGCGCGATCGCCGTCTTCGCCTTCTTCGCGGTCGTCGCCGACAGCTTCCTGCGGCCCGCCAGCCTCGGCACCGTCCTCTACGCCGCCTCCACCCTCGGCATCATGGCCGTCCCGGTCGCGCTGCTGATGATCGGCGGCGAGTTCGACCTCTCGGCCGGCGTCCTGGTGACCAGCTCGGCGCTGGTGTCCTCGATGTTCAGCTACCAGATGACCGCGAACGTCTGGGTAGGCGTCGGCGTCTCGCTCCTGGTGACCCTCGCCGTCGGCGCCTTCAACGGCTTCATGCTGACCCGGACGAAACTGCCCAGCTTCATCATCACGCTCGGCACCTTCCTCATGCTCACCGGCCTGAACCTGGGCCTCACCAAGCTGATCGCCGGCACCGTCTCCACCAAGTCGATCGCCGACATGGAGGGCTTCCCCTCCGCCCACTCCGTCTTCGCCTCCACCCTCACCGTCGGCGGCGTCGAGCTGAAGGTCACCATCCTGTGGTGGCTCGGCCTGGTGGCGGTGGCCACCTGGATCCTGCTCCGCACCCGCTTCGGCAACTGGATCTTCGCCGTCGGCGGCGGCGCCGACGCGGCCCGCGCGGTCGGCGTCCCGGTCTACCGGACCAAGATCGGCCTCTACATGGGCGTGGCCTTCTGCGCCTGGATCGCCGGCCAGCACCTGCTGTTCTCCTTCGACGTCGTGCAGTCCGGCGAGGGCGTCGGCAACGAGCTGATCTACATCATCGCGGCCGTCATCGGCGGCTGCCTCATCACCGGCGGCTACGGCTCGGCCATCGGCTCCGCCGTCGGCGCCCTCATCTTCGGCATGACCAGCAAGGGCATCGTCTACGCCGAGTGGAACCCCGACTGGTTCAAGTTCTTCCTGGGCGCGATGCTGCTGCTCGCGACCCTCCTGAACGCCTGGATCCGCAAGCGCGTGGAGGCCACCAAGTGACGACCGACACCGCTCCGCTGGTGCAGCTGGACGACGTCAGCAAGTACTACGGCAACATCCGCGCCCTCGAAGGGGTCTCCCTGGAGGTCCGGGCGGGCGAGATCACCTGCGTCCTCGGCGACAACGGCGCCGGCAAGTCCACCCTCATCAAGATCGTCGCCGGGCTGCACCGGCACGACGCCGGCACCTTCCGCGTCGAGGGCGAGGAGGTCTCGCTCGCCAACCCGCGCGACGCCCTCGACCGGGGTATCGCCACCGTCTACCAGGACCTGGCCGTCGTCCCGCTCATGCCGGTCTGGCGGAACTTCTTCCTCGGCTCCGAGCCCACGAAGGGCAAGGGCCCGCTCAAGCGGCTCGACACCGGGCTGATGCGGACCACCACCCGCGAGGCGCTGCTCCGCATGGGCATCGACCTCCGGGACGTCGACCAGCCGATCGGCACCCTCTCCGGCGGCGAGCGCCAGTGCGTGGCCATCGCCCGCGCCGTCCACTTCGGCGCCAAGGTCCTCGTCCTCGACGAGCCGACCGCCGCCCTCGGCGTCAAGCAGTCCGGCGTCGTCCTCAAGTACGTCGCCGCCGCCCGCGACCAGGGCCTCGGCGTGGTCCTCATCACCCACAACCCCCACCACGCCTTCCTGGTCGGCGACCGCTTCGTGCTGCTCAAGCGCGGGGTGATGGCCGCGAGCCACACCAAGGACTCGGTGACGCTCGACGAGTTGACCCGCCAGATGGCGGGCGGCAGCGAGCTCGACGACCTCCGCCACGAGCTGGAGCGGCCCGCCGGGCCGTGACCCGCCCCGAGGTCTCATCACGCGGACCCGACGCCCCTCCTGGCAGAATCGACCCGGTGAACACCTACCGTGACCCGGCCGCCCGGGGCGGCGTCCTGCGGACCGTCGGCACCCGCGAGCGGCGCTCCCACCTGTCGGCGCCCCGGGTGCCGACGGTGGGCATCGACATCGGCGGGACCAAGGTGATGGCGGGCGTCGTCGACGCCGACGGCACCATCCTGGAGAAGATCCGCACCGAGACCCCGGACAAGTCCAAGAGCCCCAAGGTCGTCGAGGACACCATCGTCGAGCTGGTCCTGGACCTCTCCGACCGGCACGACGTGCACGCCGTCGGCATCGGCGCGGCCGGCTGGGTCGACGCCGACCGGGCCCGCGTCCTCTTCGCCCCCCACCTGGCCTGGCGCAACGAACCCCTCCGGGACGCCCTCCAGGACCGGCTCGCCGTCCCCGTCATGGTGGACAACGACGCGAACACCGCCGCCTGGGCCGAGTGGCGCTTCGGCGCCGGACGCGGCGAGGACCACCTCGTCATGATCACCCTGGGTACGGGCATCGGCGGCGCCATCCTGGAGGACGGCAAGGTCAAGCGGGGCAAGTACGGCGTCGCCGGCGAGTTCGGGCACATGCAGGTCGTGCCCGGCGGCCACCGCTGCCCCTGCGGCAACCGCGGCTGCTGGGAGCAGTACAGCTCCGGAAACGCCCTGGTCCGCGAGGCCCGCGAGCTGGCCGCCGCCGACTCCCCGGTGGCCTACGAGATCATCGAGCGGGTGAAGGGGAACATCCCCGAGATCACCGGCCCCCTCATCACCGAGCTGGCCCGCGAGGGCGACGCCATGTGCGTCGAGCTCCTCCAGGACATCGGCCAGTGGCTGGGCGTCGGCATCGCCAACCTCGCCGCCGCCCTCGACCCCTCCTGCTTCGTCATCGGCGGCGGCGTCTCCGCCGCCGACGACCTGCTCATCGGCCCCGCCAGGGACGCCTTCCGCCGCCACCTCACCGGCCGCGGCTACCGCCCCGAGGCCCGGATCACCCGCGCCCAGCTCGGCCCCGAGGCCGGCATGGTCGGCGCCGCCGACCTGGCCCGGCTCGTCGCCCGCCGCTTCCGCCGCGCCAACCGGCGCCGGGTGGAGCGCTACGAGCGGTACGAGCGCTACGCGCAGGCGCTGCGCCCCGGCACCCACGGGCGCACCTCCCGCACCCCCGAGGAACCCGGCTCATGACCCTGCACCACCCGCCCTCCGGCACGCCGGCCGGCCCCCCCGAGGAACTGCTGCCCGAGCCGCGGTCGCCCGAGGGGCGGCTGCCGGAGGACCGGGGCCGCATGATCCGCCGCCGCTGGCTGACGGCGGTCATCATCGTCCTGCTCGTCGGCATCCCCGCCGGCTACCTCGTCATCTCCGCGGGGCAGAGCCGGGAGAGCGGCATCGACAAGGAGCGCGAGTCCTCCGTCGTCGGCCTCCAGGACAACTGGCCCTCGCTGATGAAGCGCCGGGTCTTCGAGGTCCCCGTCCCGGCGGGCGCCTCCGGCGTCGCCTACTACGAGACCAGCAACTGGAAGACCAGCCGGCTGTACGTGCGGTTCACCACCACGGCGACCGGCCTCGACACCTTCCTGGCCGAGTCGGGCACCGGCCGCTCCGCGCTCACCTCCGGCCGGATCACCGTCTCCGACCGGGACGCCGACATCGTCGGCTGGACCTTCCCCGACGGTCTGACCTGGTCGGGCACCACGGTCGACCGCGAGGACCCGCGCCCGTCCACCGACATCACCGTCGACCTCACGGACCCGGCCTTCCCCCGCGTCTTCGCGGTTTCCACCACCAGCCCCTGAACCCCCTCCCTAGGATCCCGGGGAGGGGCGTACCGCGCCTCGGAGACGGGGGGCGAGGACGATGGCGGGGACGACGACCGGGGTGGGCCGGGCCGAGCTGGGCCGGGGCGGGCCGCTGATCGCGGGGCAGGGCCTCGGATGCATGCGCCTGGAGGACGCCACCTCCGACCGGGTGGTCCGGCGGGCCCTCGACCTGGGCGTCACCTTCCTGGACACCGCCGAACTGTACGGCGACGGGCGGAACGAGGAGCTGGTCGGACGCGCCCTGCGCGGCCGCCGCGAGGAGGCGTTCCTCTGCACCAAGGGCGGCGTCCGGCGGAACGCGGCCGGGGCGCCGGAGCCGCGCGGCGACGCCGCCTCCCTGCGGGCCTCCTGCGAGGCCAGTCTGCGCCGGCTCGGCACCGACACCGTGGACCTCTACTACCTGCACCGGCGCGACCCCGCGGTGCCCGTCGAGGAGTCCGTCGGCGCCCTGGCCGCACTCGTCGCCGAGGGCAAGGTGCGCCACCTCGGCCTCTCCGGCGTCACCGCCGCCGAGCTGCGCGCCGCGCACGCCGTCCACCCCGTCGCCGCCCTCCAGTCCGAGTGGTCCCTGGTCGCCCGCGGGATCGAGGCCGTCGTGCCGGTCTGCGCCGAGCTGGGCGTGACCGTGGTGCCGTACTGCCCCCACGGCCGGGGCCTGATCGGCCCCGGTCTCACGGCCTCGGACGCCTGGGTGAAGTGGAACGCGCCCCGCCACACCGGGCTGCCCTCCCGCATGGCGGCCGTCGCCCGGCGGCACGGAGTGAGCCCGCACCGGATCGCGCTGGCCTGGGTCCACCGGCGGGCCGAGGTCTGGGACCTCCCGGTCGTCCCGATCCCCGGCACCCGGGCCGTACGCCATCTGGAGGAGAACGCCGCCGCGGCCGCCCTGCGCCTCTCCGCCGCGGACCTCGCGCTCCTCGACCCCCGGGAGGAGCCGGCGTAGCCACCGGCCGGGGGGCGGGCGCGTCCGGCCCGGGGGAGGCTGGAGTCCGCACCCGCCCCGAGGAAGGCCCGATGCGATGGATCCGGTGACCGACGCCCTGGACGAGGTCCACCGACGGCTGCGCGGGCTGCGCGACGGACGGGTCGCCGACTACATCCCCCAGCTGGCGACGGCCGACCCCGACGACTTCGGCATCGCCCTCGTCAGCATGGCCGGGCACGTCTACCGGGCCGGGCGGACGGACGTCCCCTTCACCGTCCAGTCGGTGTCCAAGCCCTTCGTGTACGCGCTCGCGCTGGACGACCTCGGCCCCGAGGAGGTGCTGCGCAGGGTCGGCGCGGAACCGAGCGGCGACCCCTTCAACGCCATCAGCCTGGCCCCGGACAGCGGGCGTCCCGCCAACCCGATGATCAACGCCGGCGCGATCGCCACCACCGCGCTGGTCCGCGCCGACGGCCCGGCGGCGCGCTTCCGGCGCATCCTCGACCACCTCTCGGCCTTCGCCGGCCGGCCGCTCGACGTCGACGAGGACGTCTACGCCGGCGAGGCCGCGACCGGCGACCGGAACCGCGCCCTGGCCTATCTGATGCGCTCGGCGGGCTCGCTGAACGCCGACCCGGACGAGACCGTCGACACGTACTTCCGCCAGTGCTCCGTGCGGGTCACCGTCGTCGACCTGGCGGTGATGGCGGCGACCCTCGCCAACGGCGGCCGCAACCCCGTCACCGGCGTCCAGGTCGTCTCCGAGCCCGACGTCGTGCGCACCCTGGCGGTCATGGCCACCTGCGGCATGTACGACGGCGCGGGCGCATGGCTCCTCGACGTCGGCCTGCCCGCGAAGAGCGGTGTCTCCGGCGGGCTCATCGCGGCGAGCCCGGCCCGTTTCGGCGTCGCCGTCCACAGCCCTCCGCTGGACGCGTCCGGCAACCCGGTCCGGGGCGTGGCGGCCCTGCGTGCCATGTCGGAGCGCTTCGGGCTGCACATCATGCACGGCCCGGGGGTGCGCGCCACGACCGTGACCGGCGCCGAGCGCTTCGAGCACGACGGCCGCCCGATCGGCGTGGTGACCGCCCAGGGGACCCTGGAGTTCACCGAGTTCGAGGCGGTGGTGCGGGCCGTGCGGGAGATCACCCCGGCCACCCCGGGCCGGGTCGTCCTGGACCTGACGGCCGTCACGGCGGTGCTGCCGGGATCGGCGGCCGGCCTGGCCGCGATCCTCGGCGACCTCGCCGCGCACGGCCACGGCACCGCCGTCGCCGCCCAGCGGCCCTTCGTCGAGGTCGCCGAGGGCCGCCCCCGCACCTGGCGGCTCTTCCCCACCCGCGCCGAGGCCCTGGCCTGGTGCCGCGCCGACTGACCGGCGGTGCCGCCCCGGCCGCGGCGGGTGCCGGGCCGCTTCGGCGTGCCCTCGGCGGTGCCGGGATCCTGCCGTTCCGGTGTGCCCCCGGCCCGGGCGGATCCCGCCCCCGGGGCCCGTCCGGGGCCCCCGCCCCCGGCGCCGGGGCTCCGGGCGGCGGCGGTGACCCACAATGGACCCCATGAACCGTTCCTCCCGCCCGGACCACAGCCCCCGCCCCGCCGCCTCCAAGGACGACTTCGCGCAGCCGGTCAGTCACACCCCGGCCCTGCCCGCCGTCGCCTCCTTCGACGAGCTCGGGCTGCCCGCCGAGGTACGGGAACTGCTCACCGCCCAGGGAGTCGTCACGCCCTTCCCGATCCAGGCCGCCACCCTGCCGAACGCCCTCGCCGGGCGGGACGTGCTCGGGCGCGGGCGGACCGGCTCCGGCAAGACGCTCGCCTTCGGGCTGCCGCTCCTGGCGCGGCTGGCCGGCAGCCGGGCGGAGGCGCGCAAGCCCCGGGCGCTGGTGCTCGTGCCCACCCGCGAGCTGGCCCAGCAGGTGACCGACGCGCTCGCCCCCTACGCCGGGGCGCTGAAGCTGCGGCTCGCCACCGTCGTCGGCGGCATGTCGATCGGCCGGCAGGCCACCGCCCTGCGCGACGGGGCAGAGGTCGTCATCGCCACTCCCGGCCGCCTCATGGACCTCGTCGAGCGCAAGGACGCCCGCCTGGACCGGGTCGAGATCACCGTCCTCGACGAGGCCGACCAGATGGCCGACATGGGCTTCATGGACCAGGTCACCGCCCTGCTCGACCTGGTCCGCGACGGGGGCCAGCGGATGCTGTTCTCCGCCACCCTCGACAAGAACGTCGACCTGCTGGTCGAGCGCTACCTCCACGACCCGGTCGTCCACTCGGTCGACCCCTCGGCCGCCGCCCACGCCACCATGGAGCACCACGTCCTCCAGGTGCACGGCGCCGACAAGTTCGCCACCGCCACCGAGATCGCCGCCCGCGACGGCCGCGTGATCATGTTCCTGGCGACCAAGGCGGCCGTCGACCGCTTCACCGCCCACCTGCGCGGCAGCGGCGTCCGGGCCGCCGCCCTGCACGGCGACAAGTCCCAGCCGCTGCGCACCCGCACCCTGGAGCGGTTCCGCAGCGGCGAGGTGCCCGTCCTCGTCGCCACCAACGTCGCCGCCCGCGGCATCCACGTCGACGACATCGACCTCGTCGTGAACGTCGACCCGCCTGCCGACCACAAGGACTACCTGCACCGCGGCGGCCGCACCGCCCGCGCCGGCGGCTCCGGCACCGTGGTCACCCTGGTCCTGCCCGACCAGCGCAAGGACGTGCTCCGCCTCATGGCGGACGCCGGGCTCCGCCCCCGGGTCACCCAGGTCCGCTCCGGCGAGGCGGAGCTCAGCCGCATCACCGGCGCCAAGGCCCCCTTCGGCGTCCCGGTCGACGGCAGCGCCCCCAGCGCCGAGCGCGCCCGACGCGGCGGCGCGCAGTTCCGCGGCATGGGCACCGTCCCCGGCAAGCCCGGCCGCGCCAAGAACGAGTCCCGCCGTTCGGCCGAGGACCGGAAGCTGGCCGAGGCCCGCAAGGCGGCCCGGATCCGCCGCGGCCGCTGACCCCACGGGGCTCCGCCCGGCCCGCCCGCCCCTCCGTCCCCGCGAATTCCCGCCCCGGCGCCCCGCGGCGTCCGGAGAGATGAGAGGGTCGGGCGAGTGAGTGAGACACCGACGAACACCCTGCAATACCGCGTCGACGGGCCCGAGGACGCACCCGTCCTGGTCCTGGGCCCCTCGTTGGGCACCACCTTCCACATGTGGGACCGCCAGATCCCCGAGCTGATCCGGGACCGGCGCGTCGTCCGCTTCGACCTGCCCGGCCACGGCGGCGCGCCCGCGCAGCCCTTCACCTCCGTCGCGGAGCTCGGGGACCGCGTCCTCGCGACCCTCGACACCCTCGGCATCCAGCGCTTCGGCTACGCCGGCTGCTCCCTGGGCGGCGCCGTGGGCCTGGACCTCGCCCTGCGCGCCCCGCACCGGGTCGCCTCGCTGGCCCTGGTCGCCACCGCCCCCCGGTTCGGCACCGCCGACGAGTTCCGCCAGCGCGGCGTCGTGGTCCGCACCAACGGCCTGGAGCCGATGGCCCGCACGGCGCCCGAGCAGTGGTTCACCCCGCACTTCGCCGCCAACCAGCCCGCCATCGTCGACTGGGCCGTCCAGATGGTGCGGACCACCGACGCCCCCTGCTACGTCGCCGCCTGCGAGGCCCTCGCCCTCTTCGACGTACGGGCCGCCCTCGGCTCCATCGGGGTGCCCGCGCTCGTCCTGGTCGGCTCGGAGGACCGGGTCACCGGCCCCGCCGAGGCCCGCACGCTCGTCGCCGGCATCGCCGACGCCAAGCTGGCCGTCGTCCCGGGCGCCTCCCACCTCGCCCCGGTCGAGCAGCCGGCCGCCGTCACCGACCTGCTCCTGGAGCACTTCTCGGCGACCTCCCACGAGACCAGCGGCACCCTCGCCGTACCGCCGCCCGTGCCCGTGCCCGCCCCGGTCCCCGCCGAGGCCGCCCCCGCCCCGGCCGACGCCGAGGACGGCGAGCCCGCACCGGCCGGGCGCCCCGACCCGTACGAGAAGGGGCTCGGGCTCCGCCGCGAGATCCTCGGCGACGCCCATGTCGACCGCGCGCTCGCCGACGAGGACACCGCCGACTTCCAGGAGCTCGTCACCCGCTACGCCTGGGGCGAGGTCTGGGCCCGGGACGGCCTCGACCGGCGCACCCGCAGCGTCGTCACCCTCACGGCCCTCGTCGCCGGCGGGCACCGCGAGGCGCTCGCCGACCACACCCGGGCCGCTCTCCGCAACGGCCTCTCGCCCGCCGAGATCCGCGAGATCGTGCTCCACACCGCCGTCTACTGCGGGCTGCCGGCCGCCGAGACCGCCCTCGCCGCGGTCGGCCGGGTCATCACCGAGGAGACCACGCCGCCGGCGTAGGCCGGGCCGCTTCCACCCGAGCCGGGCCCGCACGCCCGGCGTAGGGTGAGGCCGTGAAGCTGACGAAGAAGTCCCACGCCTGCGTCCGGCTGGAGAAGGACGGGCGGACGCTCGTCCTCGATCCCGGGATGTTCACGGAGGAGGACGCCGTGCTCGGTGCCGACGCGCTCCTCGTCACCCACGAGCACCCGGACCACTTCGACGAGGGGCGGCTGCGCGCCGCCCTGGAGGCGAATCCGGCGGCCGGGCTGTGGACCCTGCGCAGCGTCGCCGAGCAGCTCGCCCCGGCCTTCCCGGGCCGGGTGCACACCGTCGGGCACGGCGACGCCTTCACCGCCGCCGGCTTCGACATCGAGGTCCACGGCGAGCTGCACGCCGTGATCCACCCGGACCTGCCGCGCGTCACCAACGTCGGCTTCCTCGTCGACGGCGCCGTCTTCCACCCCGGCGACGCCCTGACGGTCCCCGGCCGCCCGGTGGACACCCTGCTGCTGCCGGTGATGGCGCCGTGGAACAAGATCTCCGAGGTGATCGACTACGTCCGCGAGGTCCGGCCGCGCCGGGCGTACGACATCCACGACGCCCTCCTGACCGACCTGGCCCGGCCCATCTACGACCGGCAGATCGGCGCCCTCGGCGGCACCGACCACCAGCGGCTCGCCTCCGGCGCCTCCGTCGGGCTGTGAGCCGGATCCGGGCCGCTGTCGGTGCCCGCCAGTAGGGTGGGCGTCATGCGCATCGCCACCTGGAACGTCAATTCGATCACCGCTCGGCTGCCCCGAGTGCTGGCCTGGCTGGAGAGCAGCGGCACCGACGTGCTGTGCATCCAGGAGACCAAGTGCGGCGCCGAGCAGTTCCCCGCCGACGAGCTGCGCGCGCTGGGCTACGAGTCGGTGGTCAACGCCACCGGCAGGTGGAACGGCGTGGCCCTGCTCTCCCGCGTAGGCTTCGAGGACGTCGTCACCGGTCTGCCGGGCGGCCCCGACTACGACGGCGTGCAGGAGCCCCGCGCGATCTCCGCGACCTGCGGCCCGGTCCGCGTCTGGTCGGTCTACGTGCCCAACGGCCGGGAGATCGCCCACGAGCACTACGCGTACAAGCTGCGCTGGCTGGACGCGCTGAAGACGGCCGTCGGCGAGGACGCGGCCGGCGGCCGCCCCTTCGCCGTCCTCGGCGACTACAACATCGCCCCGACCGACGCCGACGTCTGGGACGTCTCCCTCTTCGAGGGCGCCACCCACGTCACCGAGCCCGAGCGCGCTGCCCTCGCCGGGCTCCGCGAGACCGGCCTCACCGACGTCGTCCCGCGCCCCCTCAAGTACGACCACCCGTACACGTACTGGGACTACCGCCAGCTCGCCTTCCCGAAGAACAAGGGCATGCGCATCGACCTCGTGTACGGCAACAAGCCCTTCGCGGAGGCCGTGAAGGACAGCTACGTGGACCGCGAGGAGCGCAAGGGCAAGGGCGCCTCCGACCACGCCCCGGTCGTCGTCGACCTCGACCTCTGACCGCCGCCCGGCCCGCCCGGCGCGCCGGACGGTCTCCGCGTGCCGGGTGGTGGACCGGCGGGTGACGGTGCGACGCTGTTCCGATGAACATCCCGTTTCTCGACCACTGGCGCAAGCGGCGGGAGACCGCCCCGACCCCGCTGGCCACGGCCTTCGAGGGTGACCCGGAGGGCCTGGCGGAGCTGCTCGCCGAGTGCGAGCTGCTCCGCGCCCGGGTCGAGTCGGCGGGCGTCACCCTCGACGACACCCCGCGCTCGCTCCAGGAGCTGGACCAGCTCCCGCCGCGCTGGCGCGACGACCCCGAGGAACTGCCGTGGTTCGGCAACGACGCGGGGCTCTACCTCGGCACCGTCCTCGTGCGCACCGTGCCGGGCGCCCACTGGCGGGTGTGGCCGAACGGCGGTCCGGTCGTCGTCCTGGAGTCCGGCCGCGAGGTCCCGGTCGTCGAGTACGGCGTCGAGTGGGCGATGACCGGCGCGCCCGAGCTCTCCCAGGCGTACGCGGAGGCCGCCGAACAGTGACGTAAATACGGCTAATCCCCGATTGCCCCGTTCGGGCGTGTCGGGCGTGAAGTCCCTTTTCCCGGCGGATAGTTTGCGCTGTCTCGACGCACCTCGCATCGACCGACACCGCGGGGGCACACCGCATCGGCACACCGCCGGGAAACGGGGCTGGGCAGCGCATGACCGTCGATCCGCTGATCGAACTGCGTGGCGTGAACAAGCACTACGGCACGCTGCACGTCCTCCAGGGCATCGACCTCACGGTCGGCCGCGGCGAGGTCGTCGTCGTCATCGGTCCCTCGGGCTCCGGAAAGTCCACCCTCTGCCGCGCCATGAACCGGCTGGAGACCGTCGAGTCCGGCGAGATCCGCGTCGACGGCCGCCCCCTGCCCGAGGAGGGCAAGGACCTGGCCCGGCTGCGCGCCGAGGTCGGCATGGTCTTCCAGTCCTTCAACCTCTTCGCCCACAAGACCGTCCTCGCCAACGTCTCCCTGGCGCAGATCAAGGTGCGCCGGCGCGGGAGGGCGGAGGCCGACCGGCGCTCCCGCGCCCTCCTCGACCGGGTCGGACTCGCCGCCCACGCCGACAAGTACCCCGCCCAGCTCTCCGGCGGGCAGCAGCAGCGCGTCGCCATCGCCCGCGCCCTCGCCATGGACCCCAAGGCGCTCCTCTTCGACGAGCCCACCTCCGCCCTCGACCCCGAGATGATCAACGAGGTCCTGGAGGTGATGCAGCAGCTCGCCCACGAGGGCATGACCATGGTCGTCGTCACCCACGAGATGGGCTTCGCCCGCTCCGCCGCCAACCGCGTCGTCTTCATGGCCGACGGCCGGATCCTGGAGGACCGCGCCCCCGAGGAGTTCTTCACCGCGCCGCGCACCGAGCGCGCCAAGGACTTCCTCTCCAAGATCCTCTCGCACTGACCGGGGTGGCCACCATGCAGCGCACGCACCGACGCCTGGGCGCCCTCGCCCTGCTGCTCGCCGTCGCGGGCTCCCTGCTCGCCGGCTGCGGACGGCCCGGCAGCCCGCCCATCAGGGGCCCGCGGCCCGACCAGCTCCCCACCTACCGGGTCCAGTCGGACTTCCGCCTCCCGGAGTCCTCCACCTGGAACCGGGCCAGGAAGCGCGGCAGGCTGATCGTCGGCGCCAAGGAGGACCAGCCGTACCTCGGCGAGAAGGACCCCGCCACCGGCGTCTACTCCGGCTACGACATCGAGATCGCCAAGATGATGGCCGCCTCCCTCGGCTTCGACCCGGCGACCGACGTCGAGTTCCGCACCATCGCCTCCGCCAACCGCGAGACCGCCCTGCAGAACGGCCAGATCGACTACTACGTCGGCACCTACACCATCAACGACAACCGCAAGCAGCTCGTCGGATTCGCCGGTCCCTACTACGAGGCCGGCCAGTCGCTCCTCGTCCGCACCGACGAGGACGACATCCACGGACCGCAGGACCTCGACGGCAAGCGCGTCTGCTCGGCCGCCGGATCCACCCCCTACCAGCGGATCCAGAAGGACTACCCGAAGGCCGAACTCGTCGCCTACGACACCTACTCCATCTGCGTCGACAACCTCCTCACCTACCAGGTCGACGCCGTCACCACCGACGACACCATCCTCATGGGCTACGCGGCCAAGGCCCCCGACGAACTGAAGCTCGCCGGGAAGCCGTTCTCGAAGGAGCCGTACGGCATCGGGGTGCCGCGCGACGACACCGCGCTCCGCTTCGCCCTCGACGACGCCCTCGCCGTCCACGAGAAGAACGGCGACTGGAAGAAGGCGTACGACGCGACCCTCGGCCTCTCCGGGGTCCCCGCCCCGACGCCGCCGCCCATCGACCGCTACCCGGCCAACTGAGGACCCCCACCGCTGCCATGGACGTACTGACAGAGAACTTCTCGCTCTACGGCGAGGGTTTCCTCGGCACCCTCGAACTCACCGTCTACGCCTCGGCGCTCGCCCTCGTCCTGGGCTTCGTCATGGCCGCCTTCCGGGTCGCGCCCGTCGGCTCCTTCCGGGTCTTCGGCACGGTCTGGGTCACCATCCTCCGCAACACCCCGCTCACCCTGCTCTTCTTCGCGGTGATGCTCGGCCTGCCCCGTTTCGGACTCGTGCTGCCCTTCGAGCTGTTCGCCGTCCTCGCGCTCGGCTGCTACACCTCCGCCTTCATCTGCGAGGCGCTGCGCTCCGGCATCAACACCGTGCCCGTCGGTCAGGGCGAGGCCGCCCGCAGCCTCGGCATGAGCTTCACCCAGACCCTCGGCACGGTCGTCCTGCCGCAGGCGTTCCGCTCGGTGATCCCGCCGATCGGCTCCACCCTGATCGCCCTCGCCAAGAACTCCGCCATCGCCGGCGCCTTCAGCGTCACCGAACTCCTGGGCACCTACAAGACCTTGAGCGAACTCGGCTACAACATCATCTGGACCTTCGTCTGGATCGCCGTCGGCTACCTGATCATCACCCTCTCCATCAGCGCCGTCTTCAACGTCATGGAGAAGCGCTGGGGGGTGGCCCGATGAGCCGCACGCCGCACGCCAGCGCCCTCTACGACGTGCCCGGTCCGCAGGCCCGCCGCCGGCACCTCCTCTACGGCGTGATCTCCACCGTCGTCATCCTCGGCCTCGCCGCCTGGATCCTCTATCTGCTCTTCGACACCGAGCAGTTCACCGCCGTGAAGTGGCGGCCCTTCCTCTACGAGGGCATCCAGGAGCTGCTCCTCGAAGGGCTCGGCAACACCCTCAAGGCGTTCGCGCTCGCCGCCGTCCTCTCGCTGGCGCTGGGCGCGCTGCTCGCCACCGGCCGGCTCTCCGACCACCGGCCGGTGCGGTGGACCGCCACCCTGCTGGTGGAGTTCTTCCGCGCCATGCCCGTGCTGGTGATGATCTTCTTCATCTTCGTGGCGCTCAAGGTGCAGCCGCTGCCCGCGCTGGTGGCCGGACTCGCCCTCTACAACGGCTCGGTGCTCGCCGAGGTCTTCCGCACCGGCGTCCACGCCGTCCCGCGCGGGCAGGGGGAGGCGGCGTACGCGCTCGGCATGCGCAAGACCCAGGTCATGACCTGGGTCCTGGTCCCGCAGGCGGTCCGGGCGATGCTGCCGGCCATCATCAGCCAGCTGGTGGTCGCCCTGAAGGACACCTCGCTCGGCTACCTCATCACCTACGAGGAGTTCCTGCACGCGGGCAAGCTGATCGCCTCCAACCTCGACTACGACCTGCCCTTCATCCCGGTCGTCCTCGTCATCTCGCCGATCTACATCGGCATGTGCATGCTGCTCTCCTGGTTCGCGACCTGGGTCGCGAGGCGGGAGCGCCGCGACCCCCGGACCAAGGGGGTGGACGTCGCTCCCGCCGCACCGGTGACCACGCTGCCGGGCCGCGAGTGACCCTCGAACGGGCCCCCGCACGGGCCTGAAACCGGCCCGGCAGCAGCCGTGATCACTCCTTCCGCATCGGCACCGAGACGTACGAGGGATCCGAGGCGGGCGAGGAGAAGGTCAGCTGCGCGCCGGCCGGGTTGTGCTCGATGTACAGCGGGTCGACGGTGTCGACGACCAGCGCGAGCCGGTGGCCGGCCGGGACGTCGTAGGCCGTGGAGAACAGCTCCAGGTCCACCGCGAACGGCCGGCCCGGCGTCCGGTCGTGGAAGGTGTACGGGGCGTTGCTGACCAGCTTCCCGACGCCGAGCGGGCCCACGTCGTACAGGTACGCGACGAAGGTGCCGCTCGACCTGGTGGGGGTGACCGTGGTGTGCAGCAGCGGCGTGCCGCGCACCGCCGCCCCGTCGTCGTACCGCCCTGACCGCCAGACGGCGGCGAAGGAGCGGGGGAGGAGCGGGACGGACACGGTCGGCGGGGTCTGTGCCAGCTGGTCGAGCAGATTGCTGAGGAGCACGATGCCGCCGTTGGCGCCGGAGTCCACGTTGGCCCAGACGTGCTCGGCGTCGGCCAGGGCGATCCGCTCGCGGTGCGCGTTGACGGACTTCCAGTCGGCGTAGCCCTCGTACCCGCCGTCGGAGCGGGGCTTGAGCCGCACCGGCTGCTCGCGGTCGATGCCGTTGTCGGCGCCCTTGAGGTAGCGGTCGAACCAGCGGTGGGCGCTGGTCCAGGTGTCGTTGGGCAGCCCGAGGAGGCCGGTGGCCTCGGCGGTGGCGTGGTCGCCGGGGCGGAACTCCAGCCGCTTGGGGCCCTGGAGCTTCTCGAAGAAGCTCGCGTACTGGTTGGGCGGGAAGATGGTGTCGCCCCAGGCGTTGCCGAGCATGATCGCGGTGCCGTTGGCATTGATCCGGTCGAGGTGGGTGGCGGCGGACCGCTGCCGCCCCCAGGCGATCATCTCGTCCTCCTGGTCCAGGTTCGACGAGAGGAAGTCCCCGAGGATCTTCTCCAGTTCGGGCCCGGGCCGGCCGGTGAGGTAGCCGGCGCCGCCGAGCAGGGCGGCGGCCTGGAGGTGCTGGGTGCGGCCGCCGTAGATGGAGTCGATGAGGTCGGCCCAGCCGCTCAGCGCGGCGACGGCCTTGATCCGGGAGTCGTGCGCGGCGGCCAGCAGGGAGATCCCGGCGCCGTAACTCACGCCCGCCATGCCGACCTTGGCGGGGTCGGCCGGGGTGTTCGCGAGCGCCCAGTCGATCACCTTGGAGGCGTCGGCGACGTCCTTGGGTCCGGCGGTCTCGATCTCCCCGCCGGACTGCCAGAAGCCGCGCGAGTTGTAACCCACCACGACGTAACCGGAATCGGCGAGCTTCTGCGCCTGCGCCAGGTACTCGATCTGCGGCATGGCCCAGCTGGTGGGCAGCACCACCACGGGGTAGCGGGCGGAGCCGTCGGCCCCGGCGGGGGTGACGACGTTGGCCTTGAGGACGGTGCCGCCGTCGCCGGCGATGTCCACGAAGCGGATCGACGGGCCGCTCGTGGCCGCCTGGGCGGCGGGCGCCACGGACAGGGCCGTGCCGGCCACCAGGGCGGCCGAGACGGCGAGGGCCAGGGAAGTACGCACGGGCCACTCCTCGATGGGGGGTCACTGATGGGGGGCAGTGAGGTGGGCCGACGGTAACCGGGGCGTGCTACCCGTGGTAACCGGTCGGTAAGTTACGTGCGGGTAACGATTGCGGGGCGTGGGGTACGGGCTCCGCCCCGGCGGGGCGGCACCCCCGTCACTCCCGCCGTGATGGACACGTCCGCGCCGCTGCCCCAGGCTGGAGCCGTGAAGCAGCCGACGGACCTTCCCGATGTCTTCGATCCCCGGATCCACGCCGCCGGGCCGCCGCACGACGCCTTCCGGGAGCTGCGCGACCGGGCTCCCGTCGCCTGGCAGGAGGAGCCGGCGGTGCTCGGGTGGCCGGCCGGGCCGGGGTTCTGGGCGGTGACCCGGCACGCCGACGTCGTCCGGGTGCTCAAGGAGGCGGGGACGTACTCCTCCTGGCTCGGCGCCACCCAGATCCGCGACCCGGCCCCGGCCGACCTGCCGTTCATCCGGCGCATGATGCTCAATCAGGACCCGCCGGAGCACGGCGGGCTGCGGCGGCTCGCCGCCCGCGCCTTCACCCCGGGACGCGTCGCGCGGTTCGAGGAGACCGCCCGCGTCCGGGCCCGCGCGCTGCTCGCGGCGGCCGTCGCGGACGGCGGCGAGGTCGACCTCGTCCGGGCCGTCACCGACGACTACGCGCTGCTGAACCTCACCGACCTGCTCGGCGTGCCCCCGGGCGACCGGGGGCTGCTGCACACCTGGACCGAACGGGTCATCGCCTACCAGGACCCCGACGAACCCGCCGTCCTCGACGCCGGGGGGAAGCCCCTGAACCCCCGGTCTCCGGCCATGCTCGCCGAGATGTTCGGCTACGCGCAGGAGCTGGCCGCGTACAAGCGGAAGCACCCGGCCGACGACCTCATGACCGCCCTCGCCACCACCGAACTCGCCGACGCCGAGCTGGAGATGTTCTTCTTCCTGCTCACCGTCGCGGGGAACGACACCGTGCGTTCGGCGGCCCCCGGAAGCGTCCTCGCCCTGTGCGGGAACCCCGGCGAGCAGCGCCGGCTCTGGCGCGGCGAGGTCGGCACGGACACCGCCGTGGACGAACTCCTGCGCGTCCACCCGCCGGTGCTCTCCTTCCGCCGCACCGCCGCCCGCGCCACGGAACTGGCCGGGGTCCGGATCGCCGAGGGCGACAAGGTCGTCGTCTTCCACGTCTCCGCCAACCACGACGAACGCGTCTTCCCCGACCCGCACCGGCTCGACCTCGGCCGCCGCCCGAACCCGCACGTCTCCTTCGGCGACGGCCCCCACGTCTGCCTCGGCGCACACTTCGCCCGGCTGCAGCTCCGCGTGTTCCACGAGGAGCTGCGGGCGTGCTGCGGGGGAGTCGAGGCCGCCGGGGAGCCGCGGCGGCTCGTCTCCAACTTCATCAACGGGATCAAGTCGTCGCCGGTACGGCTGCGGGAGCCCTGAGCGCCGCCCGCGTCACGTCGGCCACCAGCTCGACCACGTCGGGGCCGTACGCCTGGGAGTTGACCACCTTGAGGAGGAGGACGAAGGAGCCCCGGTGGGTGCGGGCGAGACGCTCGTGGTGGCGGGCCAGATAGCGGGTCGCCGCCTGATTGGTGATCGCCCGCTGGCCGCAGAAGAGGAAGACCGGGCGCCCGCCCTCGCCCGCAGTGATCCGCGCCAGCACCACGTACTCCACGGCGCCCGGGTCCATCAGGTACCGCTCTCCGCCGACCTCGATCGCGCCCCGCTCCTCGACCGGGTCCGGGTCCGTGACCATGGTCAGCCCGGGCAGCAGCGAGCCGAGATGGGCGGCCATGCGCCGATTCGACCCCGGACCGCCGACGCAGAACTCCGTACGGTCGCCGAAGCCCAGATGCGTCCGGTCGTGCTGGACGATCTGCGCCTGCGCCCCGCAGTCCTTCACGAGCGCGGCCAGTTCGAGCAGCGCGAAGACGTCGAAGCGGTGCACCGCCCCGTCCCCGCCGGCCTCCCGGTTCACCACGAGCAGGCACTCCGCGTGGCCGGGCAGGCCGAAGAACGCCTGCTTGCGGCGGAGCCGCCGGCGCCAGACGTACGTCCGGGTGAGCCATCCCAGGGACGCGCTGAGGCCGGTCGCCAGCACGCCGAGCACGATGTTCCGCAGGTCCTCGTCCATAGGGGCGCATGCTAGCGGCGGCCGGGTGACCGTTCGAGAGGGCCGGGGGGCCTCCTGACGCCGGGCCCGCGCGGAAGTTACGCTGCGTGGACGGTCATTGACGGGAGGTCAGGATGCGTCGCTCCGCAGTCCGGTACGGGGTGGTCGCGGCGGCGGCCGCGACGGTGCTCTCGGTGGGGGCGGCCGGCCCGCCCCGTACCGCCCCACCGGCGGCCACGTCGGCCCCGGCCTCCGGGGCCGCGCCCGTCGGCCACGCGCCGCCC
>NZ_BNBS01000101.1 GCF_014656075.1 Streptomyces hydrogenans
ATCAGGTACGAGGCGTGGGACAGGCAGTCGAGGTAGTACTGGGCGAAGAACACGGCGGGCCTCCCGAGGGTCGGTTCCGGATACCCCCCTGGGTATCAATGACTCGACCGTACGGGGCTCCGCCGCGCCTCGTCAAATACCCCCCTGGGTATCGTGGATCACAGGGGCCGGGATGCGGCCGGAGAGTTCTCGTATACGGGTAGGGGTATTTCGACGTGCTGCGGACCCGGAAGAAGGCGCGCACGGCAGGAGGCGGACATGGGAGAAGGGGCCCCGCCGATTCCCCGGCGACGCCCCTTCTCGTTCTCCCCCTCCGCCGGCCCCCGTGCCCGCGGACGCCCGGTCAAGGCTCGTGGCTGTGCGCGGCCACCGCGAACGTCCGGGAGATCAGCACCTGCTCCGCCCGTCGCTGGAGGAGGTCCGCGAGCCCCCGCAGTCGCCCGCCCTCGGAGGCGGGGATCGACAGGGCCACCGCGGCCGTCTCCGCGCCCACGGTGATCGGCACCGCCGCGCAGGCCGTCCCGGCGGCGTACTCCTGGTGCTCCAGGACCGGCAGCCGCCGCGGCATGGCCGCGAGCCGCCGCTCGAAGTCGCGCCGCGTCGCGACCGTGTGCGCGGTGAGCTCCCCGACCGGGTGGCGGCCCAGGTGCTCGACGCGCTGCTCGGGCTCCAGCTGGAGCAGCAGACACTGGCCGGCGGCGTGCGCGTGGGCCGTGGCCCGGAAGTCGGCCCATTCCTGTACCGGCGGCCGCGCCGGGTTGTCCGAGACGGCCCCGAGCTGCACCTCTCCGTCCCGGTACTGGACGAAGTAGACGGCCGCGTCCAGGTCCAGGCTCAGGGCGTTCACCCACGCCTGGATCCTGAGCGCCGGCTCGTGGACGGCGCGGGCCGTGTCGCGGCGCAGTGGCGAGACGAGCCGGTAGACACCGTTGTCGTTGCGGACGAGTCCCTCGTGGACCAGCGTCCGCAGCAGGTGGTAGGCCGTAGGCAACGGCAGCAGGGACTCGCGGGCCAGCTGCTTGGCGCTGCCCGTGCCGCCTCGCCGTTCCAGCTCGTCCAGCAGCCGTACGGCCCGGCGCACCGACTGGATCAGGGTCGGGGCCGAGCCGCTTTCCCCCTCACGAAATGGCATGCGTGTCCTTTCGCAACGCGCGGAGCACTGTGCTCCGGGTCCATGATCGGACAGTGAACCCAGAATCACGTACCGTCAAGTAGCCGGGGTGTCGGAACCGCCCCACGGGCACCCCGCGTGGTCCCCTGCGGAAACGATCACCTTCGAAAGGACGTCCGTGTACTCCCAGCACCCCGGCGCCTCCCGCCGGACCGCCCTCGCCCTCGGGGCGGGCAAGGCGCTCGCCGCCGCCCTCGCCCTCGCCCGCGCCGGCCCCGCCCACGCCTTAACCGCCCCGGCCGGCCGCGACGAGGAGGCCGCCGCCGCCCACTTCCGCGCCCTGGAGGAGCGCTACGGCGCCCGCCTCGGCGTGCACGCCCACGACGTGCGCACCGGCCGCACCCTCGCCCACCGGGACGACGAGCGCTTCCCGATGTGCTCGACCTTCAAGACCCTCGCCGTCGCCGCCGTCCTGCGCGACCTCGACCACGACGGCACCTTCCTGGCCCGCCGCCTCCACTACACGGCCGCCTACGTCGCCCGCTCCGGCTGGTCCCCGGTGACCGGTTCGACCGAGAACATCGCGCGGGGCATGACCGTCGCCGAACTCTGCGACGCCACCATCCGCTTCAGCGACAACACCGCCGCCAACCTGCTCCTGCGCGAGCTGGGCGGCCCCACCGCGATCACCCGCTTCGCCCGCTCGACCGGGGACCCGGTCACCCGCCTCGACCGCTGGGAACCCCGGCTGAACTCCGCCGAACCCTGGCGGATCACCGACACCACCACCCCGCGCGCCATCGCCAGGACCTACGGCCGGCTCGTCCTCGGCCGCGTCCTGGAACCGGCCGACCGCGCGCTGCTCACCGACTGGCTGCTCCGGAACACGACCAGCCTCGCCCGCTTCCGCAAGGGCCTCCCGGCGGACTGGACCGTCGCCGACAAGACCGGCGGCGGCGAGTACGGCACCAACAACGACGTCGGCGTCACCTGGCCGCCGGACGGCGGCCCGATCCTGCTCTCCGTGCTCACCACCCGGCCGGAGCCGGAGGCCGAGGGCGTCGACGAGCTGGTGGCCGCCGCGGCGACGGTCGTCGCGGAGGAGCTCCGCTAGCCGGTGCTCAGACCTCGGGGGCCATGTCGTACGTGATCCACATCGTGCGCGTGGCCACCTGGTCGTACTTGGAGCGGGCGCGGTGGTTGTCGTCGGCCGTGATCCAGCGGACGACGCTCCAGCCGCGCTCCGCGCCGATCCCGCGCAGCGCGGCCAGCAGCAGGTCGGCCGCGCCGGTGCCCCGGCTCGCCGGGTCGACGAAGAGGTCGTCGAGCCAGCCGCCGACGGTGGCGGACAGCGGGCGGGCGAAGGGCCGGAAGTGGGCGAGCCCGACGAGCCGCCCGTCGGCGCCCTCCGCCACCAGACCCTCCACCTCGTGGGCCGGGTCGTGGATCCAGGACCAGACGAGCCGGGCCGCGTCCTCGGTCTGCTCGACCCGGTAGAACTCGGCGTAGCCCCGGTAGAGGGCGCGCCACTGGTCGAAGTCCTCCTCCCGGACGGGACGGACCCGGACGGCGGCGGCGTCGGCGACGGACATGAACGTTCACTCTCCTCGTGCACCGCGCCCTGCGGTGCCGGGACCAGTGGATCATGCCCCCGGGTCAGCGCCGCAGCGAGGCCGGGTCCGGGGTGAGCAGCGGCAGGTTCGTCCGCAGCGCCCGCTCCCACGAGCCGTCGGCGACCATCGTGTCGAGCGCCGCCTGGACCTCGCCCCGCAGCGGGCTGCCCTCGGGCAGTCCCACGCCGTACCGCTCCTCGGAGAGGTTCAGGCCCGCGAGCCGGAAGAACCCCCGGCGCTGCGGCTCGTTCGCGTACCCCGCGAGGAGGGCGTCGTCGGCGGTGACGCCCTCGAAGGCGCGCGCGAACACGCCCGTGAGGCACTCCTGGTACGAGTCGAGCCCGTGGACCTGCGCCCCGGGCGCGGCGGTGCGCAGCCTGACCGAGGCGGAGGAGCCGACGGTCGCGCAGACCCTCTTGCCCCCGAGGTCGGCCACCGACGTCACCGAGGTGTCGTCGCCGCGCACCAACAGGTCCTGGTGCGCCACCAGATAGGGCCCGGCGAAGTCGACGGACTCCTCCCGCTCGTCGTTGATCGCGTACGTCGCCACCACCATGTCCACCGTGCCGTCGCGCAGCAGCGTCTCCCGCTCGCTGCTCGCGACCTCCTTCCAGACGATGCCGGCGGGGTCGTGCCCGAGGGCGCGCGCCACGTACGTCGCGACGGCCACGTCGAAACCGGAGTAGGTGCCGTCCGGGCCCTTCAGGCCGAAGCCGGGCTGGTCGGACTTGACCCCGATCGTGAACGGCGCGCCGCCGCCCGCGGAGGGCGGCGGCGCGGAGGCCGCGGTACCGGAGGAGGACGGGGACGAGGGGGAGGACGGAGCGGAGGAGGAGGGTCCGTGCGCGCCGACGGTCTTCTTCGAGGGGTCCTTCTCGGGCGACCGCGCCGAGGCGACGGCCCCGCCGCCGGTGAGCGCCAGGGCGATCCCGGCGGCGAGGAGCAGCCGTCGCCGCCCGCCGGGGGCCGGGCCGGTGCGGGGCGGTCCGGTGGGCGGGGGCGGCACGGGCGGCGCGATCCGGTACGAGGTCGTCCCCGGCACCGGCGCGGGCGCGGCGTCCCGAGGGGGCGCGTCCTGCGGGGCCGCGTCCTGAGGGGCCGTGTCCGCCACCCGTGCCAGGAGCCGGTCGAGTTCGCGCGGGTGGGTCCGCCGCCGCCCTCGACGACGTGGTGGACGGTCACCACGTTCGGGTGGGTCAGCCGGGCCAGCGCCCGTGCCTCGCGCAGGACCCGGGAGGCCAGCGCGGCGGCGGCCCCGGGGTCGGCCTCGGCGAGGTCGGGGTCGGAGGGCCGGACCTCCTTGACCGCCACGTCGCGGTGCAGCACCAGGTCCCGGGCCCGCCACACCAGGCCCATCCCGCCGCCGCCCAGCCGCTCGACCAGCTCGAAGCGCCCGTCCACCACCCGTGCCACGCACGCCCCCGTCCCGTCCCGCCCGTGGAGCCCGGTCGCGGCTCCCGTCGCCGCACTCTGCCACAACGGGCCCGGGGAGAGGGTGGGTTGCCCGCTGCCGCCGGTACGCGGGGGCGCGTCGACGCCCCCCTGTCGGCGCGGGAGGGCGGGGCGGCGTCCTCGACCGGCAGCGGGACCGGCCGGGCCGGAAGGACGGCGAGCGCTCGTGGGCGGAGGGCGGCGGACGGGGGTGCGCGGGGCGCGTGCCGCGGCGCGGGCGGAGTGGCGCGGGATCGGGCGGGGCACGCTCCCGATGCCGCCGGGAGGAGCACCGCCCGGCCCGGCGGCCGCCGGACGGGCGCGCGGGTGTCACCCGTTCGACCCGGCGGCCGCCCGTCCGGGCCCGAGGCGGTACCCGAGGAACCGAGGTGAGGACCCGCATTGGCGACCGACCGCTACGGCAACACCCTGCACGGCTGCACCCCCGAGGGCGCGGCGCATCTGGACCGGGCCGTCGAGGCCCTGCTCTTCTTCCGGCCCGAGGTGGCCCCGTCGGTCGAGGACGCCCTCGCGGCGAGCCCCGGATCGCCCGACGCCCAGGCGTTCGCCGCCTATCTGGGGGTGCTCGGCACCGAGCACACCGGCGCCGCCGGGGCCCGGGAGCGCTTCGGCCGCTATCTCGCGGGCCGTGACACCACGGCGCTGCCCGCGCGCGAGCGGCTCCACCTGGCGGCCGCGGAGGCGTGTCTCGCCGGGGACCTGCACGGGGCGGGGGACCTCCTGGAGGAGCTGAGCCTCGCCCACCCGAGGGACGCGCTGGCGCTCTTCGCCGGGCACCAGCTGGACTTCCTCACCGGTGACGCGGTGCGGCTGCGGGACCGGATCGGCGGCGCGCTGTCGGCGTGGGGGAGGGCCGACGAGCACCGGGGGCCGCTGCTCGGGATGTACGCCTTCGGCCTGGAGGAGTCCGGGCACTACCGCCGCGCGGAGGAGGCGGGCCTGGCGGCGGTCGAGCGGCACCCGAGGGACGTGTGGGCCGTGCACGCGGTGACCCACACGTACGAGATGCAGGGCAGGGTCGCCGAGGGCGTCGCGTTCCTGGACGGGCGCGCGGGGGACTGGGCGCGCGGCAACTACCTGACGGTGCACAACTGGTGGCACTACGCGCTGTACGCCCTGGAGGCGGGCGCGGAGGAGACGGCGCTGCGCGTGTACGACGCGGCCGTCCACCACGAGGAGTCGGCGGGGCTCGCCATGGAACTCCTGGACGCGGCGGCGCTGTTGTGGCGGCTGCGGCTGGCCGGCCGGGAGGAGCCGGACCGCTGGGCGCGGCTCGCCGACGCGTGGGCCGGGAGGGCGGACCCGCCGTTCTACGCCTTCAACGACGCCCACGCGGTGATGGCGTACGTGGGGGCGGGGCGGATCGCGGAGGCCGAGGCGCTGGTGGCCGACCGGCGGCGGTGGCTGGCCGAGGGCGTGGGGGACGGCGCGCGGCGGACCCTTTCCAACCACGCGATGACGGCCGAGGTCGGACTGCCGGTCTGCGAGGCGCTGGTGGCCCACGGGCGGGGCGACCACGGGGCCGTGGTGGGGCTGTTGTGGCCGGTGCGGCGCCGGCTCCAGGTCTTCGGCGGCAGTCACGCCCAACGGGACGCCGTGCAGCGGACGCTGCTGGATTCGGCGCTCGCCGCCGGGGAGCACGACCGGGCCCGGCTGCTGCTGAGCGAGCGGGACGGGCTGCGTCCGGACAGTCCGTACAACTGGCTGGGGAGGGCCCGGCTGGCCGACGCGATCGGTGACGCGGCCCTCGCGGCGGTGGCCCGGGAGCGGGCGGCGGACGCGACGAAGGGGCCCCGGCCCACGGCGCCGGGGCTCGGTCCCGTACCGGCATCGCCACCGTTCTGACCTGCGGCGGAGGGGGAGGGCGGGCGTCCGGCGGAGGGGCCGGGCGTCCGCCTCCCCCCGTTCCCCGACACGGAGGCGGACGCCCGGAATCGCAACTGACCCGCGCACAGGGGTTGTCAGTGCAATTTCACATTACTATGTTACAGCTCGCGTGGCAGACGGTCGTCTCTCCGTCAACTCGCGTTCAGCTTCCCGTGATCGGCCGCGCACCCCCCGCATCCCCACCCTCATCAGGAGACCTCGTGTCCCAGCACAGAGTCGTGCGCTCCTCCCTCCTCGCCACCGCCATCGCGGTGACCCTCGTGGCCTCCGCCGGTCAGGCCGCGACCCAGGCGGCCGAGGCCTCCGCCCCCCGCGCCGCCGGCACCGCCGTCCCCGGCGCCTTCGCGCCCACCGCCGCCGCCGAGCCGAACCCCTTCGACGAGGTGGAACGATTCGCCAAGGCCCGTACGGCCACGCCCTCCCCGGCCCCCGCCCCCGGCGGCACGGGCGACACCCGGGGCCGCGTCCCCGGCCAGGCCAAGGAGGCCGACGCCAAGGCCGACGCCGGGCAGAGCAGGCTCCAGGCGGCGCCCTCCGCCACCCTCGCGGGCGTGCCCTGCACCCTCGACGGCGTCACCGGCCTCTCCCCGGCGGCCTTCGCCGACTTCCTCGCCGACCCCGCCGTCACCGCCGACGGCTGTCTCAACGGCCTGATCTGGACCTGGGACGCCCGCCTCGCCCCCGTCATGTCCGACGCCCACGTGCAGGCCGTCGCCAACCGGATAGCCGGCCTGGCCGCCTCCCACGACGGCCGGAACTCCTCCCACCTGGAGGAGATGTTCACCTACCTGCACGCGGTCGCCTACCACGACTTCTCGCGCACCGAGATCGACGTCACCGACGCCCCGACCGTCGACGCCATGCGCCGCGCCATCGCCGCCTTCGGCTCCGCCGCCCGCACCTTCGACGTCACCGCGTCCAACGGCCGCACCCTCCGCGAGGCCCTCAACGCCGGCAGCGCCCCCGGCCTGCGCCAGCACCAGCTCGGCCTCATCACCAAGGTGCTCGCCACCATGGACCCGTCGCACACCGCGACGAACCTGGACCCGACCTGGGCGGGCGCCGCCCTCGCCGCGCTCTCCGTCAACTACCTGGGCGTCTACCCCGGCAACCAGGACGCCGCCTTCCACGCCGCCGTCGCCGCCGACCCGGCCTACCGCGCGGTCTTCAAGGCGTTCGCCGGCTACACCCACCTCAAGGGCACCGCCAACGCCTGGGTCGTCCGCGACGCGCTGAGCGAGTACGGCCGCTTCGGCGAGGTCTCCGGCCTGCGGTCCGGCATCGTCACCGACCTCGGCGCGATGCTCGGCACGGTCCAGTCCGCCTGGGGCAACGGCAGCCAGCCCTGGGCCAAGATCGTCTCCTGGCTGAACTACTACGACGCCTGCGCCCCGTACGGCGTCTGCAAGGCCGACATCGAGGCCCGGATCTTCCCCTACACCTACACCTACGACACCGGCACCGGAGCCGCCCTCAAGGTCCGCACCGGCCTCGACCGGGCCACCGTCGACCAGCTCTACTACGCCAGCAAGCAGGTCAAGTCGCAGTTCCACCGGGTGGTCGGCAGCGACCAGCCGCTGACCGGCGACCCCAACACCACCCTGAACATCGTGCTGTACGGCTCGCGCGCCGACTACGAGAACTACCACCCGATCCTGACCGGCTACGACACCAACAACGGCGGCATCTACATCGAGAACGGCGCCACCTTCTACACCTACCAGCGCCGCGTCCCGCAGGACTCCTCCCTCACCCTGGAGGAGCTGTTCCGCCACGAGTACACCCACTACCTCAACGGGCGCTTCGCCGTCCCCGGCTTCTTCGGCCAGGGCCCCTGGTACCAGGGCGACCGCACGACCTTCATGGACGAGGGCACCGCCGAGTTCTTCGACGGCGCCACCCGGGACGACGGCATCGCCGTGCGCAAGTCGCTGGTCCGGGGCGTCATCAACGACACCGCGGGCGGCGGTCCCCGGATGAACCTCCGGCAGATCCTGCACGCCACCTACGCCGGCGACGGCTTCCGCTTCTACAACTACGCGGGCACCTTCTTCGAGTTCCTGTGGACCGAGCGCCCCGGGCTGATCCGCGAGATGTACACCCACCTGCGCAACGACGACGTGGCCGGCTACGACGCCTGGCGCGAGCGGCTCAGCTCCGACCCCGGCCTCCAGCAGGCGTACGACCGCTTCCTGGACGCCCAGATCGCCAAGGTCGACCAGCTCTTCGTGCCGAACACCACCTACACCGCCAACGCCGCCCTGCGCGACAGCGACGTCGCCGCCGTCCGGGCCGCCTTCGCCACCGCCACCTACAACAACCCCGACTGCGTGGAGGCGGGGGAGCCGGGCAAGCGGCGGTTCGTCTGCACCGGCCGGATCACGGCCAACCTGGCCGACGCCAACAACCCGGACAAGGTCTTCAAGGACATGTCGGAGACGGTCGACTACTTCCTCCTCGACCGGGCCGGCGCCGCCTCCAACAACCTGGCCGACATGAACTGTTCCTTCGGCCCGGTGGACATCTGGAGCAGCCGCGTGGCCGGCACCTCCGGCTTCCGCTGCGAGGGTCCGCTGCGCAGCTGACGGCCCTCCGTCCCGCCCGGTGAAACGCCCGGTGCCCGGCCTCGGAAGGGGCTGGGCACCGCCAGAAGAATGTGACATATTACTGCCGTGCCCAACAGACACTCCCCGGACGTCGTGATCATCGGCGCCGGCGTCGTCGGAGCCGCCTGCGCCTACTACGCGGCCCGCTCCGGACTCACCGTCGCCGTGGTCGACCGCGGTCCCGTCGCGGGCGGCACCACCGGTGCCGGGGAAGGCAACCTGCTCGTCTCCGACAAGGAGGCGGGCCCCGAGCTCGACCTCGCGCTGCTGTCCACGAGACTCTGGCGCGACCTCTCCGCCACACTCCCGCCGGAGACCGAGTACGAGCCCAAGGGCGGGCTCGTCGTGGCGCCCGACGAGCCCGCCCTCAAGGCCCTCCGCGCCTTCGCGGAGGGCCAGCGGGCGGCGGGCGTCACCGCCACCGAGGTCCCCGCCGACCGGCTCGCCGACCTCGAACCCCACCTCGCCCCCGGCCTGGCCGGCGGCTTCCACTACCCGCAGGACGCCCAGGTCCAGCCCGCCCAGGCCGCCGCCCGGCTGCTCGCCGCCTCCGGCGCCGCACTGCACCTCGGCGAGGAGGTCACCGCGATCCTCCGCGGCCCGACCGGAGCCGTCCGAGGCGTGCGCACCGGACGCCGCGAACTCCTCGCCCCCGCCGTCGTCAACGCCGCCGGCACCTGGGGCGGCGAGATCGCCCGCCTCGCCGGCGTCCACCTGCCGGTCCTGCCCCGACGGGGCTTCGTCCTCGTCACCGAACCCCTCCCGCGGATCGTCCGGCACAAGGTCTACGCCGCCGACTACATCGCCGACGTGGCCAGCGGCTCCGCCGCCCTCCAGTCCTCCGCCGTCGTCGAGGGCACCCCCGGCGGCCCCGTCCTCATCGGCGCCACCCGCGAGCGCGTCGGCTTCGACCGCTCGCTCTCCACCGAGGCCCTGCGCCGGCTCGCCGCCCAGGCCGCCCGGCTCTTCCCGGTCCTCGCCGACGTCCAGGTGCTCCGCGCCTACCACGGCTTCCGCCCCTACCTCCCCGACCACCTGCCGGCGATCGGCCCCGACCCGCGGGTCCCCGGCCTCCACCACGCCTGCGGCCACGAAGGGGCGGGCATCGGCCTCGCCCCCGCCACCGGCGTCCTCCTCGCCGCCGCCCTCACCGGCGCCGAACCCCCGCTCGACCCCGCACCGTTCCGCCCCGAGCGCGACCACGGCCCCGCGGACGTCCCGACCCAGGAGCAGCAGAGTTGAGCCGCCGCACCCCGCGCGCCCTCGTCGGCGGCGCGCCCCAGGAGACCTTCACCTTCCGCTTCGACGGACGGGACGTCACGGCCGCCGCCGGGCAGACCGTCGCCGCCGCCCTCTGGGGCGCCGGCGTCCTCGCCTGGCGCACCACCCGGCACGACGGCGAACCCCGCGGCGCCTTCTGCGGGATCGGCCAGTGCTTCGACTGCCTGGTCACCGTCGACGGCGCCCCGAACCGCCGCGCCTGCCTCGTCCCCGCCCGCCCCGGCGGCCTCGTCACCAGCCAGGAGGGAACCGGCCATGACGACCTCGCCGTCTGACCCCCGGACCGCCCCCGCCGACCTCGCGGTCGTCGGCGCGGGCCCGGCCGGACTCGCCGCCGCCGTCACCGCCGCCTCGCTCGGCCTGACCGTCACGCTCCTCGACGCGGGCGCCCGCCCCGGCGGCCAGTACTACCGCCACCCCGACCCCGCCCTCGGCGCCACCCGCCCGCAGGCCCTGCACCACGACTGGGCCGCCTTCGCGGACCGCGAGGCCGAGCTGCGCGCCCACGAACGCGCGGGCCGGGTGCGCTACCTGACGGAGCACCAGGTCTGGAGCGTCACCGGCTCCGGCACCGACTGGTCGGTGCACTCCCGGACCGACGACGCCGCCGGGGAGCCCGTCCGGGCCCGCGCGGTGCTGCTCGCCACCGGGGCGTACGAGCGCCAGCTGCCCTTCCCCGGCTGGACCCTGCCCGGCGTCGTCGGCGCCGGGGGAGCGCAGGCCATGTTCAAGAGCGGGCTGGTGCTGCCCGGCCGCCGCGTCGTCGTCGCGGGCAGCGGACCCCTGCTGCTCGCGGTCGCCGCCTCGCTGGCCGCCGCCGGCGCCCGGGTGCCCGCCGTCGTCGAGGCCGCCGGATACGGACCGTACGTCCGCCACACCGGAACCCTGCTGCGCAACCCGGCCAAGCTCGCCGAAGGCGCCCTGTACGGCGGGGCGTTGCTCCGCCACCAGGTCCGTCCGCTGCTCCGGCACGCCGTCGTCGAGGCGCACGGAACCGACCGGGTCGAGGCGGTCACCGTCGCCCGGCTCGACCGCGACTGGCGGCCCGTGCCCGGCACCGGCCGGCGCGTCCCCTGCGACGCGCTCGCCGTCGGCCACGGCCTGGTCCCCGAGCTCTCCCTCGCCACCGCCCTGGGCTGCGCCACCCGCACCGCCGCCGACGGGACCGCCGCCCTCGTCCTCACCCCGGGCCTGCGGACCTCGGTGCCCGGGGTCTGGGCGGCGGGCGAGACGGGTGGCGTCGGAGGGGCCCAGCTCGCCCTGGCCGAGGGGGAGATCGCCGCCCGCACGGTGGCCGGCCGGGCCGTCCCCGCCTCCCTCGCCCGGCGCCGGGACCGGCTGCGGGCCTTCGCCGACGCGATGGGCGCCGCCCACCGGCCGGGTGCCGGCTGGACCGGCTGGCTGCGGGACGGGACGGCGGTCTGCCGCTGCGAGGAGGTGCCCGCCGGACGCGTCCGCGAGGCGGTCGAGGAGCTGGGCGCCACCGACGCCCGTACCGTCAAACTGCTGACCCGGGCCGGGATGGGCTGGTGCCAGGGCCGCATGTGCGGTCCGGCCGTGGCCGCGCTCGCCGGCGGCGAGACCGTCGCCGACCGCCGTCCGCTGGCCTGCCCCGTACGCCTCGGGCAGCTCGCGGAACTCCCCGCCGACTAGGGCCTGTCTGACCCTTCCCGTCGGGTCCGGCCCGCCCGGCACGCACGCTCGCCGCACGGCCGGAACGCCCGAGTAGCGCCTTCCCCGAGCTCTCGGCTTCGCTCGAGCAGGGGAGACCCCATCCGAGGCCGCCCCGGCCGCACGCCGATCGCACGCACCGGACGACCCGGCCTGATCCGACGGGAATGGCCAGACACGCCCCAGCCCTTTTCCCTGGCGGTCGCACTCTTGTGGCCGCCGTACACCCCCTAGTAAAATGTCACACACTACAAAGGAGTACGTCACGATGACCGACACCCGCACCCGCCCCTGGCACGGCATCATGGTCGCCACCACCCTGCCGCTGCGCGAGGACCTCTCCGTCGACCTCGACGCCTACGCCGAGCACGTCCGCTGGCTCATCGCCAACGGCTGCGACGGCGTCGTGCCCAACGGCTCGCTGGGCGAGTACCAGACCCTCACCGACGCCGAGCGCGCGGCGGTCGTCCACACCGCCGTCGCCGCCGCCGGAGACGGCGCCCGCGTCATGGCCGGCGTCGCCGCCTACGGCTCCGCCGAGTCCCGCCGCTGGGCCGAGCAGGCCGCCGAGGCCGGCGCCGGCTCCGTCCTCCTCCTGCCGCCCAACGCCTACCGCGCCGACGAGGAGGCCGTCCGCGCCCACTACGCCGAGGTCGCCAGGGCGGGGCTGCCGATCGTCGCCTACAACAACCCCATCGACACCAAGGTCGACCTCACCCCGGCCCTGCTCGCCCGCCTCCACGCCGACGGGAACATCGTCGCCGTCAAGGAGTTCAGCGGCGACGTCCGCCGCGCCTACGAGATCGCCGAGCTCGCCCCCGGGCTCGACCTCCTGATCGGCGCCGACGACGTCCTCCTGGAGCTGGCCATCGCCGGCGCCGTCGGATGGATCGCCGGCTACCCCAACGCCCTGCCCGAGTCCGCGGCCACCCTCTACCGCGCCGCCGTCGCCGGCGACCTCACCACCGCGCTCCCGCTCTACAAGTCCCTGCACAGCCTCTACCGCTGGGACTCCAAGACCGAGTTCGTCCAGGCCATCAAGCTCTCCATGGACCTCGCGGGCCGCCCCGGCGGACCCACCCGCGCCCCGCGCCTGCCGCTCACCGGCGCCGTCGAGGCCGCCGTCCGCGCCGCCACCGAGAAGGTCCTGGCCGAAGGACTCCGCTGATCCCAGGGGGAAGACAGCCCATGCGCACCCGACACGTCTACCACGCGGTGGACTCCCACACCGAGGGCATGCCCACCCGGGTCATCACCGGTGGAGTGGGGGTGATCCCCGGCGCCACCATGGCCGAGAAGCGGCTGCACTTCATCGAGCACCGCGACTCCTTGCGCACCCTGCTCATGTACGAGCCCCGCGGCCACGCCGCCATGAGCGGTGCCATCCTCCAGCCCGCCACCCGTCCCGACGCCGACTACGGAGTCCTCTTCATCGAGGTCTCCGGCCTGCTCCCGATGTGCGGCCACGGCACCATCGGCGTCGCCACCGTCCTCGTCGAGACCGGCATGGTCCCGGTGACCGAACCGGTCACCACCGTCCGCCTCGACACCCCGGCCGGCCTCGTCTCCGTCGACGTCCGCGTCGAGGACGGCGCCGCCCGCTCCGTCACCCTCACCAACGTCCCCGCCTTCAGCGTCGGACTCGACCTCAAGGCCGAGGTCCCCGGCTTCGGCACCGTCACCTACGACCTCGCCTACGGCGGCAACTTCTACGCCTTCGTCGAACTCGACGCCCTCGGCCTCCCCTTCGACCGCGCCCACAAGCAGGAACTGATCACCGCGGGGCTCGCGATCATGGACGCGATCAACGCGGGCGACGACCGGCCCGTCCACCCCGAGGACCCGGCCGTCGCGGGCGTCAAGCACGTCTACCTCGCCGCCCCCGGCTCCGACGCCACCCGCTCCCGGCACGCCATGGCCATCCACCCCGGCTGGTTCGACCGCTCCCCGTGCGGCACCGGCACCAGCGCCCGGATGGCCCAGCTGCACGCCCGCGGACAGCTCGCCCTGGACACCGACTTCGTCAACGAGTCCTTCATCGGGACCGAGTTCACCGGGCGACTGGTCGCCGAGACCACCGTCGGGGGCCGGCCCGCCGTCGTCCCGACCGTCACCGGACGGGCCTGGATCACCGGCACCGCCCAGTACCTCCTCGACCCCACCGACCCCTTCCCCGCCGGATTCCTGCTGTGAGCGCCGAACACCGGGACGTCCCCGGACCGGACGGGATCCGCGTCACCGACTACCACACCGCCGGCGAACCCTTCCGGATCGTCGCCGACGGCCTGCCGCCCGCCCCCGGCGACACCGTCGCCGAGCGGTGCGCCACCGCCATCGGCTCCGGCGGCTCCGGCACCGCCCCCCGCTCCGGCCCCCTGGACGCGCTGCGCCGCTTCCTCGTCCAGGAACCGCGCGGCCACGCGGGGATGTACGGCGGGTTCGTCGTCCCGCCCGACGACGACGGCGCCCACCTCGGCGTCCTCTTCTGGCACAAGGACGGCTTCTCCACCGCCTGCGGGCACGGCACCATCGCGCTCGCCGCCTGGGCCGTCGACAGCGGCCTGGTCCCGGCCGGCGACGGCGACCGGGACGTCCCGGTCCGGGTCGACGTGCCCTCCGGCCGGGTCACCGCCACCGTCCACCGGTCCGGCGGACGCACCACCGGCGTCACCTTCCGGAACGTGCCCGCCCGGGTCACCGCCCGGAAGGTGCCCGTCGCCACCGGTCTCGGCATCGTCGAGGTCGACCTCGCCCACGCCGGCGCCTGCTACGCCTCCGTCTCCGCCCGCGAGCTCGGCCTCGCCGTGGACAAGGCGTCCCTGCCCGAACTCACCCGGGTGGGGCGGGAGATCCGCACCGCGCTGGCCGGCCACCCGGCCACCTGGCACCCCGACGGGCCGCTGCTCTCCGGGGTGTACGGCGTGATCCTCCACGAGGACCTGCCCGACACCCCCGAAGGGCCGCGCCAGCGGAACGTCACGGTCTTCGCCGACGGCCAGATCGACCGCTCCCCGTGCGGCTCGGGCACCTCCGCACGGCTCGCCCTCCTCGTCGACGAGGGTCGGCTGGAGGAGGGCCGGGTCCTCACCCACGAGTCCGTCGCCGGCACGGTCTTCACCGGCCGTGCCGTCCCCGGAGGCGACCCCGCCGACGGGCTCGTCACCGAGGTCACCGGCACCGCCCACCGCACCGGCACGGCGTACTTCACGCTCGACCCGGACGACACCCTCGGAGCGGGGTTCCTCCTGTGAGCGAGTCCCCACCGCCGTACTTCGACGCCGCCGCCGTCACCCGGCTGCTCGCCCCGGCGGCGGCCGTCGAGGCCCTCGCGGACGTCCTGCGGGAAGGGCTCGACCCCGAGTCCTGCCCGCCCCGCTCCGCCGTTTCCGTCCCGGCGGGCGAGCTGCTGCTCATGCCCGCCGCGGCCGGCAGCTGGGCCGGGGTCAAGATCGCCGGGGTGGCGCCCGGCAACGCCGCCCTCGGACTGCCCCGCATCACCGGGAGCTACCTCCTCCTGGACGGCGCCACCCTCCAACCCCGCGCCCTGCTCGACGGCGCCGCGCTCACCGCACTGCGCACCCCCGCCGTCTCCGCCCTGGCGGTCCGTCACCTCACCTCCGAGGAGCGGCCGTTGAGGGTCGTGCTGTTCGGCTCCGGGCCGCAGGCGTACGGGCACGTGGACGCGCTCCTCGCGGTGCGGAAGCTCGCCTCCGTCACCGTCGTCGCCCGCGACCCCGGGCGGGCCGCCGCCCTCGCGGGCCACGTCCGGGGGATCGGCGTCCCGGAGGTCCGCACCGGCACCGCGGAGGAGGTGGCGGAGGCGGACCTGGTGGTGTGCTGCACCACCGCCCGCGAACCCCTCTTCGACGGACGGCGGGTGGCGCCGGGGGCGGTGGTCGTCGCCGTCGGCTCGCACGAGCCGGACGCCCGGGAGACCGACACCGCGCTCGTGCGCCGTTCCGAGGTCTGGGTCGAGGCCCGGGCGGCGGCCCTCCGGGAGGCCGGCGACCTGCTGATTCCCGAGGCGGAGGGGGCGATCGGTCCCGGACACCTCACGGGCACGCTCGCCGATCTCGTCCGGGGCCCGGCCCTGCCGCCGCCGGGACCCGCTCCGCGCCTCTTCAAGAGCGTGGGGATGGCCTGGCAGGATCTCGCCGTGGCCGTCGCGGTCCACCGGGCGGCCACCGGCTGAGCAACGTGACATTGTACGCTGGGCGCCTGCGGATTCTCGGAGGAACGGCGTGGGTGACCTGAAGCAGCACAGTCTCATCAAGGCCCAGGAGCGGCTTCGCGACCAGGTGGGCCACGCGCTGCGCGCGGCGCTCACGGCCGGGGAGCTGAAGCCGGGGACCGTCTACTCGGCCCCCGGCCTCGCGGCCGAACTCGGCGTGTCCGCCACCCCGGTGCGCGAGGCCATGCTCGACCTGGCCCGCGAGGGCCTCGTCGAGCCGGTCCGCAACAAGGGTTTCCGGATCACCGAGGTCAGCGAGCGCGAGCTCGACCAGTGCACCGAGCTGCGGATGCTCATCGAGGTGCCCACGGTCGGCCGGGTCACCGAGACCGCGACCGCCGAGCAGCTGGAGGCGTTGCGCCCGCTGGCGGAGGAGATCGTCGTCAACGCCCGCGCGCACAACCTCATCGGCTACCTGGAGGCGGACCGGCAGTTCCACCTCACCCTCCTCGGCCTGGGCGGCAACGACCGGCTGGTGGAGACGGTGGGCGACCTGCGCAAGCGGTCCCGGCTCTACGGCCTGACGGGGCTCGACGAGGCCGGCAAGCTGGTCAGCTCCGCCGAGGAGCACGTCGAACTCCTCGACCTCATGATCGCCCGGGACCGGGCGGGCGCCGAGGCGTGCATGATGCGCCACCTCGGTCACGTCCGCTCGCTCTGGGCCGAGGCCCGGGACGAGCCGGTCGAGCCGGCGACCGGCGCGCTGCGCTCCATGCGCAAGGGCTGATCTGGCCGCACGACGCGAAAGCGGCGCGCCGCCCTCCCCTCGGGGAGCGCGGCGCGCCGCTTTCGCGTGGGCGCGGGCGGGGATCAGACCGCGGGGGCCGGGAAGGTCGGGTACTCGACGCCCGAGACGTGCTGGACGACGCGGATGACCTGGCACGAGTAGCCGAACTCGTTGTCGTACCACAGGTACAGGATCGCGTTGTCGCCGTCGACCTTGGTCGCGCCGGCGTCCACGATGGAGGCGTGGCGCGAGCCGACGAAGTCCATCGAGACGGCGTCGGGAGCCGTGGTGAAGTCGATCTGGCGCTTCAGCGGCGAGTGCAGCGAGACGTCGCGCAGGTACTCCAGGACCTCGTCGCGGGTGGTCTCGCGGCCCAGGCGCAGGCTGAGGATGGCGATCGAGACGTCCGGGACGGGGACGCGGATCGAGCTGCCCGTGATCGGGGCCTTGAGCTCCGGCAGCGCCTTGGCGACGGCCGAGGCGGCACCGGTCTCGGTGATGACCATGTTGAGCGGCGCGGAACGGCCGCGACGGTCGGCCTTGTGGTAGTTGTCCAGAAGGTTCTGGTCGTTCGTGAACGAGTGGACGGTCTCCACGTGACCGCGCAGCACGCCGTACTCGTCGTCCATCGCCTTGAGCGGCGGGACGATGGCGTTGGTGGTGCAGGAGGCGCAGGAGAGGATCTGCTCGTCCGGCTTGATCGTGTCGTGGTTGACCCCGTGCACGATGTTCGGCACGTCGCCCTTGCCGGGCGCGGTCAGGACGACCTTGTCGATGCCGGGGCGCAGGTGCTTGGAGAGGCCCTCGCGGTCCCGCCACTTGCCGGTGTTGTCGATCAGGATGGCGTTCTCGATGCCGTACGCCGTGTAGTCGACCTCGGAGGGGTCGTTGGCGTAGATGACCTTGATCGTGTTGCCGTTGGCGACGATGGTGCTGTTCGCCTCGTCGACCGTGATGGTGCCCTGGAACTGGCCGTGGATCGAGTCCCGGCGCAGCAGCGAGGCGCGCTTGACGAGGTCGGCCTCGCCGCCGCCGCGCACGACGATGGCGCGCAGGCGCAGGCCGTTGCCCGAACCGGCCTTCTCGATGAGGAGGCGGGCGACCAGGCGGCCGATGCGGCCGAAGCCGTAGAGGACGACGTCCCGGCCGTCACGGCGCTCGATCTTGTTCGCACCGGTGGCGCCGGCGACGGCGTCCGCGGTGAACTCCTCGACCGTCAGGCCGCGCGAGTCGGCCTTGTACTCGGCGGCGAGCATGCCGATGTCGATCTGCGAGGGACCGAGGTCGAGCGTGGTGAGCGTCTGCAGGAAAGGCAGCGTCTCGGTGACCGAGAGCTCCTCGCCGGCGATCTGGCGGGCGAAGCGGTGCGTCTTGAGGATGCTGACGACCGACTTGTTCACCAGGGAGCGGCTGTGAACGAGGACGGTGACGTCCTGCTCACGGTGCAGCTTCCCGATGATCGGGATCATCGACTCCGCGATCTCCTCACGGTTCTTCCAGCTGGTGAACGAGTCATCATTGACAGTCACAAGATTTATCTTTCGAGCTAGACGGCGCTCATATGGTAACCCGGGGGTCCTCGGCCCCCACAAGGGGGCCCGAACGCGTGTCCGCGAGCTCACACCGCCGGGTCGGCCCACCGCTCCGCGACCAGCCGCCGCAGCTCCTCCGCCGAAGCGGGCGCCAGCCGGTACACGCCCTGGAGCCCGATCGAGCGCGTCAGCCTCCCGTCCTCCACGAACCGGAGGGTCCGCTCGCCCCGGCGGGAGGTGAAGGTCAGCCGCTCCAGCACGTCGCCGGGGACCACCGTGTCGAAGGAGAGCGGCGAGCCGGGCGGCCCGAGCAGCACCTCCGACACGAAACCGGTCTTGAGCCGCCGCCAGTACATGAGCTTCGCGTAGTCGTCGTGGAGCTCGGCGCCCGCCTCCTCGTGCGTCACGACGCGGGACACCTCCATCGCCCCCAGCACGTGGAGCCGGGTGCGGTGGGCCCGCACCGGATAGATCGTGTCGCCGGGGCGCACCCCGGCCCGCAGGAAGCTGGGCTGCGCCCCGTAGGGCCCGCCGAAGAGGATCGTCGGTCGCAGGCCCTCCTCCCCGGAGCGCTCCAGCTCCCGGCAGAGGTCGTTGGTCCACAGCGTCGTATAGGAGTCGGCCACGGCAGCACCGTAGGGGCCGGTACCGACAACGGCCGCGCGCTCAGGCGAAGGCGTGCGCCCGGAACGCCTCGCGGACCCGGGCCAGGGGCCCCGGGTCGCGGGTCGTGTACAGCCGGTTGGTGAGGAGGACCGCCCAGCGGGAGCGGGCGGGGGAGACCCACATCGCGGTGCCGGTGAAGCCGAAGTGGGCCCACACGTCGTCGCCGGGGGAGGTGCCGGGTGCCGGGTGCCAGAGCAGGCCGCGCGGGGGGTCGAGCGCGCCCGTGCCGACGCGGAGGGAGGCGGCCGTCCAGGCGGCGGAGAAGGTTCCGGGAGGCGGGGACAGGACCCCGCGCAGGAAGCGGCCGGTGTCCCCGGCCGTGGTGAAGACGCCGGCGATCCCGCAGGCGCCGCCGAGGAGCCGGGCGGAGAAGTCGTGCACCGTGCCCTTCAGGTGGCGGCCCGTCTCCTCGTCGTACTCGGTGGGCGCGCAGCGCGCGGCGGCCTCCGGCGGCAGCGGGCCCCAGCGGGTCGCGCGCATGGCGAGCGGCTCCCACACGCGCTCCCGTGCCAGCGCGGCCAGCGGCCTGCCCGTCAGGTGCTCGGCGAGCCAGCCGAGGACCAGCGCCGCCCGGTCGGTGTACGCGACGGCCGCGCCCGGCGGATGCCGCAGCGGCTCGGCGAGCACCCCGTCCCGCACGTCCTGCGGATCGGAGCCGTAGAGGAAGCGCAGGTTCGCGCGCAGCGGCATCCCGGCGGTGTGGGTGAGCAGGTGGCGGGCGCTGACCGCGCCGACCGGGCGGCCCGCCGCGGCGGGCCAGTAGGAGCCGAGCGGCGCCGACGGGTCCAGCTTCCCGGCGTCGACCAGGGTGCCGGTCACCGCCCACACCGTGAGGATCTTGGTGAGGCTCGCCACGTCGTAGAGGGTGTCCGGGCGGACCGGCTCCTCGGGCCGGGTCGGGTCGAGCACGCCGACCGCCCCGGCCGAGCGGGTCCCGGAGCGGTCCCCGACCGCCCAGACGGCTCCCGGGCACACGCCGTCGCGGACCGCGCCGGCCAGTAGCCGGGCGTAGGGAGGGACCTCGCTGCGCTCCGCCACGACACGCCTCCGGCAGGGGTCGCTGCGGCCCGGACCGGCCGCACCCAGGCATGCATGCCCGCCGGCGCCCCCGGGGACACCCTTCCGCCGGACGCCGGCGTCAGTTGCAGACGACCTCGTCGCGCGGGGTGTAGTGGGTCTTGAAGGTCTGCCGCTTGACCTCCTCGCCGCCGTTCTTGAAGACCCGGTCGACCGCGATGTCGAAGCCCTCCAGGGGCTCCTGCGGCACGCAGGTCTTGCCGGTGGCCTCGCGCTTCTCCGGCTCGGTGACGTTCGTCCGCGGACCGGCGACGGCCTCGACGGAGTCGTACTTCTTCGTGCCGTAGAAGGTGATGGTCACCGAGGAGTCGGTGGCGTTCGCGGCGATGTAGATCGGCTTGCCCGAGTCGTTGCGGAACTTCTGGTCCAGGCTGCCCCAGGCGACGGTCGCCTCGCGGCCGGCCGGGTAGCGCTCGATGTAGAAGGAGTGGGCGCCGTACTCGACGGGCTGCACGCCGGCGAAGAAGACCGCGTTGAAGACGGTGGTGGCCACCGCGGACACCCCGCCGCCGGGCGCCTCCTGGTAGCGGCCGTCGAGGATCATCGTGCCGTCGACGAAGCCGTTCTCCTCGGTGCGCTCGCCGACCGTCTCGTTGAAGGACCACACCTCGCCCGGCTGCACGAGCGAGCCGTTGATGAGCTCGGCGGCCCGTCCGATGTTGGTGGTCCGGTACGGGGCGGTGGGGAAGTTCACGGTGAAGGTCGACATCTGCTCCTCGATGCCGAGCGCGGCGAGGTTCGCGGAGCTCACCTGCGGCTGGGTGACCTTGGTCGCCACCGCGGCGGTGCGGGCCGCCTGGCCGGTACGGGTGAGCAGCGGGTCCACGGCGGCGCCGAGCGACTTCGCGGTCACCTCGCGGCCCTCGCGGCCCTCCTTCACGACGACGACCTTGCCGTCCCGCACGCCGAGGGTCCCCTCGACCGGGGCGCCGGTCATGGCGGCGAGCGGGCGGGCCACGTCGGGGTCGCGGAGCAGGGCGGTGGAGTCGAGGGAGCCGGTCAGCCGGCCGTTCTGGTTCTTCACCGTCAGGTGGTCGCCCAGGGTCTCGGGGGAGATGCTCAGGCGCTGGTCGCCGACGGTGAGCGTGACCGGTCCGGAGACGGCGGGCTTCGCGTAGGCGTCGAGGAAGCGGGTCAGCTCGGTGCCGGCCAGCTTCGGCTGGGTCACCGCCACGGGCAGGGCGACGGCGGCGGCGCCGGGCGCGGAGGGGTAGGCGGCCCGCAGGGCGTCGGCGGCCTTCGCGGTGTCCAGCTTCTGTCCGGCGACGGGCCGGGTGGAGACGGCCTCGCCGTCCGCGAAGGAGACCGAGCCCTCCTTGACGGCCCGGTCGTTCTCCTTCGCCAGCGCGGCGACGGCCGCGTCGGTCTTGGCGGCGTCATGGGCGAGGACCGGTTCGATCTCTCGGTCGCCGGAGGAGAAGAGGCGGCCGATGACGGTGAACGGGTCGCGCGAGGGGTCGGCGGCCCGCTCGGCCGTCGCCTCCGCGTCGACCGTCAGCCCGGCGGCGGCGGGGCTCACCCGCTCCGTGCGCTCGCCCACCTGCACGGCGATCGGCGCGGTCCAGGAGGCCGGGGCCTGCGCCCGCAGCCGCTCGGCCGCCTCGGCCTTGCTCAGGCCGCCTATGTCGACGCCGCCGGCCCGGGTGCCGGCGGATATGTCGTCGCCGGTGGTCACCAGACCGGCCACGTAGAGTCCGCCCGCCGCGACGGCGACGACGCCCGTCGCGATCGCGGCCGTCCGCCACCGTGGGCGGTTCCCGGCAGCGGGCGTCGGGGCATGGTCGGTCCTGGGGCGGGGCACGCGCTCTCCCGGGTGCGTCGGTGACAAGGGAACCTCACGACGGTACGTCGAAAGAGTGTCAAATGCACATAAAGCATGGTTGACCTGCGACAATACCCCGCGAAACAGGCCGGCCACCCAGCGTGCCGACCGGGTCGGCGCGGGGGTCCGCACCCGGTGCGCACCCGGGTCCGCCACGGATCCGGCCGCCCGCACCGCCGTCGTACCCTGGGCGGATGCCCGCCGACGACCGGACCCCGCGCCCCGAGCCGTACGCCGACCCCCACCGCGCGGCGGCCGCCGGACCGCGGTCGGTGGAGCGGGCCCTCGACCTGCTGGACCTGGTCGCCGACGCCGGGCGGCCCGTCGGGGCCAAGGCGCTCGCCCGCTCGCTCGGCTGCGCGCTGTCGACCGTCTACCACCTGACCGGGCCGCTCCTCGCGCGCGGGCACCTCGTGCGCACCGCCGAGGGGTACGCCCCCGGGCCCCGGGTCCCGGCGCTGCACCGCGCCCACCTCCGCCACCACGGGCTCGGCGCCTCCACCGGGGAGCTGCTGGGTCGGCTGCGCCGGGCGACCGGCGCGGAGGCGTACCACACGGCCTACCGCGACGGCCTGATCACCGTCGTCGACACCACCGCGCCCGTCACCGACACCGCCCACCCCTTCGCCCCGGGCCCGGAGGCCCGCGCGCACGCCACCGCGCACGGCAAGGCGCTGCTCGCCGCGCTGCCGCGGGCCCGACGCCGCCGCTACCTCGCCGAGCACGGCATGGCCCGCTTCACCGAGCGGACCATCACCGGCGCCGAGCGCTTCGAGGCCGAGATGGCGACCGTCCGTGACCAGGGCTACGCCGTCTCCGTCGGCGAGGCGGACCTCGCGTACACCTGTCTCGCCGTCGCCGTGCCCGACCGCGGCGACGGCATCGTGCACGCCCTGTCGGTCTCCCTGCCCACCGCCGACTTCGCCCGCCGCCAGGGCGCGGTGCGGGCCGCGCTGGCCCGCGCGGTGCCGGACTTTCCGGCCCTGCCGGAATCCTGAGCGGGCCGTCTGGCCCGGGCCCCACCGCCCGGCGCAGCCTGACGGCATGATCTTCATCGCCGTCCGCTTCCCCGTCCGTCCCGAGCTGGCCGACCAGTGGCTCGACCTCGTCGCCGACTTCACCCGCGCCACCCGCGCGGAGCCGGGCAACCTCTTCTTCGACTGGTCCCGCTCCGTCGACGACCCGAACGTCTACACCCTCCTGGAGGGCTTCGCCGACGACGAGGCAGGCGCCGTCCACGTCGCCTCCGACCACTTCGCCGCCGGACTGGCCGCCATGGCCGGGGCCGTCTCCGCCACTCCCGAGATCATCAACGTCCGGACGGAGCAGCCGGGCTGGGGCCCGATGGCGGAGCTCGCCCCCACCGGCGCCTGATCGCGCCGGACGCCGCGCGCCCGCCTGATAGGTTCGCCGCACACTACGGGCGGGCGGCGTCCCGGGGCCGAGGGGAGAAGCGGCACATGGCGGTGAGCGGGCGGCAGACCGGCAGGCCCACCCTGGAGGAGGTCGCGGCCCGGGCCGGGGTCGGCCGGGGCACGGTCTCCCGGGTCATCAACGGCTCCCCGAAGGTGAGCGAACAGGCCAAGGCGGCCGTCGAGAAGGCCGTCGCCGAGCTGGGCTACGTCCCCAACCGGGCCGCCCGCGCCCTCGCCGGCAGCCGTACCGACGCCATCGCGCTCGTCATCCCCGAGACCGAGGCCCGGCTCTTCGCGGAGCCGTACTTCCTCGACATCATCCGCGGCGTCAGCAGTGAACTGGCCGACGCCGACAAGCAGTTGCTGCTCACCCTGATCCGCAGCGACCAGGAGCGGCAGCGCTTCGAGCAGTACCTCGCCGCCCAGCGCGTCGACGGGGTCCTGCTCGTCTCCGTGCACGCCGACGACCCGCTGCCCGACCAGGTGCGGGCCCTCGGCCTGCCCGCCGTGCTCAACGGCCGCCGCCGCGCGGACGAGCCCGTCGCCTTCGTCGACTCCGACAACACCGGCGCGGGCCGCACCGCCGTCGCCCACCTCGCCGCGGCCGGCCGGCGACGCGTCGCCACCATCACCGGCCCCCTCGACATGTACGGCGCCCGCTGCCGCCTCGACGGCTACCGCGAGGGTCTGGCCGAGGCGGGTCTCGCCGCCGACGACGCCCTCGTCGCCGGCGGCGACTTCACCGAGGAGGGCGGCCGCCGCGCGATGCGCGAACTCCTGGACCGCGCACCGGACCTGGACGCCGTCTTCGCCGCCTCCGACGTGATGGCGGCCGGCGCCCGGGCCGTGCTGCGCGAGGAGGGCCGCCGGGTCCCCGAGGACGTCGCCCTGGTCGGCGTCGACGACTCCGCCGTCGCCCGCCTCATGGACCCGCCGCTCACCAGCGTCCGCCAGCCGATCGAGGAGATGGGCCGCAGCATGGCCCGGCTGCTGCTGGCCGAGATCGCCTCCCCGAGCGAGCCCGACGACCAGCCCCGCCAGATGCTCCCCACCGAGCTGGTCGTCCGCGCCTCCTCCTGAACCCCCGTCCGGCCGGGGACACCCGCTCCGGGGTCCCCCGGCCGGTTCACCGGGCCGTGGCATGATCGCGTCACCGTCGGCACCGGGCCGGCGACGACCGGGGGAACGTCATGGACTGGTACCTGATACCCGGGGCGTTCGCGCTCCTGCTCGCCGTCAGCGGCGGCGCCACCCTGCGCACCGGCTTCGTCCTGCCGTGGCTGCGCCACAAGGTCCGGCGGGTCGCCCTCTACGGCTGGGCCCAGCTGATCATGGCCGGATCCTTTCTGCTCCAGAGCGCCGGCGGCTTCGCGGGCGAACCCGCCGCGGGCTCCCTCCTCGGACTCGTCTCCGTCCTCGCCCTGCTCGCGGCCCTGGTCCTCCTCCTCGTCGCCCAACTCGGCTCCGGCCGCGACTGAATCCGCGCCCGGCGTGTCGTTCGGGTGATCCCAGCAGGCGGCCCGGCCGCGCGTGGGTTCGAATCGGGGCATGGCTCCCTACGACAGGCGCACAGGCGGCTCCCCGAGGCCGCCGAAGACCGGCGACACCTGGTGGTACGCCGCCGTGGCAGGCGAGGCCGCGGACTCCTTCAGCACCCGCGTCCGCACCCGGACCCGGCGTGCCTGCCTCGGGGCCGTCCTGCTGCTCACGCTCGTCTACGCCGGACTCGTGCTCACCGCGACCGGCCGCCGCTGGGGCGACGCCGCCGTCACCGGCCGCCGCGCCGACACCCGGGTCGCCGCCTTCGTGCGCGACCACCCCTCCCTGGACGGGGCCGTCACCCTCTCCCTCGTCCTCGCCTGCGTCCTCCTCGTCGGCCTCGGCCTGCTGCGCAAGCGGTACGCACTGACCGGCGCCGCCGCCGGGGCCGTCGCCGTGGCCCTCGCCGTCGCCGGACTCCTCCAGCTCTACGCCCCCCGCCCCCGGCCCGTCGACGGCGCCGGGGCGCTCGCGCCCAGCGGCTTCCCCAGCGCCACCGCCACGCTCGCCTTCGGGGTCGCCCTCGCCCTCGTCCTGGTCGTGCCCCGGCGCTCCCGGGAACTCGTCGTCGGCGCCGCCACCCTGTGGGCCGTCGCCCTCGGCGGGTACGCGATCGCCGCCGGCGACCACCGCCCCGGCGACGTCATCGCCGCCGCCCTGCTCGCCCTCGCCGTCCAGTGCGGTCTGCTCGCCCTCCTCGCCCGCCGCGGCAAGGTCCGCCCCGGCACCCGGCGCGGCACCACCCTGCGCGGCCTCCCGGCGACCCTGCCGCTCGCGCTGGTCGCCGCCGGCGGGCTCGTGGCCGGATTCCTGCTCCTCGGCGACACGCTCGGACTCCCCGCCACCGCCCCGTACGACCCCGACGAGCTGCGCCTCGCCCACCGCTGCGGCCAGGCCCTCGCCGCCGGTGTCGGCGCCGCCGCCGGACTGGTCCTGCTCGCCCTGGTGCGCCACGTCGACCTGGACGGCGGCCCCGCCTCGTACCGGCTCGGAGGCCCCCTCGTGGAGGACTCCGGAGCCCCCGACCAAGGTGAGCTCGTGGGCCCCTTTACGGAGAACCGCGATCACGAGATATCTTGATGTCGAGCAATCTCGCATACGCAGACGTGGAGCGGAGCACCTGGTGACTGACTCGACCATCATCTACACCCACACCGACGAGGCGCCGGCACTGGCGACGTACTCGTTCCTGCCCGTGATCCAGGCGTATGCCTCCACGGCCGGCGTCACGGTCGAGACGCGTGACATCTCGCTCGCGGGCCGCATCATCGCGGTCTTCCCCGAGTTCCTGGAGGAGGGCCAGCGCATCGGCGACGCCCTCGCCGAGCTCGGCGAGCTGGCCAAGACCCCCGAGGCCAACATCATCAAGCTGCCGAACGTCTCGGCCTCGATCCCGCAGCTGAAGGCCGCGATCGCCGAGCTCCAGGCGCAGGGATACGCCCTCCCGGACTACCCGGACGACCCGAAGACGGACCAGGACAAGGACGTCCGCGCCCGCTACGACAAGATCAAGGGCTCGGCCGTCAACCCGGTCCTGCGCGAGGGCAACTCGGACCGCCGCGCCCCCGGCTCGGTCAAGAACTACGCCAAGAACCACCCGCACCGCATGGGTGCCTGGTCCGCCGAGTCGAAGACGAACGTCGCCACCATGGGCGAGAACGACTTCGCGTCCACGGAGAAGTCCGTCGTCATCGGCCAGGACGACACCCTCCGCTTCGAGTTCACCGCCACCGACGGCACCACCTCCGAGCTGCGCGAGCCGCTCAAGGTCATCGCCGGCGAGGTCGTCGACGCCGCCGTCATGCGCGCCGCCGCCCTGCGCACCTTCCTCGGCGAGCAGGTCGCCCGCGCCAAGGCCGAGGACGTCCTCTTCTCGGTGCACCTCAAGGCCACGATGATGAAGGTCTCCGACCCGATCGTCTTCGGCCACGTCGTGCGCGCCTTCTTCCCGAAGACCTTCGACCGGTTCGGCGCGGACCTCGCCGCCGCCGGCCTGTCCGCCAACGACGGCCTCGGCACGGTCCTGAACGGCCTCGCCGCCCTCCCGAACGGCGACGAGATCAAGGCGTCCTTCGACGCCGAGCTCGCCGAGGGCCCGGCCCTCGCCATGGTCGACTCCGACAAGGGCATCACCAACCTGCACGTGCCGTCCGACGTCATCGTCGACGCCTCGATGCCGGCGATGATCCGCACCTCCGGCCACATGTGGGGCCCGGACGGCCAGGAGGCCGACACCCTCGCGGTCCTCCCGGACCACAGCTACTCCGGCGTCTACCAGGCCGTCATCGAGGACTGCCGTGCCCACGGCGCCTTCGACCCGGCCACCATGGGCTCCGTCCCGAACGTCGGCCTCATGGCGCAGAAGGCCGAGGAGTACGGCTCCCACGACAAGACCTTCGAGCTCGCCCAGGCCGGCACCGTCCGCCTGGTCGACTCCGAGGGCACCGTCCTGCTGGAGCAGGAGGTCTCCGAGGGCGACATCTTCCGCGCCTGCCAGACCAAGGACCTCCCGATCCAGGACTGGGTCAAGCTCGCCGTCACCCGCGCCCGCGCCACCGGCGCCCCGGCCGTCTTCTGGCTGGACGAGGCCCGCGCCCACGACGCGCAGCTCATCGCCAAGGTGAAGCAGTACCTGCCGGAGCACGACACCGAGGGCCTGGAGATCAAGATCCTCTCCCCGGTCGAGGCGACGAAGTTCTCCCTGGAGCGCATCCGCCGCGGCGAGGACACCATCTCCGTCACCGGCAACGTGCTGCGCGACTACCTGACCGACCTCTTCCCGATCCTGGAGCTGGGCACCAGCGCCAAGATGCTGTCGGTCGTCCCGTTGATGGCGGGCGGCGGCCTCTTCGAGACCGGCGCCGGCGGCTCCGCCCCGAAGCACGTCCAGCAGCTCGTCAAGGAGAACTACCTCCGCTGGGACTCGCTCGGCGAGTTCTTCGCGCTGGCCGCCTCCTTCGAGCACCTGGCCACCACCACGGGCAACGCCCGCGCCCAGGTCCTCGCGGACACCCTGGACCGCGCCACCGGCACCTTCCTCAACGAGGACAAGTCGCCGACCCGTCGCCTCGGCGGCATCGACAACCGCGGCAGCCACTTCTTCCTGGCCCTGTACTGGGCCCAGGAGCTGGCCGCGCAGACCGAGGACGCCGAGCTCGCCAAGGCCTTCGCCCCGCTCGCCGAGACCCTCGCGGCGAACGAGCAGAAGATCGTCGACGAGCTGAACGCCGTCCAGGGCTCCCCGGCCGAGATCGGTGGCTACTACCAGCCCGACCCGGCCAAGGCCGCCGCCGTGATGCGCCCGTCCGCCACGTTCAACGAGGCCGTCGCGTCCCTCGCCTGATCCGGCACCCGACGCGCACCGCCCCGGCCGGGACGATTCCGGCCGGGGCGGTCGCGTCGGTGGCGCGTACGCCGTCCGGGTGTGACCCTGGAGGGCATGAGCTGGGCATCTTGGACGACCGCCGGTGTCTACACCGGGCGTGGTGGGGTGCTGACCGTCGAGGGCGGAATCGTCACGGGCGATCTGACCGTGCACACGACCTACGTCGACGACGAGGCACGCGTGGCCGTGCAGTACAGCGGCGCCTCCGACTGGTTCACCATGTCGGGAAGTCCCGTCCCCTGTTCCTCCGAGGAGGAGAGCCGTGAACTCCACGACGCCGTCGTGGAGGCCGTGAGGGAGGGCCGGGGGGCCACGGTCCCCCGCCTGCCCCATCCGACCGGCTAGCCCGCCGGGCGGCCACGGGCCGGCCCGCGGCCGCCCGAGGGGCCGGTTCGCCGGCCCCGAGAAAAGTGTTATCCCTGCCCGGTCCCGAGGATCTCCGGAAGCACGGGGACTCGGACCGGGGACAAGGGAGCACCATCCATGCACAGCGACGAGCAGCGCACCACCGCACTGGTGGAGGCGGCGCGCGCGGGCGACCCGGACGCCAGGGAGGAACTGGTACGCGCCTTCCTGCCGCTCGTCCACAACGTGGTGGGGCGCGCCCTCGACGGGCACGCCGACACCGACGACATCGTGCAGGAGACCCTGGTCCGCGCCCTCGACGGGCTGCCCGGGCTGCGGGATCCCGAGCGCTTCCGGTCCTGGCTCGTCGCCATCGCCATGAACGGGGTGCGACGCCGCTGGCGGGAACGCCTCCAGGCGCCCGTGCCCGGTCTCGACCGGGCCGTCGACCTCGCCGATCCGGCGGGCGACTTCACCGACCTCACCATCCTCCGCCTCGGTCTGACCGGGCAGCGCCGCGACGTCGCCCGCGCCACCCGCTGGCTCGACGGGGACGACCGCGAGCTGCTCTCCCTGTGGTGGCTGGAGGCGGCGGGCGAACTCACCCGCGCCGAACTCGCCGAGGCCCTCGGCCTGCCCCCGGCCCACACCGCCGTCCGCGTCCAGCGGATGAAGGAGCGCCTGGAGACCGGCCGGGCCGTCGTCGGCGCCCTCGACGCCGACCCCCGCTGCCCCGACCTCGCCGCCGTCCTCACCCCCTGGGACGGCGCCCCCTCCCCGCTGTGGCGCAAACGCATAGCCCGCCACCTGCGCGACTGCCGCACCTGCGCGACCGGCGGGTCCCGCCGCGGCCTCGCCCCCGTCGAGGGCCTGCTCGTCGGCATCGGCCTGGTGCCGCCCGTCACCGCCGCCCTCCTCGACACCGGTACGACCCCGGCCCTGGCGGCCGATCCGGTGGGCCTGGCCGCCCCGCTCCCGGAGCCTGCGGCCCCGACGGGACTCCCCGATCCGGCTCCCGCCGCCTTCCCCGGCTCCCCGCCCGGTGCCCACGCCGCCCCCACCTGGTCGCTCGGGCGCCGCGCCGGCACCGCCGGGGTCGCGGCCGTCGCCGTCCTCGGCGTCCTCGTGCTCACGCTCCCCGAGCAGCGCGCGACCCCGCCCGAGCCCCGGAAGCCCGCCGCCGCGCCGCCCGCCACCAGCAGCGCTCCCGCCCCGACCCCCACGCCCGCGCCGAGCACCGCCGACCCGGCGGCGACCCCCCCCCGGGCCCCCCCCCCCCCCCCCC
>NZ_BNBS01000102.1:0-27782 GCF_014656075.1 Streptomyces hydrogenans
GCACCATCTGGTGCGGGGCTTTTCTGCGTTCCCGGGGCATTCCGCAGCCCCAGGGGCATTCCGTATGTCCCTCCAAGGACATTCCCCAGCCGTTTCCCGCGCCGGCTTCGGCCTGGGACCGCGCCCCGGACCGCCCCGGACCTGACCGTCCTCGTCGCCGTCTGCGGGCCTCCCGACGGGGGCGGGTCCCCGTATGAAGGGGTGGCTGTCGGGGGGTGCTGGAAGGGCGAGGGGAGGTCGTTTCGGCGGTGGATGGTGGGGACGGTCGGGGGTGGTGGAAAGGGGACAGCTCCCGGCTCCGGTGCCCAGGGGGACGGAAACGGGAGCTGTCGGGGGTGGGTCAGTGCTCGGTGGGGCTGTGCGCGGGAGCGCCGGCGGCCTTGGCGAGTTCCAGGTCCAGGGCCTCGCGGCGGATGCGCTGGTCCACGTAGAGGAGGACGGTCACGCCGGCCGCGATCGGGTACGTCAGGGCGCTGCTGATGATGCCGCCCACGGCCATGACGATCAGATAGGTCCAACTGGCCTCGAAGGCCGAACCGATACCGACGCCGTCGACGGCGAACGCGATCGCGGTGAACGGGATCGCCAGGATCATCGTGAAGATCATGATGAGGAGCTGGGTCAGCAGCGTGATGCCGAAGATCCGCCACCACGAGCCCTTCACGAGCTTCGCCGAGCGCTTCAGCGCCGCGACGATGCCCTGACGCTCCAGCATCAGCGCCGGGGAGGCCAGGCTGAAGCGGATCAGCAGCCATACGATGACCACGAAGGACGCCAGTCCGCCGAGGAAGGCGAGCGTCGCGCCGCCCGCACCGCCGAGCAGCAGGCCCGGCAGCATCGCCACGAAGGCCAGCGCGCCGGCGCCCAGGGGCAGGGCCAGGGAGAGGACCAGCAGCTGGGCCAGCCGCGGGCTCGCCTCCCGCCACGCCTCCGAGAGCGTCACCGGGCGGCCCAGGATCGCCCGGCTGACCACGATGGTGAGCAGGGCGCTGGTGAAGACCGAGGCGGCGACGGACACCAGCATCGTCGGGGCCAACTCGGTGAAGGAGGCCCGGAGATAGGTGGAGAGCGCCTCCAACTGCTCCGCCGGGGTCGCGTCCGCGTGCAGCTCGGGCGGCTCCGCCGCCAGATAGCGCTGGACGAACACCAGCGCGACCTGGGTGACCACGGCCACGGTCACCGTGACGGCCAGCACCGTCCGCCAGTAGCGGCGCAGCGTCGCCACCGAGGCGTCGAGGATCTCGCCGACGCCCAGCGGGCGGAGCGGGATCACACCCGGCTTCGCGGCCGGCGGGGCGCCGTAGCCGTTCCGGCCGCGCTGCGGTGGCGGGGTCGCCCAGGCGCGGCCCGGGGTCTCCGGCCGGGTCTGGCCACCAGGGGGCGGGGACCACTGACCGGCGGGCGGCTGGTCCTTCGACCACTGGGGAGCGGAGCCGTTCGTCTCCGAAGGGGAGGACTGTCCGGGGATCGCGGAACCGTCCTGGCCGTCGGAAGGGGCAGATCCGGGCGTGTTCCGGCCCGGAGTGTCGTTCACGGTCGTCCACCTCGAAGGATTGGGTCGCGGTGCCGGTCGGCGAACCGGCTCGGTCACGGCGGCCGTCCACGGTCGGGCGGCGGGCCGGCTGCCATCGTGCCATGGGGGACCCCGCCCTGACCCGGGACGGAACGGCTCCGTCCCGCCCCGCGCGGCCCCGGGCCCGCCGCCCGCGGGCGGGTGCCGGGCCCCGTCGGCGGCGGGTGGAGCCGTACCGGGGGAGGAAGCCCGTCCCGGGGCGTGGGCGTACCCGGTTCGGCGGGGTACGGTTCTGGGCGACCGCGGGGGTACGGGGGGTGACGGTCGTTACTGGCGGCGCGGCGCGCGGACACGGGGAGTCAGGGGCCCGGCCGAGGCGTTGTCGCAGGTCAGTGAGGTATCTCACCAGCCGCCTTGAGACTGATACGGAAATGGGATGATGTCGATATGAAGGGACGCGTTCTCGTCGTCGACGACGACACCGCACTGGCCGAGATGCTCGGGATCGTGCTCAAGGGTGAAGGGTTCGAGCCGTCGTTCGTCGCTGACGGCGACAAGGCTCTCGCCGCGTTTCGCGAGGCCAAGCCGGACCTGGTGCTGCTGGACCTCATGCTGCCCGGAAGGGACGGCATCGAGGTGTGCCGGCTCATCAGGGCCGAGTCCGGCGTGCCCATCGTGATGCTGACGGCCAAGAGCGACACCGTCGACGTCGTCGTGGGCCTGGAGTCCGGGGCCGACGACTACATCGTCAAGCCGTTCAAGCCGAAGGAGCTCGTCGCCCGCATCCGGGCGCGGCTGCGGCGCTCCGAGGAGCCCGCGCCGGAGCAGCTCACCATCGGTGACCTGGTCATCGACGTGGCGGGGCACTCCGTCAAGCGGGACGGGCAGTCGATCGCGCTGACCCCGCTCGAGTTCGACCTGCTGGTCGCGCTCGCCCGCAAGCCGTGGCAGGTGTTCACGCGCGAGGTGCTCCTGGAGCAGGTCTGGGGCTACCGGCACGCGGCCGACACCCGGCTGGTGAACGTGCACGTCCAGCGGCTGCGCTCGAAGGTCGAGAAGGACCCGGAGCGGCCGGAGATCGTGGTGACCGTCCGTGGGGTCGGCTACAAGGCGGGACCGAGCTGATATGAGCAAGGGCAGTGCTGCTCCGGAGTCCCGGGACCCCGGGGGCCGTACGGGGCGGGCTGCCGGACCGGGACGGGGGGGCTCGCGTTCCGGCCGCCTGAGGCGCGGTGGACGGCTCCTCCAGGACGGGACGCCGGGCGGACGGGTCTTCCGGATCGTCGCCCGGCTCGTACGCCGTCCGCTGCTGCCCGCCGTACGGCTGTGGCGGCGGAACATCCAGCTGCGGGTCGTCGCGGGCACCCTCCTGATGTCCCTCGGCGTCGTGCTGCTGCTGGGCCTGGTCGTCATCGGGCAGGTCCGCAACGGTCTGCTCGACACCAAGGAGAAGGCCGCCCAGATCCAGGCCGCCGGCGGGTTCTCCGCCGCGCAGGACCGGGCGGCGACCACGCCGTCCGTGCCCGGACAGGACGGGGTGCGGGCCGGCTCCTCCGTGAACTGGCGCTCCACCGTCGTCGAACAACTCGCCAGCGGTGGCCAGAGCGCCTTCAACGTCGTGGCCCTCTCGCTGGACTCCGGTGACACCGCGAGCCGCGGCGCCCGCGCCTCCGGCGAGGTCGACCCCACGCGGTCCGTCCCCGGCGACCTGCGGCACCTGGTGGCCCAGGGCAACGTGCCCTACCAGAAGTTCGGGCGAATCCACTACACCAGCGACAAGCCGTCCGAGCCCGGCCTGGTCATCGGCAAGCGGCTCAACGACGCCGAGGGCAAGCAGTACGAGCTCTACTACCTCTTCCCGCTGAGCCAGGAGGAGGACTCCCTCACCCTGGTCAAGACCACCCTGGCGACCGCCGGGCTGTTCGTCGTCGTCCTGCTCGGAGCCATCGCCTGGTTCGTGGTCCGGCAGGTCGTCACCCCGGTGCGCATGGCCGCCGGGATCGCCGAACGGCTCTCCGCCGGTCGGCTCCAGGAGCGGATGAAGGTCACCGGCGAGGACGACATCGCGCGCCTGGGCGAAGCCTTCAACAAGATGGCCTCCAACCTCCAGCTCAAGATCCAGCAGCTGGAGGAGCTGTCGCGGATGCAGCGGCGGTTCGTCTCGGACGTCTCGCACGAGCTGCGGACCCCGCTGACCACCGTACGGATGGCGGCCGACGTCATCCACGAGGCCCGCGTCGACTTCGACCCCGTCACCGCCCGCTCCGCCGAACTCCTCGGCGACCAGCTCGACCGCTTCGAGTCGCTGCTCTCCGACCTCCTGGAGATCAGCCGCTTCGACGCGGGGGCCGCCGCCCTGGAGGCCGAACCGATCGACCTGCGGCAGGTGGTGCGCCGGGTCATCGGCGGCGCCGAACCGCTGGCCGAACGCAAGGGCACCCGGATCGTGGTCGTCGGCGACGAGCAGCCGGTGATCGCCGAGGCGGACGCCCGCCGGGTCGAGCGCGTGCTGCGCAACCTGGTCGTCAACGCCGTCGAGCACGGCGAGGGACACGACGTCGTGGTCAAGCTGGCCGCGGCCGGCGGGGCCGTCGCCGTCGCCGTACGCGACTACGGCGTCGGCCTCAAGCCCGGCGAGGCCACCCGCGTCTTCAACCGCTTCTGGCGGGCCGACCCGGCACGCGCGCGTACCACCGGCGGAACGGGCCTCGGCCTTTCGATCGCCGTCGAGGACGCCCGGCTGCACGGCGGCTGGCTCCAGGCGTGGGGCGAGGCCGGCGGCGGCTCGCAGTTCCGGCTCACGCTGCCGCGCACCGCGGACGAGCCGCTGCGGGGCTCGCCGATACCGCTGGAACCCGAGGACTCCCGGCGCAACCGCGAGCAGGCAGCCGCCGGGCGGGCGCAGGAGACCGGACGCACCGCCTCCGTACCCGCCCAGCCGGCCGGCGAGCGGCCCCCGCTGTCCCCGGTGCCGCCGCGGATCTCGGCGCGGCCGACGGGTGCCGCCGTCGACCCGGCGGCGCTGCCCGGCAGCGGCGCCCGGGTGGTGGCGCGGAGCACGGCGGACGCGGAACAGACACGGAGCACGGGCACGGCGGGGAACGCGGAGCGGGAGGACCACACAGGTGAGCGCTGACGCGCGGAAGCGGGCGGGGCGGGGCCGGAGCGGACGCACCCTGGTGCTCGCCGCCTGCGGCGGACTTCTGGCGACGGGCTGCGCCACCATGCCCGACAGCGGCGACGTCCAGGCCGTACGGGGAGCCAACCCCGGCGACTCGCAGGTGCGGGTCTACGCCGTCGCCCCCCGGGACAACGCCAACCCGGACGACATCGTCGACGGCTTCCTGGAGGCCATGACCAGCGACGACCCCGGCTTCGCCACCGCCCGCAAGTACCTGACCGAGCGGGCGGCCAAGAGCTGGAAGCCGGAGCAGAGCATCACCGTGCTCGCCACCGCGCCCGACCGCAAGGGCGCCGACCGCAACGCCGACCCCGAGAACCAGGGCCGCGACTACCCGATCTCCGGCCGGAAGATCGCCACCGTGGACGGCCGGCACTCGTACCAGCCCAACAGCCCGGTGGACTACACCCAGGCCATCCACGTCGTGCAGGAGCCCGCGGCCAACGGCAAGGACAAGGAGTGGCGGATCGACGGCCTGCCGCCCGGCCTGGTGCTCGGCGAGGCCGACTTCCTCCGCAACTACCGGTCCGTCAACAAGTACTACTTCGCCTCCGGCGAGGACATGCTGGTCGCCGACCCCGTCTACATCCGGCAGCGCCAGGACCCGGTCACCCGGATGGACCCGGTGACGCAGACCGTGAAGGCGCTCCTGGAAGGGCCGACGCACTGGCTGCGGCCGGCCGTCGACGCGCCCTTCCCGTCCGGCACCCAGCTGAAGGGCGGCGTCACCTCGCTGACCACGGACGACCAGTCCACGCTCAAGGTGCCGCTCGACGTCGAGGCCGACCGGTTCGGCGGCGAGGTGTGCCGGCGGCTGGCCGCCCAGCTGCTCGTCACCCTCGGCGACCTGCCCTCCGTCCGCGTCGACCAGGTCGAGCTCCAGGACGTCGGCGGCGGCACCGTGTGCCGGCTCGGGAAGGGGCAGGCCGCGGAGTTCGAGGCGGTCCGGGACACCGGGCAGGACGAGACGCCGTACTTCGTCGACGACGAGGGCCGGATGATGGCGCTCGCGCCCGGCGGGAAGGACGTGGCCGAGCCGGCGACCGCCGTGCCCGGCCCGCTGGGCAAGGGCCTGATGCCGCTGGGCTCGGTCGCGGTGGCCCGCGGCGGGACCCGCGCCGCCGGCGTCTCCGCGGACGGCGGCTCGCTGTACGTCTCCTCGATCACGACCGAGCAGGAACAGATGCCGCCGGTCTTCAAGAGCGGGTCCGCCGTGACGGCGGACAAGCGCGACCGGCTCTCCCCGCCCAGCTGGGACGGGCGCGGCGACCTGTGGGTCGCCGACCGGGCCAGGGGCCACCAGCGGCTGGTCGTCGTGCCCGACGGCACCGGCAAGTGGATCGAGGTCCGCACGCCCTGGCTGACGGAGGACACCCGCGTCGAGTCGCTGCGGGTCTCCGCGGACGGCGTGCGCATGGCGCTCCTCCTCACACGCGAGGGACGCACCACCCTCCAGATCGGCCGGATCGAACGGCAGGACGGCGCGGACGAGCAGGTCGTGTCCGTGGTCGACCTCCAGCCCGCCGCACCGCGCATGGAGTCCGTCTCGTCCGTCTCCTGGGCGGGCCCCAGCCGGCTCGTCGTCGTCGGCCGGGAGGCCGGCGGCGTGCAGCAGATCCGCTACCTCCAGACCGACGGCTCCACCTCCGCGAGCTCGGTCCTGCCCGGCCTCAACGGCGTCAGCGTCGTCGCCGCCCCGCACCGCGAGACCGAAGCGCTGATCGCCGCCTCCGGCAACGACGGCATCGTGCGGCTGATGCCGGGAGCCAACTGGCAGCCGGTGGTGAAGTCGGGGACGGTACCGGTCTATCCGGGATAGGGACGGCCGGGGAGTGGCCGGTTCGGCCGGCGGTGTGGTCGCCGCGGGCCGGGTGTCCAGTGGGCCGAGGGGCCGACGTGGCCGGCTCTCCCGCGTTGTCCACAGGGCGTTGTCCACAGGGGTGGCGGTGCCCCCTCGGGCCCGGGCAGAGTGACGCCATGCGGGGCTGGTGGCGCGAGATCTCCGAACTGGTGCTGCCGGGCGCCTGCGAGGGCTGCGGAGCGCCTCGCACGGCGCTGTGCGCGGACTGCGCGGGGGTGCTGGCGGGGGTCGGGGCGGGGGAGGGGGGAGGGGGTGGGCGGGTGCGCCCCCTGCCGGAGCCCGAGGGACTGCCCGTGGTGCATGCCGCCGTGCCGTACGAGGGTGCGGTACGGGCGCTGCTGATCGCCCACAAGGAGCGGGGGGCGCTCGGGCTCGCCGGGCCGCTGGGCGGGGCGCTCGCGGGGGCCGTGGAGGCCGCTGTGGGGGCTGTGGGCGGTCGGGACGGTGCGGGTGGTGTCAGGGGCCCGGGGAGGGTCGGGGGCGCGGTGGAGGGGCGTCCGCTGCTGTTGGTGCCGGTGCCGGCCTCGCTGCGGGCGGTGCGGGCCGAGGGGCACGATCCGACGCGGCGGGTGGCGCTGGCGGCCGCGGCGCGGCTGCGGCGGGCGGGGCGGCCGGCGCGGGTGCTGCCGGTGCTGCGGCAGCGGCGGGCCGTCGCGGACCAGGCGGGGCTGGGGGCGCGTTCGCGGCGGGCGAATCTGGCCGGGGCGCTGGAGGTCGTGCCGGGCGGCGCGCGGCTGTTGGCGGCCGGGCGGGTGGTCCTGGTGGACGACCTGATGACCACCGGCGCGACGCTCGCGGAGGCGGCCCGCGCCCTCGGAGTCGTCCATCCGCCGTTCACCCGGGGAACTTCCGGAAGATCCCCGCGTGAGGGCGCGCAGCATGAATTCGAACAGCGGGTGGCCGCCGTGATCGCATCATCTCCCGCTTCGTTCGAATTAAACCGGAACTCGCCAGGAACTTGGATCGTTGCAGGTGGTGAGAGGTGAAAGCCTCTGAATGGAGGGAAGTCTCGGCAGCGGGTGCCGACACCCGTCCGAAGGGGCTATGTTCGGTTGTGAGGAAGGGTGAATACCCGGCCTCACCGCATACATGGTTGCGCCTACAGGACAGGAGTTCAGGGCGAATTAAACCTCTCGTCGATGGGGTTGCGATCTTGTCGGCTGGGGAGGAGGAGGTCGAAGTCGCCAAGTCCGAGCTCCGGTGAGACCGCCGGAGCTGGTGCAAAGGGAGATGCCCCTCGGCCTAGGAGCCGGGCGGGCGATCCGGGAACGGAGTTCTGCGTGGACATCGTCGTCAAGGGCCGCAAGACAGAGGTGCCCGAGCGGTTCCGCAAGCACGTGGCCGAGAAGCTGAAGCTGGAGAAGATCCAGAAGCTCGACGGCAAGGTGATCAGCCTCGACGTCGAGGTGTCCAAGGAGCCCAACCCGCGGCAGGCCGACCGGTCCGACCGCGTGGAGATCACCCTCCACTCCCGAGGCCCGGTCATCCGGGCGGAAGCGTCGGCCGCCGACCCGTACGCGGCCCTCGACCTGGCCAGCGACAAGCTGGAGGCCAGGCTCCGCAAGCAGCACGACAAGCGCTACACCCGACGGGGCACCGGGCGGCTCTCCGCGGCGGAGGTCGCCGACGTCGTCCCCGGTGTCGCCCAGCTCAACGGCCAGGGCGAACTCGTCGCCGACGAGACCGGCGGCGAAGTGCCCACCACGATGATGGGCTCGATCGAGGTCCAGGGCGAAGGCCCGCTGGTCGTCCGCGAGAAGACGCACCGGGCCGCCGCGATGGGACTCGACCAGGCCCTCTACGAGATGGAACTGGTCGGGCACGACTTCTACCTCTTCGTCGACGCCGAGACGAAGCAGCCGAGCGTCGTCTACCGGCGCCATGCCTACGACTACGGCGTCATTCACCTGGAGAACGACCCGCTCGCCGAGAACAGCGGCGGAGCGGGCGGGGCGCTCGGCGGCTGACCCGTCGAACGGCTGACCGGCCGGCCCTGCCGACCGGTCCCGGCCGGGCGGCCGACGAGTCGTCACGCACCCGGCCGCGGCGGCGTCTTCTCCGTGCCGCGCCCGTCCCGCCCCACTCGCCCCGCACGTCCCTACCGGTGCCCCTGGAGCGCCCCGCGCGCCCCCCAGGGGCACCCCTGTGCGCCCATGGGGCCACCCCGGAAGCGTCCGGGCATGAAATCATGGCGTGCACGCCAACCGGTGCTTCCCGGGAAGTGGTTGGGGGACCGGAAACGAATTCAGGCCACGGCCTTCAGGGGGAGGAACGATGGCAGACAGCTTCGGCCCGGTGCTCAGCGGGCATGAGCGCGGTGCGCTCGCCCATGAGGGTGCTCCGGAAGGATCGGAATCGGCCAACGAGGTCTACCGCGGGGAACCGATCCGGGTCCTCGTCGTGGACGACCACGCGCTTTTCCGGCGCGGTCTGGAGATCGTCCTCGCGCAGGAGGAGGACATCCAGGTCGTCGGCGAGGCCGGCGACGGGGCGGAGGCGGTCGACAAGGCGGCGGACCTGCTGCCCGACATCGTCCTGATGGACGTGCGGATGCCCCGGCGCGGCGGCATCGAGGCGTGCACCTCCATCAAGGAGGTCGCCCCCAGCGCGAAGATCATCATGCTGACGATCAGCGACGAGGAGGCGGACCTCTACGACGCGATCAAGGCGGGCGCGACCGGGTACCTCCTCAAGGAGATCTCCACCGACGAGGTCGCGACCGCGATCCGGGCCGTCGCCGACGGGCAGTCCCAGATCAGCCCCTCGATGGCGTCGAAGCTCCTCACCGAGTTCAAGTCGATGATCCAGCGCACCGACGAGCGCCGTCTCGTCCCCGCGCCCCGGCTCACCGACCGCGAGCTGGAGGTCCTCAAGCTCGTCGCCACCGGCATGAACAACCGGGACATCGCCAAGGAACTGTTCATCTCCGAGAACACCGTGAAGAACCACGTCCGGAACATCCTGGAGAAGCTCCAGCTGCACTCGCGGATGGAGGCCGTGGTGTACGCGATGCGGGAGAAGATCCTGGAGATCCGCTGAGGGCGCGCGTCACGCGTCCAGGGCCCTGACCAGGAGCGGAGTGAGCTCCGGAGGGTCGAGGCGCTCCACGCGGACCGCGTCGCAGCCGACCCATTCGGCGGCCTCGCGGAGGGCCTGGGCGACGGCGGGGACGGCCTTGGGGCCCTCCAGGGAGACCTGCCTGGCGACCAGGGTGCGGCCCTCGCGGGCCGGGTCGACGCGGCCGACCAGGCGGCCCCCGGCGAGGACCGGCATCGCGAAGTAGCCGTGCACCCGCTTCGGCTTCGGCACGTACGCCTCCAGCCGGTGGGTGAAGCCGAAGATCCGCTCCGTGCGGGCCCGCTCCCAGACGAGCGAGTCGAAGGGGGACAGGAGCGTCGTGCGGTGCCGGCCGCGCGGCTCCGTGGCCAGGGCCGCCGGGTCCGCCCAGGCCGGCTTTCCCCAGCCCTCCACCGTCACCGGCACCAGACCCGAGTCCGCCACCACCGCGTCGAACTGCTCCGCCTTGAGCCGGTGGTAGTCGGCGATGTCCGTGCGCGTGCCCACGCCCAGCGCCTCGCCCGCCTGCCGCACCAGCCGCCGCACGCACTCGGTGTCGTCGAAGGAGTCGTGGCGCAGCGACTCGGGGATCGCGCGCTCCGCCAGGTCGTAGACGCGCTTCCAGCCGCGCCGCTCGGTGACGACGACCTCGCCGTACATGAGCGCCCGCTCGACGGCGATCTTCGTGTCGGACCAGTCCCACCACTCGCCCTTGTTCTTGGCGCCGCCGAGTTCGGTCGCGGTGCGCGGGCCCTCCGCCCGCAGCTGGTCGATCACCTTGGCGTAGGAGCCGTCGGACAGTTCGTGGTGCCAGTGCGGGCGGTCGCGGTAGGCGCGGCGGCGGAAGGCGAAGAGCGGCCACTCCTCGACGGGCAGGATGCAGGCGGCGTGCGACCAGTACTCGAAGGCGTGCCCGTCCGACCAGTACGCCTCCTCGACCGTGGTGCGGCCGACCGCGCCGAGGCGGGCGTACGGGATCAGTTCGTGCGAGCGGGCCAGCACCGAGATGGTGTCCAGCTGGACCTGGCCGAGGTGACGGAGTACGCCGCGGACCCCGGCCCGGCGGTCGGGGGCGCCGAGGAAGCCCTGGGCGCGCAGGGCGATCCTGCGGGCCTCGGTGGCGGAGAGCTCGGCGGCGGGCTTCGGAGCGGGCTTCGGAGCGGTCGGCGGGGCGGTCTTCGGCACGGTCGTCATGGGGAAACCCTAGGCCCCGGGACCGACAGCGCCGGGGCCGTCCTGGGCGGTCGCCCGGGGGTCCGCGGAGGGCGGCGCCTCGCGCGGCGGGAGGTACGGGACCGGGCTCGGCAGGCCGAAGTCGGAGGGGAGCAGCGAGCCGACCCAGGCGTCCCGGAGCGTGCCGTTGTGCAGCAGGCCGGCGCGCTGGACGCCCTCCAGGGCGAAGCCGACGCGTTCGGCGACCGCGCGGGAGCCGGTGTTGCCGATCTCGGCGCGCCAGATCAGCCGGACGCAGCCGAGGCCGGTGAAGGCCCAGTGGGCGGCGGTCCGTACCGCCTCCGTCATGTAGCCGCGGCCGCGGTGGCCGGGGGCGAGCCAGAAGCCGACCTCCCAGACGCCGCTGCCGCGCTGGTGCAGGCCGGTGGCGGCGAAGAGGGGGCCGCCGTCCAGGGGCTCGATGGCGAAGCTGTAGTCGGTGTCGTCGCGCCAGCCGTCCGGGACGATCCTGTTGAGGAAGAAGGTGGCGGCCTCGCGGGGGTACGGGTCCGGGACGGTCGTCCAGCGGCGGATGGCGGGGTCCTGGCAGTGGGCGTACACGACGTCCTCGTCCTCGGGGACGAAGCTGCGGAGCCGGAGACGTTCGCTGGTGAGCGTGATGGGATCCATGCCCGGATTGTGGGGACCGGGCCGGGCGGAAGCGAACACTTTTCGGAAGGCGCGGCACCTTCCGACCACCTCGTGCGTTCTCTCTTCTGGGCGGACGTGCGGCGACGGCTCTGCGGGCCTCCCTCCGTGAGGGTGGTCTCGCTTACGATGGCCGTTGCGGTGGGGACCACCTGCCGTGCCCGCGCTCGTGTCCGTGACAAGACCCAGTGCCAGGCCCGACCGGCAAGGAGACCAGCCTCAGTGTCCGTCTTCAACAAGCTCATGCGTGCAGGCGAAGGCAAGATCCTGCGCAAACTGCACCGCATCGCGGACCAGGTCAACTCCATCGAAGAGGACTTCGTCAACCTCTCCGACGCCGACCTGCGGGCCCTCACGGAGGAGTACAAGCAGCGGTACGCCGACGGCGAGAGCCTCGACGACCTGCTGCCCGAGGCGTTCGCGACCGTCCGCGAGGCGGCCAAGCGCGTCCTCGGCCAGCGTCACTACGACGTCCAGATCATGGGCGGTGCCGCGCTGCACCTCGGCTACGTCGCCGAGATGAAGACCGGTGAGGGCAAGACGCTCGTCGGCACCCTCCCGGCGTACCTGAACGCGCTGTCCGGCAAGGGCGTGCACCTGATCACGGTGAACGACTACCTGGCCGAGCGCGACTCCGAGATGATGGGCCGCGTCCACAAGTTCCTGGGTCTCCAGGTCGGCTGCATCCTCGCCAACATGACGCCGGCGCAGCGCCGCGAGCAGTACGCCTGCGACATCACGTACGGCACGAACAACGAGTTCGGTTTCGACTACCTGCGCGACAACATGGCGTGGTCGAAGGACGAGCTGGTCCAGCGCGGCCACAACTACGCGTGTGTCGACGAGGTCGACTCGATCCTCGTCGACGAGGCGCGTACGCCGCTGATCATCTCCGGCCCCGCCGACCAGGCCACCAAGTGGTACGGCGACTTCGCGAAGCTGGTCACCCGCCTGACCAAGGGCGAGCCCGGCAACCCGCTGAAGGGCATCGAGGAGACCGGCGACTACGAGGTCGACGAGAAGAAGCGCACGGTCGCGATCCACGAGGCCGGTGTCGCCAAGGTCGAGGACTGGCTCGGCATCGACAACCTCTACGAGTCGGTCAACACCCCGCTCGTCGGTTATCTGAACAACGCCATCAAGGCGAAGGAACTGTTCAAGAAGGACAAGGACTACGTCGTCATCGACGGCGAGGTCATGATCGTCGACGAGCACACCGGCCGTATCCTCGCCGGGCGCCGTTACAACGAGGGCATGCACCAGGCCATCGAGGCCAAGGAGGGCGTGCAGATCAAGGACGAGAACCAGACGCTCGCCACGATCACCCTCCAGAACTTCTTCCGCCTCTACGACAAGCTGTCCGGCATGACCGGTACGGCGATGACCGAGGCGGCCGAGTTCCACCAGATCTACAAGCTCGGCGTCGTCCCGATCCCGACGAACCGGCCGATGCAGCGCACCGACCAGTCCGACCTGATCTACCGGACCGAGGTCGCGAAGTTCGCCGCGGTCGTCGACGACATCGTCGAGAAGCACGAGAAGGGCCAGCCGGTCCTCGTCGGCACCACGTCCGTCGAGAAGTCCGAGTACCTCTCGCAGCAGCTCTCCAAGCGGGGCGTCCCGCACGAGGTGCTGAACGCCAAGCACCACGAGCGCGAGGCCAGCATCGTCGCCCAGGCCGGTCGCCGCGGCGCCGTCACGGTCGCCACGAACATGGCCGGCCGCGGTACCGACATCAAGCTCGGCGGCAACCCGGACGACCTCGCCGAGGCGGAGCTGCGCCAGGCGGGTCTCGACCCGGTCGAGCACGTCGAGGAGTGGGCCGCGGCGCTGCCCGGCGCCCTGGAGCGCGCCGAGAAGGCCGTGAAGGCGGAGTTCGAGGAGGTCAAGGAGCTCGGCGGGCTGTACGTGCTGGGCACCGAGCGCCACGAGTCGCGCCGCATCGACAACCAGCTGCGCGGTCGTTCCGGCCGTCAGGGCGACCCGGGCGAGTCCCGCTTCTACCTGTCGCTCGGCGACGACCTGATGCGTCTCTTCAAGGCGCAGATGGTCGAGCGGGTCATGGCCATGGCCAACGTCCCGGACGACGTGCCGATCGAGAACAAGATGGTCACCCGGGCCATCGCCTCCGCGCAGTCGCAGGTCGAGACCCAGAACTTCGAGACGCGCAAGAACGTCCTGAAGTACGACGAGGTGCTGAACCGGCAGCGCGAGGTCATCTACGGCGAGCGCCGCCGCGTCCTGGAGGGCGAGGACCTGCAGGAGCAGATCCAGCACTTCATGGACGACACCATCGACGACTACATCGGCCAGGAGACGGCCGAGGGCTTCGCCGAGGAGTGGGACCTCGACCGGCTGTGGGGCGCCTTCAAGCAGCTCTACCCGGTGAAGGTCACCGTCGAGGAGCTGGAGGACGCGGCGGGCGACCGCGCGGGCATCACCGCGGAGTTCATCGCCGAGTCCATCAAGAGCGACATCCACGAGCAGTACGAGGCGCGCGAGTCGCAGCTCGGCCCGGAGGTCATGCGCGAGCTGGAGCGCCGGGTCGTCCTCTCGGTCCTCGACCGCAAGTGGCGCGAGCACCTCTACGAGATGGACTACCTCCAGGAGGGCATCGGCCTGCGCGCGATGGCGCAGAAGGACCCGCTGGTCGAGTACCAGCGCGAGGGCTTCGACATGTTCACCGCCATGATGGAGGGCATCAAGGAGGAGTCCGTCGGCTACCTGTTCAACCTGGAGGTCCAGGTCGAGCAGCAGGTCGAGGAGGTCCCGGTACAGGCCGGAGCGCCGTCCCTGGACAAGGGTGACGCCGTGCCGGCGGGCGGTCGTCCGGAGATCCGCGCGAAGGGGCTCGACGCCCCGCAGCGGCCGGACCGGCTGCACTTCTCCGCGCCGTCGGTGGACGGCGACGGCGGTGTCGTCGAGGGCGACTTCGCCTCGGACGGTGACGACGCGGGCGACGGGATGACGCGGGCGGAGCGCCGCAAGGCGCAGAAGAACGCGGGCGGGCGTCGCCGCAAGAAGTGACCGCCTGAACCGAGGCGAGGGGCCCTGCCGGATCCGTCCGGCGGGGCCCTTCGTCATGGCTGGGGGCTGCCGCCGACGAGCCGGCCGAGGCCGTCGAGCTCGACGGCGGCGCACCGCCAGCGGTGGTCGTGGCCGAGCTCCAGGCGGAAGGCGAGGGCGCGGACGCGCGGGCCGGCGGCGAGCGAGGCGAAGACCTCCAGGACGGTGTCGCCGGAGTGCGGCTGCGCGGCGCACCGGCGCAGCACCGGCCGGGGTCCCAGGGCCCGCGCGACGGTGCGCGGGGCGAGCCGGACGAGTTGCTCGTACGCCTCCCCGACGGTCAGCCCGAGCATCGAGTGCACGGGCCGTTCCCCGCTGAGCACGGCGACCAGGCGCTCCGCGAAGGCGGTGTGGACGGGGAGGGCGCGGCGGGGGAGTCCGCCGGGGTGTCCGTGCCGTACGGCGGCCGCAGTGGTGCGGTGGGCCTGGCCGGGGACGGTCGTCGTCCGGGCCCGTCCGGGGTCCCCGCCGGCCGGGCGGCGGCCTCCGCATCCGCCGGCCGGGGCGGGCTCCGGGGCCGTGGCGGGGGCCGGTGGGGCCGTGCGGGCGCGGGGGATGCCGGCGGTGCCGGGGGAGGTGCCGTGCGGGGGGTGGGAGGCGGGCGCGGGCGTGGGGTGCTGAGGCATGGGGATCCCTTCGGAAGGCGGCTCATACCAGTCGGTAACTTGCCGTCGGGGATCTTGTATCCAGCGGCCCGCGCACCGCGCAAGAGCACTGGGTGCGCGGATGTGTACGCTGAGTGATTCACCTATCAGGGGGACGGCGGGGGGCGGGCGGCCCGTCCGGGGCGGTGGGGGCGGACGTATCCTGAGGGCGATTCCGACTACGAAAGCGGCCCGTCATGCGCGTGTACGTCCCTCTGACCCTTCCCGGTCTCGCACAGGCGCACAAGGCGGGGGAGCTGGGTCCCGGGCCGCTGACCGCCTACGCCGTCACGCCCGCGCTGCGCGAGTGGTACGTCTCCGACGACATCGAGGAGCTGGAGTACGCGGCGCTCAGCAGGGCCGCCGCGGCCTCGCTCCGGCTCGTCGCGGGTGACCCCGGGGCGCCGCGCCGCCGGGTGGTCGTCGCCGTCGACGTCCCCGACAAGGACGCCGCCGCGGACCCGGACCGGGGGCTCGACGCCGGCGCGATCGGCGAGGTCCGGATCGCCGGGGCCGTGGCCCTGGCCAAGGCCGCCGCCGTGCACGCCGACGCCGACGACGCCGAGGCGGACGTCACCGCCGCGGCCGCCGCGCTCGGCGCCGCCGACCAGGGCGACGACGACGCGCAGTTCGTCGTGGACGGCGCCGAGGACCACGAGCTGCTCTGGTTCGGGATCCAGGAGATCCCCTCCCTCCTCGGCTGAGCCGGCGGCCTGTACCGTCGCTCCATGGGGAAGCAGCACATGAAGAAGCATCTGGTCTGGGACTGGAACGGCACCCTGCTGGACGACATCGCCGCCGTCATCGGGGCCACCAACGCGGCCTTCGCCGAGCTCGGCCTCCAGCAGCTCACGCTGGAGCGGTACCGCGAGCTGTACACCGTCCCGGTGCCGAAGTTCTACGAGCGGCTGATGGGCCGGCTGCCCACCGACGCCGAGTGGACCCTGATGGACGGGACCTTCCACCGCTACTACTGGGAGCGCGCGGAGAACTGCGGGCTGACCCCGGGCGCCGCCGAGCTGCTGGCCGCCCGGCAGGCCGCCGGGGCCACCCAGTCGCTGCTCTCGCTGGCGCCGCACGCCGAGCTGCTGCCGCTGGTGGCGCGGCACGGGATCGCGGAGCGCTTCGTACGGGTCGACGGGCGCCCCGACAGCTCCACGGACGGGAAGTCCGGGCACATGGTGCGGCACCTGGAGGCGCTGGCCGTGCCGGCCGAGCGGGTCGTCGTCATCGGCGACGCCGCGGACGACGCGATCGCCGCCGCCCACGTGGGGGCGAAGGCCGTCCTGTTCACCGGCGGCTCGCACAGCCGGGCCTCGCTGGAGCGCGTCGGCGTGCCGGTCGTGGACTCCCTGGAGGAGGCCGTCTCGGTCGCGGAGGAACTGGTCTGACCCGCGCGGGACGGGGCCGCCCGCCGGGCGGCCCCGCCGGGGCGTCAGCCCTTCGCGCGGAGCACCTTCAGGAACTCGCGCATCCACGTCGGGTGGTCCGGCCAGGCGCGCGAGGAGACCAGCAGGCCGTCGACGACCGCCGCCGTGTCCTGGAAGTCGGCGCCCGCCGCCTGCATGTCCAGCTCCAGGGCCGGGTACGCCGTGACCCGGCGGCCCTCCAGGCCGCCGACCGCCGCCGTGAGCAGCGGGCCGTGACAGATCTGCGCCACCGGCTTGTCGGCGTCGAAGAACGACTTGAGGATCTTGCGGAGCTCCGGGTCGTTGCGCAGGTACTCCGGGGCCCGGCCGCCCGGGATCACCACCGCCACGTAGTCGCCGGGGTCGACCTCCGAGAAGGCCAGGTCGGCGGGCCAGGTGTAGCCCGGCTTCTCCGTGTACGTGTCGTAGCCGGGCTCGAAGTCGTGGACCACGAACCGGAGCTGCTTGCGGGCCGGGGCCGCGATGTCGACCTCGTACCCTTCTTCGAGCAGACGCTGGTACGGGTACAACACCTCCAGGGACTCCGCCGCGTCCCCCGTCACGATCAAGATCTTCGCCATGGCACTCCCGGTTCCAGGGATGGTCGGTCCGTCGTCGTGCACGCGTCCACGCTGCACCGTTCCGCGCGATCCGCCAAGAGTGCATGTGTCGCTGTCCAGAACGTCAAACTTCCCACCCCGCTTTTGTACACATACGGCTCATGACGGGGCAGGGGGCTTGAGCGATAGGCTTTTCCCGTGATCAGCGCGATACGCCGCGGGGGCAGTGCGGCCCCCGGCTGCCGCCCGGTCCGCTCACGCGGCCGGGCCGACCGTGCGTTCGCCGATCTCCTCCGTCCGGAAACCCCGCCCCACGTGGCCGGTTTCGATCCGGGCATCTCTCATCCGGGCATAACGTCGTCTTCGACCGGAATCACCGCGTCGAGGCGTTGTGCCCTTTCTTTCTTCCACCGACGTCACGCAACGGCGCGCGACAGGAGCAGAGGACATGCAGACCAAGCTGGACGAAGCAAAGGCCGAGCTGCTCGAGAGGGCCGCCCGCGTAGCTGAGCACAGCCCGGTCGGGGGGCGACTTCCGACGGGCCCGGAGGGCGAGCGCCCGGACCGGGACACCGTGCTCGACTACCTCCAGCGCTACTACCTGCACACCGCCCCCGAGGACCTGTCCGACCGCGACCCGGACGACGTCTTCGGTGCCGCGCTCTCCCACTACAAGCTCGCGGAGAACCGCCCCCAGGGCACCGCGAACGTCCGCGTGCACACCCCGACGGTCGAGGAGAACGGCTGGACCAGCAGCCACTCCGTCGTCGAGGTCGTCACCGACGACATGCCGTTCCTCGTCGACTCCGTCACCAACGAGCTCTCCCGCCAGGGCCGCGGCATCCACGTCGTGATCCACCCGCAGGTCCTCGTCCGCCGTGACATCACCGGCAAGCTCATCGAGGTCCTGTCGACCCAGATCCACGGCGAGCTGCCGCACGACGCGCTCGCCGAGTCCTGGATCCACGTCGAGATCGACCGCGAGACCGACCGGGCCGACCTCAAGCAGATCACCGCCGACCTGCTCCGCGTCCTGTCCGACGTCCGCGAGACCGTCGAGGACTGGGAGAAGATGCGCGACGCCGCGCTGCGCATCGCCGACGGCCTGACCGCCGAGCCCACCGCCTCCGACCTGCGGCCCACCGAGGTCGAGGAGGCGCAGGAGCTGCTGCGCTGGCTCGCCGACGACCACTTCACCTTCCTCGGCTACCGCGAGTACGAGCTCGTCGACGGCGACGCGCTCGCCGCCGTCCCCGGCACCGGCCTCGGCATCCTGCGCTCCGACCCGCACCACACCGACGGCGAGTCCGGCCACCACGCCCACCCGGTCTCCCCGTCCTTCAGCCGGCTGCCCGCCGACGCCCGCGCCAAGGCCCGCGAGCACAAGCTGCTCATCCTGACGAAGGCCAACAGCCGCGCGACCGTGCACCGGCCCTCGTACCTCGACTACGTCGGCGTGAAGAAGTTCGACGCCGACGGCAACGTCATCGGCGAGCGCCGCTTCCTCGGCCTCTTCTCGTCCGCCGCGTACACCGAGTCCGTGCGCCGCGTCCCCGTCGTCAAGCGCAAGGTCCAGGAGGTGCTGGCCGGCGCCGGCTTCTCCTCCAACAGCCACGACGGCCGCGACCTGCTCCAGATCCTGGAGACCTACCCGCGCGACGAGCTGTTCCAGACCCCGGTCGACCAGCTCCAGGCCATCGTCACCAGCGTCCTGTACCTCCAGGAGCGCCGCCGACTGCGGCTCTACCTGCGCCAGGACGAGTACGGCCGCTACTACTCGGCCCTCGTCTACCTGCCGCGCGACCGCTACACCACCCGCGTCCGGCTGCGGATCATCGACATCCTCAAGGAGGAGCTGAACGGCACCTCCGTCGACTTCACCGCCTGGAACACCGAGTCGATCCTCTCCCGGCTCCACTTCGTCATCCGCGTCGAGCCGGGCACCGTCCTCGCCGCCCTCACCGACGCCGACGTGGACCGCATCGAGGCCCGGCTCGTCGAGGCCGCCCGCTCCTGGTCCGACGGCTTCGGCGAGGCCCTCAACGCCGAGTTCGGCGAGGAGCGCGCCGCCGAGCTGCTCCGCCGCTACGGCAACGCCTTCTCCGAGGGCTACAAGGCCGACCACTCGCCGCGCGCCGCCGTCGCCGACCTGGTCCGCATGGAGGCCCTCGCCGCCAGCGGCAAGGACTTCGCGCTCTCCCTCTACGAGCCCGTCGCCGCCGGCCCCGGCGAGCGCCGCTTCAAGATCTACAAGACCGGCGACCAGATCTCCCTCTCCGCCGTCCTGCCGGTCCTCAACCGGCTCGGCGTCGAGGTCACCGACGAGCGGCCGTACGAGCTCCGCTGCGCCGACCGCACCCACGCCTGGATCTACGACTTCGGCCTGCGGATGCCCGCCGCGACCGGCAACGGCGGGGACTACCTCGGCGACGACGCCCGCGAGCGCTTCCAGGAGGCCTTCGCCGCCACCTGGACCGGCGAGGCCGAGAACGACAACTTCAACTCGCTCGTCCTCTCCGCCGGGCTCAACTGGCGCGAGGCCATGGTCCTGCGCGCCTACGCCAAGTACCTGCGCCAGGCCGGTTCGACCTTCAGCCAGGACTACATGGAGGACACCCTCCGCAACAACGTCCACACCACCCGGCTGCTCGTCAACCTCTTCGAGGCCCGCATGGCCCCGGAGCGCCAGCGCGCCGGCACCGAGCTGATCGACGCGCTCCTCGAAGAGCTGGACGCCGCCCTCGACCAGGTCGCCAGCCTGGACGAGGACCGGATCCTGCGGTCCTTCCTCACCGTCATCACGGCGACGCTGCGGACCAACTTCTTCCAGACCACGGCCGACGGAACGCCGCACTCCTACGTGTCGATGAAGTTCGACCCGCAGGCCATCCCCGACCTGCCGGCGCCGCGCCCCGCCTTCGAGATCTGGGTGTACTCCCCGCGCGTCGAGGGCGTCCACCTGCGCTTCGGCAAGGTCGCCCGCGGCGGCCTGCGCTGGTCCGACCGGCGCGAGGACTTCCGTACCGAGATCCTCGGCCTGGTCAAGGCGCAGATGGTGAAGAACACCGTCATCGTGCCCGTCGGCGCCAAGGGCGGCTTCGTCGCCAAGCAGCTCCCGGACCCCGCCGTGGACCGGGACGCCTGGCTGGCCGAGGGCGTCGCCTCGTACAAGACCTTCATCTCGGCGCTGCTCGACATCACCGACAACCTGGTCGCCGGCGAGGTCGTGCCCCCGGTCGACGTGGTCCGCCACGACGAGGACGACACCTACCTCGTCGTCGCCGCCGACAAGGGCACCGCCACCTTCTCCGACATCGCCAACGGCGTCGCGGAGGCGTACGGCTTCTGGCTCGGCGACGCCTTCGCCTCCGGCGGCTCCGCCGGCTACGACCACAAGGGCATGGGCATCACCGCCCGCGGCGCCTGGGAGTCCGTGAAGCGGCACTTCCGCGAGCTGGGCCACGACACCCAGACCGAGGACTTCACCGTCGTCGGCGTCGGCGACATGTCCGGCGACGTCTTCGGCAACGGCATGCTGCTCTCCGAGCACATCCGCCTGGTGGCCGCCTTCGACCACCGCCACATCTTCCTCGACCCCACCCCGGACGCGGCCACCTCCTACGCCGAGCGCCGCCGCCTCTTCGACCTGCCCCGCTCCTCCTGGGCGGACTACGACACCTCGCTGCTGTCGTCGGGCGGTGGCATCCACCCCCGTACCGCCAAGTCGATCCCGGTCAACGCCCACGTGCGGGCCGCGCTGGGCATCGAGGACGGCGTCACCAAGCTGACCCCGGCCGAGCTGATGAAGGCGATCCTCCAGTCGCCCGTCGACCTGCTGTGGAACGGCGGCATCGGCACCTACGTGAAGTCCTCGGTCGAGACCAACGCCGAGGTCGGCGACAAGGCCAACGACGCCATCCGCGTCGACGGCCAGGACGTCCGCGCCCAGGTCGTCGGCGAGGGCGGCAACCTCGGCGCCACCCAGCTCGGCCGCATCGAGTTCGCCCGCGCCGGCGGCCCCGAGCGCACCGGCGGCAAGATCAACACCGACGCCATCGACAACAGCGCCGGCGTCGACACCTCCGACCACGAGGTCAACATCAAGATCCTGCTCAACGGGCTCGTCGCCGAGGGCGACATGACCGTCAAGCAGCGCAACAAGATCCTCGCCGAGATGACCGACGAGGTCGGCCGGCTGGTGCTGCGCAACAACTACGCGCAGAACACCGCCCTCGCCAACGCCGTCGCCCAGTCGCCCTCCCTGCTCCACGCCCACCAGCGCTTCATGCGCCGCCTGGGCCGCGACGGGGCGCTCGACCGCTCCCTGGAGTTCCTGCCCAACGACCGGCAGATCCGCGAGCTGCTCAACAACGAGAAGGGCCTCAGCCAGCCCGAGCTCGCCGTCCTCCTCGCCTACACCAAGATCACGGTGGCCGACGAGCTGATCGGCACCGAGCTGCCCGACGACCCGTACCTGGCCGGTCTGCTGCACGCCTACTTCCCGACGCTGCTGCGCGAGAAGTTCGGCGAGGCCGTCGACGGTCACGCGCTGCGCCGCGAGATCATCACGACCGTCCTGGTCAACGACACCGTCAACACCGGCGGCTCGACCTTCCTGCACCGCCTCCGCGAGGAGAGCGGCGCCTCCCTGGAGGAGATCGTGCGGGCCCAGACCGCGGCCCGGGCCATCTTCCGGCTCGGCGAGGTCTGGGACGCCGTCGAGGCCCTCGACAACAAGGTCCCGGCCGAGATCCAGACCCGGATGCGGCTGCACTCCCGCCGGCTCGTCGAACGCGGCACCCGCTGGCTGCTCAACAACCGGCCGCAGCCGCTCGCGATCGGCGAGACCATCGAGTTCTTCGCCGAGCGCGTCGAGCAGGTCCGGGAGCGGCTGCCGCAGCTGCTGCGCGGCTCGGACCAGGAGTGGTACCAGTCGATCCTCGACGAGCTGACCGGCTTCGGCGTGCCGGAGGAGCTGGCCGTGCGCGTCGCGGGCTTCTCGTCCGCCTTCCCGACGCTCGACATCGTCGCGATCGCCGACCGCACGGAGAAGGACCCGCTGGCCGTCGCCGAGGTCTACTACGACCTGGCCGACCGCCTGCGGATCACCGACCTGATGGACCGGATCATCGAGCTGCCGCGGGCCGACCGCTGGCAGTCCATGGCCCGCGCCTCCATCCGCGAGGACCTCTTCGCCGCCCACGCGGCGCTCACCTCCGACGTCCTGGCCGCCGGCAACGGCACCTCGACGCCCGAGGAGCGCTTCAAGGCGTGGGAGGACACCAACGCGGCGATCCTGGGCCGCGCCCACACCACCCTGGAGGAGATCCAGGGCTCGGACACCTTCGACCTGGCCAACCTGTCGGTGGCCATGCGGACGATGCGGACGCTGCTGCGGACGCACAGCTAGCCGAGCGGAACCGAAGGGCCCCGCAGGACGCGTCCGCGTCCGGCGGGGCCCTTCGGCCGTTCCGGGGGCCGTTCCCGTACGGAGCCGGGGTCGTTCCCGTACGGGGCCGGTGGCCCTCTTCCCGTACGGGTCCCGCGGGCTATTCCCGTACGGGGGTGACCGTGGCCCGCCACAGACGGTGGGCGGCGACGACGGCCGCCGCGAGCAGCAGGGCGTTGCGGAGGACCATCACCGTCAGGCCGGCGGGGGCGCCGGCGACGACCTCGGCGTAGAGGACGGGGTACGCGAGGGAGCTGAGCGCCGCCGCGGGGAGCAGCAGCAGCGCCACCGGGCGCATCACCGTGCGGCGCGAGGTCAGGCAGACGGCGGCGAGGCCGAGGAGCCAGACCAGGTACTGGGGGCTGATCACCCGGCTCGTGACGGTGAGGAGCAGCACGGCGGCGAGGGCCGCGTCGAGCGGGGTGGCCTCGGTCCAGCGGACGGCCCGGAGCCGCCACAGCACCAGCCACAGCACGGCGGCGACGGTCAGCAGCAGGAACAGGTGGCCCAGGGTGGAGACGTACGGGCCGACGTACTCGTAGGCGCCGTAGCGGATCTCCGAGGTCCCCGGCCACAGGCCGGCCGCGCGGCCGAGGGCGAGCGCGGTGCCGCCCAGCGACTCGACCTGGATGCCCCGGGCGCCCTGCTGCCGCAGGAAGCCGAGCGAGTCGGAGAAGAAGAGCGCGAGGACGGCGAGGAGGGTGAGGGCGGTGACCGCCGCGGCCGTCCACGCCTCGCGGGTGGTGCGCCCCCGGGGCGTGCCGATCAGGGCGAGCGCCGGCCATCCCTTGACCAGCGCGCCGATCCCGGCGAGCGCGCCGCCGAGCCGGTGGGCGGTCGGGGAGCGGCCCTTGAGCAGCAGCAGCCCGAGGACGGCGAGGGCGGTGGCCTGGACGTCGTACCGGGCGAGCGGCAGGTGGAGGAGGAGCGGCAGGGCGCAGACCCAGTACCAGGCGCCGTGGGTGAGCCGGGAGCGGTCGGCGAGGGCCAGGCCGAGGGTGACGGCGGCGTCGGCGAGCAGGGTCAGCACGACGAACGCCTGGGTGTAGCCGAGCCAGGGCATCAGCAGGCCGGGCGCCATGATCACCAGCCCGGCGCCGGGCGGGTACTGCCAGGTCGGGTCGCCGGGCGGGAAGGTGCCGTCGGCGAAGAGGCCGTACCAGTGGCGGTAGAGGAGCCGCACCTCGTGCCCGACCCCGCCGATGCCGAGGCTGTCGCTCGCGAGCAGCGCCAGCATGCCGACGCGGGTGAACAGCCAGACGGCGGCGAGCGCGAGGGCGGGGCCGCGCCCGACGGTGACGAAGGTGGCGGACGTGAAGGTGTCCGACTGGAAGGGCGAGCGGGTGAGGGAGGGGGGTGCGGGGGCCGTGGGACCGGAGGCGCGGGAGCGGGGGCGATCGGGCGTCGTCACGCTCCGACCTTAGGTCTGTTATGTGTGTTATGCCCTACCTGGAGGGCGGGGTGGCGCCCGTCCTGGTGAACTCCTCGTACGCCGCCACCACCTCGTCCGCCGGGCCGTCCATCCGCAGCGTGCCCGCCTCCAGCCAGAGCGCCCGGTCGCAGGTCTCCCGGATGGCCGCGTGAGCGTGGGCCACGAGGAAGACCGTGCCGGCCGCGGCCCGCAGTTCGTCGATCCGGCGGCGGCTCCGACGCCGGAAGCGGGCGTCCCCGGTGGCCAGGGCCTCGTCGATGAGGAGCACGTCGTGGCTCCGGGCGGTCGCGGAGATCGCGAAGCGGAGCCGGGCGCTCATGCCGGAGGAGTACGTCCGCAGGGGGCGGGACAGGGGGCTGCCGGGGGCCGCGGAGGGGTGGGGGGAGAGGCCGCCGCGTCGGCGGGCGGCGGGGTCGGCGGGGGGCGTGGCGGGACCGGCGGCGGGGTGGTCGTCGAGGTCCTCGTCCAGGCCCTCTTCCAGGCCCGAGAAGGCGACGATGTCGTCGTAGCGGGCCGTGATCTCGGACCAGGTCATGCCCATGGCGAGGCCGCCGAGGATCACGTTCCGCTCGCCGGAGAGGTCTCCCATCAGGGCCGCGTCGACGCCGAGGAGGGCGGGTCTGCCCTGGGTGTGGATCGTGCCGCTCTCCACCGGCTGGAGCCCGGCGATGGCCTTCAGGAGGGTGGACTTCCCCGAGCCGTTCGAACCGATCAGGCCAATCGCCTCGCCGCGCCGGGCGACGAAGCAGACGCCCTTCACGGCGTGCACCCGGCGGTTGCCGCCGAGGCCGTCCGGGACGGTGTAGGCGATGTGGACGCGGTCGGCGACGACGGTGGGGGCGGGGAGCGGGGCGGTCGGTGGGGCCGGGTCGGTCGGCGCGGTCGTCGGCCCGGCCGCCTCGGTCGCCGGTGCGTTCGGCGCCGCGGTCGTCGTCTCGTCGGGGTCAGCCACGGCCGTACGTCTCCTCCGCCTTCCAGAACCATACGAAGCCGCCCGCGAAGGCGAGCGCCGCCCAGCCGATCGCCAGCGCCCACACGTGCGGCGGCAGGTTCGCCGCGGTATAGCTCTCGACGAGCGCGAAGCGGACGAGGTCGATGTAGACCGCCACCGGGTTGCACTGGAGCGCCAGGACCACCGCGTGCGGGAAGCGGCCGCGCTCCGCCAGGGAGCCGATCGACCACATCACGCCCGAGGCGTACATCCAGGTGCGCAGGACGAAGGGCATCAGCTGGCTGACGTCCGGGGTGCGGGCGGCCAGCCGGGCGAGGACGAGCGAGACGCCGGTGCTGAACAGGGCCTGGAGCGCGATCGCGGGCACCGCGAGCAGCCAGCTCCAGGCCGGGAACTCGCCGAAGCAGAGCAGGATCACGACGAGCGCGGCGAGCGACAGGAACAGCTGTTGCAGCTGGAGCAGGGCGAGCGAGAGCGGGAGGCTCGCGCGGGGGAAGTGCAGGGCGCGGACCAGGCCGAGGTTGCCGCTGATCGCTCGGGTGCCGGCGGTCAGCGTGTTGGCGGTGAAGGTCCATACGAAGACGCCGGTCAGGAGGAAGGGGACGTAGTCGGGGACGCCCCGCTGGACGTCCATCAGGACGCCGAAGATCAGGTAGTACACGGCCGCGTTGAGCAGCGGGGTCATCAGCTGCCACAGCTGTCCGAGCCGCGCCTGGCTGTACTGCGCGGTCAGCCGGGCCGTCGCGAAGGAGGCGATGAAGTCCCGGCGGGCCCAGAGCTCGCGGACGTAGGCGGGGAGGGGCGGCCGGGCGCCGCTGACGGTGAGTCCGTGGTGGCGGGCGAGGGCCTGGAGGTCCTCGTCGGGGCGGGCGGCCGGCGCGGGGGCGGCCTTGGTCGGTGGCGGCAGTGTCAGGGTCACGTGCGTGCGCTCTCGACGGAGGGGTGGGGCGGAGCTCGACGGGGGTGGGCGGAGCTCGGCGGGAGGCGGACGTGCGCCATCGCCGGCCGTGACGTCGGGACGGGTCCGTATCGTCGCTACGGCGAGGCTAGGCTCCTCCACGTCGGAACGCAACCGTATCGTCGTGACGTCACCGCTGGTTAGGATGCGGTTCATGAGCACTCCCACGCCCCGCCGCACGCCCGCCGGAGCCGCCGTGCTCCGCGAGGACGTCACCGAGGCCATCCGCGCCGCCGTCTTCGAGGAACTCGCCGCCGTCGGCTTCGCCCGGATGTCCATCGAGGGCATCGCGCGGCGGGCCGGGGTCGGCAAGACGGCCGTCTACCGCCGGTGGAAGTCCAAGCTCGCGCTCGTCCTGGACGTGGTCGGGGCGGTCGCCGCGCAGGGGCTGCCGGCGCCCGCCACCGGCTCCCTGGAGGGGGACGTACGGGCCCTGCTCACCGTCGCCTCGCACGCCCTGCGGCACCCGATCGCCTCCCAGGTCATCCCCGAACTCCTCGTCGAGGCGGCCCGGCAGCCCGAGATCGCCGCACCCGTGCGGTCGGCGCTCCTCGACGGGCAGGAGGGGGTCGTCGCGCAGATCGTCCGCGAGGCGGTGGCCCGCGGCGAGCTCGCCGCGGGCACCGATCCCGCGAACGCCCTCGACCTGATGGTCGGCCCGCTGTACTGGCGCCTCGTCGTCGCCCGCACGGGCCTCCCGAAGGGGTACGTGGACGAGCTCACGCGCGCGACGGTGGCGGGGCTGCGGGCGCTGGGCTGAGCGGTCCGCCGCCCCGTCGACGGACGGACCCGGCGGCCGGAACCCGCCCCGGGGCTCAGGGCCCCGGGGGGTCAGGCGTGGGTCAGCGGGGGGACCGGGGCGGCCTCGACCGAGCGGGCCGCACGGTCGAGGGCGCTGGCCAGCAGGGCCAGGTCCGTGGGGCCGTTGCCCAGCTCGCGGACGGGACGGCGGGCGGGCGGGTCGCCCATCCGCTCCCACTCCAGGGGGACCACGGTCGGCCGCTGCGTCGCCGTCCGGGGGATCCTGCCGGTGACGCGCCCCGCCTGGAAGGGCGTCACGCGGCCGTCGGGGTGCCCCAGCCGGCCCCGGCCGGGCGCCGGGACGTCCGGACCGGGCGTGCCCGGCGGAGCGTCCAGGACCACGCGGAGCCGGGCGCCGTGCGCCAGGTCCGTGTCGACCGTCCGGTCCGGGCGGGCGGAGGTCGCGATCAGGTGCACCCCGAGCCGCTCCCCGTGCCGCGCGACGGCCTCCAGGGCCCGGACGACGGAACCGGCGGCGGGCCGGCCGGGGGCGCCGAGGGCGGGGGCGACGAGGGCGTCGAAGTCGTCCACGAGCACGACGAGCCGCGGCAGCGGCACCCGGCCCGTGGCCGGTCGCGGAAGGTGGTCCTCCTCGCCCCCGGGCCGGGGCACGCGCGCGCCGCTCCGGTCGCCGGCCGGCGCGTGCCCGTCGTCCGGACGCGAGGTCCGGCCACTGGCCCGCCCGCCCAGGTCCGCCGCCCCGCCCGACCGCCCGCCGAGCCGGCCGCTCGACGCCGCCGTGACGTCCCCGGCCCCGGGCCGGGCGGTCCGCCCGCTCACGGCTCCGCCGACGTCACCCGACGCCGGGTGTGGGATCCGGGCGCTGCTCGACCGGGGCAGGTCCCCTGAGCCGGGGTAGGGGGTGCGTCCGCTCGCGGCACCGGGGACGTCGCCCGAGCCGGGGTACGGGGTGCGTCCGCTCGCGGCAGCGGGGACGTCACCGGCGGACGGGTGCGGGATGCGGCCGCTGCTCGACCGGGGCAGGTCGCCCGAGCCGGGGTACGGGGTGCGTCCGCTCGCGGCAGCGGGGACGTCACCG
>NZ_BNBS01000102.1:27882-28911 GCF_014656075.1 Streptomyces hydrogenans
GCGGACGGGTACGGGGTCCGGGCGCTGCTCGACCGGGGGAGGTCCCCGGAGCCGGGGTACGGGGTGCGTCCGCTCGCGGCAGCGGGGACGTCCCCCGAGCCGGGGTACGGGGTGCGGGCGCTGGTGGAGCGGGGGAGGTCGGAGGTGCGGCTGCTCGACGTGCCGGTGACGTCCTCCGTGCCGGGGTAGGCCGGCCCGGCGCCGGGCGCCGGGTCGTCGGTGCGCAGGGTGCGGCCGCTGGGGCGGGTGGGGAGGTCGGCGGCGGCCGCGCGGCCGCCCAGGCGGCCGCCGAAGGTGGCCGGGAGGTCGCCGACGTGGGCGCGGCCGCCCAGACGGTCGCTGGGGGTGGAGGGGAGCTCGTCCGCCCCGGACGGGTCCTCCGCGCCCTGGTACGGGGTACGGGCCCCGGGCGGGCTGTCGCCGACCGCGCCGGAACCCGTGCGCAGGGTCCGGCCGCTCGGGCGGTCGCCCAGGTCCGCGTCGGGGAGCCGGAGACCCGCCCGGACGCCCTGCGGCACCGACTCGGCGGCGCTCGCGGTCCGCTGGCCGATCACCGCGCGGGTGTTCCGGCGGTCGGCGAAGTCCGCGTCCCCGAGCAGCTCCGCGCGGCGCTTCAGCTCCGCGCCCAGCGCCTGGGCGAACTCCCGCATCCGCACCGGGTCCGACGCCACCAGGTGCTCGGTGACGTGCGGCAGCTCCGTACAGGCCGCGAGGCCCTCGCCGCGCTCGCCGCCCGCGCCGTCCACCAGGAGCAGCCCGAGCCGGTCCGGGCGGCCGCCGGCCGCGAGGGAGGCGGCGACCGCACGGAGCAGTTCCGTGCGCCCACTGCCCGCGGGGCCCTCGATCAGGAGGTGCGGGCCCTCCGCCGTGAGGTCGACGGAGAGCGGGCCGCGCGGGCCCGCGCCGAGCACGGCCGTGCCCTCCCCGGCGGACGCCCAGCCGGCCATCAGGGACGCGGGCGTGGCCCGGGCGAGGCCCAGCTCGTCCAGGAGCCGGGCCTCCGGCAGCAGCGCGGCGGCCCGGCGCCGG
>NZ_BNBS01000103.1 GCF_014656075.1 Streptomyces hydrogenans
CTCGGCCTCGCCTTCCAGGCCGTCGACGACCTCCTCGGCATCTGGGGCGACCCGGCGACGACCGGCAAACCCGTCCACGCCGACCTCCACCGGGGCAAGAAGACCCATCCGGTCCTCGCCGCGCTGGCCGGCGGAAGCCGGGCCGCGCGCGAGCTGGGGACGCTGCTCGCCTCCGCCCGGCCGACCGACGCCGCCGCCGAGCGCGTCGCCTCCCTCGTCGAGGAGGCCGGGGGACGCGCCGCGACCCGCGGGGAGGCGCGCCGCCACCTGGACGCCGCCCGCGACGCCCTGCGCGCGACCCCGCTGACGCGCACGGCCGCGAGGGAACTGGACGTCCTGTTCGCCGGTTTGGCCGACCGCGTCATGTGATCCCGGTCGGCTGACCGCACCACCCCCAGGCCCTCGATGCCGCGCCCGCCCCCGTCGCCGCCCGCCGCCTCCTCCTCGCTCGTGATCCTGTCGTCCCCGGTGCTACGGCAGGATCGAGTCGACGTATCCGCCGTCGACGCGCAAGGCCCCGCCGGTGGTGGCGGAGGCGTGGTCGGAGGCCAGGTAGACGACCATCGCGGCGATCTCCTCCGGTTCGATGAGCCGCTGCAGCAGCGACTGGGGGCGGTGCTCGCGCATGAACACCCTCTGGGCCTCGTCCCAGGGCAGCGAGGAGTCGACCAGCTCGTACACGAAGTCCTCGATCCCACCCGTGTGCGTGGGCCCGGCGACGACAGAGTTGACGGTGACGCCGGTGCCCGCCGCCTGCTTGGCGAAGCCGCGCGTGACCGCCAGGAGGGCGGTCTTGGACATGCCGTAATGGATCATCTCGGCGGGAGTCACCACAGCCGAATCGCTCGCGATGTTCTGCACCCGCCCCCAGCCGCGTTCGGTCATGCCGGGCAGGTACTGGCGGATCAGCCGCACCGCGGCCAGCACGTTCACCTCGAAGTAGCGCCGCCATTCGTCGTCGCTGATCGTCAGCGGATCCGCCTCCCCGAAGATGCCGAGGTTGTTCACCAGGACGTCCACCCGCGGCAGCGCTTCCGCGGCGCGGCGCGCGCCCTCCTCGTCCGCCACGTCGGCGACCACGGGTACCAGCTCCGCGTCCGCCACCTCGGCGCGGATCGCCGCCATGGCCCGCTCCACCCGTTCCTCGCTGCGGCCGTTGACCCCCACGCGGGCTCCCGCGCGCGCCAGACCGGTGGCGATCGCGGCACCGATGCCCTGGGTGGAACCGGTGACCAGAGCGGTCCGTCCTGACAGATCGATGAGCATGCGGGAGGCCCTTCCTGCGGATCAGAGGTCACTGCCTCATGCCGTGTACCCGGTCCGGGGCCGACGGCATCAGGAGCCACCCGTCTCGCCCAAAGGGCCTGCCGAAGGCCGGGGCCGGGACCGGGGGAGGAGCACGTGGGCGGGAGGTCGTGGGATGCAGGCCCCAGAGGCTGTGGACGGGCCGTGGCGGGAAGCCCGGAGAAAGTGGCGCGTGCGGATGTGTGTCCGGGAGAAGCGGGGGTAGGCGGGGCAACGGAGCGCACGGAACCGCCTCCCGGCCGTCCGCCCGCGGTCATCCCCCCTCCCGCGGGCCCACGGCATGTGACCGCCCCGCCCGATCCCCCCACCGGCGGGGCGGTCACCGTTCCCCGGCAAGGGGCTCACCCCGTACCGGGCGGAAGCCGGCGCGCGGACACAGGCCCTCGGCCCGCCCGATGTGACGCCGACGCCGACGCCGACGCCGACGCCCGTGCTCCGTGGAGCCTCCCTGAGCTCGCTCCGGTGCCCGCCCCGTAAGGTTGCGATCATGTCGATCAACCGTCCGGGGCTCCCCGGGGATCTTCCGCCCGCCGAGACGCTGTGGGCCCGCTGGGCCCTGATCGCGGCCTTCGGCGCGACCACCGCGAACGAACGCCGGCCGAGCGCTCACCGCACCGGCCGCTGGATCGACGACGACGGACTCCACTGGGACGACGCCGGTTGCACCTGGTGGGTGATGTCCCGCATGGGCGAAGGCCGGTACGTGCTCTACGGCGAGGACGAGTCCAGCGGCACGAGATGGCACGAGCCGCCCGTCGACGTTCTCGCCGGCGGCCCCGCTTGGCTGCCGTGGGAGGAATTGAAGGACCGGCTCTCGGGCGACGAACTCGGCTGTGCGTACTGGTACGAAGACGGGGCCTGGGCCCGCGCCCCCTACCCGGACGGCCTCGACGACGACGGTCTGGACTGCGGGATGAGTGAGCTGGCGGACCGCGCGGAGGCGGCGGCCCTGCTGGCCGAGCGCCTCGCACCGGTGGACGGCGCTCCCGGTGCCGCCGCCGTCCTCGCCCTGGCGGAGGCCGGTCCGCTCCAGGACGTGGACGCGCTGCTGGCACGGGTCCGGAACCCGGACGGCGACGACCCCGACCCGTCCGCCGTGGCCAGGGCCCTCGCCCGCTCCGGCCTGACGGACGGGCCCGCGACCCGCTGACCGGTCCTGACGTGACGTCACCCGACCTGACCCGGCTCGCCGATGGCGGCGGCCATGACGGTGGCCTCGAAGTGGACGGCGAGTTCGTCGAATCCGTTGGCGACCGCCCGGTCGCGGCTCGATCCGCTTGAGCCCGCACTCGACCGCCCACCGGGCCTCGTGGTCCTCGCGGTCGAAGACGGGAGGCCGCCCGCCGGCCTTTCCGCGTCGCTTGCGGTTGGCCACCTGGTCGGCGGGCTCCGGGATCGTGCGGCGGATTCCCCGCTTTCGGGCCCGGCCGTCGTGGCGGGCACCCGCGGCGTGCTGAGGGGCCCGGCAGATCGTGGAGCCGACGTCGACCTCCCCCGTGATCGGCCCTGCCGCATCCGCCCGGGCCGGTAGTCGGATCAGCAGTCCGGGCCAGGCGCCGTCGCGCTGTCGGCGGCGGAAGAGCCGGCGGAACCAGGCGCGGAGGCCCGCCGTGACCGGTCCCGCTTGTCGATGGCCTCGGCGACCTCCTGGATGGCGCCGCGAAGGAGGTCACCGTAGGGATCCCGGGGAAGGCCGGGAGCGTGCTCCCTGGCCGCGTCGATGTGCTCGGTGGCGGCTTCGAAGGAGCCGAGACGACGGTAGTCGTCGGCCAGGTTGAGGTGCAGGGAGGGGTAGAAGCCGGCGATGTGGAGGCCGGCGTGGTGCTCCTGGACGCGCTGCTCGGTCACGGCGTCGGCGGCGTCCAGGGCCCGGATGTCCCAGGCGAGGGCCTGGGCGGGATCGTCGTAGAGATCCGCCAGGTAGTGCGCGAGGGAGCAGCGGTGGAGCGGGTCGCCGGTGACGCCGATCGCGGACCACAGGTCCAGCAGTTTCCGGCGGGCGGAAGCGGTGTCGCCGGCCTGCCCCTCGGCGAGGGCGTGACCGATCGCTTCCATGATCGGGTCGGGGCTGGCGGGTGCGGAGGTCATGGGGTGTTCCTCGTTGCCTTTCTCAGGCGGAGCGGTCGGAGTTGACGGGCATGGCCAGGGTGGTGAGATCGCCGTGATCGGCGGAGCGGATCGTGACGGGCTGGTCGTGTCCTCGCAGGTCGAGCAGTACGTCAGGGCCGATCGCGGTGCTCACGGCGGGGTACAGCGTGGTCAGCTCGAACCAGATCTGAAGGGCCTGGCCCGTGACGGTGGCCGGAAGTGTGACGCCAGGGTGTTCGCCGTCCGCTGCCGCGACGTTCACCGCGTGGTCGGCGACGTGCAGCCCGACGCGCTCGCCGGGGTGTTCCTCCAGGGCGCGCAGGAGCAGGCCCTTCGAGACCGTCGCACGGGTGGTGACCTCGCCCAGCGACGCGAGCATCAGGCGGTGGTCGGGGAACTCCTCGGTCAGCAACCGACAGTGCCGGTCCTCCTGGTCGGCCACGCGGAACCAGATTCCGTTCGAGGCCGCTTCCAGTCGCACCAGCGGACTGCGGCGGATCTCGACGACCGCGGTGCGCAGCTCGTCGCCGTTCACCGTGCCGGCCCATGTCTGCCTCGGCGCTTCGGCCGGCACCAGCGTTCTGGTGGAAAGCCGGTAGCGGTCCGTCGCCGTCAGAGTGACCGCCTCAGGGCTCGCCTCGATGCGCAGACCGGCGAGTGCCGGCATCCCGTGCCCGGGTGCGGTCGCGGTCAGGACCTGCTCGACCGCGGCCGCCAGCACGGGCCCCTTCACCGCCGCGACCGGAAGACCTGGCGCCTCGCCGAGCGAGGCCTTGATGACGGCGGCCTTCCGCCGCACGGCCGCCGCATCCGCCACGACCTTCGCGACGTGCTCGTCGAGCAGCCGGGAAGCCTCGTCGGCTCCGGAACCGAGCACGGCCTCGACAGCGACCAGGGGCATGGCGAGCTCGCGGAGCCGACGCAGCGCGGTCCCCCGGGCCACCTGGTCCGCGCTGTAGTAGCGGTAGCCCGAGACGGGATCGACCTCGGCAGGAGGCAGCAGCCCGGAGTCGGCGTAGAAGCGCAGCGCGCTGGAGGTCAGTCCACTGCGTCGGGCGAAGGCCCCGATAGGCATCAGCTCGTCATGTGACACCGCGCCATCATCGAGCTTCAACCAACCTGAAGGTCAACACCGACAAGCGCCGACAAGCACCGCCACCAAGCTCATGGCCGGCCATCACCACCGGTCTCACGAGCTGCGAGATCCTCCAGACCTGTACGGCTCAGGACGGACGCCAAGGACGAGAGGGGCGGCCTCCCTGTTCGCTCGCTGCGTGCGGTTCTGTTTTCAGGCCGGCGGGAGGTGCGCGGCGCGGTCCTGCCGCGCTGCTGTGCGGAGCGCCGTGATGACGGCCGCGGTCGTCGGGTTGGTCGTCTCGGTGTGACGCCTCGCGGCGAACAGCCGACGCAGGATCGGGTGGTCCTCGACGGGGGCCGTGCGGATTCCGGGCGCGGTCGGGTCGATGGCCGTGCGGGGGACGAGTGCGGTGGCGAGGCCGGCCCGCGCGAGGGTGAGCTGGGCGGCGATGTCCGCGGTGACGTAGCGCGTCGTGGGGGTGAAGCCGGCCTGGTGGCAGGCGTGCAGGATGGCCTGTCCGCAGTCCGTGGCCGGCGGCGGCAGGACGAGGTGGTGCGTGGCCAGGTCGCGCAGGCCGACGGGCCGTTCGTCGGATCCGCCGGTGGTTCCGTCGTCGGCGGTGACGATGAGCAGCGGGTCGTCGAGCAGCGGCGAGACCGCGATGCCCTTGGGCGTGGTCTCCGGCAGGTGGAGGTAGCGCTGACCCAGCACCACGTCGACGGTGCCGAGGGTGAGTTCGCGCAGTTGTGCCTGGTCGGTGATGAGGCAGGTGACGGCGAGCTGCGGATGATCCGCGGCCAGCGCGGTGAGCGCGGGGGCCACGATCCTGGCGACGGTCGACGGCAGCGCGCCGAGCGTGGCGACGGTGCCGACCGTGCCCTTGACCACCGCGACGGCGCACTCGGCTTCCTCCAGGGCGGCGAGGATCCGGTCGGCGTGTTCGAGGAGGACGCGGCCCGCCTCGGTGAGCGCGACGGTCCGCCCGTCGGGGCGCAGGAGATCGACCCCGACGTCGCTTCTCAGGGCGGCGAGCTGCTGGGACACCGCGCCGGCGGACAGTTCCAGGGACTGGGCGGCCGCGGTGATGGAGCCGCGGACGGCGACGGTCTTGAGCATGTGGAGACGGCGGATGTCGAGCATGACTCGATAGATTACCTAAAGGGTTCCACCAGAAAACACCCCCTTGACCTGCTGAGATGTGGGGGCGACCTTTTGTGCATGGAGATCTTCGACTGCATCGCCGCCGTGGCCGGGCCGGTCCACGACTTCGGCGACGAGTTCATGTCCGACCAGGCGACCGCCGCCATGGGCCTGCGCGCCGGGTTCGCCCCCGGGCGCGGCTTCTACTGCCGCGGCCGGTTCGGAGTGCTCGGCGAGGCACCGGCCGCTGTGGTCCAGGCGGTGCAAGGGTTCCTCGGCCCCGAACTCGTCGCCACCGGCTGGCGGGCCGGCCGGCCCGTGATGCCGGCGCAGGAGGCCGCCGCCTGCTACGCGGAGGCTGTCCGGACGTGGGGCCGCTCCCACATCCCCGCCGACGCCGACGTCGAGCACTTCAACCACCTGGCCCAGCGGTTGACCGATGCCGCCGACGCCGACTCACTGCCCCTGTTCGCAGGCTGGCGCGCGCAGCCAGTGCCCGCCGACGATCCGGTCGGGGCGGCGATGCAGCGCATCCACGTCCTGAGGGAACACCGCGGCGCCTGCCATCTCGTGGCGGTACGCCTGTCCGGCCTGAGCTCCCGGGAGGCGATGGTCGTCAACCTCGGCGTCGAGCAGGCGACCCACTACGGCTGGCGCGAGCCGGGCCCGGCCGCCGCGGCCCTGACTCCCCGGTGGCAGCACGCCGAGCGACTCACGGACGAGCTGCAGGCGCCGCTCTACACCACGCTGACCGCCCGGCAGCGTGCCGAGTTCGCCCGACTGGTCGACGCGTTGACCAGCGCCGAGCCGTCTCCGAACGCTTCGGCCGCGGCCTCGGCCGCCACGGCGATGATCACCGGATCCGAGGCCCGCCGGCAGCGCGTAGGCCCGGAGGGGAAGAACGCCCGGTGAGCGGATCCTGCGAGGGAGTGCCACGCCCTTGGGACCGAGCGGCTGTGTCGTCGACCCAAGACAGCGGAAGAGCCGCTGGTCGGCGAGCACGACCGATGCCACGAGCGCCGAGACCCCGCACCGAACCGACCCGGCCGGACCTGGCCCGGCCCTGGTGCGGCCGGCGGGACAGGAGGCGTCGTGAGGGGGCCCTCCGGACCGTGCGGGACGCGGCCGTCCCGGCTCCGCTCCGTGAGGGCGGGCGAGGCCCGATTCCCGCCGCCTGAAAGGGAGGCACGGGGGCATACGGAGTCCATGACCGTCTCGAAGAGCAGCGTCCTCGTCCTCGACAGCACCGACCCCGAGTCCCTCGCCCGCTTCTACGCCGCGCTGCTCGACGCCACCGTCGAGCCGAGCGCCGGCGGTCACGACCTCCTGCTGATCTCCGGCGCCGACGGAGCCCTCCTCGGGATCCACCGGGACCCCGGCCACGCACCGCCGAGCTGGCCCCGGCCGGAGGACTCCCAGCAGTCCCACCTGTGGATCCTCGTCGCTCCCGAAGCGCTCGACGAGGCGGAGCGCGAGGCGGTCTCCCTGGGCGCCCGCCCGGTGACCGCCGAACACAACGGCACCCGCACGGACCGCCGTACCGACGTCCGCCGCTTCATGGACCCGGCCGGGCACGCCTTCGTGCTGGCCGCGCACCACGCCTCGCTCTGACGCGGCGGAAGGCCCACGGGCCGCGCGCGAGCCCGCGTGGCCGGCGACCGAAGGACCTCGCCCTGAACGATGAGCCGGTCCTCGCCCTCCCGCGCAAGATCAGGGCGGCGGCGGAGGCCGTCCTGGGGCAGCCGGACCTCCGACAGCCCAAGAGGTTCGGGAACGGCGCCCTGCCGGTGAGAGACGCCGTCCCGGGCGATCGAGCCACGCGCATCCTGGCTGCGCGTGCCGTACGGCTTCCGAACGTGTTTCGGCGGTGCGGTCGGGGTGAGACGGGTCGTGTCAGGGGAGGGCCGGTCGGAGGAAGACGGGCCGGACGAGGGAGGGGCCGTATGCGGGGCCGTACGACGATATCCGGCGACACCAGGGTCGCAGCCAGGAGCGGGGGACGCCGGGAGGGCCCGGCGAGGCCCGCGCGGGACCTGGTGCTCGTGGTGGGGCTCGTGGGAGTGGTCACGGGAGGCGCGGCCCTGATGGTCAGGACGGCACGGTCGACCGGCTCGTACCTGCCGGCCGTCCTCGCGGCCCTCGCGCTGCTGCTGGGCGTCGGAGCGGTCCTGGCCCGGTGGAACAGGACCGCCGTGGCGCGCGGCCGGGCGGAGCGGGGCGGCCCGTGGGCGAACAGCGCCGCCGGAGTCGCGGACACGGCCCCGCTGCCCGATGCCGGCGACCCCGTGGCGGAGACCCTCCCTGGGGTGCCCGCCGCTCCACGGCCGATCCTCCCGGACGCCCCCGGCTCCGGCGGCGTCGCCGCGCCGCCCGCCGTCGACTCCGGGGCCCTGGACCACCTGGCCGTCGACCCGGACGGTTTCGAACACGCCGTCGCCGCGCTGTGCGCCCGTGACGGCTGTTCCCCCGTCGAGGTCGTCGGAGGCGCCGGTGACCTCGGCGCGGACGTGATAGCGACCACCTCCGACGGAATGCGCGTGGTCCTGCAGTGCAAGCAGTACGGGGAGGACCACCGGGTGGGATCCCCGGACCTCCAGCGCTTCGGAGGCACCTGCTACGCCGTGCACGAGGCCGACGTCGCCGTCCTTGTCACCACCAGCTCCTTCACGGATCCCGCGCTGGAGTACGCGTCCTCCTGCGGGATCGTCTGCGTCGACGGTACGGAACTGGCGGCCTGGACCGCGTCGACGGCACCGCCCCCGTGGGCGGGAGACCCCGCCCCGACCTCCCGGGACGGAAGCCCCGGCGACACCTGAGACGTCCGGTCCGCTGCCGGTCGCCGGAGTACGGGGTCGGGGTGAGGACAGCGGGCGGCACTCGGTCTCCCTTCACCGAGCGCCCGTCATGGCCCCGGGCGGTCCCAGGAGAGGAAACGATCCGCGCCCGATCACTCCGCCGACCGCCCGGCGCGAGCCTCGTACCCCGTGCGCGCGTTCACCTCCCAGGGCAGAAGAGCCGGCCCCCGCGTCCGCTCCCTGCCCGCACGGCCTGTTCACCGCCTGCGGCACGCGATCCCCCGAGCGTCCCTGACCGACCGGCCCGGCGGACCGGACGGGCCCAGGGCAGGAGGAAAGGTTGGGGCAGAAGGAAGGGCCAGGGCAGGAGGAAGGGCCGGGGACCTCCCACACGGATCCCTCGGCCCTTCTCTCCCTCTGCTTCTCTTCCTCAGCCAGGCCAGGAACCCGTCAGGCGCCGCACGGCGGTCGCCCCGGAACGGTCGGCTGCCGCCTTCACCACGGCGAAGATCGCGCCCTGGAGCGCCGCGGCGAGCAGGATCTCCTTCCAGGCACGGTTCTCGTCGGTGGCGTCGGGGGCGTCGTCCTCGTGGGCGACCACCTTCCACGTCTGCTTGAAGGCCGCAGCGGCGAGCATGCCGCTGACGGCCCCGAGCACCAGGCCGACCGGCTTGTAGGCGACCTTGGCCTTGTTCATCGCTGCCTCCGTGTCCGCATCGCGAGCACCAGTGCAGTGAGCGCCACCGTCGCGGCGATGATCGCCCCGCGATGGTTCCGGGTCGTCGCCGCGGCCTGCCCCGCCTTCTCCCGTACCGGCTCGGGCGTCCTGTCGTGGACGACCCGGGCGGCGTGCGCGGCCTTGTCCCTGAGCTTGTCGGTGACGAGCGCGGCGTTCACCACGGCCTGTTCCTTCACCTCCACCGCCTTCTCCTTGGCCTCGGCCGCCTGTTCCCTGGCCAGAGCCTTGACGTCGGCCTTGGCTACGAGGGCCTGGACGGTGCGGCCGAGTCCCTCACGGGTCTGTGAGATCTGGTCGCGCAGCACCTCGGGGGTGGGTGAGGATCCCTTGGTCTCGGGCTGATGACTCATCGGTGTGCCTTCTCCTTGATCTCGGCCACATCGGCCTTGACGCTTTCGATGGTCCGGCGCGGCGCCAAACTGCCCGCCTTGTCGATCTGCTTCTTGCCGGCGGCGGCCATCACCGCCGCCACCAGGGCCAGCACGGCCCCGACCACCAGGGCGGACGCCCATACCGGCAGGACCGTGTCGAGGGCGGCGTCGCCGGCCGCGACGAGGGCCTCGGCGGCCAGGACCCCGACGAGGCCGGCGCCGCCGAAGAGGCCGCCCCCGACGCCGTACCGTCTGCCCTTGAGCGACATCTCCGCCCTGGCGAGCTCCATCTCCTCACGGACCAGCTCCGATACCTGCTGTGACGCCCGTGCGACCAGGTCACCCACCGACGCCTCCGTCGTGTCGACGGGGCCGGGCTGCCGTCCGGCAGCACTCATGGCATCCTCACCTTCCCTCCACGTGCTGGGGCGGAACGCTTCGGCACCTCGGCAGCGGCCGACGCGAGGGCTCCCGCCCGCTCCGTGCCGCTCCTCCCCGTACCGAGGGGCAGGCCCAGCGGCACGCAGGTGCTCTCCGCGCGCGCCTACCCGCCCGCCCGCCGCTCATCCCTCGGCCTTCCCCCGAGCGCTCGCCGTGTCGGCCGGCTTCCCCCGAGCGTGCTCGCCGCGGCGGCCGGCTTCCGGTGCCGGCGGGACGCACCACGGGCGGCGCGCCCGGACTCCCGTACGGCTCGACTCCTGGTGAAGTCGATGTCCGATACCCGCCGGTGCACCGGCGGTCGGCTGCGTGAGAATCGGCTCGTGACAGCCGAACCGCGGGGAATCCGCATCCGTCATCGGGGCCACCGACCGCAGGTCCACCCCACCGCCTACGTCGCCCCGACGGCCACCCTCGTCGGCGACGTCCGCGTGGGGCCGAGGGCACGGGTGATGTACGGCGCGGTGCTCGACGCGGAAGGGGCCCGGATCGAGATCGGGGAAGCGACGGTGATCTGCGAGAACGCCGTGCTGCGCGGTTCCGCCGTCGCCGGTGACCAGCCGGTGCTCGTCGGCGATCACGTCTTCGTGGGTCCGCATGCCACGCTGCTGGGCTGCCGGGTCGGCAGGTGCGTTTATGTGGCCACCGCGGCGACGGTCCTCCAGGAAGCACGGCTGGGGGACGGCTCGGTGGTCGCCGTCGGTGCCCTCGTCCATGCGCGAGCCGTCGTGCCGGACGAGTTCTTCGTGCCGCCGCACACCGTGGCGCTCGACGAGCCGGTACGCCTGCTGGCGCCCGGTGATCCAGGTCTTGCCGAGGCCATCGGCCGGGTGGGCTTCGCACAGGTGGCGTTCGGCGTCGACGCGGAGTGGACCGACCGCGTCGCCCGGTACGAGCGCATCGCGGAGGTGCGGGTCGCCGAGTTCGGCGCGCACACGGACGACGAGGTCCTGAGCCCTGGTCCACAGGGCGCCGGGGAAGCCTGAGGGGCAGTCACCTGCTCCGGCCGCGGGGAGGCCGGTGCCGGTTCCGGTGTCGGGGTTCGCTCCCGCGCGCAGCCTTTCTCAGTCCTCCACGACCCATGTGTCGCCGTGGGCGCGCCGATGACCCCCTGACAAGAGAGCGGCCCCGTGCGGGCAGACCGGCCACGCCGGTCGCACCCCGACGCCCTCGCGCCCCACGCGTTCACCACGGCTGCGGACGGGTTCTCGGTTCGGACATCCGTCCGACGGGCGCTGCCCCGCAGCAGGCCGTGGGCTTGCGCGCCGACCTCATGCGTAAGGGTCCGCGGACGCTCCCGGCTGCTGCGTCCCGGGCCCGGAAGGGCTGCTGCCGCCCCGGGCCCGGAACGGGCGCCCGGCCAGGCGCCGAGCACGGGCCGGTCGACGCCCGCCGGGCCTCGAAGGCGTCACCGCGATGCGCGATGCGCACTGGACAGGTCGAGGCATTACGTCCCGGGCCACGAGCGCTACTTCCTGCGGCCACCTGAGCATCCCCGAACGCCAACCACCGACACCCGCTGACCTCTTACGCGACCAGCCAGGAGACGCTCCGGCTCCGAGACCGGGCGCTGTCGGCGAGAGCGGCGGCACCGGCCACGAGCGCGTCGGCGATCTCCATGCCGGTGACCTCGGCGCGGTATCCGAGCGGCCGTGCCCGCACCTGGGCGGAGGAGGTGAACACGCAACCGGAACGGCATTTTTCGCTTGCTCCCGCCCACTCCCTGGGGTCGACTGCGGAGGGCGTGCCGACCGGGACATCCCGGCACCCCACCGCCTTCCCGTCCCCGCCCCGTCCCGCCCCGCGCATAAGGAGCCGCACCACCATGACGTCGCCTTCCCCCCTTCCCCGTCACGACGGTCAGGTCCTGGTCGTCGGCGGCCCCACGACCGTTCTCGACCTCGGCGGCCTCCGCATCGTGTCCGACCCGACCTTCGACGATCCGGGCCCGCACGGCCGCCTGACCAAGACCGAGGGTCCGGCCCTCGTCGAGGACCGGCTCACCGTCGCCTACCTGGTGCTGGTCAGCCACGACAACCACGCCGACAACCTCGACGACCGCGGACGCGCCTTCGCGCTCGCCGCCCCGCTGCTGCTCACCACCACCGGGGGTGCCGCCCGGCTCGGCGTCCCCGCGAAGGGCCTGGCCGCCTGGGACACCCACCTGCTCACCCGCCCGGACGGCGGTGAGCTGACCGTCACCGCCGTGCCGGCCGTCCACGGCCCCGAGGACGGTGAACGGGACGCGGACGGCGAGGTCAACTGCCAGGTCATCGGTTTCGTCCTCGCCGGAGACGGACTCCCCACCGTCTACATCAGCGGCGACAACGCCTCCCTGCGGACCGTCACCGAGATCGCCCGCCGCACCGGCACCGTCGCCGCCGCCGTCCTGCACGCGGGCGCCGTCCGGGTCCCCGGAAGGTTCCGCGGGCGCCCGCTCAGCCTCGACAGCGCCCGCACGGCCGCTGCCGCCGCGATCCTCGGAGCCCCCGTCAACATCCCCGCCCACTACACCGGCTGGGCCCACTTCACCGAAGGACGCGACGCCATCGAGCACGCCCTCGACGACGCCGGCCTCGCCCCCGTCCTCCGCATCGCGGACCACGGCACCTGGCTTCCTCTCAAGCCCTGACCGCTCCCACCGATCCGAACGAGCACGACAGCGGCAGCGCACCACGGCAACCTCAAGCCACAACGATCCGGAAGGACACGCTGATGCCCGGTACCCCCGCCCCCCAGGTCCGCCCTCCCCTGCCCCCGTTCACCGAGGCCGACGCGCTCGCGAAGGTGCAGGCCGCCGAAGACGCGTGGAACACCCGTGACCCCGACCGCGTGGCCCTCGCCTACACGGAGGACTCGGTGTGGCGCAACCGCGACACCTTCGTGACCGGCCGGGCGGAGATCCGGCGGTTCCTCGCCGAGAAGTGGGGCAGGGAGCTCGACTACGCGCTGCGCAAGGAGCTGTGGTCCTTCGGCGACGACCGGATCGCCGTCCGCTTCCAGTACGAATGGCACGACGCGGACGGTGGACACTGGCGCTCCTACGGCAACGAACTGTGGGAGTTCGACGCCACCGGCCTGATGCGCCGACGTGAGGCGAGCATCAACGACGTCCCGATCCGGGCGGAGGAACGACGCATCTTCGGCCCGAGGCCCCTGGAACAGCGTGGAGACGCGCTGCCCCTGGCGTGACACGGAGCGCTCGCCGTCCGGCGTGCGAGCCACTGGGGAGCGGGCCGGCGTCGGGCGCGACCGCAGGCAGGCAAGCCCGCTCCTCACGCACGCAGGCAGCGGGCCCCGTCCGTCACGGGGCTCCCCGGCACGCCCTGCCGCTCTCATCGCCGGATGTCGTCCCGTCGCGCGCGGTCGCCCGCTCCCGCGACGGTGCCGCCCCCCGTCGGGCGGGCGGTGCGCGCCTTGTGGGTTCGGCACCGCCCCAGAACTCCTCGACCCGTGCGGGACCGGTGCGTCCCGGGCCTGGTGCGCCGACACGCCTCTTTCCATGGGCGCGGCCTCTGGCTATAGTCCAAAACTAGCAGTGCTAATTTTACGGCGAGGTCGGAGGAACGACGGGAGACCACCAGCAGACGTACCGCGCGCTCGGGGCCGTACGAGCCGAGCGCGGGACGGCGTCGTCGAAGCCGTCCTCGGCGACGCCTCTCTTCGCCGGCTGCCGGCCGCCGTAGGCGTCCCCGGCACCCTCCGATGCCCGGTCGCGGCCCGCGGCGTCCTCCGCCGATCCAGAGCCGCACCAGCACGGAACGGAGCAGATCCTCCCCATGTCCACTCTCTCGCTCGCCGCGATCGTCGCCGACAACGCCCGCCGCAGGCCCGACAAAGAGGCACTCGTCCAGGGGGAACTGCGCCTGACGTTCGGCGAGGTGTGGGACCAGGTCCGCACGCGGGCGGCCGCGCTCGTCGAGCGGCTCGGTGTCCGCCCCGGTGACCGGGTGGCCCTGATGGCGCCGAACACCGTCGACTTCCCGCTCGCCTACTACGCGATCCTCGCGGCCGGTGGCGTGGTCGTCCCCGTCCACCTGCTGCTCTCCGCCCGGGAGGTCGAACACGTCCTGCGCGACAGCGGGGTGAAGCTGCTGCTGTGCCACCCCTCGCAGGCCGCCGACGGCACCGCCGCCGCCGCGGCCGTCGCCGACCGCGTCACCGGTCTCGGAGACGGCGGCGAACTCGACGTCCTCGCCGAGGAGACCGCCCCGATCCGGGTCTACGCGGCTCGCGCGGCCGACGACCCGGCCGTCATCTTCCACACCGGCGGCACCACCGGCGTGCCCAAGGGCGCGGTGCTCAGTCACCTCAACCTGGTGATGAACGCGACCGTCGACGCCTTCGACTGCAACGAGTACCGCCCCGACGACATCGTCCTCGGCTCGCTCCCCCTCTTCCACGCCTTCGGGCAGACCACCTCCCTGAACGCCGTGTGGCGCGCGGGCAAGACCCTCGTGCTGCTGCCCTGCTTCGACGCGGCCGCGGCCCTCGACGTCATGGCCCGCGAGAAGGTCACGGTCTTCCACGGCGTGCCCACCATGTACATCCACCTCCTTGCCGCCGCGGAGACGGCCGAGCGTCTGCCCCGCCTGCGCATCGCCGTCTCCGGCGGCGCCTCGCTGCCGGTCACCGTGCTCGAACGCTTCCAGAGCCTGTTCGGCTCCCCGGTCTACGAGGGCTACGGTCTGAGCGAGACCTCGCCCGCCGCCACCGTCAACCAGCCCTGAAATGGCGGGCGGCCGGGCACCGTCGGGCACGCGATCTGGGGCGTGGACGTGGAGATCGCCCGCGCCGAGACGGACGACCGCGTCGACCTGCTCCCCACCGGCGAGCTGGGCGAGATCGTCGTACGCGGCCACAACGTCTTCACCGAGTACCTGGGCCGTCCCGACGCCACCGCCGAAGCGATCGTGGACGGCTGGTTCCGCACCGGCGACCTCGGGACCAAGGACGCCGACGGCTACCGCACCATCGTCGACCGCAAGAAGGACCTCGTCATCCGCGGCGGTTACAACGTCTACCCCCGCGAGATCGAGGAGGTGCTCATGCGCCACCCCGGCATCGCCCAGGCCGCCGTCATCGGCCTCCCCGACGACGTGCACGGCGAGGAGGTCTGCGCCGTCCTGGTCCCGAGGCCGGACGCGGACCTCGATTCCGGGGAAGTGATCGCCTGGTCCAGGGAGCACCTCGCCAAGCACAAGTACCCGCGCCGCGTCGAGATCACCGGCGAGCTCCCGCTCGGCCCGAGCATGAAGGTCCTCAAGCGCGAGCTGAAGGCGACGTACGCGAAGGGCTGACCGCTTGGACGAGGTGGCCACCGGACGGAAAACCCGCCTTCCCGGGGCGCGGAACACCGCCCGGGTGCGGGCGGCGCCGGTGTGCCCTGACACCTGTGCGGCTGTCCGGGGCCCGCGGTCGTAGAGAATGATCACCAGGCAGGCGGCCGACGACAGGTCGGCCGACCACGAGAGCGAGGAGCGGGCGATGAGCCTTGAGCGACCGGAGATCGATTCCCCCCAGGGCCGGCCGTCCCCCTATCTGCACATCGAGGACGTGGTGGTCGGAGACGGGGCCGAGGCCGTCAAGGGGGCCACCGTGACGGTCCACTACGTGGGCGTGGCCCACTCCACCGGCGAGGAGTTCGACGCCTCCTGGAACCGCGACCAGGCCTTCGACTTCGTCCTCGGAGGGCGTCAGGTCATCAAGGGCTGGGACCAGGGACTGCGGGGCATGAGGGTCGGCGGCCGGCGCGAGCTGGTGATTCCGCCCCACCTGGCCTACGGCGACCGCTCGCCCTCGCCGGCCATCAAGCCGGGCGAGACCCTGATCTTCGTCGTGGACCTCCTCTCGGTCGGCTGACAGCGGGACCGCGCCCTCCGGGCGTACCGGACGGACGTGAGGTGAGGGGCGGACGCGAGGAACCCCGGCCACAGGCAGGGGCCCTCGCACCCGCGTACGTCGCACGGCGCGGGACCGCTCGCCTTCCCCTCGACCCGTCCTGCGCGGACGGACGGCGTCGGCCCGCCGCCGTGGTCCGGCGCCCGGTGCCCTCCCTGTCACAAGCGGCCGCTACGTTGCGGTTCAGCACAGAGGCGAGCCGGAGCAGGGGAGCGGTCATGATGGTCGAGGTGGGGTACGCCCGGGCGTGGGACGTGCGGGCCCATGCCCCCTGGCGGCCGATATCGGTGGCGGAGGCCCGGGAACGGGACGCCGTCGGCCCCTGATCCGTCCCGTCGACCACAGCCCCCCTCTCCCGGGCTCCGCCCCATGGCCCGCCCGTCCGTCCTCCGTCCTAGAAGGGTTCGGCGCTCCGCACGAGGTCCCGCGGAAGGTAGGGGGACTCGACGCGGATGGCCCAGCCGCGCCTGCGGGCGTGGCAGACCAGGGCGAGGACGTCCAGGTTCACGGCGGCTTCCGGATCATCGGCGCGGTCCGCGACCTGGTAGTAGGCGCGGTGGGCTTCGAGCGCGTCGGCCAGGGCCAGGTTGAAGCTCTCCTCGTCGCCTTCGACGAGCTGTGACAGCAGGACGGTCGGCGGCATCGCGAAGCCCCAGTCCTTGGCGGACTCGGCGTACTGCAGGGCCCGCTGCGCGGCGCGTTCGGGTTCGGCGCCCTTCAGGTAGGCGTGGAGGGCAGCGCGGTACGGGCCGAAGGCGGAGCGGTCCGGGCCGGCGAAGTCGGGACCGGTGAGGACCAGGGGAGCGAGGTTCTCCCGCACGCCGGTGATCAGGGCGAAGGCCGTGGCCGTCTGCCAGTTGTGGGCGCCGGCCGTCACCTTGCCGCCGCCCGGGTAGCGCAGCGTGCGGCCGTCGACCGTCACCTCGGCGTCGGTGCCCGGCTCCGCGAGGGCGACGCGGAACAGGGCCGCGCCTGCCTGCGCGGCCAGTCGCAGGCTCGTCCTCTGGGCGTCCGTGAGGTCGCCGGGGCTCGCGGAACGCCACAGGAAGAGCCGTTCCTGATCGCCCATGACGCTCTCCAGCTTCCGCAGCGACAGGGAGGCGCCGTCGACCGGTGTGAACGCCTCGCGGAGGTCTTCCTCGTACATGGCCTCCACCTCCGCGCTCACCTTCCTCTCGCACGCGGGCCGCTCCACGACCAGCGGGCCCGCGGCGAGCGCGGCGACCGCGTCCGGCCGCCTGTCCCTGCCGAGCCCGCCGACCCGCGGGCCCCGCGTCTCGAAGCCGGTGACCAGCGCGTGCGGGAGGTAGTCGGTGCGCACGGCCGGCGCCCACCCCAGGGTGCGGTACGCGAACGCGCCGAGGGCGATCGGGACGAGCGGGAGCAGGCTGCTCGGCGGGGCCGAAGGGCCGTGCACGGCGTTCTCCCTGGCGAGGAGATCGGCCAGCGCCGTGTCGAAGGCCGGCCGGTCCTCGGAGGCCAGCGCGCGCAGAGCGCGCAGGGCCACGCTGTCCGACCGGTCGAGCAGGGGCTCGCCGCTCGCCTCCGCACGTGCCCGGACGCGCTCCAGGGCCGCGTCGACGGCGGCGATCTTGGCCTGCGCGCTCGGCGGGTACTCCTCGTCGTGACCGGTGTGGTCCAGGACCACGGCCGTCAGACCCGTCGCCAGCTCGCCGCCGGGCGTTCCCTGCGCCTTCGCCTCGAACTTCTGGCGGGCGAAGTGGAAAGCCTCGCCGTGCCACGTGGCCCTGTCCGTGAGGACCGCCAGGCACAGCGCGTCGGTCCACTCCCCGGGCGTGACGCTCTCCGCCGGGGCGTCCTCGCCCGGGTCGTAGCTCATGCCGAAGTTCACGTACGACAGGAAGACGTTGAAGGAGCAGTGCGGGTGATAGGCGGCGTAGGCGACGGCACCGGCCGCGGCCTCGGCGGCGTCCTTGAGGACGGCCTTCGCCTCCGCGCTGTCGAGGCCGGGGCTCTCGACGGACAGGGCACCCAGGTAGTCCAGGAACTCGTCGGCGATCGACTGCCAGGCGTACGTCGCCATCCGGCCGCCCCTCGACAGCGACCGCACGTGCCCCCCGATGCGGTTCGTGAAGTCCTCGCGCGCCGCCGACACGGCGGCCCCGCTCACCTGGTGACGCTCCATGCGCACAGTCCCACTCCTTGATCGATCTCGCTCCAGCCTAGATGCCGGGTCCGACAGACCGGTCCGTCGCGTCCAGAGCTCTGGGCGATGGGCGGGTACCGTGGGTCTGGTAGGTCCGGTGGGACTGGTAGGTCGGGTGAAGTGGTCGGCCGCTGTGTGGAATCCGGGCTGGTGTGTGGCAACGCTCCCCGCTGACGCGGGGGATGACCCGATGCTGTCGAGCCCGATCGTCTCCGTCTTCTTCCCGCTCCCCGCCTCCGTGGGGACGGCCGCGAGCCGGGCGGCGTGCCCGTCCCCGGGCGGGCAGGTGTGCGTCGGCTTCGTCGTCCACCCGAGCGCCCTTCCGGACGTCGTCCCCGGGCCCCGTCGCGCGCCCGGCGGAACGGTGCCACCCGTTCCGGCGGATTGGCCGAACTCTGCGTAGACCGGATAGATGCCTGGGGCATGTAGTGGGTGTGGCGCCAACGCCGGAGCCAACGATCAGCCGTCTGCGAGGTTCCTGATGACGACAACGGAAGAAGCCGTCGCCTTTCCCCAGAGCCGATCCTGCCCCTACCATCCCCCGGCCGCCTACGACCCCCTGCGCCACGACCGTCCCCTGTCCCGGGTCACCCTGTGGGACGGCCGGGAAGTGTGGTTCGTGACCGGACACCCCACCGCGCGGGCCCTGTTGGCCGATCAGCGCCTGTCCACCGACTCCACCCACCCCGACTTCCCGATTCCCACGGAAAGGACCCAGGCCCTCCGCAGCCGACGGCGCGCCGCGCTCCTCGGATGGGACGACCCCGAGCACAACGTCCAGCGCAGGATGCTGATCCCGAGCTTCTCGCTCAAGCGCACGGACGCCATGCGTCCCCGGATCCAGGCGACCGTGGACCGGCTGCTCGACGCCATGGAGGCGGCGGGGCCGACGGCCGAGCTGGTGAGCGCGTTCGCGCTGCCGGTGCCCTCGATCGTCATCTGCGACCTCCTGGGTGTTCCGTACGAGGACCACGACTTCTTCGAGGAACAGTCCCGACGGCTGCTCCGCGGCCCGACGGGCGAGGACATCGAGGACGCGCTGGCCCGGCTGGAGGGCTACCTCGGCGACCTCATCGACGCCAAACGCGCCGAGCCCGGCGAAGGTGTCCTGGACGACCTGGTCGCACGGCAGGCGCGGGAGGGCGGCCCCGACCGCGAGGAGCTGGTGCAACTGGCCACCATCCTGCTCGTCGCCGGGCACGAGACCGCCGGCAACATGATCTCCCTGGGGACGTACACGCTGCTGCGGCACCCCGAGCGGATGGCGCAGCTCCGAGCGGATCCGAGCCTGCTGCCGACGGCCGTGGAGGAGCTCCTGCGGTTCCTGTCGATCGCGGACGGCATGCTGCGCGTGGCCCGTGAGGACCTGGAGATCGACGGGACGGTCATCCGTGCCGGTGAGGGGGTGGTGTTCTCCACCTCCCTCATCAACCGCGACGGCGCGGTCTACGCCGACCCGGACGCACTCGACTGGGAGCGCACGGCCCGGCACCACGTCGCCTTCGGCTTCGGCATCCACCAGTGCCTGGGCCAGAACCTGGCGCGCGCGGAACTGGAGATCGCCCTCGGCACCCTGCTACGGCGCCTGCCCGGCCTGCGACTGGCGGCTCCCGCCGAGGAGATCCCCTTCAAGCCGGGCGACACCATCCAGGGGATGCTGGAACTCCCCGTCGCCTGGTGAGCACCTCCGCCATGCCCGAACCCGGCTCCACGAGAAGGGAAAGCCCACCGGTGCGCATCTCCATCGACCCGGACATCTGTATGGGGGCCGGCCAGTGCGCCCTGGTCTCGCCCGATGTCTTCACCCAGGACGACGACGGCTTCGGCACCGTCCTGCCCGGCCGCGAGGACGGGGCGGGCGGAACCCTGGTCCGCGAGGCGGCCCGTGCCTGTCCCGTCCAGGCGATCAGCCTGGGGGAGACGCAGGCACGGACACAGGCACCGGCGTCGGACCGGTGAACAAAGGCGGCAGGCGCGCCGTCGCCCTCCCCGGCTGGACCAGGTGGCCCGGTCGCGGCCGCGGGGACGACCGGAGCGCCGGGCGACGGCGGCCTTCCGCCCGGAGACGGTTCTCGCACGTCCTGCGGGTTGACCGCTGGTCGCGGTGGCGGTGGCCTGATCGCTGAAGGGGGTCGCGGTTCATGGACGGCACGCCACCGCTCCATGGCTGAGGCTGAGCTTGAGGCGTGGCGCTCGCCGGCATCCCCATGCGTCGTCGCCCCCGTTCTCTACTGCACGTGGCGATACCAGCGTCGGTGCACCGCGGGTTCGACGCACAGTACGGCGGCGCCCGCGATCGTGCCGACCAGGAGAGCGGGGGCTCCGCCGCCGTTGACGAGCGCGCCGAGACAGGCTGCCGCGACGGCGAGCGGGCGCAGCAGCGTCAGCGGGCCGAGTCCGATGACCACGGCGAGGGTGCCGGCGCGGAAGGGCAGAGCGAGGTACGCCGAGAGCGAGACCGCCACGACGGCGGTGTAGACGGCGAGCGGAAGCAGGTAGCCGACGGCCCCAGCGGCCAGCGTGTCGAAGGTCCCGGCCGGGTCGCGCGCGGTCAGCAACAGGACGGTGGCGGTGAACGCGGGGGCGAGCAGGAGCACGGCCCCGACGGCCAGTCCGCGCACGGCCGCTCGCGCCGTGGCCCGGCGCTTGCGGATCCGGGCGTCGCGGCCGGCATAGGCGCGGAAGCCGCTGAACGACGCGTCGATCAGCCCGAGGAGCGCGAGCAGTATCGCGGGCGTCATCCGATGGCCTCGGCCAGGTGCTCCGGGCCGACCAGCCGACGCGCGGCCCGTCCCAGGGCCAGACGGAGCGGCGCCTCCAGCTGCGGGCGCACTCCGATGACCGGCCGCAGCGTGGTGCAGAACGGGTTCGCCGAGCCGCGCGGCTCGTACAGCAGCGGACGGATGCCGGGTGCGGTGGCGGCGCGCAGCAGGGTTTCGTCGCTGTGTGCGCGCACTGCGGGCCGACCCGGTCGGCGTGGTCCTGCGCGCCGACGATCCGCTGGCCCGCCGCGACGGGCTGCGCCTGGCCGAACTGAGCGACCGTCGCTGGTTCCGGTTCCCGCAGGGAACCGACCCCCTCTGGCAGTCCTACTGGAACGGCGGCACGCCGCGCGAGGGCCCCGTCGTGCGCGCCGTCCAGGAATGCCTGCAGGCCGTGCTGTGGAACAGCACGGTCGGCCTGGCCCCGCTCGGACACGACCTGCCCGCGGAGTTCACCGTGGTGCCGCTGCTCGACATGCCGCCGAGCCGAGTGGTGGTGGTGTGGAGCGAGGGCGACACCAATCCGCTGATCCGTCCTTTCATCGACATCGCGACCACCGCGTACCGCCCCTGACGAAGCGAATCCGTGGCCGCCGCCCCTCAGGGAGACCCGGGGAGCCGCATCACCCGATCTCCCATCTCCTGCAGGGGGTCAGGGAATCGGGCCGCACGGGCAGCTCGAACCCAGTGGTCCGCTGCATCGGCCGAGGCGTGCCGACGCCGACCGGACCGCGCTCCCGCCCCGGGGCCCGGCCTCCCGCCTCCTGCCTTCCCCGACCCCCTCAAGCGGGGCCGGAGTGTTCCCGTCGCATCCATCAACTAGTCGTGATCATGGCCTTGACCTGCGGATTTCGTATGAGTCGCTGGTGTGAACAGTGGGCGAATCCCTGGCGTGACGGGTTCTGGAGGTGCCGTGTCACGTCCTAGCCTCCCCGGCATGCCTGACTTCTCACGCCGCAAGGTCCTCGGCACGCTCGCCGCAGGTTCCGCGCTCTCCGTCCTGCCGCCCTCCCTCCTGACGGCCATGGCCGCCCCCTTGCCCCGCGGGGGTCTGCGGGCCGTCGAGCACGTCGTCGTCCTGATGCAGGAGAACCGTTCCTTCGACCACTATTTCGGCACCCTCAGGGGCGTCCGCGGCTTCGGCGACAGCAGAGCGCTGCGACTGCCCGACGGTACGAGCGTGTTCGAGCAGCCCCGCTCCGGCGGTTCCGCCGTCCTGCCGTTCTCCGCGCGGCGGGCGGCCGTCGACGCCGGACGGCCCGAGGGCGACATCCAGTACCTCGGCTCGCTGCCGCACGGCTTCACCGACGGCGTACAGGCCCGCGCGAACGGATGGTGGAACGACTGGATCGCGGCCAAGGGCCAGAGCACCATGGCCCACTACGACCGGCGCGACATCCCCCTCCAGTACGAACTCGCCGACCGCTTCACCGTCTGCGACGCCTACCACTGCTCCTTCATCGGCTCGACGAACCCCAACCGCAACTACCTGTGGACCGGCACCACCGGATTCGAGCCCGGCGGCGGGGGCCGGGCCGTCACCAACGCCGCGTACTCCTACGGCCACGCCGGCTACGACTGGACCACCTACCCCGAGCGCCTGGAGGCCGCCGGCGTCTCCTGGCAGATCTACCAGGAATGGGACAACTTCACCGACAACGCGGTGGAGTACTTCAAGCCGTGGAAGCGGATCGGCCGGAAGATCCTCACCGCCGCCGGCTTCGCCCACGCCACCACCGAGGAGTTCTACGACAAGCTGTGGGCGAAGAGCGACACGGAGCGGCAGGCCGATCTGGCCCGCTTCCGCACCGCGGTCGACGCCCTCCCCGAGGACGAGCGCCGGCTGTTCCTGCGCGGCGCGTACCGCTCCGAACCGGGCACCCTGATCACCCGGATCAAGGCCGACATCAAGGCCGGGACCCTCCCCAAGGTCAGCTGGGTGGTGCCCACGGCCGCACTGTCCGAGCACCCCGGCTCCTCCACGCCCGTCGGCAGCGCCGGTCTCGTCTACGACCTGTTGGACGCCATCGCCGCCGACCCCAAGACCTGGTCGAAGACCGCGCTGTTCATCAACTTCGACGAGAACGACGGCTACTTCGACCACGTCCCCGCTCCCACCGCGCCCAGGCCGGACAGCGGCGACGGCGACGACTGGGTGGGCGGCCGCCCCGTCGGTCCCGGACCGCGCGTCCCGATGACCGTCGTGTCCCCCTGGACGGTCGGCGGGTTCGTGAACTCCGAACTCTTCGACCACACCTCGGTGATCCGGTTCCTGGAGAAGTGGACCGGGGTCCAGGAACCGAACATCAGCGCCTGGCGGCGGAGGGTCTTCGGTGACCTGACCTCCGCGTTCGACTTCGATCGCGCCTACCGGCAGCCCGAGGTGGAGCAGCCCGGCGCGGTCCCGGCGCCGATCGGCCGCTGGAATCCGGTGCCGCCCGCGACACAGGCGCGACCCGTCCAGGAGCCCGGCGTCCGTCCCACCCGGCCGTCCCCGTACCGGCTCTCGCTGCGCGCCACCGTCACCGGCACCGAGGTGCGGCTGGGACTCGGCAACGAGGGGCGTCGGGCCGCCGCGATCACCGCGTACCCGGGGGACGGGACCGCTCCGCGGGCCTGGACCGTCGCCGGCGGGGACAGCACCACCGGCAGCCTGCCGTACGGCCCCGAGGGCTACGACCTCCAGGTGCACGGCCCCGGCTGGGCGCTGTGGGAGCTGCGGGGCGCGGGCACCGGCGCCGAGGCGCACGTCGTGGAGCGCGCCCACGCGCGCAGCGTGGACGTGGAGTGCAGCAACCCGTCGGGGCGGACCCGCACGCTCCTGGTGGGGGAGTCCACCCACCCGCAGCGGGGCGAGGGCCGGGTGCGGACGGTCCGGCTGGCACCCGGCCGGACGCGTACCGTGTCCGTACCGCTCGCCCGCCACGGCTGGTACGACATCGTGGTGCTCGACGAGGACGACCCGCGCTTCCTGCGGCGGATGTCCGGCCGGCCCGCCGACAGCGGACCGGGCGCCACCGACCCGGCGATCGGGACCGGGCCGGTGCTGAGCGCGGCCCTCACCCTGCCGGAGCCGCTGCCTCCGCTGACCGCCCCGCTGGTGCAGGGCAGCCCCGCCGAGGTGGTGGTGCGGATGCGCAACGAGGAGCCGGGCCGGCTGCGGGACCTCGCGGTGTCGCTGCTCGCACCGTCCGGCTGGACGGTCGCCTCCGCCGGGCCGGTCCCGCGGAGCCTGCCCGGCGGAGGCTCGGCGGACCTGCGCTTCACGGTCACCCCGGCGGCCGACGCCACCACCGCCACCCTCACCGTCGCGGCCCGCGCCGAAGGAGACGGCCTGCTGCGCGTCGCGGACGCACGGATCCGGGCCGAGGTCGCCCGAGCGGTGACCCTGACCCTGACCGCGCCGGCGAGTTCCCCCGGCACCGACGGCTGCGCGCTGTACCCGCAGCAGCCGCTCGCCGTGACCGCCACCGTCACCAACGCGGGCACCGCCCCGCTCACCGACCTGGCGGCCGCACTCGCCCTGCCGGACGGATGGCGTGCCGAGCCGGTCGCCGGCGCCCCGGACGCCGTTCCGGCCCGTACGTCGGTGAAGGTGGTCTGGGAGGTCACGGCGCCCGCGTCGGCGGCCCGCACCTCTGCGACGCTGAAGGCGACCGTCGGCGCACGCACCGCGGGCGGCGCGGCGGTGGAGCAGACGGAGGCGCTGACCGCCCGCGTGGGGCCGGTGATGACCGGGTACCTCCTCGCCGAGAACTTCGAGTCCCTCGCCGACCGGCTGGCCCCGGCCACCGACCTGAGCCGTCCGGGACTGCGGGGCTGGACGCGGACCGCGCCCGAGGGATGGACGGTCACCAACGCCGCCGGGATGCCGCGGGGCACGGAGGAACTCGACGGCTGGTCGTTCCTGTCCCGGCAGTTCTGGTTCCCGGCCGGCCAGGAACGAGCCGCGTTCGGCCGGTCCCTGGGCGTCGTCGCCGTCGCCGACCCGGACGACTGGGACGACACGGGCAGCCCGTCCAGCCGCGGCACCTTCGATTCGACGCTGACGACGCCCGCGGTCGAGATTCCGGCGGGGACCCCGACGCTGTACCTGGGCTTCGACTCCCACTACCGCCAGGAGAGCCCGCAGGAGGCGGAGGTGACCGTGGTCTTCGACACCGGCGCCACCTCTAGGGTGCTGCACTACTCCAGCGCGCCCTCGGGGAACACGAACGGCGGCCGCGACCAGCAGAACCGTTTCGTGACCTGTTCCTTCCCGGTGCCGGCCGACGCCCGCTCGGTGAAGGTGGGCTTCCGGGTCCACCACGCCGGCAACAACTGGTTCTGGGCCGTCGACAACATCAGGCTGGGAGCCGCCCCGCTCACCGACATCTGACCGTCCCCGGCCCGACCCCCGCCCCCACCCCCACTCGTCGGAGTCGGTGGGGGAGGGGGCCCAGGCCCCCCGGCCCTCCGCCACGCGTACGGACCGGGCTCGGTCCGCTCCCAGGCGCCCTCGCGCACTGCCGGTGTCCCCGCACGAAGCGGTCCGGTGCCCGAGGGCCCGGCCTCGTTCCGCCACGAACTCCGTTAGCGGCGCGGGGCCGTTCCGGAACGGGAACCCCAGGTTCCACCGCGCAGTACGGACAGACCGGCCCTCCGCTGGGTCGCCGGCGGGTGGGGCGTGGATGCCCTGGTCGGGCGGCAGACGCGGGAGCACCGGGACGTCGACCTGGCCTTCGACGCGTCCTGCCAGACTGCGGCCATGGGGGCCCTGGTCTCCCTCGGGTACCGGACGGAGACGGACCAGCTGCCCGCTCGCGTCGAGCTCGCCGCCCCGGGCCGCCGGTGGGCGGACCTCCACCCGGTCGTCTTCGACGCCGGCGGCCTGGGGCGCCAGTCCGATCTGGGGGACGGGTTCTTCCTTTATCCGCCGGACGGCTTCACCCTCGGCAGACTGCAGGGGCGCACGATCCCGTGCCTGTCGGTCGACCAACAGCTCGCCTTCCGCGGCGGTTACGACCTCCGGGACGTCGACCACCACGACATCGCGCTGCTCCGGCGGGTCAAGGGCAGGTCCGCGGCTGGAGGGGAAGGGCCCGGAGGCGCGCCGTGATGGTCCGGCAGGTGTGCTCGATCTCCAGGTCGAGAGCGACGGAGCCGGTCCGGCGTTGTCCGTGGCGGTGGGGTCGGGCGAGTGCCGCCTGGACCCGGGGGAGGGCGGGGAGGGCCGCCGGGCCCATGCGATCGAGGCAGGTGATGACGGCTCGGGTGCTGTCGTCGTCGCTCTCCCGGGCGGCCGGCAGGACCGGCAGCACGGTGTCGGCCTGGTCGGCGCCGCCGATGTCCCACAGGGTCGATGCGACGCGGATGCACAGCCGTACGGCGTGAGGCCCTCGCATTCGTTCGGGAAGCCGGCCGCCTCGCCGGCCGCTTGGTCGGGCCGGACGCCTCCGGTCGGGCGGCGGGTCCACCGGCCGGCGGGTCTCGAAGCCCGCCGGTGCGGTCGGAGGTGAGGGACTGCCGTACGGCGAACGGCGGGTGGCCGGGCCGGAACCGGCGCGAACGACCCTCTTGACGGGGCCCGACCCGCGCGCCGAGGAGAGCGACGCCGCCCCCGGTGCCGGCCGCCGGGGCACCGTGCCACCTGGGCCCGACGGGTTTCGAAGGGCTCGCACCAGGGGCGCCGGACCGGTGTCGCGGGCCCGTCCGCTGTGCCGGGAGCATGGCCGAACCGACGCCTTGTCACCGGATGCGCCTCTCCCTACTTTTGTCCAGCGAGTACACCGCCCGGCGGGTCCACCGGCCAGCGCCGGGCTTTCCTGTTTCTCAGCGCACGACCGACTCTGGAGGCGTCACATGCCTGTAGCCGTGCCGGAACTGCTGGAAGCCGACGAGATCCTCGACGTCCGCGACGCGGGGGCCCTGGAGATCGACGACGCGGCGATCGCGTTCGAGGACGACGACCGCGGCGACCGCGAGTACACGGCGTGTCTCTCCGACCCCTGGGTGACCGCCACCACCCGCTTCGCCTGCGACCTCAACTCCTAGCGGTGGCCGTCTCCATCGCCGGCCGTCACGGCGGGTCCGACGACACGTGGGCGTACCTCGACGACCCGCGGATGCCGGCGATGGAACACGGCTGGAAACTGCACGTCTCGACGCGCCCCGGCGAACTCGACGCCGTGCTCCGGATCGTCCTGCCGGTGCTGTCCCGGCACGTCTGCCACGCGAAGTTCGCCCGCGACCCGGGGACACTGCGCCGCCTCAACTCCGGTGCGGTGGGCGCCGGGGCCGTCGGCAAGGCGATCACCGTCTACCCGCTCGCCGGGACCGTGGTCGCCGTCGCCCGGGAACTCGCCGCCGCCCTGCGCGACCGGGAGGGACCTCGGGTCGTCAGCGACCGACGGGTCGACCCGAGGGCCCCGGTCTACTACCGCTACGGCCCCTTCACCGGCGACTACCGGACGGGCCGGACCGGACGGCTCGAATCCGTCATGACCGGCCCGGACGGCCGGATCTTCGACGGCCTGGCCACCGGCCGCTACCGCTGCCCGCCCTGGGCCGAGGACCCCTTCGCGACCGGCTCCGCGCACACCGGGGGACCGGCCGTGCCCACCCTCGGGGGCGGCCGCTACGCCGTCACCGCGGGCATCGCCCGCACACCCCGGGGCAACGTCTACCGCGCCTCCGACCGCACCCTGGACCTGCGTGTGGTGGTCAAGCAGGCGCGGGCCTTCGTCGGCGAGGAGGAGTCCGGCGCCGACGCCCGCCACCACCTGCGCAACGAACACGCCGTCCTCACCGCCCTCGACGGCGTGCCGGGCGTGCCCCGCGCCCTGGACTACTTCGCCCACGGAGCCGACGAATACCTGGTGACGAGCAGCTGCGGCGACCGCGACCTGCGCCGCGAGGTCCTGAGCGACGGCCCCTACCGGGACGACGGCACCCGTCCGGGGCGTTCCCTGTCCGTGCTCGCCACCCGGCTCCTGGAGATCCTGGACGCGATCCACGCCCGGGGCGTGGTCGTCCGCGACCTCAAGCCCGACAACGTCGTGCTCGACGGCCCCGACCGCCGGGACCACCGCGTCCACCTCGTCGACTTCGGGACGAGCGAACGCGACGGTACGGGGCCGGGCGGCGCGACCCCCGGCTACAACGAACCGGTCCTGCCCGCGAACGGCCCGGCCGCCCCCGCCGACGACCACTACGCCCTCGGTGCCACCCTCTTCTTCGCCGCCACCGGCCTCGACCCCGTGATCGTCGACGCCGACCGCGTGACCAACCGGGACCGGACCCTGGCCTGCCTGGCACAGGTCCTGCCCGCGGACGCGCACGCGGGCCTCCGGGCGACGATCGCCGGCCTGCTGAGCTTCGACCCGGCCGTACGGACCGCCGCCGCCGACCGCCTGCGCACCGGCACCCCCGTACCCGCAGCGGTGCGCGGGGCGGCGCGCCGCCCCGTACCCCTCAGGATCGACGACGACCTGCTGGACGAGGTCATCGCGCACACGGTCGCGTTCTGCGCCGCCGAGGCCGAGGCGATGACGGACCCGGTACGGGCCGCCAGGCTCCCGATCCCCACCTCGCTCGACGTCTACGGGGGCAGCTCGGGCCTCGGCATGGAACTCCTCCGTCACACCGACCGGCCCCACGTGCGCGAGACCGTCGCCGCACTGGCCCGGTGGACGGCGGCCCAGTCCAGGAACCTGCCGTCCGGCTTCTACACCGGCCGCACCGGCGTCGAGCTCTTCCTCGCGGAGGCGGGGACGAGGACGGCGCCCCACGAGGAGGGGGAGTACGACCCGCTGCCGGGCCGCGCCCCGGACGGCGGTCCGCCCGAGGCGGACCTCATCGCGGGCGCCGCGGGCATCGGCATCGGCCGTCTGCTGCTCGCCCGGCACGCCCTGCGGGCCGGTGACCCGCTCACCGCCGACCGCCACGTCGCCGTCGCCGCCGGTTGCGACCGCATGCTGGCCTCGGGCACCGCCCGGCTCGCCCCG
>NZ_BNBS01000104.1 GCF_014656075.1 Streptomyces hydrogenans
CCTCCCCTCCCCACTCCTGTCTTCCGACCCGAAGCGCAGGGCCGGCTCCTCGGCGCGGTGCGTGGTGATCGCACCGCGGTCTACAGGCGTCGCCGGCCGTCGGCGAACTCGCACTGGAGGTCCGTCCAACGGTGCAGTTCCGCGGGAGCGTGGCTCGGGTACCCGAGGCGTTCCACTCCCTTGACCCACTCGTCCCAGAGGCCGTCCACCTCTGTGAAGCGGTCGGCGTGACGGGTACCGAGGCGGGCGTCGAGCCGGAGGAGGGCGCCCAGGGCGGCGGGCTGGTCGTAGTGCAGGTCGGTGCGGGGAAGGTAGCGGTCGAGGTAAGCGGTGAGGATCTCGGCGTCCGCGTGCGTGCCGAAGCGGGCCAGAGCGAAGCAGTAGGCATTGCCGGAATAGCAGACCTCGCTGGCCAGGAGCAGGTCTCCGATCCGTGCCCGGAACCGCTCACGGCGGTCGACGCCGATCAGCCACGCGGCGGTGAGGCGCGAGCGCCACTCGTACCCGAGGAGGGCTTCCAGTTCCTCGTCGGTGATCGCGGCGGCGTCACTGAGGAGGTGCCGGGTGAAGCGGGTGGTGTGCCACCACCGGGGGCTCAGGTACCGCCCGCCGTTCAGGACGAGGTAGCGCGGGAGGCCCCCGTACGTCCTCGTCACGTAGCCCCTGACCACGTGGCCGTAGCCGATCTCCTCGGGGTGCTGGGACGGCATCGGTCACCTCTCCAAGTGCAGGTCGGTACGGTCGATCCACATGGGGGCGACGAAGATGTCGCTGCCGGTGGGGGCTTCGGAGGCTTCCAGCAGGGACCAGGCGCGGGACTCTTCGACCAGGTGCTCCCAGGGCGCGGCCCAGTCGAGTTCCCAGTCCAGGCCGGGGCCGGAGACGCCGTACGTGCGGCCGGCGTCCACCCGCCAGAACCGGGAGTAGAGGATCACCTGGGCGTGGTCGGCCAGGTCGTTGATGATCTCGGCGAAGTGGGTCGAAGGCCAGCCCGGGGCGTTGTCCGCAGCGGTGGCTCGTAGGCGCGCGGTGAGCGGCGGGACGACGGCGGTGCGGGCGCCGAGTTCGGTCAGGGCCCAGCGGATGCCTCCCGGCTCGCTCCAGTCCGGTGGCGTCGCCCGTTCCAGGCAGGCGCGGTAGGCGCGGCGCAGGGGCTCGACCGCGCCGTCGATCTTCAGGCTCGCCAGGGCCATGGCCGCCCATTCACGGACGGTCGGGGTGTCGCTGTCCAGCAGGCCGATGAGAGCGGGGCCGCACCGGGGATCGCCCACCTCCTCGAAGACCTCGATGGCGGTCAGCCGGCCGAAGCCGCCGAGGGAGGGCAGACCGTGGATGACGGCGGGTATGGCGTCGGCGCCGATCCAGATCAGCTCCGCGCGGGCGTCGTAGGACTCGTCGGCCTTGCCATCGAGCTGCTGGACGAGTGTCTCGATGCGGGAGGTCATGACGCGGTGCGGTCCCGGCGCCAGAAGGTGGGCAGCCACCAGCGGAGCACCGAGTGGTCGTCGGGCCACGGGGCGCGGTACTCGGCCGCCCGGTCCTCGAAGGAGTCCCGTGCCAGGTCGATGGGGCGCCAGGCGGGGTCGAGCGGCTCGTCCTCGGCCGGCGGGCGGACGAACCGCAGGCCGTGCTCGTCGCAGGCGTCGAAGTCCTGGTAGTTGCGCTGGGCCTCGATCAGGGAGACCTTGTTCGCCCCGCCCTTCATGGTGGGCCAGCGGAGCTGGACCCCGTCGTCCTCCCAGAAGCAGACGGGGCGGATCTCGTACGAGCCGGGCATCGCGTCCAGCACGCGGTGCCCGCAGCACGGGCAGGGGGAGGAGTCGCTCACCTGCACAGTCTCCTCGCGGACCTCGCCGGTGTGCCAGGGATTTCCCTGCCTCGGAACTCCCCCGGTCCGACAGTCCGACGGGACGCGGGCTTCCTTTGGCGAAGCGCACGCCGTCGACGCAGGCGAGCGGCCCCCGTCCCCTGTCTGGGCGATGTCCCCCCGGGCCCGCCCCCGCCCTGACGGGGAGCGGAATTCCTGACCAGGAGTTCCACCCGGCACGGGCGGTCGTCAATTCCTGTGGCTCACCGTGGGGAGCCTCAAGTGGACCGCAGCCATTGATCGAGGGCCGCGAAGTCTTCGTCGGTGAGGCCGCGGGACGACGCGATGGGGTGGAGGAGGGCCCGGGCGGGGTGGTGGGTGGACACCCAGTCCCGATCGGCGTCGGTGATCTCGTCGTCGACCCAGACGAACGGGCGTCCGTCCGCCCATGCCACCAGCGTTCGCGTCTTCCAGTGGAGGCCGAACCACTGGTCTTCGCGTTCCTGCGCGTCGGACGTCTCGGGCCAGATCACGACCGGCAGGGGCGGCAGGCCGAGCAGCGGTGCCAGGTGCGTGTTCGCCTCCTCTTCCCAGGTGGTGGCCCAGACCAGCTCGCACGGCAGTGCCGCGAGGCGAGGACCGACGCACGGGTCGAGTCGCGTCAGATGCGCATCCGTCGCGCTCGACGGCCCGCGCTGGGGACCGTCGCCGAACGGCAGGAGGGGCCCGTCGACGTCCAGGAACAGCAGCGGGCGTTCCCCGCGCTCGCTCACGCCGCAGCCCCCTGCTCACGCTCGGCCAGAGCACCGCGTTCGACCCGGGGCGTCGTTTCGAACGAGAGCGACGAGGCGTGGTGTTGGTGCGCCGTAGGGCCTGGACGGGCTCCTCGCGCCTTCGGCAGCACCTTCAGGTCCCCGGCTGCATCGACCGCAGCCGGTCGGCGATGTCGTACACCGACAGCCGCAGCTCGCGGAGGTCGCGGATCAGGGTCCCCCACGGCTCGAAGCCGTCGTCGACGGTCTTCCCGGACGCCCGGATGTACGCCACGGTCACGCCGTACGCGAAGAACGCGTTGCGGGCCGCCAGCGGGCGCAGCAGCACGAGCGTGTCGAGCAGCGCGGCGGCGCGCCAGTAGGCGTCCGGCTCGGCGACGTCGATGCTGGGAGAGTCGACCTTGTGGCGCGCGACGGCGGCCATCAGGCCCGAGTAGTCCCGGACGGCGAGTTCCTTGCCGAGCAGGTCCTCCTGGCGGTCGAGAAGCCACCTGAGGTCGACGTGCAGTTCCAAGGTCAGGCCGCCCGGCGGGCAGCGTCCCGGGGAGCCGGGGCGTCATCGGGGAACGCGGCGTCGAACGCCTCGGCGATGCCCGGCCGCCGGGTGACCTCGCGGAACTCGGCGGTCGCCCGGGTCAGCCGAAGATGGTTCTCCTCCTGGTCGGCCAGGCTCGCCAGAAAGGCGCGCAGGCTCAGGCCGTGCGCGGCCGCGACGGCGGCCAAGCGGTCCTTGGTCTCGGCGCTGACCTTCATCGTGGTGTCTGCCATGGCTCCGAGTATGCACCGATGGGCACCTTCGCGAATACCCGTCACCCCGGATCCCGTCCCAGGCGCGTACGCATGCGCTTGCGCCTGCGGGGATGCCGCCGGAAGCGTGTCGTGGTCCCGACGGGCGTCTCTGACATCGCCCCGCCTCCCGGGAAGACGGAGCGATCAAGTGGGGTTGTCCTCCACGTCGTTGGTTGCCGAGACGGAGGAGCGGTCATGGGTGGGGCGTTGGTCATCGGGGCGGGGCCGGGGATCGGGCAGGCCGTGGCGCGGCGGTTCGCCCGGGAGGGGCTGCCGGTCGGTCTGGTCGCGCGGTCGAAGGAGACCGTGGCGGCGGTGGCAGAGGCCGTCGGGGCGCTGGGGGTGCGGGCCGTGCCGCTCACCGCCGACGTGGCCGACGAGACGGCCCTGCGCGCCGCCCTCGACGAGGCTGTCGGCGAGCTGGGCGAACCGGACGTCGTGGTCTACAACGCGGCCGTCATCCGCCCCGACGCCGTCGGTGAACTCCCGCACCGCGCGCACCTGGACACGTACGCGGTCAACGTCCTCGGCGCGCTCACCACCGCCGCGCACCTCCTGCCCGGGATGGCCCTGCGCGGGCGCGGCACCTTCGTCGTCACCGGCGGGATGCCCGAGATGAAGCCGCCGTACGTGAGCCTGTCGCTGGGCAAGGCCGGGGTGCGGGCCCTGGTCGAACTCCTCGACACGCAGTACGGGCCGTCGGGCGTGCACGTCGCCACGGTCACCGTCGGCGGCGCGGTCGCGCCCGGGACGGCGTACGACCCCGAGGACATCGCCGAGCACTACTGGCGTCTGCACCACCAGCCGCGCGAGCGGTGGGAGCGCGAAGTGACCCACTGATCCTGGTGATCCGGGTGAGCCGGCTCGCCGACTCCGGACCCGCGGAGCCCGCCCTTTCTGGCGCTTCTCCGTGGCGGTGCCTGCGGGGCGCCGATGTTCCTGGGGGATGCGGCGGAAAGCTCACCGCGTCCTGGAGCGGCGGGCCTTGAGGGGACCGGGTCGGCGAGCGTCCTTTCGTCACGGGTGTCGCCCGGAGTACGCCGCGCGACGCTCAGGTCCGGTCGGAAGGCGCACGTGACGGGGCTGCGGGCCACGACCGAGCCCCGGTCCGAAGCCGGGTCCGGTCCTGGTCCGCGCTCTGGTCGTCACGCTGCACGGCCTTGAGTTGAGCACCGGGTACTTCGAGGGGCAGCCCCACCGGGCAGGCGATGACAAGGCTCATGGGGGCATCTCCGCACAAGCGGAGATGCCCGCGCCGAGATCGAGGACCATCCGGCGCGGCGTGGGGCCACCCCCGCGGACACGGGCGGGGTGGGCCACCTGATGGCCATGGGGCCACCCACGCGGTTGCCCCGTGCGGTTCAGCGGGTTGCCGGACGCGGTGTCGAGGCCGGGCTCATCCCGCGCGGGGGCGTGTCAGGCCTGCGCGGTCCAGAGCCACGGGCCCTGGATCCGTCGGCCGGGGTCAGTAGAGCCAGCGGTCCAGGTGCGCCGGCCAGAGGAACCCTTCGTAGCCGTTGAAGGCCGCAGGGTCGATCTCCTTGAGGTCCTCGGCCAGTCGGTTCAGCTCCGCGAGAGTCCGCTCTTCCTCGTCCTCGGAGAAGTCCTCCTCGGGGCCGTCCGGCTCGCCAAGAAGCTCTGAGGCCGTGACGCGACTGCCGTAGCGGTGAAGGACCTCGAGCCATGCGCCGACACCCGAGTCGGCGAACCGTGCCTCTCCGTCCGGCATGACGTAGTAGACCGCCCCGGTCTCCGGCTCGACGCCGAACGACGACCGCTCGGCCGGATCGTCGAGGTCCGCCTGCGCGGTGAGGCGGTAGAGCGGTCCCCGGGAGGTGAGCAGAGCCGGTTCGGCCTCGCTCTGCGTCACGACTCGTTCGATGAGGCGCGGAGCCGTCGGGATGCCCACCTCGACGAGCTGTGCCTTCGCGGAGTCCGGGATCCGCCAACCGGCCACCACGTCCCGCACGGCTCGCGTGACGTGCCCCGGACCGGCCCACACGGTCAGCTGGTCGTACGTCGCCATCAAGCGGCCCTCTTCCGTCGGCTGTTCTCCCGACCCTATCGAGCCGGCCTCGGGTCAGAGCTCGGCCGCACTCGCGGGACAGCCCTGATGCGCGTTCGGGGCCGTCCCCGCGGGCGAAGGAAGCCGGGAGCCAGAGCAGCTCAGGGCGGGCGGGCTCGGATGTCGGTGAATCAGCACCGCCGCGCTTCTTGACGCCCTCCCCCACCCCTCTTACTGTAGCGATCACTCCAGACTCTGTAGTGAACACTACAAGAACGTTGATGCCCGCACGGCTGACGCCGGCCGCCCCGGCCATCAGCGGCTGTCCGGTGTCCGCGTGGCCCCCTCCAGCGGACGTACCTTCCCCCCTTCGCTCCTTCGGTGAGGTGTTCTACATGGCTGCTCCAGGACAAGCCGACTCGCGCGGCATGAGGCGGCGCGGGCTGCTCAAGGCGGCGTTGCCGCTGGGAGCCACCGCGACGGCCCTCGGCGCTCGGCCGGCGCTCGCGGCCGGCGACGCTTCGTCTGCCGCCCCGGTACGCCGCGGCGGAGACCGCATCGACGTGCACTGTCATCTGATCCCGGACTTCTACCGCCGGTCGCTGGCGGCGCACGGCATCACCGAGATCGGAGGCGTGCCGGTCCCCGCCTGGAGCCCCACGCTCGCGGTCGACTTCATGAACCGCTACGGCATCCAGACCCAGGTGGTCTCCGTCTCCGAGCCGGGCGTCACCTATCTGCCCTCCGCCCAGGACCGGGTGGCGATGGCGCAGCGGCTGAACACCTACACGAGCCGGGACCTCGTCCACACCGCGTCCGCACACCTGAAGGGCCGCTTCGGTGGCTTCGCCGTCCTGCCCCTGGGGGGTGCCGTCGACGCGCAGGACGTCTCCCATGCCGTCACCGAGGCCCGACGGGCCGTGTGGGAACTGAAGATGGACGGTGTGGGTGTCTTCAGCAGCTACGGCGGAAAGTACCTGGGCGATCCCGTGTTCGCACCGCTGATGAAGGCGCTCGACGACCTGGGCGCCATGGTGTTCATCCACCCGGTGACCCCGCGGGGTTACCCGGACCTCGGGTTGCCGCCGTTCCTGTACGAGTTCACGTTCGACACCACCCGCGCCCTGGTCAACATGCTCTACAAGGGCGTCTACCAGCGCTACCCGCGCATCCGGTGGCTGGCCGCGCACGCCGGCGGCACCCTGCCGTACATCTCCTACCGCACCAGCCTGCTGACCCTGGCCCCGGCGATCGCGCAGCAGGTGGGGGCCGCCGGTCTGGACGACAGCAGCCCGTGCTTCCGCGAGCTCTTCTACGACACCGCTCTGTCCCCGGCGCCTCAGGCGATGAAATCCGTACGCGAACTGGCCGGGACGGAGCACATTCTCTTCGCCACCGACTGGCCGTTCACCAGTGCCCTGTTCCCGGTGGCCGGGGACCCCGCACCGCAGCTGGACGAGACCTTCTCGCCCGCTGAGCGGCGGGCCGTCGAGCGGTCCAACGCGCTGGCTCAGTTTCCCGCCCTGGCCGCCAGGCTCGGGGTCGAGCCGGTCTGAACGGGCCCCACGGCCGTGAACCACTTCTGTCGCTCCGAGTGAGTCGACCGCGTGCGCCGAGGCCCGGCCGAACCGCCGGGCCTCGGCGCATGTCATTCCTCTCGCGCTCCGACGAGAACGCGTTCACGCCATCGGCGGTCCGCCCCGGTGTCGTCCGCGGGTCGCGCACGCCGTCCGACGGCGCTGCCCGCCCACCCGAGCAGGAAACCCGCGGGGACGGCCATCACGGCGGTCGACTGCAACCCGATGAGGTGGAAGTCGTGTTCCGGCAGCAGCGAGGTGGGCGCGCCCGAGAAGGCGAGCGAGGAGACGTACAGGGCGGTGGTGCAGAGCACACCGCCGTATACGGTCCACAGCAGCCCGGTCCGGTTGTACCGGGTCCAGAACAGCCCGTACAGACAGGCGGGCAGGACCGTGGAGGCGGCGAGGGCGAGTGCCAGATGGGTCAGGGACTGAAGGTTCCGTCCCTGGGTCATCGCTGCCAGGAAGACGCCGAGGCCGCCCACGGCTCCCACTGCCCATCTGGCCGATCGGACCTCCTGGCGCTCGGACATACGTCCTTTGCGTCCCGCGTGCGCGTGCAGGTCGTGCGCCAGGGCGGCCGCGGCGCTCAAGGCTATGCCGGCGACCACTGCCAGTACCGTGACGAAGACGGAGCACGCGACAGCGGTGTGCAGCACGCTGCCGGTAAGCCCCGGAGCGCTGTCTCCCAGCTCTCCGGCCAGGAAGAAGAGGGCCATCTGGCCGCTGCTGTCGACGGCACGGATCTTCTGGCCTTCCACGACACCGGCGGCACCGAGTCCAGCGATGACCACGCAGACGAAGAGGACGGCCATGATGGCGATGGCGTAGCGCGTCGCTCGACGAGCGGTGGCTCCGTCGGCCGCGGAGTTGATCCTCATCAGGATGTGCGGCATGCACGCGCCGCCCAGGACGACGGACAGCTGCAGGCTCAGAAAGTCGAGACGGCCGCCCGCGCTGTTCCCCACGGTGTGACCGGGTTCGAAGTAGCGGTCGTGCAACCCGCTCCCCCGCTCGGCCGCGGTCAGCAGGGCGCCCGGGTCGAAGTCGTAGTGCCGCAGGACCAGAAGGGCGAGGAGCAGCATCGTGGTGAACACCACGGCCACCTTGACGATCTGGACGAGGCTCGTGCCCCTCATGCCGCCGAGCACCGCGTAGCAGATCATCAGCGCTCCGACGAAGACGGTGCACACCTGCCCCGCCCCCAGGCTGGTCAGCCCGAGAAGCAGTGCGGTGGCGCTGCCGGCCCCGGCCAGTTGAAGGACCAGAAAGGGCAGGCAGACGGCCAAGGTGGCGGTGGCGGAGGCGATACGGGACGCCGAACCCGGCGCACGCAGCGCGAGGATGTCGCCCAGGGTGTAGCGGCCGGCATTGCGCAGCGGACCGGCGAGGAGCAGGAACAGCCCGACGGCCAGGCAGCTGCTGACCGCCAGGGAGATGCCGTCGTGTCCGGCCACGGCCACCAGGCCGGACACGCCCAGGAGTGTGGCGGCCGATATGTAGTCCCCGGTGAGCGCCAGCGCGTTCTGCACCGGTGTCAGTGACCGGTTGCCGGTGTAGAAGTCGGCCGTGGTGTCGTCCTCGGGGCCGGCCAGAACGCACAGGAGCAGGGACAGGACGATGAACGCCATGAAGGCGGTCAGCACCATGGTCCGGTCGCCGGAACCACCCGAGACCGACGTGAACCCCGCCGCGAGCGACAGGTCGTTCATCTGCGCCTCCCCTGCGCCGAGTGCGGCCGTCGGGACGTCGTCTCCGCCGGACCCGGCCGGGACGGTGACGCGTGCACGAGGTCGGCGTGGCCTCGCGTGAGGTCGACGAGCGGATCGACGTGGCGGCGGAGCGTGCGGTCGTACCACCATGAGGTCAGCAGCAGGACGACCAGCTGCAGAGCGCCGAGCGCGAGGCCCAGAGGCACCGTGCTCGCCGGACGGGTGGCGAACAGTTCACCGGCCGTGCTGGACAGCGACGCGTTGAGCAGGAAGACGGCGCCATTGACCGCCAGGAACCGCCGGCGCGCGCCGGACAGTGTCCGAGACACGTGCCGCGGGACGCTCGTGACAGCCTCGTGGGTGCGGTCGTCCGGCGGGGGCCCGTTGCCGGGCCTGAAAGGTGGGACGGACATGAGGGGCGTCCTCTCGCGAGGTGGAGGGTCACTCGCCGGGGCCCGGCATCACGGTTCCTGGCGCCCCCTGGCGGGAAGCACGACGAACGGCGTGTCGGACGGACCGAGCGGTGCGGGACGGCGACGGGTGGACACGCGGATGCGCGGGCGTCCGGGATGGCCGGGCCGGCCCGCAGGAGTGCGCCCGTGATCGGGCCGCGGGGACAGGTGTCCGTCAAAGCCCCGGTACGACGGATGGGCGACCGGGCGAGAGGGCCGGCGGCGGTGTTCCGCCGCGCTGCCGGGGGTCGAGCGCGTGGGGTCACCCTGCCGGGCGGTGGGGTGACCGTGTCGGGTCAGTCGTCGGGGATGCCGGCCCCGCTGAGGGCGGGGACGGTCCTCTCCGGTCGGACGAGGGAGCGGGCGCCGAGCCGGAACTGGTCGAGCTTGTCGAGGATCGTCTGGCCGACGGGCCTGTGGCCCCAGATGCTGATGCCCTGGTGGGTGGAGGGCTCCCAGGTGCTCTCGTCGATGACGAGGGGGTTCCAGCCGACCTCCCACTCGAAGCCGGAGGGGGTGCGGGCGTAGTAGGAGAGTTCCTTGTCGTTGGTGTGCCGGCCGATCGTCAGGGCCATGTCGAAGCCGAGTTCGTGCACGCGCTCGTAGCTCCGGGCCAGGTCGTCCAGGCTGTCGGCCTGGATGTTGAGGTGCTGGACGCGGGTGCGGATCGGGTCGATCGGCAGGCCGCGGAGGGCGGCGATCGCGATGGAGTGGTGGCGTTCGTTGACGCGCAGGAAACGGATCTTGAGCTTGACGCCGCTGATCGTCTCGTCGATGTAGTCGGTCAGGCGGGCGTCGAAGACCGTGTGGTAGTAGCCGCGCATCAGGGTGGGTTTGGCGGAGGTGATCGCGACGTGTCCCATGCCCGAGTCGCCGGTGACCCAGCCGGAGGCGAGCATCCGCAGCGGCTCGGAGGAGACGACCGGGGTGGTGTAGATCTCCTGCACGAGGCCCTTGGGGCCGGGGAAACGCAGCAGGCGTTCCACGCCGCGCAGGGCCGCCTCCTCGTCGGAGCCCCGCACGACGGGGACACCGTGGGCCCGGACGCGGGCCTCGACCTGTTCGAAGGAGGTGTGGTCGTCGATGTGCCATCCGATCGCCACCACGTCCTCGGCGGGGCCGCGCCGGATCAGGAAGCGGCACTCGTGGTCGTCGAGGCGGAAGCGCATCACGTCGCGGGAGATGTCGTCGTGGTGCATGCCGATGGCGTCGGTGCCGAACCGGCGCCAGTCGGCGAAGCGGTCGGACTCGACGACGACGTAGCCGAGGTGGACGGAGCCGAAGACGGAGGGCGCGGTGTTCATCGGCGGCCCGCCAGGAAGTCGGCGCAGAGCCGGTTGAACAGGTCCGCGCGCTCCCACTGCACCCAGTGTCCCGTGTTGGCGACCTCGTACAGGTCGCAGTTGGGCATGCTCTCGGCCAGCATCCGGCCGCCCGACGGCCGGTTGACCTTGTCCGCGGCGCCCCACAGCACCAAGGTGGGCACGGCCAGCCGCTTCAGGCGCTTGTCGCGGGTGAAGTCCATCTTCCACAGCGCGCCGAGCGACTTCGGGCGCCTGAGCGCCGGGGCGGCGACGACCTCGGGGTCGATGCTGTCCCGGTAGCGCGCGTCGATGATCGAGTCGGGTACGTGGGCGGCGTTGAAGACCAGGTAGTCGCGGATGAACTTCTCCAGCTTCGGCCGCGAGGGCCCGTCCCCCGTGTAGTAGTTCAGCAGGCTGTTCAGGCCAGGCGTGGGCAGCGCGCGGGTGGTGCCGATGCCGCCGGGGCCCATGAGCACCATGCGGTCGACCCGCTGGGGGGTGTCGAGGGCGAGGCGCAGGGCGCAGGCACCGCCGTAGGAGTTGCCGACGAAGTGGGCCTTCTCCAGGCCGAGCTGGTCGAGCACGCCGCGGATGCCGGTGGCCAGGGCGCCGAAGGGGTCGGCGGGGTCGAGGCCCTTGCTGCTGCGGCCGTAACCGGGCAGGTCGGGCACGATGACCCGGAACTCCTGGGACAGTTCCGCGATGTTGCGGCTGTAGTTGGAGACGCCGGAGGCGCCGGGGCCGCCGCCGTGCAGCAGCAGGACGGGGGCTCCCCGCCCCGTCTCGGCGACGAAGATCTTCTTGCCTTCGACGTCGAGCAGGTGCTCCGTCATCGCGGGGACTTCGGTGGGTGTGGTCATGGTGGTCCTCACTGGGCGGTGGTCGTGGCCGGCCGTGACGCGGGGGCGAATCCGGCCGGAGGCGGCGGGAGCGGGGTACCGGCGGGGGCGGCGGCGTAGACGTAGGCGTCGGGGCGCAGGGCCACGGTGGTGACGCCGTGCTCGGTGAGCCAGGGCAGCAGGACGCCGTCGCTGTCGACGATCGCGCCCTCGGCCGGGCGCGAGCCCACCGGCAGAACGGCCAGCGACGCGACGCCGAGGCGCTCCCAGGCGGGCTGCGGGGTGGGCAGCCCGAGGTGCAGCAGCAGCCAGCGGCCGCCGAGCGCGTCGTCCAGCTGTACGCGTTCGCCGTCGGAACCGGTCACCCAGGGCTGCGGAATCTGGCGTCCGGTCGCCTTCGTGCGGGGGCGGGCCTGCAGGCCGGCGTCATAGCGGGCCACGGGGATCCAGCTGGAGTCCTGCAGCCGGTCGCCGAAGCCCGGTATCCGGTCCAGGGCGCGCAGGGCGCCGTTGCGGACCCGTGCGACCGGGCGTCGGCGTTCGGTGATCATGCGGCCGACGAAGACCGCTCGCTTGGTGACCTCCGTGACGTGCGGCTTGCGTTCGGTCTCGTAGCTGTCGAGGACGCTCTCGGGCAGTTCGCCGTGGAGGACGGAGTTCAGCTTCCAGCAGAGGTTGGCCGCGTCCCGGACGCCGGCGGCCATGCCCTGGCCGATCCACGGCGGCATGGCGTGGGCGGCGTCGCCGGCGAGGAAGACCCGGCCGGCGCGGAAGCGCGAGGCGAATCGGACGTGGTGGCTGTAGACGGTGGCGCGCAGGACCTTGACGCTGTCGCGGCCGACGCCGTACCGGGAGATCAGCCGGTACACGGCGTCCTCGGTGACCAGCTCCTTCTCGTCGTCTCCGGGCAGGAGGGGGAACTCGTAGCGGTGGTGGTCCAGCGGGGTCGGACAGTCGACGGCCGGGCGGGCCGGGTCGCAGTGGAAGCGCAGCTTGTCGTGGTCGGGCCAGGGCTTGAGCATCTTGGTGTCGATGACGATCCAGCGGTCCTCGTACGTCCGCCCCTCGTACCCGATGTTCAGCTGGGCGCGGGTGAGGCTGGAGCCGCCGTCGGCCGCTATCACGTAGGAGGCGCGCAGGCGGTGGACCGAGTCGTCGGCCGTGCCGACCACGGTCAGGTCCACCCCGTCGGCGTCCTGCCGCAGGCTCAGGCACTCGTGACGGAGGAGGATCCTCACGTTCGGGTAGCGGTCGACACCGTCGCGCAGGACCTGTTCCACCGCCGGCTGGTAGATGAACATCTGCGGCGGGTGGCCGTGGCCGCGCGAGGTGGGGGACGCGCTGAGGAACGTGCGGCCGTCGGCGTCGACGAAGTCCACCGGCCGCTCCGTCAGCATGTCCCGCTTGAGGCGCTCGGCCAGGCCGATCCGCTGCCAGATGCGGACGACCTCCTCGTCCGTGGAGATGGCCCGTGCGCGCGTGAAGATCTCGGCGTCCCGTTCCAGGACGATGACGCGTAGCCCCATCGCGCCCAGCAGGTTCGCCGCGGTGACGCCCGTGGGGCCATAGCCGATGACGGCCACGTCGTAGGTGCTCTCTTCGGTTTCCGCCCCGGCGCTGGTCTCGCCCATCAGGCCACCTCACTGTCGGTCATGCTGCGCGACTCTTGATGTAGCAATCGCTCCAATTGGAATGAGTGCTACAGTAGGCACGTCGCCGGATAGGGTCAAGCAGCCGGCGAGAACCGCACACCCAGAGGGGCACCTGCCATGACAGAGCCGCAGACGACCCGGAAAAAGCGCGCGAACGGAGTGGAGTCGCGGCAGCGCATCCTCGACGCCGCAGTGGAGATCGCGGGCGAGCGGGGATACGAAGGCACGTCCATCGCGGCCGTCAGCGCCAAGTGCGGCCTGCCCGCCAGCTCGATCTACTGGCACTTCAAGGACAAGGACGACCTGATCGCCGCGGTCATCGAGCGCAGCTTCGAAACCTGGCTCGCCGCCGTCGAGCTGCCGAGCGAAGAGACCGGGACGCCGCTCGAACGGGTCACCGCCATGGCGGGGAACGTGGCGAGGTCGCTGATCGAAGCCCCCGACTTCCTCCGCCTCGGTCTGATGCTCGCGCTGGAGCGGCGCCCCGCCGAACCCCGCGGCCGGACGGTGTTCCTCCAGGTCCGCGACATCGCGCGCGCGAAGATCGCCGAAATGGCCCGGGCGATCATCCCGGACCTCGACGAGAAGTCCGTGAACGCCCTGACGACCTACGCCGTCGCGGGCGGCGACGGGCTGTTCGTCCAGCGGGAGATCAACGGTGACGACGTCGACCTCGTGGCGCTGTTCGAACTGCACGCCCAGCTGGTCTACGAGGCGGCGACACGCATGGCCGGGAGGAACAAGCCATGAGGCCGGCGGCTGCCCGGCGCCGCACGGAGGCCGCCCGGCTGCTGCGCGACGCGGAACGTCGCACGGCACCGGTCGAGCCGCTCTCCGCGACGTGGCCCGCTCTCGACCTCGCCGACGCCTACGCCGTCCAGCAGGACGACGTCGCCCGCCGCGTGGCCTCCGGAGCGTCGCTGATCGGCTACACGACCGGTCTCGCCTCGGCCCCGATGAGGGAACTCCTCGGCGTGGACCAGCCGCACTTCGGGCACCTGCTGGACGACATGGTCCACCGCAACGGCGGGACGGTACGCGCCGCCCGGTACTGCGCCCCGCGCGTCGAACCCGAGATCTGTTTCCGCCTCGCCCGGCCGCTGCGCGGCCCCGACGTGACCCTCAGCGACGTACTGGCCGCCACCGATTCGGTGGCGCCCGCCCTGGAGGTCATCGACAGCCGCGTCCGCGACTGGCGGATCACCCCGACCGACACCGTCGCGGACAACGCCGGCTCCGCGGGTCTGATCTGCGGTCCCTTCACGCCGATGGCGCACGCACCCGACCTCGCGGCGGTGCACGTGGACCTGCTCGTCGACGGAAACCGTGTGGCGACCGGTGGCGGCGGTCAGGCCCCGGCCCATCCGGCCGACGCGGTCGCACGGCTGGTCAACGCTCTCGCCGCCCACGGCGAAGGACTCGGCCCCGGGCACGTGATCCTGACCGGCGCCATGACCACGGCCTCCTTCGTCGGCGTCGGCCAGAAGGCAGAGGCACGTTTCGGAGCCCTCGGCTCCGTGTCGGTCTCCTTCATCTGACGGCGGCCCGCTCCTCCCCCTCCAAGACGTCGCGAAGCACACGGACGGCTCCCCCTCCGGCCGATCCACCCCCTCTTTCCTCATTCCGGCCGCCCCAAGGCCCTGCTCCACCGCCGAACCGGGCTCCTTCGCCACCCCAGGAACCGACACCCAGAGCGTCGGACGGGTCGGCAGTGCACGGTCGGCCGCCGGAAGGCACCCTTCCCCGCCGTATCCCGTAGACCGCATGAAAGGCCGCTTCATGTCCCCTTCGGCACAGCGCATCGACGTCCACCACCATGTGGTGCCCGCCTTCTACCGCGACGAGCTCGCCAAGGCCGGCATCGCCGACGCGGGCGGACGCGCCCTGCCCGGCTGGAGCCCCGAGTCCGCCCTGCACCTGATGGACCTCCTCGGCACCACCACGTCGATCCTCTCCGTCTCCACGCCCGGCACCGGTTTCCTCACCGCACCCGCCGAAGCCGCCCGCCTGGCCCGACGCCTCAACGACCACTGCGCGGCCCTGGTCTCCGACTACCCCGGCCGCTTCGGCTTCTTCGCCACCCTGCCCATGCCCGACGCCCACGCCTCAGCCGACGAGGCCGTGCGCGCACTGGACGAGCTGCGCGCCGACGGCGTCACCCTGCTCGCCAACAACCGGGGCATCTACCTCGGCACGGACGGCCAGGACGCGCTGTGGCAGACGCTGGACGACCGCGGCGCCGTGGTCTTCATACACCCGGCCGAACTGCCCGCTCCCCCCGTCGACGGCATTCCCGCCTTCGCCGCCGACTTCCTCCTGGACACGACCCGGGCCGCCTATCTCCTGGTCCGCAACGGCATCCCGCGCCGCTTCCCGAAGGTCCGGTTCATCCTCAGCCACGCCGGTGGCTTCGTGCCGTACTCCTCACACCGCATGGCACTCACCATCGCCAACGACACCGCGCGCAGCCCCCTCGACGTCCTGGACGACTTCCGCTCCTTCTACTTCGACACCGCCCTGTCCTCCAGCCCCGCCGCCCTGCCCACCCTGCTCGCCTTCGCCCGCCCGGGCCACGTCCTCTTCGGCAGCGACTGGCCCTTCGCCCCCGCTCCCGCCGGGCAGTACTTCGCGAGCGGTCTCGACAGCCACGTCGCCCCGGACGCGCTCAGGGCCGTCAACCGCACCAACGCCGAAGCGCTCTTTCCCCGTCTGGCCGCCGCCCTCACGCCGCCCCCAGCCCTGTCGGCCCCGGCGCGTCTGCGCCACGCGGCGCAGCGCACCGGCGCGCGCCTGGTCTTCAAGCTCCTCCAGCCCCGCACCGACTGAGACAGGTTCCTCATGTCCACCAGCCCTCACCGAGCATCCGACCATCAGCCCGAAGACCGGCAGGACACCGTCGCGACCGGGCGGGCAGGCCACAACGGCGTGCTCTTCGCCATGTGCCTGTCCCTGGTCCTCGTCGTCGCCTCCGTCTCCGCGCTCAACCTCGCCCTGCCCGACCTGGCCATCGACCTGTCGGCCACCAACGCCTCGCTGACCTGGATCGCCGACGGCTACACCGTCGCCCTGGCCGCCCTCGTCCTGCCCCTCGGTGCCATCGGCGACCGGATCGGGCGCCGCAACGTCCTCGTCGCGGGCACCGTGGTCTTCGGCATCGCCGCGCTGGCCGCCTCCTTCGCCGACCTCACCACCACGCTCATCGTCTGGCGGGTCGTCATGGGCCTGGGGGCCGCGATGATCATGCCGGGCACGCTGTCCACGATCACCGCCGCATTCCCTCCCGGACAGCGCGCGAAGGGCGTGGCCACCTGGTCCGGATTCGCCGCCGCCGGAGCCATCATCGGCATGCTCGCGGCAGGGGCCCTGCTGGAGTTGTTCTCCTGGCGGTCGATCTTCATCGCCTCCGCCGCGACCGCCGTCCTGGCCGCGGCCGCCGCGCTCCTGCTGTCGCCCAACACCAAGGACGAGCACCCTTCCCCACCCGATGTGTCCGGGGCGGTCTGCACCGCTCTCGGGATCGGCACCCTCGTCTTCGCCATCATCGAAGGCAACGAGCGGGGCTGGACCGAGCCCGTCGTCGTCGCCTCCCTCGTGGTCACGGTGCTGGCCTTCACCGCGTACGCCTGGCTCGGCCTGCGGCGCGAACACCCCCTGCTCGATCCCGCCCTGTTCGGCATCCGCGGTTTCCGGGCGGGAGCCATCGTCGTCCTCGTACAGTTCATGGCCGTCTTCGGGTTCTTCTTCGTCGGCCTGCAGTACCTGCAGCTCATCCTCGGCTACAGCCCGCTCATGGCCGCCGCCGCGCTCGTGGGCGTCGCCGCCGTCGTCCTGCCCACCTCCCAGGTCACGCCTCACCTGGTGCGACGGGTCGGGATGAAGGCCACGATGACCGTCGGCCTGCTCCTGCTGAGCGCCGGCCTGTTCGTCATTTCCCGGCTCGACGTCGGCTCCGGCTACCTGCCGTTCCTGGGGGGACTCGTCCTGGCCGGCTTCGGCATCGGCCTGTCCGGAGCCGTCGGCACCTCCGCCATCACCGGCTCGCTCGGCCGCGGCCAGCAGGGAGTCGCCTCCGCGATGAACGACACCACACGTGAGGTCGGCTCGGCCGTCGGCATCGCCCTCATGGGATCGATCTACGGCAGCCACTACCGCGCCAACCTGCCCGGCTCCCTCGACCAGCTCCCCCCCGAAGCCGCCGAGGCCGCACGCGACTCCGCCGCCGCCGGGCTGCACGTCGCCGATCAGCTCGGCGCCCAGGGATCGGCCCTGGCGGACGGCGTCAAAGCCGCCTTCATGGACGGCCTGTCCGCCTCGCTCATCGCCGTCGGCGTCATCGTCCTGGCCGCCGCCGTCGGGTGCCTGTTCCGCGCACCGAAGGCACCACCGACGGCGGACTGAACCGCTTCCCGCTCGTCGAGCGGGAGTCAGCTCCACGCGGGCTTCCGGCAGCCCACGCCGACGGCGGGATCGCACCCTCCCTGTCAGCCCGACCACCCGAAGGACCGCAGGTACCGTCATGCAGTACACCCTCCACGACCCGTGGGCCGGCGTGATCGGCGACCGGTACGCGCTGCGCGAGATGATCGGCCGCGGCGGCATGGGCGAGGTCTGGCCGGCCGACGACCTGGTCCTGCACCGCGCGGTCGCCGTGAGGCTGATGCACCCACAGCTCGTCCTCGACGACGTCGCCCAGAACCGCTTCCAGCGCGAGGTCCGCGCGGCCGCCTCCCTCAACCATCCGCGCGTCGCGGCCGTCTACGACGCCGGCCTGCTTCCGACAGCGCCCCCGCGCCCCTTCCTCGTCATGGAGCACGTCTCCGGGCACACGGCCGCCGACCGGCTGAGGTCCGCCCCGCCCTCGGTGCGGGAGGCGGTCGACTGGGTCGCGGGAACGCTGGAAGCACTCGCCTGCGCCCACGCGGCCGGGCTCGTCCACCGGGACGTCAAGCCCGCCAACGTCATGATCACCACGGACGGGCTGGTCAAGGTCATGGACTTCGGCATCGCCCGCCTCTCCGACGGCCACGACCAGAGGGTGACCGGCACGGGCATCTCGGTGGGCACCGCCGCGTACATGTCCCCCGAGCAGGCCCAGGGCCGGTCCGTCGACGCCCGCTCCGACCTCTACTCGACCGGCTGCATGCTCTACGAGCTCCTCACCGGCCATCAGCCCTTCACCGGGGACAGCCCGTTCGCCATCGCCTACCAGCACATGTGCGCGGACCCGCCGGCCCCGAGGGACCTCGGGGTGGAACTGCCCCCGCACGTCCAAGCGACTCTCTCCCGCGCCATGGCCAAGAACCCCGACCACCGATTCGCCGACGCGGCGGCCATGCGCGACGCCTTGGTCGCCCCTCGACACCACGACTTCCCCCCTCCCGAGGGCATCACTCTCACCGGAGCGCCACCTCTCCCTGAAGAACAGGCGACAACGGCGCTCAGGCCCCCGAACGGCCCCAGAAGTCCCCGGCGCACGGCACTCGCGACGGCGGCCGCTCTCGGCGCGGGCGCAGTCGTCGCCGCCGTCATCGCCGCGGGGCCCGACTCGCCGCACGCCACGGGTCCGATCGGGCAGGCCCCGCCTTCCTCCTCGGCGAGCCCTTCGCCCGAGCCAGAGCCCTCCGCCGGCGACCTGGGAGGCACCAGCGGTCCCGGCCGCGGCGCCGGTCCGACAAGCCCTCGCGCTTCGACGGAACCCGTGCCCCCGACCGTCGCCGTCCCGGGAACCCTGGTCGGGAAGACCCTCGCCGAAGCCGGAGCAGACCTGGCCGCACTGGGCCTGAACATCGCGCTCACCCCGCGCTCCAGCGCCGCCGGCACCAGCACCGTGATCGCAGCCGTTCCCTCCGCCGGTGCGCGGTTGGACCGCGGCGACACCGTCCTCCTCGCCACCCGGACCGAGTCGGAGGCCCGCGCCACCCCCCGTCCCACAGCGACGAACAACGACGTCGGCCCGTTGCCGCCACGACCGCCGATCCGCCGCTGAACCAAGGCGTGACCGGCAGCGAGACCCCGAACAGGAGACGACATGAACGGACAAGGAAACGGCCGGGCGAGGTGGCGCAGGCGTCGCCGGAACGGATCGATCGCGGTGGCCCTGCTGCTGCTCGCCACCGGCGGCGGCGAGGCACTGGCCACGCAGTACGCACAGCACCGCATCGCCGCATCGGTTCAGCGGAGCATCGGCCTCGACTCCGCTCCTCAGGTGCGCGTGAAAGGTTTCCCCGTGTCACTTCAGCTGGCTCGACGGGTGATCACCGAGGCGGACATCACGGCCGCACGGGTTCCCGCCGCCCTGAACGGCCGCGTCCTGACGATTCAGGATCTCGCCGTCCGTCTGCACGGAGTACGCCAGGAGCAGGGCGGCCGGGAGCGGGCCGACGAGGCCGAGGTCACGGCGACCCTCGCGTACGACGACCTCTCGGCCTTCTACGGCATCGACATCGACCGGAGCGACGGTGACGACCAGGTGGTGGCGACCACCCGAGTGCCGCTGCTGGGACAGGTCTCCGCCTCCGCCCATGTCGGCGTCGCCGGCGCGAGAGCCATCGGACTCGACGACGTCCGGCTCTCCGAGAACGTGCCTCCTGCGGCACGCGCCCTGCTGGAGAAGGCGTTGGAGCGCCAGGCCCCGCTCGACAGCCTGCCCGAGGGGCTCGCCCTCCGTTCCGTGGCCGCCACCGACCACGGCATCGTCGCCCTCATGTCCGGGCACGATGTCGAGCTGCGGCCCCGCGTCGCCTAGAACTCGGCACCGGCCGCTGTGACGGCGACCCCGCCGGCACGTCTGTCCGCTCGCCGGCTTACCGCCCGCGATCAGAGCGGCAGGTCGAGCAGGCGGGGATCGGTGGTGAGGGGTTGTTCGGCCCAGATGGTCTTGCCGCTGCGGGTGTAGCGGCTGCCCCAGCGGGTGGTGAGCTGGGCGATGAGGAACAGGCCGCGGCCCCCTTCGTCGGACCAGCGGGCCCGGCGCAGTCGTGGCTGGGTGTTGCTGGGGTCACTGACCTCGCAGACCAGCACGTTCTCCCGGATGAGGCGCAGGCCGATGGGGCCGCCCGCGTACCGGATCGCGTTGGTGACCAGTTCGCTGACGACCAGCGCGGTGGTGAAGGACATCTCGTCCAGTCCCCATGCGGCCAGCTGGCCGGCGGCCGCCTTGCGGGCGGCGCCGACGACGGACGCGTCCGCGGGGAATTCCCAGGTCGCGATGTTCGCCGGATCTATGGCACGCGTGCGCGCCAGGAGCAGGGTCGTGTCGTCGCGGGCCGGAGCGTCGCCCAGGCTCCGGAGGATCTCGTGTCCCGCACCGTCCAGACCGCGGCCGGAACGGACGAACCGCGCGAGATGCTCGGTCAGCCGCCGCAGACCGGTGTCGGGATCGTGGTCGTCGCGGTAGATGACGCCCTTGGTGTAGACGGCGATGACGCTGCCGGGTTCGAGGTCGAACGTGGTCGCCTGGAACGGCATCCCGCCCACACCGAGCAGCGGTCCGGGCGAGATGTCGACGGATCCGACGGTGCCGTCGGGCCGGATCACGACGGGCGGTGGATGTCCGGCGCTGGCGAGGGTGCACTGGCGGGTGACGGGATCGTAGACGGCGTACAGGCAGCTGGCACCCACGGTGTCCCCTTGGTGGGGCGCCTCGTCCTGGAGCTGCTGGATGAGGTCGTCGAGGTGGGTGAGCAGTTCGTCCGGGTCCAGTTCCAGGTCGGCGAGGGTGTAGACGGCCGTCCGCAGCCGGCCCATGGTGGCGGCGGCGGGCAGACCGTGTCCGGTGACGTCACCCGCGCCGAGGGCGACGCGGAAGGAGGGCAGCGCGATCACGTCGTACCAGTCCCCGCCGATCTCCGCTCCGCCTCCCGCCGGGACGTAGATTCCCGCGGTCTCCGCCGCGGGGGTGTCGGTGGTGGCCGCGGGGAGCAGGCGCTGCTGCAGGGCGACGACGGCCCGGTGCTCGCGCGTGTAACGGCGGGCGTTGTCCACACCGAGTGCGGCCCGGGACGCTATCTCCGCCAGCAGGTCGGCGTCCTCCTGACCGAAGGGGGCGGGTCGGCGGGTGCGCCAGACGACCACGGTGCCGAGGACGAGGCCACGGGCGAACAGCGGGGCGGCGATCGCCGAATGGCCGTGCTCGGGGACGAACAGAGGGGCCAGCCCCGGGTGCTCATCGGCGGCGGCGTTGACGCTGTCCCGGTCGGGCAGCAGGACGGTCTCGCCCTGCCCGATTCTCCGCAGGAGCGCGTGGTCGGGCAGCGCGGGCGGAACCGCGCCCGCGGCCGGGAGACCGGTGGGCCAGGCGTCACCCGGCGGAGCCACGCCGATGCGGTGCAGTCTCCACCGTCCGGGGCCGGACATCTTCGGGGGTTCGTCGCCCTCGAGCACGGCCTCGGACAGAGCCACCCAGGCCAGGTCGCCGAGGGCCGGGACCCGGCCGTCCTCCAGCTCCTGCGCGGTGCGTGCGACGTCCAGCGTGGCACCGATGTCCGCCGCGGCCTTGGTCAGCAGTTCCACGCGCCGTTCGGCGCGGTGCCTGTCCGTGATGTCGACGTACGTCTGGCACAGGCCGAGGGGACGGTCGGTCGGGTCGGTCAGTCGGAACGTGGACAGCGACCACATCCGGTCGCCGTCCGGACCGGAGGCGGGGCTGCCGCGCACGGGAAGGCTGAGGACGGACTCACCGGTTTCCCGCACCTGCCGCAGAACCCGGTCGATCGCCTCGGATGCGAGGTGGGAGGTGCCCGCGTCGACGTGCCGGCCGATGAGTTCGGCTCCGGGGCGAGCGAGGACCTGCTCCGCCGCTCCGTTGAGCAACCGGTACCGCAACGCGTCGTCCATCAGGACGATGGGGGCGGGATACTGCTCGAACAGGGCCCGCAACATCGCCCGGTCGATCTCCTCCCGCTCGATCCGACGGGCGTCCCCCGCGGAGACCGACCATCCCGCCCAGCCCTCCCGGTCCGTGAGCGGGCGCACGCGCAGCGCGACCCTCACGTCGTGACCGTCACGGTGACGCAGAGCGAGGACTCCGTTCCAGCTCCGGCCGGCCCCGGTCTGCTCCTGTGCGGCCAGCACCGCTCGGCGGTCCCCGGGCGCGGTCAGCAGCTCCACCGCGGAGGTGCCGCAGACGTCCCGCGCCGGGTGTCCGAGGAGGGCTTCGGCCTCCGCGCTCCACAGCTGGACGGTGCCCGTCCGGTCCACCCAGGCAGTGGCAGGACAGCGGTCCGGTGGCGGGGCTTCCTCTCCCGCACCGGCCCCCTCGGCATTCACGGGTCCGCTCATCGGCATCAGCCCATTTCTAGCCCCACCTCTGGCCATCATAAGAGAATCGGACATTCCGCACGTCTTGCGCACCTGGGGGGCGAAGCCGGCGCGGGCGCGGGCCTGGCCGGTCGGGTACCGCACCGAGGGCGGGGACCTGCAGAGCTTCTCTCGCGGCGGCTGTCACCGGAGGGCCGGCACGGCCTACTCGCGGTCGACGCAGAGGTGGGCGGTGAGGGCCGCGCGGGCCCACTCCTCCCAGACCTCGGGGGACCAGCCCCGGTCGCGGACGAAGACCAGGTACAGCTCCGGGCTGAGCAGCCCGTACAGCAGGTCGGCGGCGCGGTCGGTGTCGACGTCGGGGCGGGCGTCGGGCTTGGAGGTCAGCGCCTTCGCCGCGGCGTGCTGGACGGTGTAGCGCGGGTCGGGACCGGCGGACCACTGCGCGGCGATCTCCGGGTCCGTGGCCGCCGCGGCGGCGATCAGCGGCATGATCGGGGCGACACGACCGAGGATGTCGCGCACGCCCCGCACGTGAGCGCGCAGTTGCCCGGCCGCGGTGGGCTCGGCGCACGCGGCGCGGAACCAGTCGCGGTCCATCGTGGCGACCGGTTCGGCGTCGCCCGCGATGGACACGTCGACGACGTCCTTGAACAGCGCGCGCTTGTTGCGGAACACGAAGTACACGGTCTGAACGGCCACGCCGGCGCGATCCGCGACCTGCTGGAGGCTGGTCGCCCCGTACCCCTGCGTGACGAACAGGTCCCGCGCCGCCACGACGATCTTCTCGCGGGTGCGCCGTGACCGCTCGGCCCGCTTGTCGGGGCGCTTGACGTCCTGCCCCTCGGACCTCTTGACCTCATCCATGCCAGGAGTCTATCTCTAGAGTCAGTCACTAGAGTCATTCACTAGAGTCCAACTACAGATTCTTGGAGGTACCGCCATGAGCGAAACCCGGTCGGCCGCGGAGCTCGACGAAGAGGCGGCTGTGCAGCGCGCGTTGGAGAACTTCTACCGGGACGGCAAGCCGCCCTGGGACAGCGGCATCACGCCGCCCGAACTCGTGGCCCTGGTGGAAGGGCCCGGCGCACCGGCGCCGGGCCAGGCCCTCGAACTCGGCTGCGGGACCGGCACCAACGCGGTGTACCTGGCCCGGCACGGCTGGCGGGTGGCGGCCGTCGACCTGGTCGACCGCGCGGTCCGGCAGGCGAAGGAGAAGGCCGCCGCGGCCGGAGCGGACGTCACGGTGCTGCACGGGGACGCCACCCGACTCGACGAGGTGGACGCACCCGGCCCGTACGACCTCTTCTTCGACCTGAGCTGCTACTGCGGAATCCCCCTGCACCGCCGCGACGCCTACGCCGCCGGCCTCACCGAACGCGCCGCCCCCGGAGCACGACTGCTGATGTTCGGGTACGGCCCCGAACCGCTCGGCAGCCCGGCCACCACCATCACGTCATGGGCGGCGGGCGTCACCGCCGACGAACTCCGCACCAGGTTCACCGGCTGGGACCTCACCGACGTCACACCGGGCACCAACCCGGTACCGACCTTCTGGTTCACACTGCGCCGCCGCGCCTAGGACCGGCGGATCGAGGCCGTAGCGGACCGGATCCAACCCCCCGGGTCCCCTCTTCAGGTTCCGGGGAGGATGCGGCGGGTTTCGTAGGCCCACATCGCGATCTCCACCCGGTTGCGGGCGCCGAGTTTGGCCATCAGGCTGGCCAGGTGCGTCTTCACCGTGCTGAGGCTGATGTGCAGCGCGTCGGCGATCTCGGTGTTGGTCAGGCCGCGGGCCACGGCGAGGAGCACCTGCTCTTCGCGGGCGGTGACGGGAGAGATCGGCTGGGACACGGGCCGGCCGGCAGGGAGGTCCGCGAAGGTCTGGAGCAGGCGGACGGTGACGCTGGGCGCGATGAGCGCCTCGCCGTCGGACGCCGACCGCACGGCCTGCGCCAGAAGGTCCGGTCCGGTGTCCTTGAGGAGGAATCCGCGGGCGCCGGCGCGCAGGGCGCCGTAGACGTACTCGTCCAGGTCGAACGTGGTGATGACGACCACGGCCGGCGGGTCGGCGATGCCCGGGCCGGCGATCAGCCGGGTGGCCTCCAGGCCGTCGAGCACGGGCATGCGGATGTCGAAGAGGCAGACGTCGGGGCGTAGTTCGCGGGCCAGGCGTACCGCTTCCCGTCCGTCGGCGGCCTCGCCGACGACCTCGATGCCGGGCTGGGCGTTCAGCATGATCCGCAGCCCGGTGCGGATGATCGTCTGGTCGTCAGCGACGAGGACGCGAATGGACAACGCTCTCGCTCCTCGCTCTCGGCAGTTCGGCTTCGACATGCCAGCCCTGGTCGGCGCCCGGGCCGGCTCGTAGTGTGCCGCCGAGCAGGGTAGCGCGCTCGCGCAGTCCGGTGATTCCGTATCCGTCGCGCCCCCGGCCGGTGCGCCGGCCGTCGTCGCGCACGCTCACCCGTACCGTGTGGCGTTCCGCGGCGACCCGGACGACGAGCTCGGTCGCGTCGACCGCGTGGCGCAGGGCGTTGGTCAGCGACTCCTGCACGATCCGGTAGACGGCCGCGTCCACGGCCGGGGGCAGCGCGTCCAGTTCGCCGTCGATCCCCAGGTCGACCCTGAGGCGACCACCCGGGGTGCGTACCAGGCGCTCCAGGTCCGCGACTCCGGCAGGGGGCGACAGCTCGGCGCCGACCCCGCGGTCGCGCAGCGCGGCGACCATGGCGCGCATTTCCTCCAGCGTGCGCGCCCCTTCCTCCTCGACCCCCTCCAGCGCCTCGACGGCGGCGGACGGGTCGGTGGCCGCGAGCACCCGGCCCGCCTGGGAGATGATCACCATGGCCGACACGTGGTGCGCCACCATGTCGTGCAGTTCCCGGGCGAGCTGTTCGCGCTCGCGGGAGCGCACCTGCTCCAGCTGCCGCTCGCGAGCGGTCAGCCAGAACCGCACGGCGGCCCCGATCGCGCCGGGCAGCAGCAGGAAGACGAGGCCCACGACCTGTTCGGCGGCCGGGACGTCGTCCGTGACGGCGCACAGCGAGAAGGCCGCGAGGGTCATCGCGCCGCCCAGCACGATCTCGCGTCCCGATCCCCACCGGGGCAGCGCGTACACCAGCACGAGGACGATGGCGCCCGTGTTCAGACCGACGGGCTCGCTCGGTGCGGCGACGAGCGAGGCCGCCTGGAGCAGGATCACCGAGCCGAACGCCAGAGTCACCGTCGCCAGCGGGCGGGTCCGGCGCCAGAGGGGCAGCACGCACAGCCATACGGCGAACACCGCCGCCACCGGCCGCCACACGACGTCCTCGCGCAGGATGGCTTCCAGCGCCACACCGGCGAGGCCCGCGGCGAGCAGGACCCAGTCCCGCCGCACCCGGGCGGGCGCGTCGGGCGGCCGGGGTTCGGTCCACAGGGTTCGCAGGTCGTCTCGGAGCACGGTTCTCAGCCTAGGGACTACGGCGTGCCGCGCATCGGCCGAAAGGACGGGTCTTCACTCCGCCCCGGGGCCGAAGGATCCACGGCTCGCGGGCCGATGCCGTGGAGCGCCGTGGCGGCGAACCTCGGCGTCGGCGGCCGTACAAGGACGGCCGACGAGGTGGTTGGAGGACCCGATGCTCTCGAAAGCCCTGTTGCGCCTGGGCGCAAGCGCCGCCCGCCATCCCTGGCGGGTGATCGCGGCATGGCTGGTCGCCGCCGCGCTCGGCGTCCTCGCCGCCGTCGCCGTCGGCGGGCGGACGGCGGACTCGATGACCGCTCCGGGGCTGGACTCCCAGCGGGCCGCGGAGCTGATCGAGCGGGCGGGCACCGGGCAGGAGGGGATGACCGCCCAGGTGGTCGTCACCCCGCTCGGCGACGGGGCGACGTTCTTCGACGACGACGGCGCGCGCGGCGCTCTCACCCGGCTGGGGGCCGAGGTGAGGCGGCTGCCGCACGTGCTCGGCGCGAGCGACCCGGCGGGGGCGCTCGACGGGGGCCGGGAGACCGCTGTGCGCGGCGGCCTCGTCTCGGCCGACGGGCGGATCGCGGTCGTCCGGGCGCAGTACCCCGACCAGAGCCGGCTGTCGGCCGAGGACCTCGACGCCCTCATCGCTCTCGGCGACCGGCTGCGCGCCGAACTGCCGCTGCGCGTCGAGATGGGCGGGAACCTCTTCTACGCCTTCTCCGATCCCGACGGCGGCGTGAGCGAGCTGATCGGCCTCCTCGCCGCGGCCGCGATCCTGCTCCTGGCGTTCGGTTCGCTCGTCGCCGCCGCGCTGCCGATCGGCATGGCGGTCTTCGGGCTGACCGTCGGGGTCGCCACGATGACGGTGCTGGCGGGGGTGACGGACGTCCCGGCCTTCGCCCCTGTCCTCGGCAGCATGATCGGCCTCGGCGTCGGCATCGACTACGCGCTGTTCCTGCTCGCCAGGCACCGGGAGTACCTCGCGCGCGGGCTCGATCCCCGCGAGGCGGCGGGGCGAGCGGTGGCCACGGCGGGGAGGCCGGTGGTCTTCGCCGGCGGCACCGTCGTCGTATCGATCCTCGGCCTGGCGGTCGCGAACGTCCCGTTCATGACGGTGGGCGGGCTCGCGGTCTCGATCGTCGTGCTGATCATGGTGGTCGCGTCGGTGACGCTGCTGCCGGCCTTCCTCGGCGCCGCCGGCCCACGCCTGGCCCGGCCCGGCCGCATCGGCCGGGCTCTGCGGACGAGGAAGCCCGGTCGGCTCGCGCGACGGGCCCCCGCGGCAGGTGGCACCGACGCCGGCGGGTGGCGTCGCTGGATCGGGCACGTCAGCCGGCACCCGGTGCCCTACGCGCTCGGCGCGGCCGGGGTGCTGCTGACCGCGACGCTGCCCGTCCTCGGCCTGCGCGTCGGCCTGCCCGACGACGGCTCGCTCCCCCACAGCCGCACCGAGCGCCGGGCCTACGACCTCGTCGCCGAGGGGTTCGGCCCGGGCACCAACGGTCCCCTCGTCATCGCCGCGGACCCCTCCGGTGACCCGGGGGTGGTGGACCGGCTCGTCGCGACGGTCTCGGCGGATCCGGGCATCGCCTCCGTCGCGCCGGCGCGCGTCGACCGGGCCACCGGCATCGCGACCCTCGTGGTGTTCCCGACCACCAGCCCTCAGGACAAGGCCACGGCCGACACCATCGTCCGGCTGCGCACCGACGTGCTGCCCACGGCGATCGGGTCCGGCCCGGCGAGGGCCCATGTCGGCGGCGCCGCCGCGAGCCTGTCCGATGTGGGCCGGCGCACCAGCGAACGCCTGCCGGCGTTCGTCGCCGCCGTGCTGGCGATGTCGTTCCTGCTGCTGATGCTGGTCTTCCGCTCGGTACTCGTCCCGCTCAAGGCGGTACTGCTGAATCTGCTGAGCATCGGCGCGGCGTACGGCATCATGGTCGCGGTCTTCCAGTGGGGCTGGGGCGGCGCGCTCATCGGGCTGGAAGCGACGGTTCCGATCGTGTCGTTCATCCCGATGTTCCTCTTCGCCATCCTGTTCGGCCTGTCGATGGACTACGAGGTGTTCCTCCTCTCCCGCGTGCGCGAGGAGTACCTGCGCACCGGCGACAACCGCACGGCGATCGTCGAGGGCGTCTCGCGGACCGCCCGGATCATCACCTCGGCCGCCCTCATCATGGTGGCGGTCTTCCTGTCCTTCGCCGTCGCCGAGGACCCCTCCACCAAGATGTTCGGGCTCGGCCTGGCCACCGCGATCCTCATCGACGCCACGGTCGTCCGCATGGTGCTGGTGCCGGCGACCATGACGCTCCTCGGCCGGACCAACTGGTGGCTGCCGAAGTGGCTGGACCGGCTGCTCCCCCGCGGCCCGGTCGACACCGACGACACGGGCGAAGCCGACGACACCGACGCGGAATCCACGGGTGAGGCGCCGCCCACACCGCTGGTCGGCCGTTGACTCGGCTCCTGCCCGCCCTTGGCGTGACAGGCGTGGGACGGCCGGGTGTCGACCGTCGCCGGTGGCCCGGGTGGCGCGGCCGTCCGACGGGGCCGGCGGCGGAGCGAGCGTAAGGTGAGGGCGCGTTTCCTGGTCCGGAGGCTGGAGGGGTGGCATGACCAAGCGGGAGAGGTGGAACGCGCTCCTGGAGCGGCTGGCCGACGAGGGTCGGTTGGAGGTCGCGGAGACCGCCACGGCCCCCCAGGTCTCGTCCGCGACGATCCGGCGGGATCTGGACGAACTGGCGGAGCAGCAGATGCTGGTCCGCACGCGGGGCGGTGCTCTCGCGCAGGGCGTCTCCTACGAGCTGCCG
>NZ_BNBS01000105.1 GCF_014656075.1 Streptomyces hydrogenans
GGCGAGCAGCAGCCCGAGGCCCCAGTCGTCGACGCCGCAGTTGTTCGACACGACCTGGAGGCCTGTGGCGCCCTGGGCGTGCAGGGCACGTATCAGGGTCTCGGGGATGCCGTTGAGGCCGAAGCCGCCGACGGCGAGCGAGGCGCCGTCGCGGATGTCGGCGACGGCATCGGCGGGTTTCCGGATGACCTTGTCCACGGTTCCGGGAGTCCTTTCACGTGAGGGGGTCCGGCAGCACGGCGGTCCCGCCGCCGTCGACGACGAGATGGGCGCCGGAGACGGAGGAGGCTTCCTCGGAGGCGAGGAAGGCCGCGACCCGGGCGATGTCCTGAGGGGTTCCGAGACGGTCGAGGGGGGTGGGCCGGACGGAGTCGCGCGGGGGAAGGGCCTCTGCGAGGAGGTCGGCGCGTGCGCCCTCGGTGTCGACCGGACCCAGGCTGACGCAGTTGGCGCGGATGCCGTGTGCGAGGCCCTCGGCGGCGAGCCGGCGCAGCAGCTCGCCCACCCCTCCCTTCGAGTCGTGGCGAGCGGTGCGGTGGTGGGACAGGGAGGCCCTGATCCCGGCCGTCGAGCCGATGGTGACGACGCATCCGCGGCTGCGGATCAGATGGGGCCATGCGGCGCGGGCGATGAGCCACACCGGGTCCACGGTGGCCGGGGAGTCGTCGTGGGGCTCCTCGGCCAGGAACCCGAGCCGCAGCGTTCCGGCGTGGGCGACGACGATGTCGATGCCGCCGAACGCCTCGGCCGCCTCCGCCACCCAGCCTTCGACGGATGCGGGACGCGTGACATCCACAGGGCCCGGAGCAAGGGCGGTACCGCCCTCACGGCCGATCTGCCGCTGCGTCTCCAGGGCTTCCTCGTGCAGGAGATCGCCGACGACGACCAAGGCCCCTTCGGCTGCGAACCGCAGGGCCGCGGCCTTCCCCGGACCGCGGGCCGTGCCCGAGACCAGGGCCACCTTCCCCTCAAGCCGTCTCACGGCGCACTCCCGCCGAGCAGCGCGTCGGACACCGACTTCACCCCGCCGTGCGAGGTGAGGCCGCCGTCCACCGGGATCTCCGCGCCGCTGATGAACGACGACTCGTCCGAGAGCAGGAACACCACCAGCGGAGTCACCTCCTCGACGGTGCCCACTCGGCCGAGCGGCGTCTCGCGGATGTTGCTCTCCCGGAAGGCGGGCGCGGCCGAGGCCGTCATCTCCGTCTCGACGAACCCGGGATGGATCGTGTTCACCCTGATCCCCCGGGGGCCAAGCTCCAGAGCGGCGGTCTTCGACAGTCCGCGCAGCGCCCACTTGCTCGTCGTGTACGCCACCGGGTAGTGGGCGGTCAGCGCGGCAGAGGACCCCACGTTCACGACGGACGAGCCCGGCGGCATCAGGGGAGCGAGGTGCTGGATTCCCAGGAGCGGGCCGTTGACGTTGACGGCGTGCACGCGGCTCATGTCCTCGGCGGTGACCTCGTCCAGACGGGCACGCCAGGCGATGCCGGCGTTGTTGACCAGCCCGTGCACCGCCCCGTACGTGTCGCCGAGCCACCCGGCCAGCTCCGTCCAGTCGTCGGCCAGGGTGACGTCGAGCCGGCGGACACCGTCCCTGCCGTTCACGTCGGTGGCGACGACCGTGGCGCCCTCGCAGCGCAGGGCCGTCACCTCGGCCGCGCCCTGGCCGCGGGCCGCGCCCGTGACGACGACGACCTTTCCCGCGAGCCGCCCGCTGTTCACGGCCGCTCCCGGTCGCGGCGCCGCCCCTTGGGCAGCGCGACCGGCTCGGTGCCGGGGACCACGCGGGTGACGAGCGACCCGAGGGCCTCCACCGTGAGCGTGACGGTGTCGCCGGGCGCCAGCGGCGGTGGGACCTGCTTGCCGTTGCGGCCCCACAGCTCGGCGAGGCAGCCACCGTTGCCGCACGTGCCGGACCCAAGGACGTCGCCGACGACGATCGGGGTGCCGCGCGAGGCGTAGGCGGCCATCTCCTCGAACGTCCAGCTCATGTTGGACAGCAGGTCGCTGCCGACCTTCTCGCCGTTGACCTCGGCCGTCAGCGCCAGCCGCAGGAAACCGTCGGCGTCGCGGTAGGGCTCCAGCTCGTCGGCGGTCACCAGATACGGTCCGAGGGTGGTGGCGGAGTCCTTGCCCTTGCACGGACCGAGCCCGACCTTCATCTCGGCGGACTGCAGGTCCCGCGCGGACCAGTCGTTGAAGATCGTGTAACCGACGATGTGCTCCCGCGCCCGCTCCGGGGTGAGGTCACGGCCCTCGCGGCCGATGACCGCCGCCACCTCCAGCTCGAAGTCCAGCACCGACGATCCCGGCGGCACGGGCACGTCGTCATGAGGCCCGAAGACTGCGTGCGGATTGGTGAAGTAGTAGGTGGGCGCCTCGTACCACTGGTCGGGCACCCCGGATTCACCGCTCACGGAGCGGCGTACCCCCTCGACGTGCTCCTCGAAGGTCACGAAGTCCCTGACCGAGGAGGGCTGGAGCGGAGGGAGCAGCCTGACGTCGGAGACGTGCGGCCCGGGCGGAACGTCCAGAGCCGAGGCTCCCGCGGCGAGGAGGCCCGGCAGGCCGTCGGTGTCACGGATCAGATCCGCCAGCGAGGTGACACCGGGCAGGGGGAACAGCGTGCCGTCGTCCTCGACGACGGCGACACGGTTCCGGTGCCGGTGGGCGAAAGCGGCGAAGCGCATGGTGCGGCTCCCAGGTCGAGAGGTGGAGGGGGGCACGGGACCGGGCCGTCCGGGACGGAGAGAAGGCCCGTTGCCGGCCTTCTTCGGACGGCTCCGGTCCCGTGGACCGGAGCCGGGAACGCGGCGGCGGTCAGGGCGGACAGGGTCCGCCGCGTTCCCGGGGATCGGGCTGCCGGACTAGACCGGCGGGGCGAGGAAGCAGCCGCGGTCGGGGTCGTTGAACGACTCCTTCGCGACGAGCTCGTTCATCGCGTTGGCGGTGCCCCACTGGTCGGTGACCTCGGGCCGGGAGAAGTCGTAGACGTGGGGGTGCCAGGTGTCCTCGTCGAGGTTCTCCAGCTCGGTGGTGTACTCGACCGTGTTGCCGTGCGGGTCCAGGAAGTAGGTGAAGGTGTTGTCCCCGGCCATGTGACGGCCCGGACCCCAGATCTTCGTGTGACCGGCCCGCAGGACCCGGCCCGAACCACGCATGTACTCGTCGATGCCGCGCATCTCGAAGGAGATGTGGTGCAGGGAGGTGTGGGGGCCCTTCGCCAGCGCCATGGAGTGGTGCTGGGAGCTGATCCGCATGAAGTGCATGACCTCACCCATGTGGGGCGAGCTGAGCGTGTCGGACAGCCGGAAGCCGAGGTGCCGCTCGTACCAGGCGCGGGTGCGCTCCAGGTCGGGGGAGTTGAGCACGACGTGCGACAGCTTGACCGGGATCGCCTCCTTCTCCTCGATCTTGCGGTGCTTGCGGACCGTGACGTCCGCGGAGACCTCGATGGTCCGGCCGTCGACGTCGAAGAAGCGGAAGCCGTAGCCGCCGCCGGGGGTGTCGACCGTGCCGGGCCGCGAGATCAGCTGCACGCCGCCGGCCCGCAGCCGCTCGGCCAGCGTGCCCGCGTCGGCCGCCGTCGCGGCACCGTAGGAGACGAGGTCCAGACGCTTCTCGTCGGCCTTGCGCAGCCGGACCACGTACTGCTCGGGGCTGCCCTCGGCGGCGAGGAAGGAGATGCCGGAGTCCTCCGCGACCTTGGTCAGCCCCCAGACGCCGGCGTAGAAGTCGAGCTGCTTGTCGTAGTCGGGCACGGCGAGGTCGACGTGCCTCAGGTGGGTGAGCAGGCGGTTGTCGGTCATCTGATGCCTCCTCAGGCGGGGGAGAGGGTGAGCAGGGAGGCCGCGTTGACTCCGCGGACGGCGTCGAAGTCGGCCTTGGTCAGGCCGGCGGCGCTCAACGCGCCGACGGGGTCGTCGGATCCCATGTCGAACGGGAAGTCGGAGCCGAGCAGCACCCGCTCCGCGCCGGCCGCCTCGACCAGCGCCCGCAGGACGCGCGGGTCGTGGACGAGGGAGTCGAAGTACAGGCGCCGCAGATAGCTGCTGGGCGGCTCGGCGCAGCCGGCCGACGCGTCGGTCCGGGACCGCCAGGCGTGGTCGCTGCGTCCGATGTGGGTGGGCAGGTATCCGCCGCCGTGGGCGGCGACGATCTTCAGCGCGGGATGCCGGTCGAGGACACCGGAGAAGATCAGGTGCGAGAGGGCGACCGCGTTCTCGGCGGGCTGGCCCACGGTGTTGGACAGGTACCAGCGGTCGAGGCGCTCGTCCAGCGTGCAGCCGAACGGGTGCAGGAACACGATGGCCCCGGTCTCCTCGGCGCGTGCCCACAGTGGCTCGTAGGCCGGATCGGACAGCTCCCGGCCGGGAGCGTGGCTGGAGATCTCCACTCCGGCGAGCCCTTGTTCCAGCGCGTGTTCCAGGGCGGGCACGACCAGTTCGGGATGCTGCAGCGGAACCAGCCCCAGTCCCCGCAGCCGGCCCGGTGCCACCGCGCAGTGGGCTGCGGTCGCCTCGTTGGCCAGCCGGTAGACCTTCTCGGCCGTGTCCGTGTCCGCCCAGTAGTGGTAGTGCGACGGTGACGGGCTCACGAGTTGCACGTCGACGCCCTGGGCGTCCATCCGGGCGAGCCGGACGGCAGGGTCGGTCAGTGCCGGGATCCGGTCGCGGACCATGGGACCACTGACCGCGAGCGCGTCGGGTCCGTTGCGCCTCGCGTCGAGCGCCCTGGCCTCCGCGTGTCCGGGAAGGCCCGCGACGAGCGCCTCTATTTGCGGCAGCAGGACATGGGCGTGGACGTCCACCGTGGGCGCGGTCACGGCAGCTCCCTGAGCATCGTCATGGTGCGGGCCATCAGCCCCGGCACGTCGGCGTCCCGCACACCGTCGAGCTGCCACCGGCCGATCTGCACCGACGCCTCCACCACCGGGCGCACCCGCGCGATCCGGCGTTCGTAGTAGGCCTGGAGCAGTGCGTCGTCCCAGGTGTCCGCGGCGATCAGCATCTGGGCGAGGACCCAGGAGTCCTCCAGGGACAGCGCCGCGCCCTGTGCCATCGTGGGCGGGCAGCAGTGGGCGGCGTCCCCGACGAGCACGACCCGCCCGCGGTGCCAGGCCCCTTCCACCAGCAGCCGGTCGAACCACGTGTAGTTGACCTTCGAGGGGTCGGTGATCGTCGCGGTGATCTCCGGCCACGCGCCTCCGTAGGCCGAGGCGAGGCGGACCATCTCCTGGGCGTAGGACTCGGGCGGTATGGAGGAGCGGTCGCGGTTCCTCTCGACGACGTACGCGTAGAGCGTGGTGTCGCTGGTGGGGCAGTAGCCGGCGATGTAGGCCGGGCCGCCGTAGGCGAGGTCGGTGTGCTGGACCCCGGCGGGCCGGGGGGCGGCGACGCGCCAGATGGCCATGCCGGTCGGTTCGGGCTTGTCGGTGATCCCGATCTGCGCCCGGGTGGCGGAGCCCAGACCGTCGGCGGCGATCACCAGGTCGTAGCGGTGCTCGCTGCCGTCGCCGAACCGGACCGAGACGCCGGTGCCGTCCTGGCCCTCGATGGTGGCCGTCGTGCCCAGGCGGACGGTCGCGCCACTGGCGCGGACGGCGTCGATCAGGATCTGCTGGAGTCGCGGCCGCTGCATGCCGACGGTGGCGGGCAGGTCGTCGCCGCCGGTGCGCAGGTCGCGCTGGACGTGCAGGACGGTGCCGTCGGGCGCGGTGATGCCGACCGATCCGAAGGGGAAGCCGGAGGCCTTCACCTCGTCCCAGACGCCGAGTTCGCGCAGGACGCGCAGGGCGTTGCCCTGCAGGGTGATGCCGGCGCCGGCGGTGGCGTTCCAGTCGCCGTGCGCCTCGACGAGGTCGACGTCGATCCCGGCGCGGCGCAGCAGGATGGTGGCGGCGTTGCCGGCCGCTCCGCCTCCGACGACCAGGACCTTGCGGGGTGTGCTCATGGGGAACTCCCTTGTTCCTCGGGTGGTGGCCCCGGGACTACTTGACGGCGACGGGGTTGACCGGTGACCCGACGGCGCCGGTGATGGGCAGGGGCGCGGCGGTGAGCCAGAACGCGTACACGCCGTCGGCCGCGCAGTCCTCGGCGAGCGCCTCCAGGTCCCACATCTCGCCGATCAGCAGACCGATGTGCGGGATGACGACCTGGTGCAGGGGCTGGAAGGCGTGGTCGAACTCGTTGGGCCGCACCTCGAAGCCCCAGGTGTCGGTCGCGATCGCCGCGATCTCGCTGTCGTGCAGCCAGGACGCGGTGCTGAACGACAGTCCCGGGGCGGCGCCGCCGGCGTAGTCGCCCCACCCGTCCCGCCGTACGCGGGCGAGCTGGCCGGTGCGGACGAGGACGATGTCGCCGCGCCCCACGGTGACGCCGTGGGCCCGGGCGGCGGCCGTCAGGTGCTCCTCGGTGATCGCGAACCCGTCCGGCAGCTCGCCGTCCTGGCCCGCGGTGCGGCCGACGTCGAGGAGCACGGCGCGGCCGGCGATGTGCGGGGCCATGTGCTCGATGCCGGTGACCTGGTCGCCGTCGGAGGTGACGACCTGCTCGGCGGAACGGCCGTTCCAGGCCTTGCCGTGGTCGAAGATGTGGCCCAGGCCGTCCCACTGGGTCGAGCACTGCAGCGGCATCGCGATCACGTCGTCGGCGCCGCCGATGCCGTGGGGGAGTCCCTGGTTGCCCAGGGCCGCGTCGGTGCCGGTGTCGAGCATGGTGTGGACGGGGTTGGTCCGGCGCCGCCAGCCCTTCTGCGGGCCGTTGATGTCGAAGCGCTGTGAGAGGGAGAAGCTGGCTCCGCGCCGGATGAGCGCGGCGCCTTCACGGCGCTTGGCCTCGTCGAGGAAGTTCACGGTGCCCAGGCGGTCGTCCTCGCCCCAGCGGCCCCAGTTGGAGCACTCCTCGGCGGCCTTCGCGATCGCGCCCTCGGGGTCGGTGCGGTTCACGACTCCTCCGCGACACATCGGGTGCGCTGCGTGCCCAGGCCGGTGATGGTGGACTCCATGACGTCGCCGTCGCGCAGCAGCCGGCCCCAGTGCATGCCGTTGCCCGCGGGGGAGCCGGTGAGCACGAGGTCGCCGGGCAGGAGTTGTGCGCTCTGGGAGGCGTAGGACACCATCCGGGCGACGTCGAAGACCATGTCCTTGGTGGACTCGTCCTGCATGACCTCGCCGTTGAGCTTCAGGTTCAGCTGGAGATCGCCGGTGTCGCCGACGGACTCGGCCGGCACGATCCACGGCCCCAGCGGCGTGAAGCCGGGGGCGTTCTTGCTCCGCAGCCAGTCCGTTCCGATCTGCGGCATGTCCCTGCGGAACACCGTGGCCCGGTCGGTCAGGTCGTTGGCGATCGTGTAGCCCGCGACGTACTCCAGCGCCTCCTCGGCGGAGACCTGGTGGGCGGGACGGCCGATCACCACGGCCAGTTCCAGCTCCCAGTCCGGCTTCGCCGCCCACGCGGGAAGCGTGACGTCGTCGTACGGGCCGGTGATCGAGCTGGGCAGTCCGATGAACACGTACGGCAGGTCCTCGGCGGCCCGTCGGTCCATGATCTCGGCCGCCTCCGCGCGCCGCTCCTCCTCGGAACGGTCGTCGCCCGGCGCCCGGTGCGCGACGTGCAGGTCGATGACGTGCTGGCGGTAGTTGGCGCCGGACTGGAAGATCTGCCGCGGCTCGACGGGCGCGAGCACACGGAGCTCCTCCAGCGGGCGACTGCCGGACCTCGTGCCGGCGGCGAGCTCACGCAGCCGCGGAAGAACCGCCGGCCAGCGCTCCAGCAGGCTCCGCATCGTCAGCGCGGGGTCGTCCAGGGCCGTCCGCAGGTCGAGGACCCGCCCCTCACGGTCCACGAGGCCGGGGAAAGCAGCCGGGCTGTCAGCGGCCTCGAAAGTGCCGAGAGCGAAAGGCCCGGAGAAGAGATCGGAAGTGGATTCAGGTTTCACCGACATGTCCTCCTGATTGCGATGGGACTAATCTGAACCCGCCCCATGCGATCAGGGAAATCGATTCTATGGATCCCTGTCATTGGTCAAACAAATAGTCTCTGCTGGTGCACACCTGAGGAAGACAACTCCGTGAATCTCGCCCGCCTCGACCTCAACCTCGTCGTCGCCCTCCGCGCCCTCCTCGAAGAACGCAACGTCACCAAGGCGGGGCAGCGCGTCGGCCTGAGCCAGCCGGCCATGAGCGCCGCCCTGGCGCGGCTGCGGCGCCACTTCGGCGACGAGCTCCTGTCCCGGGTGGGCAGCCAGTACGAACTCACCGCCCTCGGGCAGGTCCTCCTGGACCGCACCGCCACCGCCTACGACGTCCTCGAACGCCTCTTCACCAGTCAGGCGGCCTTCGACCCGGCCACCGAGACGCGCGAATTCCGGCTCGTCGCCTCCGACTACGCCGTCGACGTCTTCGGCGTCGAGCTCGCCCGCGTCATCCACGACGAAGCCCCCGGAATCCGCCTGCGCTTCACCCGCACCCCCCTCACCGTCGTCGATGACACCGCCAGCCTCCTCAGCGCCACCGACGGGCTCCTGATGCCCCACGGCGTCATCAGCGACTTTCCCGCCACCGATCTCTACGACGACCGCTGGGTCTTCGTCGTCGCCGACGACCACCCGAGCATCGACGACCGCCTGACCCGCCAGGACCTCGCCCGCCTCCCCTGGGTCACGTACCAGCGCACCTACGACGCCCCGGCCGTCCGCCAGCTCGGCATGCTCGGCATCGAACCGCGCGTGGAGGTCTCCGTCGACAGCTTCCACGCCCTGCCCGCCCTCGTCGCCGGCACCCGCCGCATCGCCCTGGTCCAGGCCCGCCTCGCCCGCCTCATGGCGCCCTTGGCCCCCGTACGCCTTCTCGACCCCCCCTACGAAGCCGTCCCTCTGCGCGAAGCCCTGTGGTGGCACCCGGTCCACACCCACGACGCCGCCCACATCTGGCTCCGGGAAACCGCGGCCCGAGTCGGCCGGCGCATCAACGAGGCCTGACCCGCCCCACCCTCACGAAACGCGCACCATGGCACCGAAGGACCCGCCGGCCCCCCATCCATCCGGTGGATCGAACCCATCGCGAAACCCGATGCCCCGAGTACTGGGCACCACGTTCACCGGCACGCATAGTCGAGGGCACCTCCGCCCCCGGTTCCGGCACCGCTCCACGCGGCATGCCCTCACCGGCCGGGCGCCACCCCGCCTTCCTCGCGTTCTGGAGAGTGCCCTCGTGCCCGCACCCCTGGTACCGCCGTCCCCCGCCCCCGCCGGCGCCCCCGCCGGGCGCCTGGCCGCAGCCGTCCTCATGGCCGGCAGCTGTCTGCCCGTCCTCGGCGCCGTCCTCCTCGCCCCCGTCCTGCCCCGCATGCAGGACCACTTCGACGACGTCCCCGGCAGCGCGGCCCTCGTCCCCGTCGTCCTGACCGTCCCCGCACTGGCGCTCGCCCTCCTCGCCCCGCTCGCGGGCGTGATCGTCGACAGGCTCGGCCGCAAACGCCTCCTCATCGCCGCCACCGCCCTCTACGCGGTCTTCGGGACAGCCCCGCTCTGGCTGGACTCCCTCCACGCCATCCTGATCAGCCGCATCCTCGTCGGCGTCACCGAAGCCGCCATCATGACCGCCTGCACCACCCTCATCGGCGACTACTACAGCGGCGCCCTGCGCGACCGCTACCTCGCCCTGCAGACCATGTGCGCCTCCGCGTCCGCCACCCTCTTCTTCCTCCTCGGAGGAGCCCTCGGAGCCGCCGACTGGCGCGCCCCCTTCTGGCTCTACGCCGTCGGCCTGCTCATCGCCCCCCTCATGGCCCGCGTCCTGCCGGCCCCCACGCCGCCCGCCCGAGACGGCAGCACCGAACGGCGGACCACCCCGCACCCCTTCCCCGTACGACGCATGGCGGGCATCTGCCTCCTCACCGTCTTCGGGGCCGTCGTGTTCTACGCCGTCCCCGTCGAGATGGCCTACCTCCTGGAGGACCTGGGCACCGACTCCACCGGAACCATCGGCGCCGTCACCGTCGTCGCCAGCGCCGCGACCGTCCTCGGCTCCGTCCTGTTCACCCGCACGGCCCCGCAGCGGCGCCCCCTGCCCCTCCTCCTCGCCCTGTGCGCGCTCGGCTTCCTGCTGATGGGACTCGCCGACGGCCTGCCCCTGCTGATCACCGGAGCCGTCATCAACTGCGTCGGCACCGGCATGCTGCTGCCGTCTCTCGTCACACGGGCGATGGCCCGGCTCGACTTCGCCGAGCGCGGCCGCGGCATGGGCCTGTGGACCGCGGCCTTCTTCCTCGGCGAATTCCTCTGCCCGCTCGCCCTGCTGGCAGGAAAGGAAGCGGCCGGCAGCCTCGCCGCAGCCGTCGTCGTCCTCGGCGCGGCGACCGCACTCCTCGCCGCGACGCTGCTGCCCGCCACCCGCCGCCACGCCCACGCGGACATGCCGGTCGGCGGTCACTGATGAACCCACCCCGCCGCGAACGCCCGCCACGGGCCGACCACCCCACGGCGGAATCGGGCGTCGTCGCGTCGTGAGCGTGGACCTGAGCAACCCTCCGGGCCGTGTGCTCCCTGAGCAGACGGCCCGGAAGCGTGCCCGCCGACCGCGCCGGCCTCCGGACCGGGCCGCAGCAGGCTGCCGGGACCGGCCCCGCCGCCCTGCGCGCGGCCTGCCCGGTACCCGCCCACCGCCGCGGCGGATCCGATGGCCGACGGCCCGCGTCTACGGGACGCCAGGCGCCCCGGTACTGCGCCGCACGACCAGCCGCGGAGTCATCGTGGTCCGCATGGACCGGTCCCGCCGTCCTTCGACCCGCTCGATCAGCATCCTCGCGGCCGTCGCGCCCATGGTGCGCCCGGCCTGGTCGACGCTGGTGAGCTGGACCGGGGCGAGCGAGGCGATCGCGGTGTTGTTGTAGCCGACCAGCGAGACGTCGTCCGGGATCGACATCCCCAGCTCGTCGGCCGCACGGTAGATGCCGAGGGCCGCCACGTCGGCGCCGGTCAGGATCGCCGTGGGCCGCCTGCCGCCGGACAGCAGCGCGAGGCCGGCCGCGTGACCGCCCTCGTCGGAGTACGCGGCGTGGTGCACGCGCGCGTGGCCGGCGAGACCATGACGTTCCATCGCCCGCAGGTACCCGTCCGCGAGCGCGATCTCCGGAGTCCGCTGCCAGCGGGCGGTCCTGCTGCCCGCCGCGGAGACCAGGGCGATGTCGCGGTGCCCGAGCGAGACGAGGTGGTCGACGACCAGCCCCGCGCCGACGTCGTCCGCGTCGACGACCGAGTCGTGCACCTCGGAGACGTCGTGGTGACCGATGACCACGGTGGGCGTCACCTCGGCCGTCGACAGGACCTCCGCGCGCGGGGTACCGGGCGCGATGAGGACCAGGCCGTCCATCTGACGGTCGACCATCGACCGGATGGTGCGCGCCTGTTCGTCGGCGCCGAACCCCGCCGCGCCGATCAGCACGGTGTACTCGCTGTCTTCGAGCTCCTCGTGGATGCCGTCGAGGACGTCGGCGAAGAAGGCGTTGCGGAGGTTGTCGAGCAGCACGCCGATCGTGTACGTACGGCCTCGCATCCCGCGTGCCGCGGCATGGGGCCGGTATCCCAGTTCGGTCATGGCCGTCCGCACCCGTTCCTGCATGGCCGGGCTGACGCCATAGGCGTTGCGCATGACCTTGGACACGGCGGCGGTGGACACACCGGCATGCCGGGCGACGTCGGTGATCGTCACCCGCTTGCTGTTCCTGGACGAGCTGTCCGCAGCCATGAGCGCCTCTGTTTCCTCACCTTTAGTGCAACGTTCTACGTGCTCGGCTTCCGAGGTGTCTCCTCATTCGACCAGGCGAAGTCGATGTTACGCGTCTGTGTCTTGACGACGCCAGAGGGATGGCGTCATGGTGTTGCCAGTTCGGATGGAGAACGTTCTACACGCCCCTCCGTCTCCTGCGCGGCCGGTCCTCCGCCGCCCCTCGCGCCCGCTGAGCGCCCCTTCTTCTCTCACGATCCCTGGGAGTCTCCAGTGCCCCACCGCACGATCCGCGCCCGCCGTCTCGCCCTCGCCCCGGCCGGTGTTCTGTCCCTGGCCCTCGTCGCCACCGCCTGCGGTGGCAGCGGTGGCGGCACCTCCGCGGCGCCCAAGGACTTCACGTACCTCAGCGTCACCGAGAACACGACCACGCGCACGGCGCTGACCACGCTCTCCACGAGCGCCTGCAAGGCCGAGAACGACGCCCTGCCGCTCAAGGTGGAGACCATCCCGCAGGCGCAGCTGGACCAGAAGCTCCAGCTGCTCGCCGGCCAGGACGCACTGCCCGGCATGTTCGCCGCGGGCAACGCCCCCGCGCTGACCAAGCAGCTGGCCAAGGGCGGCAAGGTCGCCGACATCGAGCTGGAACTGGAGCGTCTCGGCGTCCTCGACCAGCTGGAACCGGCCGCCGTCTCCACCATCAAGGCCCTGTACGGCGGCAAGCTGATGGCGCTGCCGTACGAGTACAACATCGAGGGGATCTTCTACAACAAGAAGCTCTTCCAGGAGGACGGCATCGCCGTCCCCGGCACCTGGGACGAACTGCTCGCCGCCGCGGACAAGCTGAACGCCAAGGGCATCCAGCCGTTCTCCGCCTCCGGCGCGCAGGGCTGGCCGCTCACCCGCCTCATCAGCGGCTACCTCTACCGCAGCCTCGGCCCCGACGCCCTCGACCTCGTCGACGCGGGCACCGCCCGGCTGACCGACCCCGAGTACGTCAAGGCCGCCGAAGAGGTCGCCGCCCTCGGCAAGAAGGGCTACTTCGGCAAAGGCGTCGGTTCCATCGACTACGACACCGCGATGAACCAGTTCCTCACCGGCAAGTCCGGCATGTTCTACATGGGCAGCTGGGCCCTGGCCAACATCGCCGATCCCAAGCAGAACAAGATCGGCACGGAGAACGTCGGCTTCATGCCCTTCCCCGCCGTCAAGGGCGGCAAGGGCTCCATCGACCAGTACCCCTCCAACATCGGCCTGGCCGTCGCCTTCGGCTCGAAGACCTTCGACGACAAGACCGGCGCCTGGGTCGGCTGCATCGCCGAGAACTTCGGCAGCACCGCCCTGAAGGACCACGGCACCATCACCGGCTTCAAGGTCAACACCCCGGTCAAGGACTCCAGCGAGGTCGCCGGCACCGTCCGCAAGACGATCAGCGGCTCGAAGCAGAACGTCCTGTGGTTCGAAGCGCTCTTCAGCACCAAGGCCACCACCCTCAGCAACACCAGCGCCCCCGGACTCGTCAACGGCAGCGTCAGCCCCCAGAAGTTCATGGAGACCGTCCAGGCCGCGCTCGGCAGCCAGTAACACCCCCGTGGGGCGGGCGACCCGCCGGCGCGCCGCCCGCCCCCGTCCGGCCGGCCCTTCACCAGAAACGAAGTGGACACCACTCATGCACCGCGTACTCGGTGACCGCAGGGCGATCCTGATCCTGCTCGGTCCCGCACTCCTCGTCTACACCCTGATCATGCTCGTCCCGATGGTGTGGTCGCTCGGGTACTCCTTCACCAAGGGCAACTCCATCGAGGGCTTCACCGGAAGCGGCCTGGACAACTTCACCCGGCTCCTCGACGACCCGGCCGTCCACGAGGCCCTGTGGTTCACCCTGAAGTACGCGGTGATCGTCACCGCCGGCCAGGTCGTCGCCGGCTACCTGCTGGCCCTCCTCTACGTCTTCTTCCTCAAGAAGGCCTCCGCGCTCGTCCGCACCCTGGTCTTCTTCCCCGTCATCCTCCCCACGGTCGCCGTCGGCCTGCTCTTCCAGAAGCTCTTCCAGGTCGCCCCCCAGCCCGGCCCCGTCAACTCCCTCCTCAACGCCATCGGCCTGGAGTCCATCGACTTCTTCGGCAACGCCGGCAGCGCCTTCTGGGTCCTGATCATCATGGACATCTGGCGCTCCATGGGCTTCTACGCCGTCCTGCTCTTCGCCGGCCTCATGGACATCCCCGACGAGGTCCTCGAATCCGCCCGCCTCGACGGCGCCTCCGGCCCGCGCCTGATCCGCCACATCGTGCTGCCGCTCTCCCTGCCCGTCCTCCTGTCGTCGCTCATCTTCAGCGTCAACGGCACCCTCAAGGTCTTCGACTCCGTCGTCGCCCTCACCAACGGCGGACCCGGCACCGGCACCACCCCGCTGACCCTGTACATGTTCCAGTCGTCGTTCACCTACAGCGAGTACGGCTACGGCAGCACCATCGCGCTGCTCCTCACCGTCGTCTGCCTCCTGGTGAGCCTGGCGGTCTACCGCGTCTCCCGGCGCGACAACACGGAGAGCTGAACGCCATGGCCATCGACACCCTCCCGAAGACCACCGGCACCGGCCGCGGGCGCCCCAAGCAGCCCCCGCTCCGAGCCGCGCGCAAGGCGGGCGGACGCCTGTGGCTCCGCCTCGCCGTCGCCCTCCTCCTGGTCATCGAGGTCTACCCGCTGATCTGGATGTTCCTGACCTCGCTGAAGTCCAACGGCGACTACCTCGACAACTCCACCTGGAGCCTGCCCACCACCTGGGAATGGGGCAACTACACCGAAGCCTGGACCACCGGGAACATCGGCCTCTACGTCAAGAACAGCCTTCTCGCCGTCGTCCCCGCCCTCGCCCTCATCCTCCTGCTGGGCACCGCCGCCGGCTTCGCCCTGCAGATCATGGTCTGGAAGGGCCGCGGCCTCACCCTCCTGGTCTTCCTCGCGGGCATGATGATCCCCCCACAGATGATCCTGCTGCCGCTGTTCACCCTCTACTTCCAGACCGGTCTGTCCGGCACCCTGTGGCCGCTCATCCTCACGTACACCGGCACAGGCCTGCCCCTCACCGTCTTCATGATGGCCACCTACTACAGGACCGTCCCCCGCGAGCTCCTCGAAGCCGCCACCGTCGCCGGCGCCGGCATCCTCCGCGCCTTCTGGACCATCAGTCTCCCCGTCGTGCGCAACGCACTCCTGACCGTCGGACTGGTGCAGTTCTTCTTCATCTGGAACGACCTCCTCATCGCCCTCACCTTCACCAACAGCCAGGACCTGCGCACCATCCAGGTCGGCCTGCTGAACTTCACCGGCGACTTCGGCGCCACCCAGTACGGCCCCCTGTTCGCGGCCATCTGCATCAACGTCTTCGGCACCCTCCTGATCTACCTCTTCCTCAACCAGAAGGTCATGAAGGGCCTCACCTCGGGAGCGGTCAAGGGCTGACCCCCAGCGCCTCGACGAACCATCCGAGCCCACGAAAGGCCCCCTCCCTTGCGATCCCTCCCGCCCTCCCCGGTGCGCTTCGAGCACCTGACCGATGGCCTCGGCATCGGAACCGGCACCCCCCGACTGTCCTGGGTCCCCGCCCCCGAAGCCGGCGATCAGCACGCCTACGAAGTCGAGGTCGAACGCCGCGGCCACACGTACCGGACCGGTCGCGTCGCCGGCGCCGACCACGTCCTCGTCGCCTGGCCCGACACGCCGCTCGCCTCGCGCGAACCCGCGGTCGTCCGCGTCCGGACCTGGTCGGCGAGCGTCGACGAGCCGTCGGCCTGGAGCGGGCCCAGCACCGTCGAGGCCGGGCTGCTCACCGCGGGGGACTGGGCCGCCGTCCCGGTCGGAGCGGACTGGGACGAGGATCCCGCCGCGGAACGACGACCCGCCCGCGTCCGCAGGCACTTCCGGACCGACGACCGGCCGGTCGAGCGCGCCCGGCTCTACATCACCGCCCACGGCCTGTACGAAGCCGAGATCAACGGCACCCGTGTCGGCGACGAGGCCATCGACCTCGGCTGGACCGTCTACCTCCACCGGCTGCGCTACCGCACCCACGACGTCACGGCCCTTCTCACCCCCGGAGCCAACACCATCGGCGCCTGGCTGGGAGACGGCTGGTACCGAGGCAAGTACGGCTTCGACGGCGGCACCCGCAACATCTACGGCACCGACCAGTCGCTCATCGCCCAGCTGGAGATCACCTACACCGACGGCACCACCACCGTGATCCCCACCGACGACACCTGGCACGCCGCCGTCGGCCCCATCCTCACCAGCGGCCTGTACGAGGGCGAACACTTCGACGCCCGTCTCGACGAACCCCACTGGGCCACCCCGACGGCACCGTCCGACGGCTGGACCCCCGTACGCACCGGCACCAGGGATCCGGCGACGCTCGTCGCGCCGGAAGGGCCCCCGGTCCGCTGCACCGAGGAGATCCGCCCGGTCTCGGTGACCCGCACGGAAGACGGCCGCCACCTCCTCGACTTCGGACAGAACCTCGTGGGCCGCCTGCGCGTCACGACCGACGGCCCCGCCGGCACCACCCTGACGCTCCGGCACGCGGAAGTCCTCCAGGACGGAGAACTCGCCACCCGGCCCCTACGGGAAGCGCACGCCACCGACACCCTCGTCCTTCCCGGCACCGGCCCCTACACCTGGGAACCCCGCTTCACGCTCCACGGCTTCCGCTACGCGGAGATCACCGGCTGGCACGGAGACCTCACCCCCGGCGCCGTCACCGCGCGCGTCCACCACACGGACATGCGCCGCACAGGCTCCTTCGAATGCAGCGATCCGATGGTCAACCGCCTGCACGAGAACGTCCTGTGGAGCATGCGCGGCAACTTCGTCGACATCCCCACCGACTGTCCGCAGCGCGACGAGCGCCTGGGCTGGACCGGGGACATCCAGGTCTTCGCCCCCACCGCGACCTTCCTCTACGACTGCGCCGGCATGCTCGACTCCTGGCTCGCCGACGTCGCGCTCGAACAGCTCCCCGACGGCACCATCCCCTGGTACGTCCCCGTCATCCCCGGCGAACCGATGTGGACCCCCATCCAGCCCGGAGCCGCCTGGGGCGACGTCGCCACCCTCACCCCCTGGGCCCTCCACCAGCGCTTCGGAGACCTCGACCTCCTCCGCCGCCACTACCCCATGGGCAAGCGCTGGGTCGACCTCGTCGAACGGCTCGCGGGACCCGACCGACTCTGGAACACCGGCTTCCAGCTCGGCGACTGGCTCGACCCCGCCGCCCCACCGGACGACCCCGCCGCCGGACGCACCGACCGCCACCTCGTCGCCACCGGCTACTTCGCCCACTCCGCACGCCACCTCGCCCGCGCCGCACACGCACTGGGCCACACCGACGACGCCACCACCTACGGCACCCTCGCCGACGAGATCACCACCGCGTTCCAGAACGCGTACGTCCGCCCCGACGGACACATGACGAGCGACAGCCCCACCGCATACGCCCTCGCGATCGCCTTCGACCTCCTGGACGAGCGCCGACGCCAGGCCGCCGGCGACCGCCTCGCGCACCTGGTCGAGCAGGAGCGGGCCCGCATCGCCACCGGCTTCGTGGGCACCCCCCTCATCTGCGACGCCCTGACCGACACCGGGCACCTCGACACCGCCTACCGACTCCTCCTGCAGACCGACTGCCCCTCCTGGCTCTACACCGTCACCATGGGCGCCACCACGATCTGGGAGCGCTGGGACGGCCTCGGCCCCGACGGCACCCTCAACCCCGGCGGCATGACCTCCTTCAACCACTACGCCCTCGGAGCCGTCGCGGACTGGCTCCACAGAGTCGTCGGCGGCATCACGGTCACCGAACCCGGCGCCACGGCCCTCGCCTTCCGACCGCGCCCCGGAGGCGGAATCACCTGGGCCCGCACCCGCTACGAGACGCCCCACGGCACCGCCGCGCTCTTCTGGGAGACCACCGCGGACGGCATGAAGGCCGAAATCACCGTGCCGCCGAACTGCACGGCTGTCGTCGAGCTTCCCGGGCATCGACCCGACAGGATTGCCCCGGGCACCCACATCCTCCACTCCACCGACCTTCTCCGAAGAATCGTCAGTGAGGCCTGAGAATCCCAAGTAGTGGGTGCGTGAGGCGCTGCAAGCGAAGCGCCCGAAAATCCCCTGAAGGCTCTCGTGGGACGCGGGAAACCCTCAAGAGGGGCGATGAGAAATTCGGAAAGATCCCCTGCTGCCGGACACGCAGCATCCGATTCCGCGGGCCCCGCCCGCCACCCCCACCATCCGGAGAGTCGCCGTGAACCGACGCGCCTTCCTTTCTGCCGCCGTCATCACAGCAGCAGCCGCCACCATGACCCCTGGAGTCACCGTTCAGGCAATCGCCGCCACCGACCCTCGCGGCCTCGACCGCGTCGACGTCGTCCTCGCACGCATGACGCCCGCGGAGAAGGAAGCGCTCGTCCGCTGCGACTTCGGCGCCCTCACCCACATCGGCATCCCCGCACTGACCATGGTCGACGCCTCCGCCGGACTGCGCGGCGAACAGAACGTCACCGCCTTCCCCGTGCCGCTCGCCCAGGCCGCGACCTTCGACGAGGACCTGGCCCGCCGCATCGGCGTCGCCATCGGCACCGAAGGGCGCGCCAAGGGCTACAACAACCTCCTCGGACCCACGATCGACGTCACCCGCACCTGGCACTTCGGCCGGCAGGCCGAGAGCCTCGGCGAGGACCCCCTGCTCGCCGGCCGTCTCGGCGCGGCCCTCACCACCGGCATGCAGAGCCGCCAGGTCGTCGCCACCGTCAAGCACTTCGTCGCCTACACCCAGGCGGCCCATCGCTTCTTCACGGACACCCTGGTGTCCGACCGCGCCCTGCGCGAGATCTACCAGGCGCCCTTCCGCCGCGTGATCGCCGCCGCGCCCGCCACCTCGGTGATGATGGCCTACCCGAAGATCAACGGAACCTTCGCCACCGAGAACCCCGCTCTCTTCGACGACGTCAAGAACCGCCTCGGTCTCCAGGGTCACACCGTGCCCGACTTCTGGGCCGGTGCCGACCAGGTCGCCGCCGCCAGGGCGGGCATGGACCTCGCCGGACTCGGCCCCGGCGGAGTCCGACTGGCACCCGGCGCACTCACCGACGGCGCCATCCCGGCCACCCGCCTCCACGACGCCGCCCGCCGCATCCTCATCACGATGTTCGCCAACGGTCTCGTCGACCACCCCGTCCCCGCACCGGCTCAGGACGTCAGCACCCCCGAGCACAAGAGCCTCGCCCACGAAGCCGCCCTGGCCTCCACCGTCCTGCTCGTCAACCGCTCCTCCGCCCTCCCCCTGCCCGCCGGCCTCAAGACCCTCGCCGTCATCGGCCCCGCAGGCCCCGACGCCCTCACGGGCGTCGCCGGGTCCACGTATGTCGACCCCGGCACCTGGACCACCCCCCTCCAGGCCATCAAGACCCGAGCCGGCGACACCCTCACCGTCACCCACGCCCAGGGCACCACCGGCGACATCCCCCTGCCCACCGTCCCCTCCACCGTCCTGCGCACCGTCGGCGGAGCCTCCGGCCTCACCGCCCGGTACTACGCCTCCCCCCAGCCCACCGGAACCCCGGTCGCCACCCGCACCGACCGCGTCATCGACTTCACCGGCGCGCCGGTCGAAAACCTCCCCGAGGTCTGGTCCGCGACCTGGTCGGGCACCCTGACCCCGACCCACACGGGACTCCACCGCTTCTCCCTCCTGCCCGCCGGCACCACCACCCTCAAGATCGACGGCGTCACCGTCGTCTCCGGCTCCCGAGGCACCCGCCGCTTCTTCCTCGGCACCTACGACTACCCCCTCCAGGGCACCACCGAGCTCACCGCCGGCCGGCCCGTCACAGTGGAAGTCACCTACGACAACGCCATCGCCGACCCGGACCCCATGGGCCGGAGCACCTGCGGACTCACCCTCGGCTGGCAGCCCGCATCCCTCATCCCCGCCGCCGTCCAAGCCGCCCGCACCGCCGACGCCGCAGTCGTCTTCGTCCACCGCATGGCGGGCGAGGCGATGGACCACGCGCAGCTCGGCCTCCCCGCGGACCAGAACCAGCTCATCACCGCCGTCGCCGCCGCCAACCCGCGCACCATCATCGTCCTGAACACCGACGGCCCCGTCGCGATGCCCTGGCTCGACGACGTCGAAGCCGTCGTCCAGACCTGGTACGGCGGCCGCGGCATGGGCACCTCGCTCGCCGCCGCCCTCGCCGACTACGGCGACCCCGCAGGCCGGCTCCCCGTCACCTTCCCCGCAAGCACCGCCCAGGGCCCCGGCACCACCCCCGCGACCTACCCCGGCGAGAACGCCACCGTCTCCTACGACGAGGGCACCGCCATCGGCTACCGCTTCTACGAGGCCAAGGGACAGCAGCCCCTGTTCCCCTTCGGACACGGCCTCTCCTACACCACCTTCGCCCACGGCTCGCTCGAAGCCGCGTACGACGCCGCCGCCAAGACCGCCGCCCTTGCCCTCACCGTCACCAACAACGGCACCCGGCAGGGCACCGACGTCGTGCAGGTCTACGCGACCCTCCCGGCCGCGGCGAACGCCGAACCGCGCCGCCTCGTGGCCTTCCGGAAGGTCACCCTCGCCCCCGGAGCCGGCCGGCGCATCACCTTCACCGTTCCCGCCGACGACCTCGCCACCTGGAGCGCCGGCACCTGGACCCTCGTCCCCGGCCTCTACACCCTCGCCACCGCCCGCAACGCCCGCACCCTCACGGCCCAGCGAGCGATCACCATCGACTGACGCCGCAGGCGCGCCCGTTACCGCACACGTGACGGGCGCGCCGACAGACCGGGACCGTCGAAGGAGGCGGTCGAAGCCTCAACCCAGCGGCACAGGAAGCCTGTTGGTCTTCCCCCGTCCCGTCGCACGGATATCCACGCCCATCGTCACCCGCCAGGGTGCGCGACGTCAGGCATGAGCGTGACGCTGTCGTCCAGCGCGCGTTCAGAACCTCACCCGCACGGTCAGGCCGCCGCCCTCCTCCTCCGGGTGGGCCGAGGCCATCGCGGTGGCGCCGTGCGCGCGGGCGATCGCGTCGACGATCGACAGGCCCAGGCCGACGCCCTCCCCGGGCGTGTGGGTGCGTTCGTTCAACCGGCGGAAGGGCTCGAAGAGCAGCGGGACGGTGTCGGGCGGGACGACAGGGCCGGTGTTGGACACCTCGATTCCGGTGCCCGGGCCGGTACGCACCTCGACGCGGCCGTGCGGGACGTTGTGGCGCACCGCGTTCGCCACCAGGTTGTGCAGGAGGCGCTCCAGGAGCACCGGGTCCCCCTCCACGTCCAACGGCAGCGCCCGCACGTCGACGGTCACGTCCCGCTCCGCCGCCTTGTCGGCCAGTGCGGCCGCCGCCTCCCTGGCGAGCTCGTCGACCGCGACGGTCCGACGCTCCTTGAGACCCTGCTCGGATGCGGTCAGGAGCAGCAAGCCCTCGATGATCCGTTCGCTGCCGTCCGCGACCTCGATCAGCTTCGCCCGCATGCGCGTTACCCGCTCGGGAGAGGGCTCGCCCGCGAGCCCGATCTCGGCGGCCGCCCGCTGCACGGCGAGCGGGGTGCGCAGCTCGTGAGCGGCGTTGGCGGCGAACCGCTGCTGGGCGGAGACCAGGCGCTCGATCCTGCCGAGCATCCCGTCGAACGTGTCGGCGAGGCGCTTCAGCTCGCCGGGCGGCGCGTCGAGGGCGATCCTCTCGTGCAGGTTCTCCCCGGAGAGGCGGCGGGCCGTGTCGGTGATCACGGCGATGGGCCGGAGCACCCGGCCGGCCGTCCACCAGGCGAGGGCGACCGACAGGACCGCGTAGCAGACGAGCACGGCGGCGGAGACGGTGAGCAGTCGGTCGAGGGCGGCGGACTCCGCGGCGTCGCTCACCGTCCGCGTGATCGCCAGAGCCTCGGGCAGGCGGACGCCCGCCCCCGGGGTCGGCAGCGGGCTGGCGGGCGCGGCGCTCGGCAGGCCGGTGGGGAAGGCGGTCGACCATGGCGAGGGCCGGTCGGAGCGCGGCCGGTCCAGCCGCTGGGCCGGGACGGCGGTGGTCACGGCCGTGCTGATCGACGAGTACATGCCTTCCTGCACGAGTACGTACACGAGGCCCGTGAGCAGCGACCCGGCGAGCACGAGCAGCGCGGCGTAGAGCGCCGTCAGCCGCGCCCGCTCGCTGCGGAACGGCAGCAGCCGCCCCGGGAAGGCCGCGCCGGAAGCCCGGGACCGCCGCGGGGCGAGCCGTCCGCGCGCACGGGGGCCGCCGCGCGCACCGGGACCTCCGCGCTCCTCGCGTACGCCGCCCCGCGCGTGACGTACGCGCTGTTCTTCCCCTGCGCCGTGCTCCCCGCGCGCGCCCCGTCCCCCGTTCACGGTGCGATCCGGTAGCCCGCGCCCGGCAACGTCTCCACCACCGGGGGCTCGCCGAGTTTGGTACGGAGTTTGCTGAGGGTCACCCGGACCGCGTTCGTGCGGTAGCTGGTGTGTTCCTCCCAGACCTGCTCGATCAGGTCCTCGCCGCTCACCACCGCGCCCTCGGCCCGCAGCAGCTCTTCCAGGACGCCGAACTCCTTGGGGGAGAGGTGGAGGTGCCGGCCGTCGCGGCTGGCCTGGCGGCGGGCGGTGTCCAGCACGATCCCGGCCCGCTCGAGGACGGGCGGCAGTGCGGGCCGGGCCCGGCGGCCGAGGGCCAGGACCCGGGCGAGCAGCTCGTCGTACGCGAAGGGCTTGGTCAGGTAGTCGTCGGCGCCGAGCCCGAGGCCCTCGACCCGGTCCCGTACGGTGCCCGCCGCCGTCAGCATCAGGATCCGGGTCAGCAGCCGCTGCTCGACCACCTGGCGGCACACGTCGTCGCCGTGCGTCCCCGGCAGGTCCCGGTCCAGGACGAGGACGTCGTACTCCCCGAGCCGGAGCTTGCGCAGGGCTTCGTCGCCGTCGGCCGCCACGTCCACGGCGAGCGCGTCCCGGCGCAGCCCTTCCGCGATCATCTCCGCGAGGAACGCCTCGTCCTCCACCACCAGTACGCGCATGACCCCTGTGTATCCGAAGGGGACCTTTCGCCGGTGTAAACGAAACCGCTGAGAGAAACGAAACACCCCCACGAGGCACTGTCGCCGCCATGACGATTCGACGGATCATCCGGACGGCCGCCGCCCCCTCCCTGGCCGCGGCCCTCGCCCTCTTCGCCACCGCCTGCTCCGGCTCGGGGGCCGGAGGGAAGGACGAAGGGAGCGCGAGCGACGAGGGCAAGAAGGCGGACCAGGCGTTCGAGCACCGCAAGTGCCTGCGCGAACAGGGCCTCGACGTGCCCGAGCCGAAGCCGGGCGAGCAGGGGGTCGGGCTGACGATCGGCGGTGACGGCATGTCGAAGGAGAAGATGGAGAAGGCGTTCAAGGCGTGCGCGGACAAGGCCGGCGGGGCCGGCTTCGGCAAGGAGCCGACGCAGGCCGACAAGGACAAGGCGCTCGCGTACGCGAAGTGCATGCGCGAGAACGGCTTCAACATGCCCGACCCGAAGTTCGACGGCGGGGCCCAGCAGGCCATGCCGATACCGCAGGGCGCGGAGAAGCAGAAGTTCGAGAAGGCCATGAAGGCGTGTGAAGGCGTCGCCCGATGAGCCGCGGCACGTCGGACCCCGGCGCCGACGGGGCGCGGCCGCTGGGGCGGCGCCGGCTCGGGCTCGCCCTCCTGCCGCTCCTCGCCCTCGCGGGCGGCGCCGTCGCCGTCACCGCGCTCGCGACCCCCTCGGAGGCGCCGGCCGGCGACGCGGGCGCGAAGGGGCTGCCGCCGGCCACGGCGCCGGTCACCCGAGGTGACCTCACGGACAGCTCCCGGCGCGACGGCACCCTGGGGCATCCGGGAGAGCGGAAGATCAACGCGGGCGGCCCCGGCGGCACCCTCACCTGGCTCGCCCCGACCGGCTCCGTCGTGGAGCGCGACGAGCGGGTGTACGAGGTCGACGACGAGGCCGTCCGGCTGATGTACGGCGACGAGCCCATGTACCGGACCCTCAAGACCGGCGACAAGGGCAAGGACGTGCGGCAGTGGGAGGAGAACCTCGCCGCGCTCGGCTACACCGGCTTCGACGTGGACGACGAGTACACCGCCAAGACGGCCGCGGCGGTCGAACGCTGGCAGAAGTCCCACGACCTGAAGGCGACCGGCACCGTCGGCCCGGACCGGATCGCCTTCGCGAGCAGCGCGGTACGGGTCAAGGAGGCGGGCGCCGACGCCGGCGTCGGCGCCCGGATCGCCCCCGGCGACCGGCTCTCCACCGGCACCCCGGTCCTCACCGTGACCGGCTCGGAGCGGGTCGTCACCTTCGAGGTCCCGGCCTCCGAGGCCACGTCCGCGACGACCGGCACCAAGGTCACGGTCACGCTCCCGGACGGGACCCGGCTGCCGGGCAGGGTGTCCGCCGTCGGCAGGACCGCGACGGTCGGCGACGACCCGCAGGACAGGACCCCGAAGATCGACGTCACCGTCGCCTTCGACGACCCGGGGAAGGTCAAGGGCGTCGACCAGTCCCCGGTCACCGTCGAACTCACCGGTGAGACGCGCCGGGACGTCCTCTCCGTCCCCGTCAACGCCCTCCTCGCCCTGCCCGACGGCGGGTTCGGCGTGCAGGTCGTCGAGAACGGGACGACCCGGGACGTCAGGGTCGAGCTCGGCATGTTCGCTCAGGGCCGGGTCGAGATCAGCGGCGACGGCCTGCGCGCCGGCACGAAGGTCGGGGTGCCCTCCTGATGACCGGCACTCCCCACCCCGTCCACCGCCCCGGCCGTCACCGCGGTCAGGACCCAGGCGGCCGGGTCCCCGCCCAGGACCCTGCCGAGCCCGGGGCCCCGCCCCTCGGGACCACCGGGCCCGACCCGACCGGAACCCCGGCGCGTGGCGCGCACGAAAGTCCGGCGCTCGCTGCGTACGAAAGTCCGGCACTTGCCGCGAACGAAAGTCCGGCGCTCGCCGCGTACGAAGGTCCGGGGCGAGGCCCGGCGCAGGACACGCACGCACCCCGCACACCCGTCGTCGAGCTGCGGGACGTCGTCAAGGAGTACGCGGGCGGCGTCGGCGCCCTCGACGCCGTCGACCTCACCGTCGGCCCGGGCGAACTGGTCGGCATCGTGGGCCCCTCGGGCTCCGGCAAGTCCACCCTGCTCCACATCGTCGGCACCCTCGACCGGCCGACCACCGGCACGGTCGCGGTCGCCGGCCACGACATCGCCGCGCTCACCGACCGGAAGCTCTCCGCGCTGCGCGCCCGCCACATCGGCTTCGTCTTCCAGGCGTTCAACCTCGCCCCGGGCGTCGCCGCCGTGGACAACGTCGCCGAGGGCCTGCTCTACTCCGGGCTGCCCCGGGCCCGCCGCCGCGCGCTCGCCGCGGACGCGTTGGCCCGGGTCGGGCTCGCCGACCGCACGCGCCACCGGCCGCACGAGCTGTCCGGCGGCCAGCAGCAGCGCGTCGCGATCGCCCGCGCGCTCGCGAGCGACCCCGTCCTGCTGCTCGCCGACGAACCCACCGGAGCCCTGGACACGGCGTCAGGCGAGGTGGTCATGGAGCTGCTCCACACCCTGAACCAGGAGGGCGCCACGATCGCCGTCATCACCCACGACACCGAGATCGCGCAGCGCCTGCCCCGACGGGTCCGGATCAGGGACGGCCGGGTCGTCGCCGACTCGGCGCGCGGAAAGGTCGTGGTCTGATGTGCGGCAGGCGGAAGCAGGGACGTACGTCTCCGGAACCCGACCGGCGCGCGGTGGCGCTCAAACCCCGCAGGCTCGGCCCGCGCGACGTCCTGCACGTCGGTTCGGCCGGCCTGCGCAGCCGGCCCGTGCGGGTCGTGCTGTCGGCGCTCGGCATCGCCATCGGCATCGCGACGATGATCGCGGTCGTCGGCATCTCGGCGTCCAGCCAGGCGCAGCTGCTCCAGCGGCTCGAAGCGCTCGGCACCAACATGCTGGTCGCCGAACCCGGTGAGGGGATGTTCAGCGGCCAGGAGGTGAAGCTGCCCAAGGACGCCGTCGGCATGGTCGGCCGCATCGACGGCGTGGAACGGGCGGGTGCGAGCGGCGACCTCCGGCATTCCGTGCGGCGCTCGCAGATGATCCCGGAGGAGGAGACCGGCGGCATCGCCGTGAAGGCGGTGACGGAGGGCCTCCTCGGCGTGCTCCGCGGCACGACGGCGTCCGGCACGTGGCTGAACGCGGCCAACGGACGCTACCCGGCCGTGGTCCTCGGCCACGTCGCCGCCGAACGCCTCGGCATCGACCGGCCGGGCCGGCAGGTGTGGATCGACGACCGGTACTTCACCGTCGTCGGCACCCTCGCCCCCCTCCCTCTCGCCCCCGAGATCGAGCGCTCCGCGTTGGTCGGCTGGGAGAGCGCCCAGCGGCTCCTCGGCTTCGACGGCCACCCCACGACGGTGTACGAGCGCTCCACGGACGCCTCCGTCCGCCAGGTCCAGCGGCTCCTCGCCCCCACCATCGACCCGCGGAACCCGCAGAACGTCGCGGTGAGCGACCCCTCCGAGGCACTGAAGGCGAAGGCTGCGACCGAGGGAGCCTTCTCCACCCTGCTCCTCGGGCTCGGAGGCATCGCCCTGCTCGTGGGCGGCGTCGGCGTCGCCAACACGATGATCATCTCGGTCCTCGAGCGCCGTCACGAGATCGGCCTCCGCCGCTCCCTCGGAGCGACCAGGGGACAGATCCGGATCCAGTTCGTCACGGAGTCCCTGATGCTCTCCGGACTCGGAGGCATCGCCGGGACGGCGCTGGGCACGGCGGCGACCGGCGTGTACGCGGCCACCGGCGGACTGCCGTGGGTCGTCCCGCCATGGGCGGCGGCCGCGGGCTTCGTCGCGACGCTCGCGATCGGCACGGTCGCGGGCCTCTACCCGGCGGTCCGAGCCTCCCGCCAGCCACCGACCTCGGCCCTGGCAGCGGGATAGCGGCCCCGCTCCGTCGTCCGCGCGCCCGACCGGCACCACCGACCTGGGCGCGCGGACGACGGACCGGACTTCGAGCTGTCGGCTTCCCCGCTTGGCCGCCCCGTTGATGGGCCCTACATAGAAGCAGGGTCGGTTCTGAGTGGGCTCAGTGGCCCGAGCCGCCGTAGTACCCGCCGAGCTGGTCGCGATAGGCGGGGTCGCCCAGGTGCTTCTCCTTGTCGAACTCCGGCGCGTTCTTGATCTGCTCCTTGGTGAGCGAGACCAGGATCCGCCGCTCCTCGTTGTCGATCTCCGTCACGGTGCTGGCGGGCAGCATGACTTGCTTGCCGAAGATCCATACGCCGGTGTCGACGACGAGGTACTGGTCGACGACCTCGTTGGAGTGCTTGTCGACCTTGCCGATGTGCCCGTCCGTGGCTTCGACCCTGTATCCCGTGAGGTCACTGTCCGGGCCGTGACCGGCGGTCGGCACGTAGCTCCACATGTCGTTGTTCATTCAGGACTCCTCAGTAGATACCTGTAGTGCGGAAGATGAGGTCGTGCTTGAGCGGCGTGCCCACCGAGTGCGCCATTCGAGGGGGCAGGTGCGCGGCGGCCGTAAAGGAGAGTGCGATGCTGCCGGCCGAAGCACCCTCACTGCTCGTCTTCAAGGGTCTGGACTCGCCGCCAGTCCGGTTGTCCTCGCCGGTGTCGTAGTCGGCCGGGCGGTGCTTCGCCGGAGGCGGCGAGCCCTTTGGTGTGTGCGGGCATGGCGCGAGGCCCCGGCCGGGGGGAGAGGTCGGGGCCTCGCGGGTATGGGGGTTTCCGGTTCTAGTGTCGGAAGGTGTCCTTGATGTCTTCCTTGGCCTGGCGGGCCTTGCCCTTGGCCTGCTCGGCGTGGCCTTCGGCGGTCATGCGTTCGTTGCCGACGGCGCGGCCGACGGTCTCCTTGACCTTGCCCTTGGCCTGCTCGGCGTGGGCCTTGCTCTTCTCCGTGCCCGACATCGGGACCTCCTCGTGAAGTAACCGGTTTGGTCTTGACCCCCGCCTGCTCGTGATGCGGAGGTGTAAACCGCCGAGTTGCCGAGCCGCATCGGCGGGGCCGGGCGTGGGCCGGGGTGGTGGGGGTCGTACGGCGGCTTCGGGGAAGCGGATGCGTGTGCCCACCTGTGCGCATAAGAAACACGTAAGTTTCGTATGCATGATCGAGGAATGCTCGGGAAGTCGGTGCTGCGGAGGTTGATAATTATGGTTCCCCTGCTTCTCGTTCTTCTGCTCGTCCTGATCCTGTTCGGCGCGGGTTTCGCGTTGAAGGCCCTGTGGTGGGTTGCGATCGCGCTCCTCGTTCTGTGGCTGATCGGGTTCATCGCTCGCCCGAAGAACAGCAGCGGTCGCTGGTATCGCTGGTAGACGGGCCGCCGCGCCCGTAACGCGAGAACGGTGGTGGCCCACCCCCT
>NZ_BNBS01000106.1 GCF_014656075.1 Streptomyces hydrogenans
GAGTCCGCCGACGGCCTGGCCGGCACCCTCGCCGACGGCCTCGCCGCCGACGGCGTCGCCGTGCACCGGCCCGCGCTCGGCACCCTCGTCGCCGCCGTCCCCGCCGACGCCGGGGCCCGCCACGAGGCCCGCGCCGCCGTCGACGCCGTCGACGACGAGGCCGTCCGGCTCCGCTCCGCCGTGAAGGCCCACGACGGCTTCTTCACCACCTTCTTCATCAGCCCCTACTCGCGGTACATCGCCCGCTGGTGCGCCCGCCGGGGCCTCACCCCCAACCAGGTCACCACCGCCTCGCTGCTCACCGCCCTGATCGCGGCCGGCTGCGCGGCCACCGGAGAGCGCGGCGGCTACATCGCCGCCGGCGTCCTGCTGCTCGTCTCCTTCGTCCTGGACTGCACCGACGGGCAGCTCGCCCGGTACGCGCTCAAGTACTCGACGATGGGCGCCTGGCTGGACGCCACCTTCGACCGGGCCAAGGAGTACGCCTTCTACGCCGGTCTCGCGCTCGGCGCGGCCCGGAACGGCGACGACGTCTGGACGCTCGCGCTCGCCGCCATGGTCGTCATGATCTGCCGGCACGTCGTGGACTTCTCGTTCAACGAGTCGAACGTCGCCGACACGGCGGCGGCGGGCTCCACCGCCAGGACCAGCCTCGCCCTCTCCAGCCGGCTCGACGGCGTCGGCTGGACCGTCTGGGCCCGGCGCATGATCATCCTGCCGATCGGCGAGCGCTGGGCGATGATCGCGGTCCTCACCGCCGCCACCAGCCCCCGGATCGTCTTCTGGGCGCTGATCGTCGGCTGCTCCTTCGCCGCCTGCTACACCACCGCCGGCCGGGTGCTGCGCTCGGTGAAGCGGCGCGGCCCGCGCACCGACCGCGCCGCCCGCGCCCTGGCCGAACTCGCGGACTCCGGCCCGCTCGCGCTCCTGGTCGCCCGGATCGCCCGCCGGCTCCCCGCGCCCGCCCCGCTCGCGGCCCTCCTGGGCGCCGCCCTGATGCTCTCCGTCGCGGCCACCGCCCCGGTCGGCGACTGGTCCGTCGTGGGCGCCGCCGGCGGCTACGCGGTCCTCGCCGGGATCGCCGTGGCCCGCCCCCTCAAGGGCCCCCTCGACTGGTTCGTCCCGCCGTTCTTCCGCGCCGCCGAGTACACCACCGTGCTGCTGCTGGCCGCCCGGTCGGACGTGCCGCAGGCCGTCCCCGCCGCGTTCGGCCTGGTCGCGGCGGTCGCCTACCATCACTACGACACGGTGTACCGCATCCGCGGCGGCACCGGCGCGCCGCCCGCCTGGCTGGTGCGGATCACCGGCGGACACGAGGGGCGCACGCTCCTGGTGACCGTCCTCGCCGCCCTCCTGGTGGACCGCGGCGACGACTTCACCCTGGCGCTCACGGCCCTGGCCGGCGCGCTCGCCCTCGTGGTGCTCGTGGAGTCCATCCGCTTCTGGGTCTCCTCCGGAGCGCCCGCTGTTCATGACGAAGGAGAAACAGCATGATCGGCCTCGTTCTGGCAGCCGGTGCCGGACGGCGACTGCGCCCGTACACCGACACCCTCCCGAAGGCCCTCGTGCCCGTGGACGGCGACACCACCGTCCTCGACCTCACGCTGAAGAACTTCGCCGAGGTCGGCCTCACCGAGGCCGCGATCGTCGTCGGCTACCGCAAGGAGGCCGTCTACGCCCGCAAGGCCGAGCTGGAGGCGACGTACGGCATCGCCCTCACCCTGATCGACAACGACAAGGCCGAGGAGTGGAACAACGCCTACTCCCTGTGGTGCGCCCGTGAGGTCCTGAAGCGCGGGGTCATCCTCGCCAACGGCGACACCGTGCACCCGGTCTCCGTCGAGAAGACGCTGCTCGCCGCCCGCGGCGAGGGCCGGCGGATCATCCTCGCCCTCGACACGGTGAAGTCGCTCGCCGACGAGGAGATGAAGGTCGTCGCCGCCGAGGGCGCCGGCGTCCGGAAGATCACCAAGCTGATGGACCCGGCCGACGCGACCGGCGAGTACATCGGCGTCACCCTCATCGAGCCCGAGGCCGCCGAGGAGCTCGCCGACGCCCTGAAGGCCACCTTCGAGCGCGACCCCGACCTCTACTACGAGGACGGCTACCAGGAGCTCGTGAACCGCGGCTTCACCGTCGACGTCGAGCCCATCGGCGAGGTCTCCTGGGTCGAGATCGACAACCACGACGATCTCGCCAAGGGCCGGGAGATCGCGTGCCGGTACTGACCCGACTGATCCCGTCGCCGGTCGTCGTCGACATCCGCCGGGGCGCGCTGGAGGGACTCTCCGCGCTCATGGCGGACGAGAGGATCTCCAGCAACGGCAAGATCGCCGTCGCGATCAGCGGCGGGTCCGGGCTCAAACTGCGCGACCGGTTCGCCGACGAGCTGCCGGGCGCCGACTGGTACACCGTCGACGGCGGCACCATCGACGCCGCCGTGCGGCTGGCCGACGCCATGCGCGGCAAGCGGTACGACGCCGTGGTCGCGCTCGGCGGCGGCAAGATCATCGACGTGACGAAGTACGCGGCGGCCCGGGTCGGGCTGCCGCTGGTCGCCATCGCCACCAACCTGTCGCACGACGGCCTGTGCTCACCGGTGTCCACCCTGGACAACGACAACGGGCGCGGCTCCTACGGCGTCCCCACCCCGATCGCGCTGGTCATCGACCTCGACGTGATCCGGGACGCCCCGGTCCGCTTCGTCCGCTCCGGCATCGGCGACGCGGTGTCCAACCTCTCCGCCCTCGCGGACTGGGAGCTCTCCCACCGGGAGACCGGCGAGAAGATCGACGGCCTGGCCGCCGCCATGGCCCGCAGCGCGGGCGAGGCGGTGCTCCGGCACCCCGGCGGCGTCGGCGACGACGACTTCCTCGTCACCCTCTCCGAGGGCCTGGTGATGTCCGGCATCGCCATGTCGATCAGCGGCGACACCCGGCCGTCCTCGGGCGCCTGCCACGAGATCAGCCACGCCTTCGACCTGCTCTACCCGGCCCGCGCCGCCAGCCACGGCGAGCAGTGCGGGCTCGGCGCGGCCTTCGCGATGCACCTGCGCGGTGCCCGCGAGGAGTCCGGCGCGATCGTGGAGACCCTGCGCCGCCACGGCCTGCCCGTCCGGCCGGAGGAGATGGGCTTCACGGTCGACGAGTTCGTGCGGGCGGTCGACTTCGCCCCGCAGACCCGGCCCGGCCGCTTCACCATCCTGGAACACCTCGACCTCTCCACCGACCAGATCAGGGACGCGTACGCCGACTATGCCCAAGCCATCGGTAGCTGAACTCCGCCCCGTCGTCCACCCGCCGGGCGTCAAGGACCGGCGGAGCGGCGAGCACTGGGGCGGCCGCCTCTACATGCGGGAGATCTCGCTCCGCATCACCCGCCAGCTGGCGAACACCAAGGTCACGCCCAACCAGCTGACCTACCTGATGACGCTCTTCGGCGTGCTCGCCGCGCCGGCGCTCCTGGTGCCGGGCATCTGGGGCGCGGTCCTCGGCGTCGTCGCCGTGCAGATGTACCTGCTGCTCGACTGCGTCGACGGCGAGCTGGCCCGCTGGAAGAAGCAGTACTCGCTGGCCGGCGTCTACCTCGACCGGGTCGGCGCCTACCTGTGCGACGCGGCCGTGCTCGTCGGCTTCGGCCTGCGCGCCGCCGACCTGTGGGGCGAGGGCCGGATCGACTGGCTGTGGGCCTTCCTCGGCACCCTGGCCGCGCTCGGCGCCATCCTGATCAAGGCGGAGACCGACCTGGTCGGCGTCGCCCGCCACCAGAACGGGATGCCCCCGGTCAAGGAGGCGGCCTCGGAGCCCCGCTCCTCCGGCATGGCGCTGGCCCGCCGGGCCGCCGGGGCGCTCAAGTTCCACCGGCTGATCCTCGGCATCGAGGCGTCCCTCCTGATCCTGGTGCTGGCCTTCGTCGACCAGGCGCGGGGCGACCTCTTCGCCTCCCGGGTCGGCGTCGCGGTCCTGGCGGGCATCGCCCTGCTCCAGACCGTCCTGCACCTCGTCTCGATCCTGGCGTCCAGCAGACTGAAGTGAGGAGGGCCGGCCGGGACTCCCGCGTCACCGGCCGGTCACCGGCATGGCGTACGGTGTGGCGACCCGATCGGTCGCCCGCCGGCCGTCCGACATCGTGGTAATCCGACGTGCCGCACATCTTGAACACGAAAGTTTCGACTGTGAGTGACATTCACCAGGGCGGGGCGGTCGCGATGAGCGCGCCTCCGTCCTCCGTCGACGAGGGCCTGGCCCCGGGCGACCTCGCCGCCAAGTACGGCCTGTCGGTCAGCGGCGCCCGGCCCGGACTGTTCGAGTACATCCGCGAGCTGTGGAGCCGCCGCCACTTCATCCTGGCGTTCTCCTCGGCGAAGCTGACCGCCCAGTACAGCCAGGCCAAGCTGGGCCAGGTCTGGCAGGTGGCGACCCCGCTGCTCAACGCCCTGGTCTACTACCTGATCTTCGGGCTGATCCTGGACGCCGGCCGCGGCATGAGCAAGGAGGTCTACATCCCCTTCCTCGTGACCGGCATCTTCGTGTTCACCTTCACGCAGAGCTCGGTCATGGCGGGCGTCCGCGCGATCTCGGGCAACCTCGGCCTCGTCCGGGCCCTGCACTTCCCGCGCGCCACCCTCCCCATCAGCTTCTCGCTCCAGCAGCTCCAGCAGCTCCTCTTCTCGCTGGTGGTGCTCGCCGCGGTCGCGATCGCCTTCGGTAGCTACCCCTCGCTCAGCTGGCTGCTGCTGATCCCGGCGCTCTTCCTCCAGTTCGTGTTCAACGTCGGCCTGGCGATGATCATGGCCCGGATGGGTTCCAAGACCCCCGACCTCGCCCAGCTGATGCCCTTCGTCATGCGGACCTGGATGTACGCCTCGGGCGTCATGTTCTCGATCCCCGTGATGCTCGCGGACAAGCCGGCCTGGATCGCCGACGTCCTCATGTACAACCCGGCGGCGGTCTACATGGACCTCGTCCGCTTCGCGCTCATCGACGGCTACGGCGCCTCGAACCTGCCCGCCCACGTCTGGGCCACCGCCCTCGGCTGGGCGCTGGTCTTCGGCATCGGCGGCTTCGTCTACTTCTGGAAGGCCGAGGAGAGGTACGGACGTGGCTGACACCTCCCAGAACCCGCTGGCGCCCACCGTCATCTGCGACGACGTCCACATCGTCTACCGGGTCAACGCCGGCGGCGGCGGCAAGGGCAGCGCGACGGCGGCCCTCAGCCGGATCGTCGGCAAGGGCAAGGCCGAGGTCACCCGCGGCGTGCGCAAGGTGCACGCCGTCCGCGGCGTCACCTTCACCGCCTACCGCGGCGAGGCCATCGGCCTGATCGGCACCAACGGCTCGGGCAAGTCCACCCTGCTGCGCGCCATCGCCGGCCTGCTCCCCACCGAGAGCGGCAAGGTCTACACCGACGGCCAGCCCTCGCTGCTCGGCGTCAACGCGGCCCTGATGAACGACCTCACCGGCGAGCGCAACGTGATCCTCGGCGGCCTCGCGATGGGCATGGGCCGCGAGGAGGTCCAGACGCGGTATCAGGACATCGTCGACTTCTCCGGGATCAACGACAAGGGCGACTTCATCAGCCTGCCCATGCGCACCTACTCCTCCGGCATGGGCGCCCGGCTCCGCTTCGCCATCGCCGCCGCCAAGAACCACGACGTGCTCCTCATCGACGAGGCGCTCGCCACCGGTGACCGCAAGTTCCAGATCCGGTCCGAGGCGCGCATCCGCGAGCTGCGCAAGGAGGCCGGCACGGTCTTCCTGGTCAGCCACAGCAACAAGTCCATCCGGGACACCTGCGACCGGGTGCTCTGGCTGGAGAAGGGCCAGCTCCTGATGGACGGCCCGACCGACGAGGTGCTCAAGGCGTACGAGCGGGAGACCGCCCGCTGAGTCCCGCGCCGCACCCCGCGCGCAGCGCCCCCGCCGTCCCGGCGGGGGCGCTTCCGGTTTTCGCCGGTCGGGCCCCCGCCTGGAATGTTCATGCGGTCAACATCGGGCAGGATGAGCCCATGGCAGGGATCTCGGGCGGAAAGAACTACCATCACGGCGACCTGCGCAACGCCCTGATCCGCGCGGCCGTCGACCTCGCCACCGAGGGCGGCCCCGAGAGGGTCGTCCTGCGCGAGGCGGCCCGCCGCGTCGGCGTCTCGCCCACCGCCGCCTACCGGCACTTCGACGGCCGCGGCGAGCTGCTCCGCACCGTCCGCGCCCACGCCCGGGTCCGGCTCGCCGAGGCCATGGAGCGGGCCGCCGCCCGCGAACCCGGGGCCGACGACCCCGCGCTCGCCGCCGAACGCCGGCTCGCCGCCCTCTGCCGCGGCTACGTCGGCTTCGCCGTCGAGCACCCCGGCCTCTACCGCGCCGCCTTCTGTGCCGGCCGGCCCGCCCCCGGGGAGCCGCCCGTCGGCGTCCCGGTGCCCCCGGAGCCCGAGATCCGGGCCTTCACCCTCCTGAAGGAGAGCCTGGAGGCGCTGGACCGGACCGGCGGCCGCCGGCCCGCCGCCGGCGCCGCCGCCTGGTCGGCCGTGCACGGCCTCTCGCTGCTCCTCCTCGAAGGCCCGCTGCGCCGGCTCTCCGCCCGCCGGCGCGACGACGTGGTCGAGACGACCCTCGCCATGGTCGTCTCCGGGGCCCGCACCCCGTGACCCGCCGGCGGTCCCCGCATCGCCACTGGTCAGCCCCGCCGCGGCGGCCCGCCGCGGCAGCACACCCCCCGAATGGCGACATCCCTCGTACAACGTAAGCTGTACCGGTCTGATCCACACCGCCCACGGCGCCCCCGGAAGAGCCCGGCGGGCGCGTGCTCCGTGCGCGGCGGCGTGTCCGAAATAGGATGGATTGGATCGGCAGTGTAGAACGGGAGATATGACGGCCATGACGCAGAATCTCCAGCTTCACGTGGGTGTCGCCGTCCCCGCGCCGGGCGCCGCCCGGTGACGGCTCCCCGGCACGTGCGCGCCGACGACCCCTCGCGCACCACACTCGGCAAGGCCGCGGACGAGAACTTCCCCGTGGCCCCCTTCTTCCTGCCCCGTGACTGGCGCGACGACCTCATGGCCGTCTACGGATACGCCCGCCTCGTCGACGACATCGGCGACGGCGACCTCGCCCCCGGCGGCGCCGACGCCTTCGGCCTCGCGCCCGACGCCGGCCCGCTCCCCCTCCTCGACGCCCTGGAGGAGGACCTGCACCGGGTCTTCGACGGGACCCCCCGCCACCCGCTGCTGCGCGGCCTCCAGCCCACCGTCCGGCGCCGCGGCCTCACCCCCGGCCCGTTCCTCGGCCTGATCCAGGCCAACCGGCAGGACCAGCTCGTCCGCCGCTACGAGACGTACGACGACCTCCTCGCCTACTGCGAGCTCTCCGCCAACCCCGTCGGCCGGCTGGTCCTCGGCATCACCGGCACGGCCACCCCCGAGCGGATCCGCCGCTCCGACGAGATCTGCACCGCCCTCCAGCTCGTCGAACACCTCCAGGACGTCGCCGAGGACCTCGCCCGCGACCGGATCTACCTCCCGGCCGAGGACCTCAAGAGCTTCCACGTCACCGAGGAGGAGCTGGCCCGGCCCTCCGCCGGCGCCGCCGTCCGCTCCCTCGTCGCCTTCCAGGCCGAGCGCGCCCGCGCCCTCATGCACGCCGGACTGCCTCTCGTCGGCAGCGTCCACGGCCGCCTGCGCCTGCTCCTGGCCGGCTTCGCCGGCGGCGGACTCGCCGCGCTCGACGCCATCGCCGCCGCCGGCTTCGACGTCCTCTCCGGACCGCCGAAGCCCACCAAGCCGAGCCTGACGCGCCAGGCGGGAGCCGTCCTGCTCCGGGCGCGCAGAGAGGGGGGAACGTGACCGTGGAGGAACTGACCCGGCCGTCCGCGCCGGTGCAGGCCGCGTACAGCTACTGCGAGGCCGTCACCGGACAGCAGGCCCGCAACTTCGCCTACGGGATCCGCCTCCTGCCCGCGGACAAGCGGCAGGCCATGTCGGCCCTGTACGCCTTCTCGCGGCGGGTCGACGACATCGGCGACGGCACCCTCGCCCCCGAGGAGAAGCACGAGCGCCTGGAGGGCACCCGGGCGCTGCTCGACCGGGTCCGCAAGGGCGACGTCGCCGAGGACGACACCGACCCCGTCGCGGTCGCCCTCGCCGACTCCGCACGCCGCTTCCCGATCCCCCTCGAAGGGCTCGACGAGCTGATCGACGGCGTCCTCATGGACGTCCGCGGCGCCACCTACCGCACCTGGGACGACCTCAAGGTCTACTGCCGCTGCGTCGCCGGCGCCATCGGCCGGCTCTCCCTCGGCGTCTTCGGCACCCAGCCCGGCGCCGCCGACGCCGAACGCGCCGCCGAGTACGCCGACACCCTCGGCCTCGCGCTCCAGCTCACCAACATCCTGCGCGACGTCCGCGAGGACGCCGGAAACGGCCGCACCTACCTGCCCGCCGAGGACCTCGCCCGCTTCGGCTGCCAGGACGGCTTCGGCTCGGCCACCCCGCCGCCCGGCGCCGACTTCGCCGGCCTCGTCCACTTCGAGGTCCGCCGCGCCCGCGCCCTCTTCGCCGAGGGCTACCGCCTGCTGCCCATGCTCGACCGGCGCAGCGGCGCCTGCGTCGCCGCCATGGCGGGCATCTACCGCCGGCTCCTCGACCGCATCGAGCGCGACCCCGGGGCCGTGCTCCGCGGCCGGGTCTCGCTCCCCGGCCCCGAGAAGGCGTACGTCGCCGTCCGCGGCCTCTCCGGCCTCGACGCCCGCCACATCGCCCGCTCCACCGTCAGGAGGCGCGCCTGATGCCCCCCACCGACGCCCCCGCGCCGCGGGACGGCGAAGCCCGCCCCAGCGCCGTCGTCGTCGGCGGCGGGCTCGCCGGCATCACCACCGCCCTCCAACTCGCCGACGCCGGCGTCGCCGTGACCCTCCTCGAAGGACGGCCCCGCCTCGGCGGCCTCGCCTTCTCCTTCCGGCGCGGCGAGCTCACCGTCGACAACGGCCAGCACGTCTACCTGCGCTGCTGCACCGCCTACCGCTGGTTCCTCGACCGCGTCGACGGCGCTCGCCTCGCCCCCCTCCAGGACCGGCTCGACGTCCCCGTCCTCGACGTCGCCCACCCCCGCGGCCCGCGCCTCGGCCGGATCCGCCGCGACCCGCTGCCGGTCCCCTTCCACCTGGCCCGCAGCCTCGCCACGTACCCCCACCTCTCCCTCGCCGAACGGGCCTCCGTCGGCCGCGCCGCGCTCGCCCTCAAGCGGCTCGACCCCGCCGACCCGGCCCTCGACGGCATCGACTTCGCCACCTGGCTCGGCCGCCACGGCCAGACCCCCCGCGCCATCGAGGCCCTGTGGGACCTGGTCGGCATCCCCACCCTCAACGCGCCCGCCCCGGACGCCTCCATGGGACTCGCCGCCATGGTCTTCAAGACCGGGCTGCTCACCGACCCCGGCGCCGCCGACATCGGCTGGGCCCACGTGCCGCTCGGCCACCTCCACGACACCCTCGCCGGCAAGACCCTCGACGGGCTCGGCGTACGGACCCTGCTGCGCACCAAGGCCGAGCGGATCTCCCGCACCGACGACGGCCGCTGGACCGTCGAGGTGCCCGGCGAGACCCTCGAAGCCGACGCCGTCGTCCTCGCCGTGCCGCAGACCGAGACCCACGCGCTGCTCCCCGAGGACGCGCTCGACGACGCCGACAGGCTCCTCGACATCGGCACCGCGCCCATCCTCGACCTGCACGTCGTCTACGACCGCAAGGTGCTCAGGCGGCCCTTCTTCACCGCCCTCGGCTCCCCGGTCCAGTGGGTCTTCGACCGCACCGCCTCCTCCGGCCTCACCGGCGGCGGCCAGTACCTCGCCGTCTCGCAGTCCGCCGCCCAGGACGAGATCGACGAGCCCGTCGCCGCGCTCCGCGAGCGCTACCTGCCGGAGCTGGAGCGGCTGCTGCCCGCCGCCCGCGGCGCCGGGGTCCGCGACTTCTTCGTCACCCGCGAGCGGACCGCCACCTTCGCCCCCACACCGGGAGTGGGGCGCCTGCGCCCCGGCGCCCGCACCCGTGCGCCCGGCCTCTACCTGGCCGGCGCCTGGACCGCCACCGGCTGGCCCGCGACCATGGAGGGTGCCGTCCGAAGCGGCTTCAGCGCCGCCGGCGCGGCGCTCTCCGCCTTCGGCCGCCGCCACGACCATCCGCTGCAGGAGGCGGCATGAGTGTGATCACAGGAACTAGAGGAGAGACCGTGCCGACCGTGCCCCCGGGGACCCCGGCCGTCGACACCGCGGACGTGAGCGCCCTGCTGGAGAGGGGACGGACCCTGTCCACCCCCGTCATGCGGGCGGCCGTCGGCCGGCTCGCACCGCCCATGGACACCGTGGCCGCCTACCACTTCGGCTGGATCGACGCCCAGGGCAACCCCACCGACGCCGACAGCGGAAAGGCCGTGCGCCCCGCGCTCGCCCTGCTCTCCGCCGAGGCCGCCGGCGCCGCGCCCGAGGTCGGCGTCCCCGGCGCCGTCGCCGTCGAGCTCGTGCACAACTTCTCGCTCCTCCACGACGACCTCATGGACGGCGACGAGCAGCGCCGCCACCGCGACACGGTGTGGAAGGTGCACGGCCCCGCCCAGGCGATCCTGGTCGGCGACGCGCTCTTCGCCCTCGCCAACGAACTCCTCCTGGAGCTCGGCACCGTCGAGGCCGGCCGGGCCACCCGCCGCCTGACCACCGCCAGCCGCAAGCTGATCGACGGTCAGGCCCAGGACATCTCCTACGAGCACCGCGAGCGGGTCACCGTCGAGGAGTGCCTGGAGATGGAGGGCAACAAGACCGGCGCCCTCCTCGCCTGCGCCGTCTCCATCGGCGCCGTCCTCGGCGGCGCCGACGACCGCACCGCCGACAAGCTGGAGGAGTACGGCTACCACCTCGGCCTCGCCTTCCAGGCCGTCGACGACCTCCTCGGCATCTGGGGCGACCCGGACGCCACCGGCAAGCAGACCTGGAGCGACCTGCGGCAGCGGAAGAAGTCGCTGCCGGTCGTCGCCGCCCTCGCGGCCGGCGGGGAGGCGTCCGAGCGGCTCGGCCGACTGCTCGCCGAGGACGCCAAGTCCACCGCCTTCGACTCCTTCACCGAGGAGGACTTCGCCTACCGCGCCGCCCTCATCGAGGAGGCCGGCGGCCGCGAGTGGACCGCCGAGGAGGCCCGCCGCCAGCACGCGGTCGCCCTCCGCGCCCTGGACGAGGTCGACATGCCCGCCCGGGTGCGCGACCAGCTGATCGCCCTCGCCGACTTCGTCGTCGTACGGAAGAAATGATCACCCACCGCCAGATATGAGTGTGCGGTCGCCGGCCGGTGCCACCCGGCGCCGGCCGACGGCAGACCCGCAGGAGCAGAGGAAACCGACTGCCACGAAGGGGAAGCCATGACAGCGACGACCGACGGAAACGCCGGGGCCCTCGGCCCCCTCGCGCCCGCGGCCAGCACCACTCCACAGCAGACCACGACCGTCCCCACCCGCCTCGACGAGGCCGCCGCCCGCGCCACCCGCCGGGCCGTCGACCACCTCCTCGCCCAGCAGGCCCCCGAGGGCTGGTGGAAGGGCGACCTGGAGACCAACGTCACCATGGACGCCGAGGACCTGCTGCTCCGCCAGTTCCTCGGCATCCTCGACCCGGACACCCTCGCGGCCGCCGCCCGGCACATCAGGAGCCGGCAGTACGAGGAGGGCGCCTGGCCCACCTTCTACGGCGGCCCCGGCGACCTGTCCGCCACCGTCGAGGCGTACGTCGCGCTCCGGCTCGCCGGGGACCGGCCCGAGGCGCCGCACATGGCCCGGGCCGCGGCCGTGGTCCGGGCCGGGGGCGGGATCGCCTCCGCCCGGGTCTTCACCCGCATCTGGCTGGCCCTCTTCGGCTGGTGGCGCTGGGAGGACCTGCCCGAGCTGCCGCCCGAGCTGATCTTCCTGCCGAAGTGGTTCCCGCTGAACATCTACGACTTCGGCTGCTGGGCCCGGCAGACCATCGTGCCGCTCACCGTCGTCTCGGCGAAGCGCCCGGTCCGCCCCGCGCCCTTCCCCCTCGACGAACTCCACACCGACCCCGGCCGCCCGGCGCCCAAGCGGCCGCTCGCCCCGCTCACCGGCTGGGACGGGCTCTTCCAGCGGCTCGACAAGGCCCTGCACGTCTACCACCGGTTCGCCCCGCGCGGCGTCCGCCGGACGGCGATGAACACCGCCGCCCGCTGGATCGTCGAACGGCAGGAGAACGACGGCTGCTGGGGCGGCATCCAGCCGCCGGCCGTCTACTCGCTGATCGCCCTCCACCTCCTCGGCTACGACCTGGAACACCCGGTGATGCGGGCCGGCCTGGAGTCCCTGGACCGCTTCGCCGTCTGGCGCGAGGAGCCCGAGGGCCCGGTCCGGATGATCGAGGCGTGCCAGTCGCCCGTCTGGGACACCTGCCTCGCCACCATCGCCCTCGCCGACGGCGGCCTGCCGGCCGACCACCCGGCGCTGGTGAAGGCCGTGGACTGGATGCTCGACGAGGAGATCACCAAGACCGGCGACTGGGCGGTCCGCCGGCCCGGACTCCCGCCCGGCGGCTGGGCCTTCGAGTTCCACAACGACAACTACCCCGACATCGACGACACCGCCGAGGTGATCCTGGCCCTGCGCCGGGTCCGCCACCCCGACCCCGTCCGGGTCGACGCGGCCGTCGCCCGGGCCGCCCGCTGGACCGCCGGCATGCAGTCCGGCAACGGCGCCTGGGCCGCCTTCGACGCCGACAACACGGGCGTTTTGCCCAACAAACTGCCCTTCTGCGACTTCGGTGAGGTGATCGACCCGCCGTCCGCCGACGTCACCGCCCACGTCGTCGAGATGCTCGCCCACGAGGGCCTGGCCCGCGATCCGCGCACCCTGCGCGGCATCGACTGGCTGCTCGCCGAACAGGAGCCGAACGGCGCCTGGTTCGGCCGCTGGGGCGTCAACTACGTCTACGGCACCGGCTCGGTGGTCCCCGCCCTCACCGCGGCCGGGCTCCCCACCGGCCATCCGGCCATCCGCCGCGCCGTCGCCTGGCTCGCCGCCGCGCAGAACCCGGACGGCGGCTGGGGCGAGGACCTCCGCTCGTACGACGACCGCTCCTGGATCGGCCGGGGCACCTCCACCGCCTCGCAGACCGCCTGGGCCCTCATCGCGCTCATCGCCGCCGGGGAGCGCGACTCCGAGACCGCCCGCCGGGGCGTGGCCTGGCTGGTGGAGACCCAGCGGGAGGACGGCTCCTGGGACGAGCCGTACTTCACCGGCACCGGCTTCCCCTGGGACTTCTCCATCAACTACCACCTCTACCGGCAGGTCTTCCCGCTCACCGCGCTCGGCCGGTACGTGCACGGCGAGCCCGTCCCCGGCCGGAGACCGTGATGGACCGCGACCGCCCGCCGGGGGAGACCGTGCCGCCGCTCCTCGTCGCCTGCGCCCTCGGCATCGAACGCCTCGCCCGGCGCGGCGGCGAGCGCGGCGGGGCACCCGGCCCGGTCCGGGTGGTGCGCACGGGCATGGGGCCCGCGCACGCGTCCCGCGGCGTGGACCGGGCGCTGGCCCGCGAGGGCTGGGGCGCCGCCGCCGTCATCGCCTCCGGCTTCTGCGCCGGGCTCGCCCCCGGCATGCACCCCGGCGACCTGGTCGTCGCCGAGGAGACGCGCGGTCCCGGCGGCGCGATCGCCTGCGACGGGGTCGACCTGCTCGTCAAGGCGCTCGCCCGGGCGGTGCCCGGCCGGACCGTGCACACCGGCCCGCTGACCGGCTCCGACCACGTGGTCCGGGGCCCCGAGCGGGCCGCGCTGGCCGCCGGCGGGGCGATCGCCGTCGACATGGAGTCCGCCGCCACCCTGCGTACCGCCCGGGCGGCCGGACCCCGCCCGCTTGCGGCCGTACGGGTGGTCGTGGACGCCCCCGAACACGAACTCGTCCGTATCGGCACCGTGCGCGGGGGAATATCGGCCTTCCGCGTCCTGCGTGACGTCCTTCCCGCTTTCTTCGAATGGCACCGTTCTCTGCTGCTCCCCAGGAGGTGAGCCGGTCATGGCCATGCCGCTCCGTCAGTCCGTCCGGGTCGGGACCTATCTCTTCGAACAGAAGCTCCGCAAGCGGGACAAGTTCCCCCTCATCGTCGAGCTGGAACCGCTCTACGCCTGCAACCTCAAGTGCGAGGGCTGCGGCAAGATCCAGCACCCCGCCGGAGTCCTCAAGCAGCGCATGCCGGTCGCCCAGGCCGTCGGCGCCGTCCTGGAGTCCGGCGCCCCGATGGTCTCCATCGCCGGCGGCGAGCCCCTCATGCACCCGCAGATCCACGAGATCGTGCGCCAGCTGGTCGCCCGCCGGAAGTACGTCTTCCTCTGCACCAACGCGATGCTGCTCCGCAAGAAGCTCGCCGACTTCACCCCGTCCCCCTACTTCGCCTTCGCCGTGCACATCGACGGGCTGCGCGAACGCCACGACGAGTCGGTCGCGAAGGAGGGCGTGTTCGACGAGGCCGTGGCGGCGATCAAGGAGGCCAAGCGGCGCGGATTCCGGGTCACCACCAATTCGACCTTCTTCAACACCGACACCCCGCAGACCATCATCGAGGTGCTGAATTTCCTCAACGACGACCTCCAGGTCGACGAAATGATGATCTCGCCCGCCTATGCCTACGAGAAGGCGCCCGACCAGGAACACTTCCTCGGCGTCGAACAGACCAGGGAACTCTTCAAGAAGGCGTTCGCCGGCGGGAACAGGCGCCGCTGGCGGCTCAACCACTCGCCGCTCTTCCTCGACTTCCTCGAAGGAAAGGCCGACTTCCCCTGCACCGCCTGGGCGATCCCCAACTACTCCCTCTTCGGATGGCAGCGCCCCTGCTACCTGATGAGCGACGGCTACGTCCCCACCTACCGGGAACTCGTCGAGGACACGGACTGGGACAAGTACGGCCGCGGCAAGGACCCGCGCTGCGCCAACTGCATGGCGCACTGCGGCTACGAACCGACCGCCGTGCTCGCCACCATGGGCTCGCTCAAGGAGTCGCTGCGGGCGGTCCGCGAGACCGTCTCGGGCAGCTGAGGGACGCGCCATGACCGAGGGCTTCGACCTGCGGGCACTGCTCGCCGAGCGCGGCGGGGAGCGGTACGGGCTGCACGCCCGGTACCTCAACCCGCAGCTGCCGCGGATGCTGCACACCATCGGCTTCGACAAGGTCTACGAGCGGGCCGAGGGCGCCCACTTCTGGGACGCCGAGGGCAACGACCACCTCGACATGCTCGCCGGCTTCGGCGTCATGGGCCTCGGCCGGCACCACCCCGTCGTCCGCAAGGCCCTGCACGACGTCCTCGACGCGGACCTCCCCGACCTCACCCGCTTCGACTGCCCGCCGCTGCCCGGACTCCTCGCCGAGCGGCTGCTGGCCCACAGCCCCCACCTCGACCGGGTCTTCTTCGGCAACAGCGGCACCGAGGCCGTGGAGACCGCGCTGAAGTTCGCCCGCTACGCCACCGGCCGGCCCAGGGTCGTCTACTGCGACCACGCCTTCCACGGGCTCACCACCGGCGCCCTCTCCGTCAACGGCGAGAAGGGCTTCCGGGCGGGCTTCGACCCGCTGCTCCCGGACACGCCGATCGCGCTCGGCGACCTCGACGCCCTGGAGCGCGAGCTCCGCGGGGGCGACGTGGCCGCCTTCGTGGTCGAACCGATCCAGGGCAAGGGCGTCCACGAGTCGCCGCCCGGCTTCCTCGCCGCCGCGCAGGAGCTGCTGCACCGGCACGGGGCGCTGCTCATCGCCGACGAGGTGCAGACCGGTCTCGGCCGGACCGGCGACTTCTACGCCTACCAGCACGAGGAGGGCGTCGAGCCGGACCTGGTGTGCGTGGCGAAGGCGCTCTCCGGCGGTTACGTGCCGGTCGGCGCCACCCTCGGCAAGGACTGGATCTTCAAGAAGGTCTACTCGTCCATGGACCGGGTGCTGGTCCACTCGGCCAGCTTCGGCGCCAACGCCCAGGCGATGGCGGCGGGGCTCGCGGTGCTCTCGGTGATGGAGTCCGAGGGGACCGTCGCGCACGTGCGGCGGGTCGGCGGGCTCCTGAGGAGCCGCCTGGAGGAGCTGGTGCCGCGCTACGAGCTGCTGCACGCGGTCCGCGGCCGGGGGCTGATGATCGGCATCGAGTTCGGCCGGCCCAGCTCGCTGGCGCTGCGCGGACGGTGGGCGATGCTCCAGACGGCCCGCAAGGGGCTCTTCGCCCAGATGGTGGTGGTCCCGCTGCTCCAGCGGCACCGGATCCTCACCCAGGTCTCCGGGGACCACCTGGAGGTGATCAAGCTGATCCCGCCGCTGGTGATCGACGAGGCGGACGTGGACCGGTTCGTCACCGCCTTCACGGCGGTCATGGAGGACGCCCACGGCGGCGGGGGGCTGCTCTGGGACTTCGGGAAGACGCTGGTCAAGCAGGCGGTCGCGCAGCGCTGAGGCGGCCGTGCCCGGTGGTTTTTGCCTCTGGGGCAAGAAACTTGCCTCAGAGGCACGTTCCTGGCGGAATGGACCCATGGACCACGTCCCCCGGGGCCCCGCCCCGGAAACCGCCGCTCCCGACACCGTGCCGGACGTCGCCCCGCAGCTGCGGGCCCTGCGCCGGCGCCGGGGGCTCACCCTGGAGGCGGCCGCCCAGCGGGCCGGGCTCTCCCCGGCGCACCTCTCGCGCCTGGAGACCGGGAACCGGCAGCCCTCGCTGCCGATGCTGCTGGCCCTCGCCCGTATCTACGGTACGACGGTCGCCGAGCTGCTGGGGGAGACCCCGCCCGAACGCGACCCGGTGATCCGGGCCGACCGCTCCGAGCCGGTCGAGGCCGACGGCTGGATCTACCGGCAGGCGGGCGGCGCGGGCCGGGCCATGCAGTGCCTGCGCGTCCACGTGCCGTACGCCACCCGGGCCGACATCGTGCGCGTCCACCCGGGCGAGGAGTGGCTGTACGTCCTCGAAGGGCAGGTCCGGCTCGCCCTCGGCGAGACCGTGCACCTGCTCGACCCCGGGGACGGCGCGCACTTCGACTCCCTCACCCCGCACCGGATCGGCGCGGCCGGCCGCGCCGGCGCCGAGGTGCTGTTCGTCCACACGCTCCTGCAGAGCCCCGCCGCCGAACTGTGCCTGGGCGGCGGCGCCCCGCACCCCCGCTGAGCCCCGAAGGGTTGGCCCGAGATGTCCGAGAAGTCAGTCAAGTCCGTGAAGTCCGCCGCCGTCACCGGCGAAGAGCGCGGCGAGGGGAAGTTCCCCAAGGGGCTGGTGCTCCGCCTCTTCGCCTACCTGATCGCCGGTCACCTCTTCGCCGGTTTCCTCTACCTGCTCTTCATGCTCGGCGGCCAGAACCAGTAGCCGCCGGGGCCGGGGTCGCCGGCCGCCGGGCCGGGAGTCTCACGCCCCGGTGAGGAACCGCTCGCGCAGCCGCTCGCGGGTCTCGGGCGCCAGCTTCAGGCCCTCCGCGAGGTAGGTGTCCACCGAGCCCCAGGTCGCGTCGATGGTCTCGAAGGCGGCCCGCAGGTACTCCACCCGCGCGTCGAAGAGCGGGCTCAGCAGCTCCATCACCTCGGGCGCCATCGCGTCCCGGGCGGTGGAGCTGCGGCGCACCTTGTAGCGGCGGTGCGGCGCGTCGGACTTCACGTAGTCCGCCTCGATGGCCCCGCGCTCCACGCCCAGCGCGAGCAGGGTGATCGCGATCGAGAGCCCGGCGCGGTCCTTGCCGGCCGCGCAGTGCATCAGCGCGGGGACGGACTCCTCGGCGAGCGCGTGCAGGACCCGGCTGTGCTCGGCGGTCCGCTCCACGACCATCCGGCGGTACGAGGAGGTCATCCGCTCCGCCGCCTTGCCGTCGCCCAGCAGCTCCCGCAGCGTGCCGAGGTCGCCCTCGCGGACCATCCGCCAGAACTCCTTGCCGTCGGCCGGGTCGCTCAGGGGTATGTTCACGTTCCGCACGCCCGGGAGCTCGACGTCCGGCCCCTCCACCTTCGCGTCCGCCGCGTTGCGGAAGTCGAAGATCGTGTGCAGGCCGAGGTCGGTGAGGAAGGCCGCGTCGGACTCGGTGGCGTCGGCGAGGTGGCCGCTGCGGAAGAGGGCGCCGGGCCGGACGGTCCGCCCGTCGGTCGTCGGCAGGCCGCCCACGTCCCGGAAGTTGCGGACCTCCGCGAGCTCGGGCTCGCCGGGTTCGAGGGGCTGGACCTGCGGCAACTGCTGCGTCACGGATGCTCCTGGGGGTAGGCGTTCGGGGGACCGGGACGAGATCGGTTCCCCCCGCAATCATCCCGGCGCGCGGGGCGCGGCGCACCCCCCTGGTCGGTAATGGGCGATCTGTCCGTATTGGTGTGACTTGGCGTAAGACGCTCTGGTTGAGGGGGAGATGGGATTTCGTGCGTGAGCAGGGTCATAGAAGTGACGGATCGTGCTCGACCGCCCGGCCCAATCCCCCTCCCTGAAAAGGGATGCGAGGGATCGTCATCGACGGAGGGTGACCGGAATTCCGGGCCCGAAGATCGTCCCGGAATGCCCGGAGAATTCCGCGGCTTGTTCCCGCCGACCCCGCTCGTCTAGCGTCGCCGTCAATCCGGTCGGACCGCCTAGTCCTGCCACCGCCCGGAATTCGATCCCATCCCGACGTGGCAGGAGCGGGGGACCCAAGGAAGTACGCCGGTCCCGCGACGCAGGACGGCTCGGGGTGAAGCCGCGTGGAAACGCGGCCGGACATCTCCAGTCCGAACCCGACAGCTCACCTCGCAGGCGCCGGAGAGGAATTCGCCATGCCCGCGAACGGTAAGCACCGCCGCAAGAAGTCCACCTTCCTGACCCGTGGCCTCGTCGCCGCCGGCACCGGCGGCGCCGTCGTCGCCCTGCCGCTCATCGGCGCCACCGGTGCCCACGCCGCCGAGCAGGCCGCCCCGGCCGCCGCCCCCGGCGCCGTGGTGACCGCCGCCGCGCAGGTGAAGGCCCAGGACGCCCCGGCCGCGAAGGCCGCCGCCCCGAAGACGTACTCCGTCGTCGCCGGCGACTACCTGTCCAAGATCGCCGCCGAGCACGACGTCGCCGGCGGCTGGCAGCGGCTCTACTCCGACAACCGCCAGGTCGTCGGCGAGAACCCCTCGCTCATCCTCCCGGGCATGAAGCTCACCCTCGGCGCCAAGAGCACCGCCAAGGCCGCCGCCCCCAAGGCCGCCGCCCCGGCCGCCCCGAAGGCCAAGGCCAAGGTCACGCAGAAGGCCGCGCCCACCGGCGAGCAGAGCCGCGCCTCGCGGTCCACCGAGCGCGCCGCGGCCCCGGCCGCCGCCGCCCAGTCCTCCGGCTCCACGCAGACCGCCTCCTCCGGCTGGGTCACCCCGGTCGCCGGCGGCATCTCCACCTCGTACCGCACCGCCGGTGCCATGTGGTCCTCCGGCTACCACACCGGTGCGGACTTCATCGCCTCCTCCGGCACCACCGTCCGCGCCGTCGGCGCCGGCACGGTCGTCTCCGCCGGCTGGAGCGGCGCCTACGGCAACGAGGTCGTCATCAAGCACGCCGACGGCAACTACTCGCAGTACGCCCACCTCTCCTCCCTCGCCGTCTCCGCCGGCCAGTCCGTGAGCGGCGGCCAGCAGATCGGCCTCTCCGGCTCCACCGGCAACTCGACCGGCCCGCACCTGCACTTCGAGATCCGCACCTCGCCGAGCTACGGCTCGGACGTCGACCCGCTGGCCTACCTGCGCCAGCACGGCGTCTCGGTCTGACCCGGATCCGCTTGATCCGTCCGGCGTAACGCCTCAGGAGGAAGGCCCGGCACCCAGGTGCCGGGCCTTCCTCCTATTCCGGCTTGGCAAATTCTTTATCGGTGGCATATATCACCCGCCGTCAACCCCTCCTTACGGTCGCGTAGGTCACATCCGAAAAGGAAGGATGTGCTTCCGTGGCAGACGATTCGAGAGCAACAGACGAGAACGCGTTCGGGTCATTCGGGTCGTACGCGGCGATCGGTGACAGCTTCACCGAGGGCGTCGGGGACCCGGGACCCGACGGGACCTACGTCGGCTGGGCGGACCGCTTCGCGGTGCTCCTCGCCGACCAGCTGCCGGACCACGAGGGCTTCCGCTACGCCAACCTGGCGGTCCGCGGCCGCCTCCTCGACCAGATCGTGGCCGAGCAGGTCCCCCGGGCGAAGGAGCTCGCCCCCGACCTGGTCACCTTCTGCGCGGGCGGCAACGACATCATCCGCCCCGGCACCGACCCCGACGACGTCGCCGAGCGCTTCGAGCGGGCCGTGCGCGACCTCACCTCCGCCGTCGGCACCGTCATGGTGACCACCGGCTTCGACACCCGCGACGTGCCCGTGCTCAAGCACCTGCGCGGCAAGATCGCCACCTACACGGCGCACGTCCGCGCCATCGCCGACCGCTACGACTGCCCGGTCCTCGACCTGTGGTCGCTGCGGTCCGTCCAGGACCGGCGCGCCTGGGACGACGACCGGCTGCACCTCTCGCCCGAGGGCCACACCCGGGTCGCGCTGCGCGCCGCCCAGGTCCTCGGCCTGCCGGTGCCGGCCGACCCGGACCAGGCGTGGCCCCCGCTGCCCGCCCGCGGCCCGCTGGAGGTCCGCCGCGACGACATCCACTGGGCGCGCGAGTACCTGGTGCCGTGGATCGGGCGGCGGCTGCGCGGCGAGAGCTCCGGCGACCACGTCGAGGCCAAGCGCCCCGACCTCATGCCCCTGTAGCCCCGGGGCGGCCGGCGGGGATCCGCTCCAGGACCCCGCCGGCGAAGACGTCGTACAGCGGCAGCGTCTCCAGGTGCACGTAGCCGATGTGGCAGTCGCAGACGGCGAGGGGGCAGGCGCGCGGCCGCAGCGCGGCGCGGTACGAGCCGTCGTACAGGTTCCCCAGCTCCGCCGGGACGAAGTGGCAGCGCCGCACCGTCCCGGCGCCGTCCACCGACACCACCGACTCGCCGGTCCGGCAGGGCAGCCCCGCCGAGCGGTGCGGGTGCCGGCTGTAGGGGAAGAGCGGGTCGATGCCGGTCCACGCGGCCGCCTCCGCGTCCGGGTACGTACGGCCCTCGGCGGCGTTCACCCACAGGTAGACGTGGTCCGGCAGCGCCTCCCGCAGCCGCAGCGCCTCCGCGTGGTGCTCCGGCAGGCCCACCACGCCCACGCTGAACCGGACGCCCCGGGCCGCCAGGTCGAGGGCCTTGCCGAGGAAGCGGTCGTACGGCGTCTGGCCGGGGTGGTACGTGCACCACAGCGCCAGCGAGCCCAGGTCGGCGTCGTCCAGCCACGCGGTCCGGCAGCTCAGGTTGGTCTGGATCGCCACCCGCTCCACGTGCGGCAGCCGCGACAGCTCCACCATCGCCCGCCGGTACCAGGAGCGGACCAGGCCCTCGCCCCACGGGGTGAAGAGGATCCGCAGCCGGTCCCCGTCCTGCCCGGCCGCCCAGCCGGTGAACCGCTCCAGCGCCGCCCGGTCCGCGCGCAGCGTCTCCGGGGAGTCCCGGCGCTTGGCGAAGGGGCAGTACGGGCAGTCGTAGTCGCAGGAGGCGAGCGGCCCCCGGTACAGCAGCGTCAGGTCCACGGCCGGCCCCTACTTCGGCTCGTACGCGGCCATCGCGGCCCGCACGTCCGGAGAGAACAGCTCGGGGCCGAGCCCCTCCGCCGACAGCCTGAGCAGCCCCTCCGGCGCCGTCCCGTCCAGCCAGCCCCGCTCCGCGAACCGGTCGAGCTCCGCCCCGAAGTCCTCGTGCGCCGAGGTCCCGAACCGCTTCTCGTACCCGGCGAGCTCCATGCCCCCGGCCTGGAGCAGCGACTGGAGGAGGTGCCGCCGCCGCGCCTCCGCCGCGTCCACCCACCGGCCCACCTGGGCCCGGGAGAAGTCCCGCGTCCCGGTCTCCGTGTAGGCGTCGATGATCGACCGGATCTCCCGCATGTCGACCGCGTAGTCGAAGGAGTAGTGCAGCGCGGACGTGTACGAGCGGGCGCCGCAGCCCAGCCCGATCATGCCGTCCGTCTGGCAGGCGTGGTCGTCCGGACCGGCCGGGGCCGCCCCGGGGCGCCGGAACATCCGCATCGACACCTGCTCGTACCCGGCGGCCCGGAGGTGGTCCCGGCCGAGCCGGTACAGCCGCAGCCGCCGCGCGTCCCACTCCCCGTCGGACTCCGCGGGGCCCGAGCGGCCGAGGCCGGTCAGCGGCCGCACGTACAGCGGGTACAGGTACAGCTCCTCCGGCCGCCAGGCGAGCGCCGCGTCCAGCGAGTACCGCCAGGACTCCTCGTCCTGCCCGTCGATCCCGTAGATCAGGTCGATGTTGAGCACCGGCACGCCCGCGTCCCTGATCCGGCCGAGCGCCGCCTCCACGTCCGCCCGCCGCTGCGGCCGGACCGCCGCCCGCGCCTCGGCGTCCACGAAGCTCTGCACCCCGATGCTGAGCCGGGTCGCGCCGCGCCCGGCCAGCACCGCGAGGCGGTCGGCGGTGGCGGTGGCCGGCGAGGTCTCCACGGAGAGCGGCACCGCCCGCAGGTCCGCGCCCATGCGGTGCTCGGCGATGTCGCAGAGCCGCTCCAGCTCGGCGGCGGTGAGGAAGGTCGGGGTGCCGCCGCCGAAGGCCGCCGCCGCGAACCGCGCCGGCGCGTCGCCGAGCGCCTCCCGGACGGCCGCGGCCTGCCGGTCGAGCGCGTCGAGGTAGCGGGTCGTCAGCTCGTCCGGGGCGCCGATCCGGGTGAAGAGGTTGCAGAAGCCGCAGCGGACCTCGCAGAACGGTATGTGCGCGTAGAGCGAGAGGGCGTCCTTGGGCTCGTCGGCCCAGAGCGCGGCCAGCTCCGGCCGGCCGGGCAGCGGGCGGTACGCCGTCTTGTGCGGGTAGGCGTACACGTACGAGACGTACGGGCGCGGGAGCGGGGCGCCGGTCACGCGGCGGCCCCTTCCCGCGGACCGGCCAGCGTGAACTGCGCGTACGGCACCGTCCACACCACCTCGTGGCCGAGGCGGTGGCCCGTGAAGCCGTCGTCGCCGTACGCCGTGCCGTGGTCCGAGCAGACGATCGCGAAGCAGCTCCGGCGGCTGCTCATCGCCGCGAACAGCCGGCCGATGTGCCGGTCGACGTACTCCAGGGCCGCCGCGTGGGTGGCGCGGGTGTCCCCGGCCTCCCGGCTCGCGCCCGGGGTGTGGAACCAGTTGGGCTGGTGCAGGGCGGACACGTTCACGAAGAGGAAGAGGCGGCGGTCCGCCGGGAGCCCGGCCACCACCTCCTCGGCCCGCGCCACCTGCGCCTCGAACGAGGTCGGCGAGGCCACCCCGAACGACGGCTCCCAGTGGCTCTCCTGGAACAGCCCCGGCAGCACCGTGCCCAGCGGCGGCCGTCCGTCGAAGAAGCCGACGCCGCCGACGCAGACCGTCCGGTAGCCGTCGGCGGCGAGCGCCGAGACCAGGTCGGGGGAGTCGTACACGTAGGTGCCGTCCGCCGTGGTCTCGCTGCCCGCGAACCGGGCCGCGAAGAGCCGCGGGTGCGGCCCCGGCTCGGCCGGCGTCGGCAGGAAGCCGGCGAAGATCGCCTGGTGGGAGGCGTAGGTGAAGCTGCCCGGGGCGTGCCGCCGCTCCCAGCGGCCGTCCGGGAGGTGACGGGCCAGGTTCGGGATGCGGCCGGCGGCGGCCAGCTCGGCGGCCACGTCGTACCGGAGGGTGTCGAGGGTGACCAGGAGCAGGTCGTGGCTGCCGACGATCGTGTTCATGTCGGGCTGGTTCACGGAGAGGTGCTCGTTCCTGTGGTGCGTGGGGCGGCGCCGCCGGCCGTGGGGGTGCCGGGGGCCGAGCCGGGCGTTCCGGCGGGGACGGGGGCGGATGCGGGTCCGGGCGGGTTCCGGAGCAGGTCGGCGACCTGGGCTCCGTACGTGTCCAGGCCCTCGGCGCCGCTGCCCGGCAGGCCCGTGAGGCCGGGCAGCAGGTCCCCGAAGGCGTTGACCTCGCCGACCGCGAAGCGGCGCCAGCCGGCGCCCGGGAGCAGGTCCACCCCGACGCAGCGGGTGCCGGGGAAGGCCGCCGCCGCCCGCTCGCACACGGCGAGGGCGTCCTCCCAGCGGCTTCCGGCGGCGGTGATCGCGGTCCGCGCGGCGGCGAGGTCGCCCCGGGCGCCGCCGAGGTGCAGATTGGTCAGCGGCGAGCGGCTGGTGCGGACCACCGCGTGCGTGGCCCGTCCGCCGGTCACCACCACCCGCAGGTCCGCCGCCCGGCCGCCCTGGACGGCCTTCGGCAGCCAGCGCTCCACGTGCAGTCCGTCCGGCGCGAGCGCGTCGACCAGGGAGCCGACCTCCCGCTCGCCCGTGTAGCGGCGCACCCGCAGCGAGTTGAAGAGCCGTCCGGCCCCGTCCCGCTCGACCGAGGTGGCCGCCTGCACCCGGCCCGCGCCGGCCGTCTCCACGGCGAGCACCCCCGAGGCGGAGGAGCCGTGGGCCGGCTTGACGAAGACCCGGCGCAGCCCGGCGCCGGCCATCAGCGCCACCAGGTCGTCCCAGCCCCGCACCGGCGCCCCGTCGGGACCCGAGGTCGGCGACGCGGGGACCGGCACCCCGGCGGCGGCGAGCCGGCCGTGGGTGAGCCGCTTGTCGAAGAGGACCGCCGTCTCCGCCGGGTCGTCCACCAGCACGGCACCGGCCCGGGCCGCACCGTCGGCGAGCCCGGCCAGGGCGGCGGTGAACCGGTCGTACCAGACCCGGCCGCCCTCCACACGGGCCGGATCCGCGGTGCCGCGCAGCAGCAGATCGACCTCTGGCACCTCCCCGGGAGAGTCGACCCGCACGGTCTCGCCCGCAGCGAAGCGGGCCCGGTCGCGCAGGACGTCCGCCCAGGAGACGGCCCGCGCCCCGGGCAGCCCGGCGGCGCGCAGCGCGTCCTGGAGGAACGCGACGCGCCGCCCCGCCGGATCGCCGACGACGACGAGGCGCGGGCCGGGGGTCATTCGGCGATGGCGACGTAGCGCCAGACGTCCCCGTCGCCGTCGTCCTCCGGGGTCTGCGGGTCGTCCAGGACGACCCGCACCCCGTGCGGGGCGAGGGCGGCGGTGAGCCGGTCCCGCATGGCCGCCGAGAGGTAGTGGTGCTCCAGGTCCAGCTCCCGCAGGTGGGTCAGCGGCTGCCCGTCGAGCAGCGCGCCCGCGCCCTCGTCGGTGAGCACGCCCATGCTGAGGTCGAGGCGGTCGAGGCGGGCGACGACCGGGGCGCCCGCCACGGCGGCGGCCACCCGGTCCTCGATCACGCTGTTGCACAGGCCGAGGCTGCGCAGGGCGGGGAACGCCTCGCCGGAGAGCAGCGGCGCCAGGTCCTCGGGCGAGGAGTCGCCGCCGTACTCGTCCGTCCCGAGCCACAGTTCGAGGCTCTCCAGGGCCGGCAGATCGCTGCCGGCGATCCCGCGCACGACCTCGGCGCCGAGCCCGCCGGCCTCCACGACCAGGGTCTCCAGGCCGGTGTGGCGCACCGACGGGAAGGAGAGTCCGGTGCCGCCGCGCACGCCCAGCTCCCGCAGCGCCGGGTAGGCGGCGAGCAGCGGCGTCACGTCGGACTGGACGATCCAGGAGATCTCGCAGTCCTCGAAGGTCATGTCGCCGAGGAAGACGGCCTCCAGGGCGGTCAGCCGGTCGTTCGCCCCCATGAGCGCCGTGACGACCGGGGCGGAGGAGGTGTCGTACGCGTCCTCCCAGCCGCCCACCACGAGCGCGCGGACCCGCCCGGTGTCCACGGTCTTCAGGAAGCGCTCGAAGACCGCCTGCCAGCTCTCCTCGTCCGCGTCGCGGTACGTCGGGCTCGACAGCCGCCAGGCCACGGCCGCCGCGTCGGGCAGCTCGGCGCGCGACTCGGCGTCCGGGAGGTCGAAGACGGGGAGGCCGTGGAACTCCTCCAGGTGGACCCCAATGGTCATGACGATGCTCCAGACGACAGGCGAGGACGAGACGACGGGCGAAGACGAAGACGACAGACGACAGGTGACGAGCGGCAGACGGGGGACGGGCGTACGCGCGGCCGTACGGGCAGGCGTGCGGACCGACCGCAAGAGTTCTACCAAGTCCCACCGACAGCCGGGTGCGGCGGGTGCCGGTCCCGACGCGTTGTCAGTGGTGGCCTCTAGCGTCGTTCTCGTGTTCGGGCACCGGGTTCCGGACGGAGAAGGGGAGAGCCATGTACCGGCAGGGGGACGTGCTGATCGTGCCCGTCGACGAGCGGGCCGTGCCCGCCCGGGCGAAGGCCGCGCGGGGCGAGCCGAGGGACGGACGGGCCCGGCTCGTGCTCGCCTCCGGCGAGGTCACCGGACACGCCCACGCGATCCCCGGCCCCGGCCGGCTGGTGCGGGAGCCGGGGGAGTACGGCCCCTTCCTCCTCGAACTCCCCGAGGGCGGACGGCTGGTACACGAGGAGCACGCGCCGATCGTCCTGCCCAGGGGCTGGTACCGGGTGGTGCGGCAGCGGGAGTACGTGCCGGGCGCCTACCGGATCGTGGCGGACTGAGCGGGCCGGGTGCACCGAACGGGTCGAGCGCGTCGTGCGGGCCGAGTGGACCGTGCGAGCCGTGTGGGTCGAGCGGGCTGAGCGCGTGGACCGGGGTGACCGGGGTGACCGGATGGAGCGGACCGGGATCGGGACGCGTACGAGGACGAGGACGAGGGAGCGGACGGACGTGGGGGACGGGGCGATGGACCAGGGTGACGGGGCGATGGGCGAGGGTGACGGGGCGATGGGCGAGGGTGACGCGTACGAGAGGTGGCGGCGTGTCGCGGCCGCCACCGGGCCGGCCGACCGGGCCGCCGCCGAGGCCGGGATCCGGCGGGCCTACGCGGCCGCCGGGCTGCCCGCACCGGAGCGGGTGCTGTGGGCGGACTCGCCGCTCGCCGGGGTCGAGCTGGTCGCGGAACTCGCCGACCGGGGGCGCTCGGTGCGCGAGGAGGTGCGGACCCTGCCCTGGGCGGAGGAGCGCCGCAGGCTCCACGACGCGCTCGGCCCGGCCGGGTGGACGGCGCACTGGCAGGCGACCGGTGCCCGCCTCTGGGACCCGACGCGGGCGCTCGCGGAGCGGATCAGAACCGGGATCCTGGACGTGCTGGGGGACCGCGAGGAACCCGGCGCCCTCACCGAACGGGCGGGGCGCGAGCTGCTGTACGACGCCGTGCTCGGCCAGCAGGACGCTGCCTGGCTCGCCGCCTTCGACGGGCACGGGGACCGGCTCGCCGGGCTGGCCGCCGTCGCCGAGCAGGCCGGCTGGTGGTGGCCGTACGAGAACGTGGTCGTCATCTGCGAGCGCCCCGTCGAACTGCACCGGGACGAGGCCGGTCGGCTCGACCGGGGCGACGGCCCCGCGCTCGCCCACCGGGACGGCTTCGCCCTGCACGCCTGGCGCGGCATGTCCGTCACGCGCCGCTTCCTCGCCGGGCTCGCCTACCTCACGCCCGAGCGGATCCGCGCGGAGGAGAACGCCGAACTACGGCGCGTGATGCTGGAGTTCTTCGGCTACGAGCGCTACCTCGAAGCCTCCGGCGCCCGCCCCGAGGGCCGCGACGAGGCGGGGGTGCTGTGGCGGATCGAGCTGGCCGACGACGAGGACGTCGTGATGGTCGAGGTGGTCAACTCGACCCCGGAGCCCGACGGCAGCCACCGCACCTACTGGCTCCGCGTGCCGCCCCGCACCCGGACCGCCCGCGAGGGCGTCGCCTGGACCTTCGGCCTGGGAGCGGAGGCGTACGAACCCCTCGTCCAGACCTGAACGGGGCCGTGGGGCGCGGGGGCGGAGGGGTCGGTACGGAGCCGGGCGGCGGCCGGTACCGCCCCGTCGGCGCGGAGCCGCTGGTACGGAGAGGTGAAGGGCGGCGCCGGTCAGGAGTGGCGACCGGTCGGCGGCGCTCCCGGGTGCTGGGATGTGCCCGCCGGAGCCACCGGCCACCGACCCGTCGAAGGGACCGCCCGTGCCGCACCGCCCCGCGCCCGTCCTCCCGAACCGCGGCGCCCGCGCCGCCCGGCTGCTCGCCGCCACCGTCGTCCTCGGCGGCATCTACCC
>NZ_BNBS01000107.1 GCF_014656075.1 Streptomyces hydrogenans
CGCCCCCCCCGGGGGCCGGCCCCCCGGCCCGGCCGGGGCGGCTCCCCCCGCCCCGGCCCTCCCCCTTCCTGACTCCGACTCCGGCCTCTACCCAGGCCCAGACCCCGACCCCGACCTCCGGCTCCCGCCCCCTACCCCCTTCCCGCTCCCCTCCCCCGTGACCACCTCCCGAAGGGCCGCACCGTGACCCTCACCGCACCGGCGAAAGCCGTCACCGCGCCCCGTACGCCCGCCCTCCGGCGGATCTGGCGCGCGGTGTCGCCGTACACGTACGTCGCCCCGTTCTTCACCCTCTTCGCCGCCTTCGGGCTCTTCCCGCTGATCTACACCGCGTACGTCTCCCTGCACCGGGTCGAGCTCCAGGACCCCGGCTCGATGGAGTGGCGCGGGCTCGGCAACTACACCGCCCTGCTCGGCGACGAGTTCTTCTGGACCGCGCTGCGCAACACCTTCACCATCGGCGTCCTGTCGACCGTGCCGCAGCTGGTGATGGCGCTGGCCCTGGCCCATCTCCTCAATCACCGGCTGCGCGGCCGGACCTTCCTGCGGACGGCGATGCTGCTGCCGTACGCCACCTCCGTCGCCGCCGCGACCCTCGTCTTCGCCCAGCTCTTCGGCCGCGACTTCGGGCTCTTCAACTACGTCCTCGGGCTCGTCGGCGTCGGGCCGATCGACTGGCAGTCGGGCACCCTCACCTCCCAGATCGCGGTCTCCACGATCGTGGTCTGGCGGTGGACCGGCTACAACGCGCTCATCTACCTCGCCGGCATGCAGTCCATCCCGTCCGAGCTGTACGAGGCGGCCGAGATGGACGGCGCCTCGCGCTGGCGGCAGTTCTTCCACGTGACGCTGCCGGGACTGCGTCCCACGATCCTCTTCACCGTCGTGGTCTCGACGATCGGCGCGACCCAGCTCTTCGGCGAGCCGCTGCTCTTCGAGGGCTCCATGTCGGGCGGCATCTCGCACCAGTACCAGACCCTCGGCCTGTACATGTACGAGCAGGGCTGGGGCTTCTTCCACCTGGGCCGGGCCGCCGCGATCGCCTGGGTGATGTTCCTGCTGATCCTGGTGCTGGTCGGGGCCAACGCCCTGATCGCGCGCCGCCGTTCCCGCAAGGAGGCCGGCCGATGACCGCGCTCGCCGTCCCGCCCGACCGGGTCGCCCCCGCCCCCCGGCGGCCCGCCGCCCGCCGCCGCCGGTCGGGCGCCGGACGGACCCTGAAGGCCGGCCCGCTCGCGTACGCCGTGCTGATCCTGGCGGTGCTCGTCTCGGCCTTCCCGTTCTACTGGACGATCGTCGCGGCCAGCCGCACCAACGCCGACCTCGCCCAGGTGCCGCCCTCCCTGGTGCCCGGGCCGCACCTCATCCGCAACTTCGAGGCGGTCCTCGCCGAGGCGGACATCGGCAAGGCGCTGCTCAACTCGCTGATCGTGTCCGGCTCGATCACCGTCGGCACGGTCCTGTGCTGCACCCTCGCCGGCTTCGCCTTCGCCAAGCTCCGCTTCCGCGGCCGGGGCGCGCTGCTCGCGATCACGGTCGGGACGATGATGATCCCGCCGCAGCTCGGCGTGATCCCCCTCTTCATGCTGATCGCCGAACTCCAGTGGGTGAACCAGCTCCAGTCGGTGATCCTGCCCGGCCTGGTCTCCGCCTTCGGCGTCTTCTTCATGCGCCAGTACCTGGTGCAGTCGCTGCCCGACGAGCTGATCGAGGCGGCCCGGGTGGACGGCGCCTCCACGGCCCGGATCTTCTGGTCGATCGTGGTGCCGATCGCCCGCCCCGGCATGGCCGTGCTCGGCCTGCTCACCTTCATGGCCGCCTGGAACGACTTCTTCTGGCCGATCGTGGCGCTCTCCTCGCAGGAGCCGACCGTCCAGGTGGCGCTCCGTCAGCTCGGCGGCGGCTACGTCCACGACCAGTCCGTGATCATGGCGGGCACCCTGCTGGGCACGCTGCCCGTGCTGCTGGTCTTCGGCCTGCTCGGCCGCCAGATCGTCGGCGGCATCATGCAGGGCGCGGTCAAGGGCTGAGCCCCGCCCCCTCCTCCCTTCCTCCCTCTTCCTGGAGTTGCCTCCTCATGACCGCTGTCGACGCACGCCCCGAGTCCTCCGCGACGCTCCGCTTCCCGGCGGGCTTCCGGTGGGGCACCGCCACCGCCGCGTACCAGATCGAGGGCGCGGCCACGGAGGACGGCCGGACGCCGTCCATCTGGGACACCTTCAGCCGGACGCCGGGCAAGGTCCGCAACGGCGACACCGGCGACATCGCCGCCGACCACTACCACCGGGTCCGCGAGGACGTGGCCCTCATGCGCGAACTGGGCGTGACGGACTACCGGTTCTCCGTGGCGTGGCCGCGGGTCCAGCCGACCGGGCGCGGGCCCGCCCTGCAGAAGGGGCTGGACTTCTACCGGCGGCTCTGCGACGAGCTGCGGGAGGCGGGCATCCGGCCGGTGGCCACGCTCTACCACTGGGACCTGCCGCAGGAGCTGGAGGACGCGGGCGGCTGGCCGCGCCGCGAGACGGCCGAGCGGTTCGCCGAGTACGCGGCGCTCACGGCGGCGGGCCTCGGCGACCGGGTCGCGACCTGGACCACGCTGAACGAGCCGTGGTGCGCCGCCTTCCTCGGGTACGGCAACGGCGTGCACGCCCCGGGCAGGACGAACGACGCGGACGCGCTGCGCGCGGCGCACCACCTGAACCTGGCGCACGGCCTCGCGGTGGGGGCGCTGCGGGAGGCGCTTCCGGCCGGCACGGAGGTGTCGCTGACGCTCAATCTGCACGTGGTGCGGGCGCTGACGGAGTCGGCGGAGGACCGGGACGCGGCGCGGCGGATCGACGCGGTGGCGAACCGGATCTTCCTGGACCCGGTGTTCCGGGGGCGGCTGCCGGAGGACCTGGTGGCGGACACGGCCCGGGTGACGGACTGGGGGTTCGTACGGGACGGGGACCTGGCGGCGATCGCGGCGCCGATCGACTCGCTCGGGCTGAACTACTACTCCCCCACCGTGGTCGCGGCGGGCTCCTCGGAGTCGCCGTCGCCGTGGGCGGGCGCCGAGCGGCACGTGCGGTTCCTGCCGGCGCCGGGGCCCCGGACGGCGATGGACTGGCCGGTGGACGCGGACGGGCTGTACGAGCTGCTGGCCCGGCTGCGCGACGAGCTGCCCGGCGTCCCGCTGGTGATCACCGAGAACGGCGCCGCGTACGACGACTACGCGGACCCGTCCGGGCGGGTGCGCGACCCGGAGCGGGTCGCGTACCTCCACGGGCATCTGGCGGCGGTGCGCCGGGCGATCGAGGACGGCGCGGACGTGCGGGGCTACTTCCTGTGGTCGCTCCTGGACAACTTCGAATGGGCCTTCGGGTACAGCAAGCGGTTCGGGATCGTGCACGTGGACTTCGCGAGCCAGCGGCGGACGCTCAAGGACAGTGCCCGCTGGTACGCGGAGGTGATCGCGCGGGGCGGGCTGCCGTCCTGAGCGTCCGGCCCGCCGGTCAGGGGGTGGTGAGCACGGCGAGGCGCTGGGTGGCGCGGGTCATCGCCACGTAGCGGTCGACCGCGCCCTCGATGCCCTCGCCGTACTCCTCCGGGTCGAGGAGGACGACGAGGTCGAACTCCAGGCCCTTGGAGAGGCTCGGCGTGAGGGCCCTGACCCGGGGGCGGTCGCCGAGTTCGGGCAGGCGTCCCTCGGCGGCGATGACGCAGGCGACGCCGTCGGCGTGCTCGGCGGTCCAGGCGTCGAGGAGGGCGTCGAGCTCGGCGGTGTCGCCGTGGTGGACGGGGACGCCGGAGGAGCGGACCGAGGTCGGCACGTTGGCGTCCGGGAGGGCGGCGCGGATGACCGGCTCGGCCTCGGTCATGACCTCTTCGGGGGTGCGGTAGTTGATGCCGAGCGAGGCCATCTCGACGCGGTCGAGGCCGACGCGCTCCAGCCGCTCGCGCCAGGTCTCGGTGAAGCCGTGGCGGGCCTGGGCGCGGTCGCCGACGATGGTGAAGCTGCGCGAGGGGCAGCGGGCGAGGAGCATCTGCCATTCGGCGTCGGTGAGTTCCTGGGCCTCGTCGACGACGACGTGGGCGAAGGGGCCGGCCAGCGGGTCGCCGGCGGCGGTCGGGAGGCCGCCCTGGTCGACGAGGCTGTCCTGGAGGTCCTTGCCGAGGAGCATGGTGACGGCGCCCTCGCCGTCGTCGTCGCCCCGCACGATGTTGTCGATGACGCCGGCCATCCGCTCCTTGCGGGCGGCCAGGGTCGCCTTCTCGCGGCGCTTGCGGGCGCTGGACCGGGGGTCGCCGAGCCGCTGCCGGGCGGCGTCGAGGTACGGCAGGTCGGACTCGGTCCACGCCTGGGCGTCGGCCCGCTGGAGGGCGCGGACCTCGTCCCGGTCGAGCCAGGGGGCGCAGAGGCGCAGGTAGGCGGGGACGGTCCACAGGTCGCCGACGAGGTCGGTGGGCTCCAGCATGGGCCAGTGGCGGTCGAGGGTGCCGACCAGCTCGCGGTCGTGCCGCAGGGCGCGCTCGAAGAGGATCTCGGGGACCTCGTCGCGCGCCTTCTCCTTGAGGAGGGTGACGAGCTCCTCCCAGATCAGTTCGCGGGCCTCGTTGTGCGGGGTGCTGGGGCCGGGCGCGTCGAAGACCTCGGCCCAGTCCTCGGGGGTGACGGTCAGGTCCCCCCAGTCGGTGCTGACGCGGGTGGTCTCGGCCGGCGGCTCCTCGTAGAAGCGGACGGCCTTCTCGATGCCCCGGACCAGGGCGCCGGAGGACTTGAGCCGGGCGACCTCCGGGTCCTTCTCGGGGCGGACCGCGGCCCCTTCGGGGACGAGGTCGCGGACGGTGCAGGTGCGCACGCCCTCCTCGCCGAGGCTGGGCAGCACGTCGGAGACGTAGGCGAGGTAGGGCTGGTGGGGGCCGACGAACAGGACGCCGCCGCGGCGGTGGCCGAGCCGGGGGTCGGAGTAGAGGAGGTAGGCGGCGCGGTGGAGGGCGACGACGGTCTTGCCGGTGCCGGGGCCGCCGTCGACGACGAGGGCGCCCCGGGAGCCGGCGCGGACGATGGCGTCCTGGTCGGCCTGGATGGTGGAGAGGACGTCGCGCATGCGCTCGGAGCGGTTGGTGCCGAGGCTGGCGATGAAGGCCGACTGGTCGTCGAGGGCCGCGTGCGCGTCGAGGCCGCCCTCGGTGAAGACCTCGTCCCAGTAGTCGGTGATCCGGCCGCCGTTCCAGCGGTAGCGGCGGCGGCTGGCCAGGCCCATGGGGTGAGCGTGGGTGGCGGCGAAGAAGGGCTCGGCGGCGGGCGAGCGCCAGTCGACGAGCAGCCGGTTGCCGTCGCTGTCGGTGAGGCCGAGCCGTCCGATGTAGAGGGGCTCGGAGTCGTCGGCGGAGACGATCCGGCCGAGGCAGAGGTCGAGGCCGAAGCGGCGCAGGGCGCGGAGCCGGCCGGAGAGGCGGTGGACCTCCAGGTCGCGCTCCATGGCCTCGCGGCCGGCGCCGCCGGGTTCGCGGAGCACGGCGTCGAGCCGGTCGGAGAGTTCGGCGACGGCCTGGTCGAGGCTCTCCGCGACGGCCGCGAAGTGCTTCTCGTCGTCGGCGATCAGCGCCGGGTCGGCCTTGGCGGCGAGACGGTCGGGAAGCTCGAAGGGGCTGCGGTCGCGGAGGGGGTTGCGCACGTGGATGAATCTCTCATTTCAGCAGGTCATGGGGTTCGGCCTGCGATTGTGCGGCATGAGGGGGGCCTTGCCGCAAGGCCCCCCTTGCGCTATACCTTGAGACTGGCGGCAGGAGTCCCGCCTCTCTCCCGGCTCCCGCACCCCCTTCTCGGCGGGTGCCGTCTCCGTTCAGCGGGTGTCGCCGGTCCAGTCGAAGTGCGCCGGGTCGCCTTCCCGTGGACCGTACAGGGCCTTGCCTCCCGATCCGTAGCGGCTCAGCTCCGTCTCCAGGACGGCGCCGGCGCGTATCTGCTCGCCGGTCCATCCGGTGACGTCGAGCAGCAGTCCGTCGAGGGGGCCGCCGACCAGTTCCGCGTAGACGCGCCCGGGGCGCGGTCCGGGCCGGGGGTCGTCGTGGTCCTGGCCGTAGACCCGGCCCCTCAGCAGCTCCTCGTCACGGTCCCCGCCCATGCCGCCGCCCTTCCCCCCGTCCCCGGGACCCTCGCTCTGCCTGTCCATGGCCCCAGGGTGGCAGGCACCACTGACAACGGCCCGCCGGCCGGCTCCGGACGGACGCGTTCCGTGACGGTCCGGGGGAACCGGACGGGCCGTCGGACCGTCCTCCCGGGCGAGGCCGCGTGATCATGCTGCGGTCGCCCCACCGAGAGGACGCCGATGACGATCACGCTCGCCGAGGAGCTCATGCTGCTGTCGCTGGACGACGAGTCCGGGGAGGCGAAGGAGCGGCAGTCCGCGGCCTGGGCGGTCGCGGGCGGGATCCTGCTGGACCTGGCGCTCGCGGGACGGGTGTCGGTGACCGGCGGGCGGGCGGCCGTGGCGGACGCGAGCCCCACCGGGGAGCCGCTGCTCGACGGGCGGCTGGCGCTGCTCGCGGAGTGGGCGGGGCGGCGGGGCCGGGCGCCGAAGGTGACGGAGTGGCTGACGAAGGACCAGGCGAAGGCGCCGGCCGCGACGCTCGCGCGGCTGTGCGAGCGGGGCCTGGTGGTGGAGGAGCGGCGCCGGGTCCTGGGAGTGTTCCCGGTCCGGCGCTATCCGGAGGCGGACGGCTCGGCCGAGGGGGAGCTGCGGGAGCGGCTGCGGGCCGTGGTGCTGGACGGCGGCGCGCCGGACGAGCGGACGGCCGGGCTGATCGCCCTGGTGCACGGGGCGAAGCTGCACCGGCTCGCGTTCCCCGGTGAGCCCCGGAAGGAGGTCGCCGCGCGCATGGAGAAGGTGGCGGACGGCCAGTGGGCGGGCGAGGGCGTGCGGGAGGCGATCCGGAACATGCGGGCGGCGATGGCCGCGGTGACGGTGGCCACGATCGTCGCGGCCACCGGTTGAGGGCGGACGGCCGCTCAGGTCACCGCGTGCCCGTACGCGGACGCCAGGGCGTCGAGTTCGGGGTCGCCGTACAGGCGGCGCAGGGCCTGGAAGACGGTGACCTTCTCCTGGCCGAACCGGCCGATCCGCGTCTCGAAGCTGTCCGGGGAGACGAAGCGCGGCGGGGTGCTCTTGCTGTGGAACTTGTCGGCGTACATGACCATGCGCTCCTCCGGCGTGACGGGCACGTAGTCGGCGGGCGGGATGGGCAGGCCCTGGGCGAGGACGTCCTCCTGGGTGAGGCCGACGCCGGTGTGGCAGGAGCAGAAGCGGCAGAGGGTCTCGGGCAGGCCCTCCTCCGCGAGCAGCCGGTGTCCGAGGACGCCGTGGGTCACGTAGTGCGCGCCGTCGATGCGGCCGGCGGAGTCGTACAGCCGGTAGACGCCGATGTCGTGGAGCAGGCAGCCGGCGCGGACCAGGTCCGCGTCGGCGCCCCGTCCCGTGCGGGCGAGCAGTTGGTCGGCGATGGCCGCGACGATCTCGCAGTGGGTGAAGACGAGTTCGAAGGCGGCGTCGCTGGGGGCGTGCTTCCGGTGCAACGCCCGGATTTCGTCATATGAGGGGATCTCCACACCGGAAGGATAGCGGGGCGCGGCCCCCTCCTCCGGTACGGCCTCCCGGAGGGGAACCCAAGCTTCCACGGCTGAGCCTCCGGCGTCGAACTCCCCTTCACCGTCCGGTAACTGACGGCATGTTCCGTCGTTCCGTAGACATGTCCGGACTCCGGAAGGACACCCATGCAGCGCAGGCCCCTGCTCGTTCCGCTGGCGGTGGCGGTCCTGTCGACCGCCTCGGTCCCCGTCGCCTCCGCCGGTCAGGGCGGCCCCGCCGTCACGACCCGTGACGCGGTCCACGCCGCCACCCGTGTCACCACCACTCCGGCACCGGGCGTCACGCTCACCTCGCTCACGTACGGCCACCGGGACGCGGACGACGTCTGGACCGTTCAGGTCAACCTCCCCCGGCTCCCCGACGGGCCCCTGGCCGGGGCGGCGCTCGCCCTCGGTCCGCGCGAGACCGCCCGGCGGGTCGCCGGGGCGCTGCGCACGGCGGGCTTCACGCCGCGCGTCGAGGAGGTGACCACGCCGGCCTACGCGGACCGGCGGGCGGGCGTGCTCGGCTGGACGGTGCGGACCGGGCGGTACGCGGACGAGGCCGGGGCCACGGCCCTCGTCGAGCGCCTCAAGGCCGCCGGCTTCACCGCCCGCACCCGCTACACCGCGCAGGACGGCACGGACGACGAGGCGCCCCAGCGCGTCCACGTCCTCCGGGTCGACCTCGCCGCCTTCGGCGGCCGTCTGGAGGCGGAGCACGGCCCCGCCCTCAAGGGCACCGAGAAGCTGACCGAGCTCATCGGCGCCACCGGCGCCGTCGCCGGGATCAACGGCCAGTGGTTCTACAACAGCGCGCCCGGCGGCCTGTACGTGAAGGACGGGAAGCTCCTCGGCTCCGCGACCCAGGGACGGGCCGGCATCCGGCTGGAGGGCGGCGGACGCTCCCTCGCCGTCGACACGTTCACCGCCCGGGTGACGGTGACGGCCGGCGGCGAGACCGCGGAGGTCGACGGGGTCAACCGGCTGCCCGGCGAGGTCTGGAACTGCGGCGGGGTCGGCGGCGACCTGCCGACGGAGCGCCCCCAGCACGACCTCAAGTGCACCGACCCCGGCGAACTCGTCCGCTTCACCCCCGAATGGGGAGTTCCCCCGACCGGCGCCGGCGCCGAGGCCGTGCTCGACGCCGGGGGCCGGGTGACGGCCGTCCACTCCACGCGCGGCGCGGCCGTGCCGCCCGGCGGCTCCACGCTCCAGGCCATCGGCGACAGCGCCGCCTGGCTGCTGCGCACCGCCCGGGTCGGCGCGACCCTGACCTTCGACGAGAAGGTCCGGGACGGCGCGGGCCGCCAGGTGGCGCTCGGACCCGACACGACGATCCTCCAGGTGGGCCCGTCGCTGGTGCGCGCCGGCCGGGTCGCGGTGAACGCGGTGGCCGACGGCGTCGTCCGCGAGGGCGCCGACCAGTCCTTCACCTACGACTGGACGGTGCGCGCGAACCCGCGGTCCATGATCGGCCGGGACGCCGAGGGCCGGCTGCTGCTGGTCGTCGCCGACGGGCGCCGCCCCGGCGTCAGCGAGGGCCTGAGCATCGACGGCGCCGCCCGCCTGATGCGCGCGCTGGGCGCCCGCGAGGCGCTCAACCTCGACGGCGGCGGTTCGAGCGTCCTCGCGACGGCCGCCGGAGGCATCGTGAACCGGCCCTCGGACGCCACCGGCGAACGCTCCCTCGGCACCGGACTGCTGCTGCTCCCCCGGTGACCCGCTCCCGGCGGTGAGCGGCGCCGCGACAGGCGGAGGCCGCCCGGAGCGGCGAGACTGGGCCTGGACCCGGTGTCGACCGCAGGCAGGTGCACATGTTCGAGGACGTCCCGCCCCCGTCCGCCGCGGAGGGGGCGGCCCCCGCACGCGGTGTGGCGGCGTCCGTCCTCGACCGCGCCGTCCTCGACACCGTGTTCCGGCAGGCGTCGGTCGGTCTGCACGTCCTCGACCGGGACCTGCGGCTGGTCCGGGTCACCGGCGCGGTGCTCGCCACCCGGGGCGTGGCGGCCGAGGACGTGCTCGGCAGGCCGGCGACGGAGGCGTACCGGGTCTTCGGCGTCGAGGTGAAGGAGGACGTGCTCCGCGAGGTCCTCGACGGCGGGCCGCCGATGCGGGACGTCCTCGTGCGGGGCCGCCCGCCGGTGGAGGCGGGCGGCGAGCGCGTCTACTCGGTGTCCGTCTACCCGCTGCGCCCGCCGGGAGCGGAGGGCGCGGACCGGCCGCCGATCGGGCTGGTCGCCACCGTCACGGACGTCACCGAGCGCATCCGCGCCCAGCAGCGGCTCGGGCTGCTGTACGAGGCCCGCGAGCGGATCGGGCGCACCCTGGACGTCGAGCGGACCGCCGGCGAGCTGGTCGAGGTGACCGTGCCCGGCTTCGCCCGCTCCGTGGTGGTCGCGCTGACCGACGCGGTGCTGCGCGGCAAGCCGCCGGAGCTGCGCCGCCCGGGCGAGTCACCCCTGCTGCGGTGCACCGCCGTGGGCGGCTCCGGGGCCCTCGGCGCCGACGGGCCGCTGCCGGAGCCCGGCGCGGTGCTGCTGCCCGGGCTGTTCGGCGAACGGCTGCCCGACGGGCCGGAGCTCGTGCGGAAGGACGGGGAGGTGCGGCTGGTGGCGCCGCTCTCGGTCCGGGGGCAGCTCCTCGGCGCCGTGGCCTTCCGCCCGGTGCCCGGGGCCGACGCGTACACCGAGGACGACCTCGCGCTCGTCGAGGGGATCACCGCGCACACCGCGACCTGCCTGGAGAACGCGCTCCGCTTCACCCGCGAGCACATCGTCATGACCGCCCTCCAGTCCTGGCCGCTGCGGCCCGAGGGCGAGACCCGGCACGCCGTCGAGGTGGCCCAGCGGCACCGGCCCGGCGGCACCGGGGCGGGCTCCTGGTTCGACGTCATCCCGCTGCCGGGCGCGCGGGTGGCGCTGGTGGTCGGGCAGGTGGAACGGCCGGGGCTGAGCGCGGTCGCGACGATGGGCCGGCTGCGGACGGCGGTCTACAGCCTGGCGACGCTCGACCTGTCCCCGCACGAACTGCTGGCCAGGCTGCACGCGGTGACCCAGCGTCTCGCCCGGGAGCAGGCGCCCGCGCACGACGCCGACGAGCCCGCCGCGAGCTGCACGATCGCCGTGCACGACCCGGTGACCGGTCGGCTGGAACTGGCCCGCGCCGGCGCCTCGCTGTGCGTCGCCGTCCGGCCCGACGGCTCGCTCGACGCCGATCTGGTGGAGGAGGGCCCGCTGCTGGGCGGCGAGGGCCCGCCGTTCGCCTGCTCCTCGCACCTCCTGCCGGAGGGCAGCACCCTCTGCCTGGCCTCCTCGGCGCGCGCCGACGGCGGGCCCTCGCAGGCCCGGGTGGCGGCGGCGCTGGCCGCCCCCGACCGCGGGCCTCAGGCGATGGCCGACGACCTGGCGGCCCTGCTCGCGCCCGAACGGGTCCTCCTGGTGGCCCGCACCCTGCGTCTCCCGGTCACGGACATCGCCGAATGGGACGTGCCGGCCGAGCTGTCCGCGGTGGCGCCGGTGCGCCACGCGGCGGAGGAGCGCGTCCGGGAGTGGGCCCTCGGGGTGGACCCGCTCACCGTCGAACTGATCGTCAGCGAGCTGGTCACCAACGCGGTGCGGCACGGCGCCCCGCCCGTCACCCTGCGGCTGCTGCGCGGCGAGTCCACCCTCACCCTGGAGGTCCGCGACGGCGCCGAGACCGCCCCGCACCTGCGGCACGCGAAGGCGGGCGACGAGGGCGGTCGCGGTCTGCACATCTGCTCGACGCTCGCGGACGCGTGGGGCGTCCGGTACGAGGAGGAGGGCAAGACGGTGTGGGCGGAGGTCGCGCTGGACGGGGCGTCTCCCCCTGGCTGGGGCGGCGCGGCGCCCGCCGGTCAGGCGAGCGGGTAGGACCGTGGGGTGAGGGGGGTGGCGGCCCGCGGGGCCACGGCCAGCCCGAAGCCGTGGTTGGCGGCGACGGCGCGGATGTGGTCGGCGGAGAGCGAGCCCTGCCGTTCCAGGACGAGCGCGGGCAGGCCGGAGCGGGTGTGCCCCGCCACGCGGTGGAAGGACAGGATGCTGACGGACGTCGGCCGGTGGAAGGGATGGCGCCGGCGGGCCTTCGCCTCGTCCCCGTGGGCGAGGATCCGTACGTCGGGCTCGGCGCCGAACTCCTCGGTCAGGCCGTCCGCCCGCCAGTGCGGGGGCTCGTGGTCGCGACCGGTGAGACGGCGCGAGCGGTTGACGGAGGTGACGGCGAGGAAGTCGCCGCCGGTGAGCCCGAGCGCGGCGCCGAGGAAGGAGCGCGAGGGGCAGCGGGTGCCGGGCACGATGACCTGGGCGGTCGGCCCGCCCGCGTCGTCGGCGACGAGCGCGGCCGGGACCCGCGCGGACGCCGGCCCGCGCAGGCCGATGGGCCCGAGGCCGAGCAGCTCGTCGGTCAGGGACCGCACCTGCTGCCAGGGCACCCCGTCCGGGAGTCGGGTCCAGTCGAAGGCGGCCGGGACGCGCTCGGGGACGGTGGTCACGCTCGCGGTCTGCCCGGCCGGGCGTCCCTTCATCCGGTTGACCCGCGCGACGGCCTCCGGGTCGGGGCGGAAGGTCAGCGCGTAGAAGTTGCCGAAGCCGTGTGCGACGGCTCGCCCCCCGGCGAGCGCCGCGGCCGCGTCCCGTACGTCCTCCGGGTTGTCGAGCACCAGGGTCCTCACCGCCGTGACCTGCTGAACGCTCACGGAAACCACCTCCGTGTCCTCACCGTGTGATCGTCTTACGCGTGCAACGACCCAATCCGCCCGGAGTCACCCGAACCGTCCCTTCGGCCCACCCGGCCGGGTCCCCGCCGTGGACCGGGGCACGAGCGACGGCGACTACGATCCCGACGTCCCGCCCGGACCGGCGGGGCCGGTGTGGTCCCGGTGCCCTGTGGGGGGAACCGGCGGTGAGAGGGGCGGGGCTGTGAAGGGTGCGGTCGGCGTGTTCAGCGATCTGCTGGCGTTCGTACTGGAGATGGCGGCCCTCGGGTTCCTCGCGTGGTGGGGGTGGAGCGCCGTCGACCCGGTGGCGCTGCGGGTGGCGCTGGCCGTGGCGGTGCCGGGCGCGGCGGCGACGGTGTGGGGGCTGTTCGCGGCGCCGAAGGCGCGGTTCCGGGTCCCCGTGGCCGGCGTCCTGGTGGTGAAGGCGCTCGTCTTCGGGGGTGCGGCGCTGGCGCTCGCGGGGGTGGGGCACGGGACGGCGGCGGTGGTGTTCGCCGTCGTGGCCGCCGTGAACACGGCGATGGTGACGGTGAGCCGACGGTCCGGCGGGGGCCTGGCCGTCCGGTAGTCCGGGCCCCCGCCGGGGGCGTCACACGACGGCGCCCGTGGGGTTGGCCGCCCGGGGCTTCACCGGGGCGGCCGGGGGCGGGGTGCGGGTTTCCAGGGTGACCGTGAGGGGCAGCGCGGTGAAGACCGTGGAGGCCATGCCCAGCACCACGCCCGCCAGGAGCGCCACGGAGAAGTCCGTGAGGGTGTCGCCGCCGAGGACGGCCAGCGCGGCGAGGACGAAGAGGGCTCCCATGCCGGTGTTGACGGTACGCGGCAGGGTCTGGGCGACCGCCCGGTCGGCGAGGTCCGCGAGCGGGAGGCGGGAGCCCGTGCGGCGGAGTTCCCTGAGGCGGTCCAGGACGACGACCGAGTCGTTCACCGAGTAGCCGACGACGGTCAGCAGCGCGGCCAGGAAGACGCTGTCCACCGGCTTGCCGAGCCAGGCGAAGAGGCCGACGACGAGCAGCACGTCCTGGACCATCGCGGCGACGGCCGCCGCCGCGTACGTCCAGCGGAAGCGGACGGAGAGGTAGACGAGCTGCGCGGCGACGGCGAGGCCCAGCGCGAGGAGCGCGTGGGTGCGGAGTTCGCCGCCGAGGCTGGGGCCGATGAGGTCGTCGCGTTCGACGGTGACCGGGCCCGCCGCCTCCGTGACGGCCTCCGTGATGCGGGCGTGCGCCGCGTCGCCGGTCTCCCCCACCCGGACGGTGACGTCCCGGCCGCCGTCGCCGGTGGTCTGGACGACGGCGTCGGGGAAGCCGGCCGCGGTGACCGCGGCGCGGGTGGCGTCGGCGTCCACCGGGCTCGCCGCGGTGTACTGGACGTCCCGGCCGCCGGTGAACTCGACGCCCAGCTGCACGCCCCGCACGCCGATCCCGGCCAGCGCGAGCAGCAGCAGCGCGGCGCTGACGGTGAACCAGCGGCGCCGGCGGGCCATCAGGCGGGGTGCCCGGCGGTTGAGCCGGGTCCGCAACCGGCCGAGGCCGGCCATGCCGGTGAGCGCGGGCCTGCGCCGTACGGCGGGCAGGGCGAGGGCCGCGTCGGCGAGCAGCCGGGTGATCACCATGGCGGTCACCATCGAGGCGAGGACGCCGATGGCGAGGGTCACGCCGAAGCCCTTCACGGGTCCGGTCGCGAAGGCGAAGAGCAGGCCGGCGGCGAGGAGCGTGGTGACGTTCGAGTCGGCGACGGCGCTCCACGCCTTGCCGAAGGCGGCGGCGAGCGGGCGGCGCGGGTCGCGGGTGACGGCGGCGCGGCCGAGGGCCGCGTACTCCTCCCTGGCCCGTTCGAAGACGAGGACGTTGGCGTCGACGGCGATGCCGACCGCGAGGACGAAGCCGGCGAGGCCGGGGAGGGTGAGGGTGGCGCCGAGCGCGACGACGGCCGCGTAGGAGATCAGTCCGTACAGGAGCAGGGCGATCGTGGCGAGGAGGCCGAGGAGCCGGTAGACGACGATGACGAAGACGCCCGTGCAGGCGAGGCCGATGACGGCGGCCAGCGCGCTGGCGCGGATGGCCTCGGCGCCGAGGGTCGGGCCGACGGTGCTCTGTTCGACGGTGGTGACGGGGACGGGCAGCGCGCCGCCCTCGACGAGCGCGGCGAGGTCGCGGGCCTCCTCGGCGGAGAAGCCGCCGGTGATCTGGGTGGCGCCGCCGGCGATGCCGCTGCCGCAGGCGACGCCGGTCTGCATGGCGGGAGCGGAGACGATCCGGTCGTCGAGGACGATCGCGACCCGCCGGGCGTGGTCGCCGGCCGGGGCGCAGGCGGCGGCGCCGGTGAGGCGGGCCCAGTCGGCGGCGGCGCCGTCGCGGAAGGCGAGGTCGACGGTCCAGCCGCGGCCGCTCGCGGTGTCGAGGACGGCGTCGGCGCTCTTCACGCCGTCGCCGGTGAGGGCGGGCGCGGCGAGGGTGAGGAAGCCGGCGGAGCCGGGGGCGGCGTCCGGGTCGGGGAGGGTGCGGGTGCCGTCGGCGGCGGGGGCGTCGGGCGCCGCGGCGGCGGCGCCGGTGACGGCGTGGATGGTGAGCTGGGCGGTGCGGCCGATGACCTCGGCGGCCTCGCGCGGGTCGCGCAGGCCGGGGAGTTCGACGACGATCCGGTTCTCGCCGGAGCGGGCGAGCGACGGTTCGGCCACGCCGAGACCGTCGACCCGCTTGCGGAGCACTTCGAGGGCCCGGTCGGTGGCCTCCGCGTCGGCGCGGAGCTCGGGGGTGTCCCGGGTCTCCAGGACGATCCGGGTGCCGCCCCGGAGGTCGAGTCCGAGGCGTGGCTGGGTGGTGAGGGCGGTCCAGAGGGCGAGTGCGACGACGGCGAGCGCGAGGAGCGCGCGCCGGAGCACGGCGGACGAGGGCATGGGTCCTCCACGGGCGGTGCACGGAGGCGCGCGAAACGGGGCGGGCGGGTCCGTGCCGGAACGGCTGGGGTACGCGCGCGTGGCCGGGTTGCGGGCATGCCGGAGGCCCGGACGGCGGCGCGGTGGAACGGCGTCAGCTGTGCCGGGTGGAGGGTGGACCGCGGGGGGCCCGGGGGTGGTGCGGGAGGCCGGGCGGCGCGCGCTCGCGGCGCGGGTCCCCGGCCACGCGCCCGTGTACGGGTGCGGAGTCCGCGGTCCGGACGACCGGGGGCGCGACGGGCGGGGCCGGGAAGCGTACGGACTGCTCGACGACGGCGGGCAGTTCCGCGGCCTCGGTGTCCGACACGTGGGTGTCGGGCGCGACGGGCCCGGGCGGCTGCGCGGCGACGACGGCCGTCGGGGGGACGGCGGTCCCGGGCGCGGGGGTCATGAGGAAGGCGCAGAGCGCGTAGAGGAGCACCGGGAGGAGCCGCGCGAGCGCGCGGGCGGAGGCCGACCGCGTGGCGTGCACCACCCACCCCCGTCTCCGTCGTGACACCGCGTCGGGCCAGCCTAGACGGCCGGTCGCGGGGGCGGGACACCAGGTGGGCGGGGCGGGCGGATTGAGTACCGGGTGAGTACGGGCGCCCATGTCGGAGGCGGTGGCTCCGGCCGACGATGAGCGGGCCGTCGTCGTCCCGGTTCCCGAAGGTGGAGGGTCCCCCCGTGCTCAGTCGTCTCGCCTCGCGTCTCGTACCGCTCTTCGGGCGGCTGACCGTGACCGCGGATCCCGGGGCCCGGATCGAGCCGGGCACCATCATCGTCGTCAACCACACCTCGCTCGCCGACCCGGCGCTGGTCCTCGCCGCGCTGCGGCGGCGGCTGGCCGTCGAGCCGGTGCTCCTCGCGGCGGCCGGCCTGTGGCGGGTGCCGGGGCTCGGGCGGGCGCTGTCGCGGGACGGGTACGTGCCCGTGCACCGGAACTCCGCGCACGCCTCGGCCGCGCTCGACGGGGCGGCGGTGGCGCTCGCCTCGGGGCGGCCGGTGATGCTCTACGCGGAGGGGCGGATCCCGCCGCGCCGGGAGTCCGCGGAGGCGCCGCCGGAGGAGTTCCGCACCGGTCTGGCGCGGCTCGCGGGGGCGACGGGCGCGCCCGTCGTGCCGGTCGGCCAGGCGGGGGCGCGGCGGATCACCTCGGGCGGGACGGCGAAGCAGATCGCGGGGGTGCTGACGGCCCCGCTGCGGCGCCCGTGCCTGCACGTGCACATCGGGGCGCCGCTGCGGCTCCCGGCGGACGTGCCGGCCGCGACGGCGCTGGCGCACGGGGCCGTGACGGAGGCGTGGCGGACGGCGGCGCTGGCGCTGGTCGACCCGGCCGCCGTGGCGCGGCCCGTCAGCCGGCGAGGCCGAGGTCCCCGCCGGGCGGGGGCGTGAGGTAGCGGGACACGTCGGCGTCGGTGACGGCGGCGAGGCCGGCCGGATCCCACCGCGGGTTCCGGTCCTTGTCGACGACCTGGGCGCGGATGCCCTCGACGAGGTCGTGGCTGGTGAGGGCGGCGCAGGAGGCGCGGTACTCCAGGTCGAGGACGGCTTCGAGGCTGTCGAGGCCGCGGGCCGCGCGCAGCACGGTGAGGGTGGCCTTGAGGGCGGTCGGCGACTTGGCGAGGAGGGTGGTGGCGGTCTCCTTGGCGGCGGGGACGCCGGTGTCGAAGAGCCGGTCGACGATCTCCTCGACGGTGGGGGCGGCGTAGCAGGCGTCGATCCACTCGCGCTGCTCGGCGAGGACGCCGGGGGCGGGCGCCGTGGTGTGCCGGGCCAGCGCCTCGTCGGCGGGGAGGCGGGTGAGGTCGGCGGCGAGCGCGTCGAGCGCGGCGGCGGGGACGTGGTGGTCGGCGAGCCCGGCGAGGAGGGCGTCGGCGGCGCCGATCTGGGCGCCGGTGAGGGCGAGGTGGGTGCCGAGTTCGCCGGGGGCGCGGCCGAGGAGCCAGGTGCCGCCGACGTCGGGGACGAAGCCGATGCCGGTCTCGGGCATGGCGATCCGGGAGCGTTCGGTGACGACGCGGACGGAGCCGTGGGCGGAGACGCCGACGCCGCCGCCCATGACGATGCCGTCCATGAAGGCGACGTAGGGCTTGGGGTAGCGGGCGATCCGGGCGTTGAGGCGGTACTCGTCGCGCCAGAAGGCGGCGGAGGCGGTGCCGCCGGCGCGGGCGTCGTCGTGGATGGCGCGGATGTCGCCGCCGGCGCACAGGCCCCGCTCGCCCGCGCCGCGCAGGACGACGGTGGTGACGGCCGGGTCGTGCTCCCAGGCGGTGAGGGCGGCGTCGAGGGCGCGGACCATGGGGTGGGTGAGCGCGTTGATGGCCCGGGGCCGGTCGAGGGTGACGAACCCGGCCCGGCCCTCGGTGCGGCGCAGGACGTCGTCCGTGGCCGGGGCGGTGGCCTCGGTGTGGTTCTCGGCGGGCACGGCGATCACTCGGTCCTTCCCTGGCACGGCACTGTGTCGCCGCCCACGCTACCGGGCGCGGCGCGGGGTCCCCGGCCCCGGCTCCGGGCCGACGGGCGCGGGTGCCGGCTCCGGCCTAGCGTGGAGGGCGGGGGCGGTGCGAGGAGGATCGCGGGCATGAACGGCGTCGACAAGGCCAGGGAGAAGGCCAGGCACGAGGTCGAGCGGGCCAAGGGCCGGGCCAAGGAACTCGCCGGGAGGTTCACCGGTGACGAACGGCTGGAGGCCGAGGGCAGGACCGACCAGGCGAAGGCCAAGATGCGCGGGGCGGTGAGGAGCCTGCGTGAACGCGCCCGGGGCGTCAGGGACTCGCTCCACCGCGGCCGCCACTGACGACCGCCGCCGTGCACCGGGACACGGGTGCGGGCGTGGGACCGGGCCCGTGCGCCGGAGGGGGCACGGGTACGGGGCCGGGCGTCGCAGGGGGCGTGGGCCGGGACGGGAGTACGGGGCCCGGTGCCGGGCCGGGCGTGGGCGGGCACGGGTGTACGGGGCCGGGCGCCGCGCGGGCGGGGCGCGGGACCGGGTGGACGCGGCCGGGCGTCGGACGGGGCGTGAGTCGGGACGGGTGGTGGCGTGATGGCGCTTGACCTGCTGTTGATCGGGTTGGCGGTGACCTTGTTCCCGTTGCCCGTGATGGCCTTCGCGCTGGTGCTGGCCTCGCCGCGCGGGGTGCGCAAGGGGCTGGTGTTCATCCTGGCCTGGGTGGGGTGCCTGGTGCTGGTGATCACGCTGGTGCTCCTGCTCACCGGAGGCACGCCGCCGGCGCCCCGGTCCCCGCCGTCCGTCGCGGCGCTCTGGGTCTCGCTGGTGATCGGCGCCGGTCTGGTCAGCTACGGCGTGCGCCGGTGGCGGCGGGTGCAGCGGGGCGTGGCCGGCGGGGAGCGGTCGGAGGAGGCGCCGGCCTCCGCGCACCAGGGCGCCTCGCTCTGGTCGGCGGCGGCCCTCGCCGTGCTCCTCCAGCCGTGGGGGATGGTCGGCGCCGCGGCGGCCACGGTCGTCCAGGCCGATCTCTCCGACACGGCCTCCGTCGTGGCCCTGGCGGCCTTCTGCCTGGTGGCGACGTCCAGCCTGCTGACGATGGAACTGTCCATGGTCTTCGCGCCCGAGCCGTCCGGGAAGGCCCTGATGGGCCTGCACACCTGGCTGCGGCACCACAAGGAGCCCGCCGTGATCGGCCTGTGCCTGCTGCTGGGGCTGTGGCTGGTGAGCCGCAGCCTCTACCAGCTGGTGTAGGCGCGGGGGCGGGCTCCTCGGGGGGGTCCGGGCCGCTCAGCGCGCGGCGGTGTCGTCGGACTTGACGACGCACAGGGCCCAGATGACGAAGCCGGACATGGCGATCATCAGGATCGACCAGGCCGGGTAGTAGGGGAGCGACAGGAAGTTGGCGACGATGACGAGGGCGGCGATGGCCACGCCGGCCACCCGGGCCCACGTCGACACCCGGTAGAGGCCGAAGCTCACGACGAGCGCGACGGCTCCGACGATCAGGTGGACCCAGCCCCAGCCGGTGAGGTCCCACTGGAACACGTAGTTGGGCGTCGTGAGGAAGACGTCGTCCTCCGCGATCGCCATGATGCCCCTGAAGACGCCGACGAGGCCGGTGATCCCCAGCATCACGGCGGCGAAGACGGTGAGTCCCCCGGCCCACAACTGGCTCGTCGTGCCGTGGGTGTGATGGGGGGTGTGCGTAGCGGCCATGGTGGACCTCGCTCTCGCTCCGCCGGGTGCCGGAACCGCCCGGCACCCGCGCTTGCTTCCATGGTCGACCCGATGGGCGCGCGGCGCGCGGGCGGCGGATTCAGGAGGCGGGGCCGTCGACGCGCCCCAGGCGGCGTCGGCCGCCGCCCGCGGGGACCTCGCCGGACTCCCTGAGCTCGTCGCGGGAGGCCGCGGCGGTCCTGCGGTACCAGGCGCCGTACGCCCCCGCGAGCGCCGGGGCGGATGCTCCGTGCAGGAGGACGCTGAGGGCGACCGTGACGGCGACGACGCGGCCGATCAGCTCGGTGCCGGCGACGTGCTCCTCGGCCACGAGGAGTCCGAGGACGACCGAGGCGAGGCCGCGCGGCCCGAACCAGCCGACGTACAGGACCGTCGGGGCGCGCAGGCCGCTGCCGAGCAGGGAGAGGGCGACCGGGACGAGTCTGACGACGGTGAGGCTGAGCAGGGCGTAGAGCACGATCTGCCAGGTGAGGTGTTCCAGGGCGGGGCCGAGCAGGAGGGCACCGAAGAGAAGGAGGCTGATCGAGGCGAGGAGGCCGCCGAGGTCCTCGGCGAGTTCGGGGGTCGTGTCCCGGTGCTCGGCCCCGGCCGCCGCGGTGGTCTCCGGCGGGCCCGCCGGGATGTTGCGGAGGGCGTGGCCGAAGGCGAAGCCGGCGACCCAGGCGGCGATGAAGCCGCTGCCGTCGACGACGACGGCCACCTCGTAGGAGGCGGCGGCGACGGCGAGGACGTAGACGTGCCGCCACTCCCGGGTGATCCAGCCCCGGGCGCGGGCCGCCTGGAGCAGCCGGCCGGCGACGCCGCCGACGAGGAGGCCGAGGACGGTGCTGAGGAGCAGGGAGCGCCAGAAGGTGCCGGCCACGCCCTCGGCGGCGTACGAGGTGCCGGGGAGGGCGGCGAGCAGGACGACGAAGAACGGCAGCACCATGCCGTCGTTGAGGCCGCTCTCCACGTTCAGGCCCTGCCGCACGAGCGGTGGGACCCGGCGGTCGGAGATGGCCGTCTTGCCGAGCGCGGCGTCGGTGGGGGCCAGGATGACGCCGACGAGCGCGAGTTCCCAGACGGTGAGGCCGGGCAGCAGCGGCCAGGCCAGCAGCCAGCCGGCCCCGATGCTGAGGAGGAGCCCGATCCCGAGCAGCCGCCGGGGCAGGAAGCCGCCCCGGGTGAGGTCGCGGCGGCGGACGGTCATGGCGTCGGTGAACAGCACGAGGGTCAGGGCCGCTTCCAGCAGGGCCGTGACCGGGCCCGCCTCGTGGAGTTCGATCACTCCGAGGACGGCTGGGCCGAGGAGGACGCCGCAGCCGGTGAAGACGAGCGCGGAGGAGACGGGGGTGGACGCCAGGCGCCTGGAACCCAGGGCGTAGGCGGCGGTGACGCCCGCCACGGCCAGCACCGTCCACCCGCCACCGCTCATGGGACCGCCTCCTTCGCCCGCCCCGGCGTCGCTTCGGCGGGGAGGCCGGCGGAACCGAAGGATGGGGCGGGAAGGACTCACCCGCTTCTCGCGGATCCTGATTGCACGGTGCGCGGCCCTCGGGGACCGCTACTCCGTGTCCTCACACGGAGTCCTTCCCGTCACCTCCATGGAACCACCCCGGGGCGCCGCCCGCAGGTCAGGCGGCGCGGGGCGGATCAGGCCGGGAGGAGGTCCTGGAGGACCCGGCTCCGGCGGGGGGCGCTCAGGCGCAGCTCGATGATGTCCCGGACGGTGGGCCACTCCTCGTCGAGGATCGAGTAGAAGGCCGTGTCCCGGACGGCGCCGTCGAGACCGCGCGAGTGCGCCCGGCGGGTGCCCTCGCAGGTGGCGCCGAGGCGTTCGATGGCGATGCGCGAGCGGGTGTTGCGGGCATCGGCGCGGAGCGTGATCCGGCGGACGCCCCAGGTGTCGAAGGCGTGGCGGAGCATGAGCAGCTTCGCCTCGGTGTTGATGCCGGTCCCCCGGGCGTCGCCCGAGATCCAGGTGTTCCCGATCTCGGCGGCGTCGGGGACCGCGGTGAGCGGATCCCCGTGGGGCTGGCCGGGGGCCGGGGGCCAGACCAGCGGTCCCCGCCAGTAGTCGAGTTCCAGGAAGCGGGTGGAGCCGATCACCCGGTCGTCGGCGGTACTGACGAGGGCGAAGGGCAGACAGCGCCCGGCGGCCTGTTCGGCCAGGGCGCGGGCGATGTAGTCGAGAGCGGATTCCAGGCCGTTCGGCACCGGAGTGAAGGCATAGGCCGATCGGTCCGCCTCGCCGGCCCGCGCGAGGGCTTCGGCGTGCCGCATCGCCAGCGGCTCCAGGCGCACGGAGCGCCCGGTCAGGAGAACAGGTACTGGCACGGATCCTCGGGTCTTTCACGGGCAGGGGTCACTTCCGTCACGACGCTGTGCGCCGGAAGTGAAGGGGGGATCTCGCCGGGTGCCGATGTCACGTCGAAAGACGTCGGATGAGCAGGCAAAACGGTTCGTCACCGGGTGCGAGGAGGAACAGTATGCAGCCACAACAGCTCTGAGAACAGAACCCCGGGAGAACCCGGATCCACGCGTGGGTGAAGCCTGCCGGAGGTGCTCGTGAAGCGGTCTCAGGGGGCGGACAGCGCCGCCCGCCCCTCGGACTCCCTCAGCGCTCAGACGCAGGTGGGATGCCCCCAGCCCTCCGTGTTCTTGGCGATGGTCTCCCCCTTGTCATAGGCACGCCCACAGCGGCAGCGGCCGGGAAACTTGGCCTTCAGGGTGCCGCCGGACGGGCGACTCCGGCGGGCTCCCGAAGCGGCCGATCCGCCCGGCGCGGAGGTGCGCGCCCGGGGCGTGCGGGGCGCGGAGGCGCGAGCGGTGGCGGGCTCGGGGTCGGGCAGCGCGGAACCGGCGTCCGAGCCGAGCGGCTCCTGGGTCCGGGCGCTGTGGCTGGCGGCCCGGTCGGCGGCGTCGTTGAGGGGGTCGCCGTCGGTCCGGTGCGCGGGGGTGTAGACGAAGTCGACGTCCCGGCCGGTCAGCAGGGCGTCGATCCGCACGACGAGGTCCTTGTTGGCCACCGGGGTCCCGGCGGCCGTCTTCCAGCCCTTGCGGCGCCAGCCCGGGAGCCAGGTGGTGACGGCCTTCATGGCGTACTGCGAGTCCATCCGGATCTCCGCGGGCACCGCGGGATCCAGGGTCTCCAGGAGCCGTTCCAGGGCAGTGAGTTCGGCCACGTTGTTGGTGGCACGGCCGAGCGGTCCGGCCTCCCAGCGGTCGACGGTGCCGTCCGCCCGGCCGATGACCCAGGCCCAGGCGGCGGGGCCGGGATTTCCCTTGGACGCGCCGTCGCACGCGGCGATGATCTTCTCCAGCATCCTTCGATCCTGACACGGACGGGGGTGTGCTCCGGGCCTCCCGGGGGCCCGCCACGGGGTCCCCTGACCGGGTGGCGGCCCGCTCCCCGCGCCACGGGGTGTCGGCGGTTCCCCGTAGACTCGCCGTCTGCCCGCCGGTGGCGGCACCGGCCCAGTTGACAGGAAGCGACGGACTCCATGAACCACGCGGACGGCACCGCACCGATCTACGCCCAGCTCATACGGGAGCGAGGGGACGTTCCCGGTGACGTGCGCCAGACCGCGGAGGAGGTGCTGCGGGACCTGAGCCGCTACATCAAGCTTCCCGCGCCGGCGCCGCAGCAGCCGATGGGCGTCGGAGCGCCGGCGGGCATGCCTGGCATGCACCAGCAGCCGGGCATGCAGGGCCGGCCGCCGATGGGCCAGCCCGGGATGCAGGGTCAGCCGGGCATGCAGGGCCAGCCGGGCATGCTCGGTCAGCCCGGGATGCAGGGCCGGCCGCCGATGGGGCAGCCCGGGATGCCGGGCCAGCCGGGCATGCAGGGCCAGGCGCCGGGCCAGCAGGGGATGCCGGTGCCGGGCCTGCCCGCGCTCCCCGGTCAGCCGATGCCCGGTCAGCCCGGCATGGCGGGTCCCGCCGCGCTGCCCGGCCCGGCGGGCCTCCAGGGCCCCGGCCCGGTCCCCGGTCAGGGCGGCCCGGCCGGACACGCCGGCATCGTCGCGATGCGGTCGCTGCCGCAGGGCTGACCCGGCCTTGGGGGGCCATGGAGAACCACTGCCGCGAGGCGGTGCGCGAGCCGGACGAGCACCGCGGCGACGCCCACTCCGATCCGCACGACCATCCGGACGTGGGCGTCGTCTCCGTCCTCCGCTTCCAGGAGAACGACCCCGTCGTCCGGGACGGCCGCCGGGTGACCACCGGCACCGGGACCGGAGGCCGCTCGTGACCGAAGGCCCGTACGCCTCCTTCGACGTCTACGTCGACGCCGCCGATGCGGCGACCGTCCTCGATCGGCTCCGGACCGCCCTTGGCGGCCGCCATGGCCCCGCCACGGCCGCGCACGACCTGGTCATCGGCCCGCTCTGGATGACGGGCGCCCACAACGACCACCGGACGGGGCACCGGAGCGACCCGCACGACTTCCTGGAGTGGCCCACCGTCCTCGAAGGCGAGTCGTCCCTCCGGGCGGCGCCCGCCGAGGTGGTCGAGGCGGTGGCGACCGTGCTGCGTGCCCTGTGGGGCATGGGGTACCAGGTTCTCGCCACGTGCGACTTCGAGGACGAGCTGCCCGACGCCGGCGGCATCGCCCGGTACCGCTGACGTCCCCGCCCGCCCCTCGGGTCATCCGATCGGTGGATCCCCGGGTCCACCGGAGGGGTCGGGGGGCGTGGACGGGCGGGCGAGGGGCCACCGCGCCCGGAGGCCGGAGGATCGGGGTACGGGAGGGGCCGGTTCGCGCGGTGTCCTCCTCCTGTCCCGTACCGAGGAGCCCGAGATGACGAAGATCCGCCGCACGTCCCGCACCGCTCGCGTCCTTCTGCCCGCGGCCGTCGCCGGGGTCCTGTTGTCGGGGTGCGCGCGGGCGGAACCGGCGCCCGCCGCGGCGTCGGGCGGGACGGCCACCGGGGCGCCTTCGCCGTCCGCCTCCACCGTCACGGTGACCCCGCCGCCCTCCACCGGGCCGGCGTCGGCACCGAAGGCCGGGACCCTGCTCGTCAGCGACTTCGGGTCGGACACGGTGACGTTCGTCGACCCGGCGCGCGGGGCGACCGGTTCCGTGAAGGTGGGCACCGCGCCGTACGGGCTGGTCCTCGGGAAGGACGGGCGGGCCTGGGTCGCGACCGCCGAGGGCGTCGCCGTCGTCGACACGGCCACCCGCGAGCGCCTGGCCCTCGTGCCGTACCGGACGGACACGGGACCGGTGACCACCGGCGAGTACCGGGGCGGCGGGATGGGCATCGCGCTCTCGCCCGACGGGAAGCGGGTGTACGTGGGGGTCAACGTGCCCGGCGGGAACGGCACGCTGGAGGTGATCGACACCGCGTCCGCGAAGGTCGTGGACGCGGTCGGCGTGGGGCGCCGGCCGTTCGACGTGGACGTGAGCCGGGACGGCTCCGCCGTGTACGCGACGAACCACGACTCCTTCGACGTGACCGTCGTCGACGCGGGCTCGCTGGACACCCGGCGCGTCGAGGTCGCGCCGTACGGCACCGAGGGCGGGCTCGGCTCCTGGCTGAAGCCGCACTACACCGCCGTGCGTCCCTCGGACGGCAAGCTGCTGCTGCCCTTCGAGGGCGAGCGGCTCGCCGTCGTGGACCCGGCCACCGGCCGGGTCTCCGTCGAGGAGATGACGGCCGACACCCACCAGCACGGGGCGACCGTGACCCCGGACGGGACGCTGTACGCCGTCGGCACCGGCCCCATCGACCCGAGCGAGGACCGGGGGCCGTCGCTGACCGTCCGCTCCGCCGCGGGCGTCGAGCGCGTCTACCCGCTCGACGGGCCGCACGAGGACGTGGCCGTCTCGAAGGACGGCCGCACCGCGTACGTGACCGGCGGCTTCACGCGGGACGGCTACTGGGACGGCATCAGCGTCGTCGACCTCGACTCGGGCGAGGTCGAGCGCCTCCCGGCGGGCTCGCGGCCGCTGGGCGTGGTGGTCTTCCCCTAGAGGACCGCTCCCGCCCGGGTCCCCGGTCGGTCCCGGGCCCTGCCCGTGCAGGGCGTCCCCGCGCGAAGCCGGAGGTCAGCGGACCGCCGTCACCAGCCAGGCCGTGCTGAGCAGGCGGACCCGGCCGTCGGGGGCCTCGTGGGGGCGGAGGTGGTCGGTGAGGGCCGTGCGGGCCCGGGTGCGGGTGGCGGCGTCGGCGTGCTCCATGAGGTGGCGGCCGGGGCCGGTGGCCAGCAGGAAGTCGGCCGCGTCGGCGGCGTCGCGGCCCCAGGTGCCGTACGCGCGTGTCTCGTCGAGCGCGATCCGCGTGAAGCCGGCGGCGGCCAGGACGGCGCGGACGCGGTCCGGTGCGGCGAGGGAGAACATGCCGGGGAGGCCCGGGCGGCCGAAGTCGCCGACGGGGAGGATGCCCCGGAGCGAGGCCATGGCGGTCACCCAGCCGTTGAGCGCGGGGTCGGACGGGCAGACGAGGGCGAGCCGTCCGCCGGGGCGCAGGGCGCGGCCGATGTTGGTGAAGGCCGCCTCGGGGTCGGTGAAGAACATGGCGCCGTAGCGGCTGATCGCCGCGTCGTAGGCGCCGTCGTCGAAGGGGTGCGTCTGGGCGTCGCCGCGCGTGAAGGCGGCGTTGCCGACGCCTTCGGCGGTGGCGCGGGCGCGGGCCTCGGCGAGCATGGGGGCCGAGAGGTCGAGGCCGTGCGCGTGTCCGTGCGGGGCGCGGAGCGCGGCGAGCCGGGTGGTCCGTCCGGCGCCGCAGCCGATGTCGAGGGTGCGGTGGGCCTCGCCGATGCCGGCGGCGTCGAGCAGCGGGGCGTCGAAGCCTCCGTTGACGGCGTTCCAGCGGTCCTGGTGGCGGGCCCAGTGCGCGCCCTCGGGGCCGTTCCACGCCTGGTCCTGCTCGGTGTTGACGATGACGGTCACGGTTGCCTCCGTGGCTGACGGGTGAGAATGGGCGGGTGCCCATTCTGGTGCGCCCCACCGTATGGGCGCGTGCCCATTTCGGCAATCCCGTCTACGATCCAGGCAGTCGGACGCCAGGACGGACGAGGGAAGGGACGGCAGGCTCATGTCACCGCGTGGAGTGGCGACGCCGGATGTGCGCGAACGGCTGTTCGCCGCCGCCGAGCGGGTCGTCGAGAGGGACGGGCCGGGCGCGCTCACCAGCCGGGCCGTGACCACCGAGGCGGGCTGCGCCAAGGGCCTGCTGCACGCGCACTTCGCGGGCTTCGACGGGTTCGTGGCCGAGCTGTGCCTGGACCGCTTCGCCCGGACGGCGGCGAAGGCGGGGGCCCTGGCCGGGCTCGTCGGGCAGGGCACCGTCGCCGGGAACCTCGACGCCGTCGTCCTGGCCCTCTTCGACTCCGGGGGCCCCGCCGTCTCGGGCCTCACCCTCTCCCGCCCCGACGCCGCGCTCCGCGTCCGCGAGGCCCTGGCCGCCGGGGCACCGGGCTTCGCCGCGATCGAGGAGGCCGTCGCCGCCTACCTGGAGGCCGAGCGCCGCCTCGGCCGAACCCCCGTCGCCCTGGACCCCGCCACGGCGGCCCTCGCCCTCGTCGGCACCAGCCACCACCTCCTGATGACCACCTGGCCCGGCTCCCCCGACCCCCGCCCGGCGGTCCGCCGCCTGGTGGCCGCCCTGGTGCCGCCGGGCGGGTGAGCCGGGTGCGCGGCCGCCGGGCGCACGGACCGCACGCCCGTCAGATGACGGGCGTGCGCATGGCCTGGTGGATCCTGCGGGTCTCCTTCGCGGCCAGGTCCAGGTTCACGGTCGCCGGACTGAACGAGACCACGGCCGCGGTGTTGTCGTCGGCCCAGGCGCACCGGGTGGTGGAGGAGTCCGACACGATGACCATCTCGCAGCTGAACTCGACGTCGGAGCCGGGGAAGCGGAACTCCCGGCGGGGCTCGATCACCCTGTCCCCGGTCGCGAGGGCGAGGTACCCCTCCCGGCGCGCCTTCGGGTCCTTGAGGCGGCCGAACACGCCGACGGCCTCCAGCCCCCGGAACGCCGCCCCGTCGGAACCGTAATAGGCGGCGGACAGGTGGCGAGCGTCCTCCTCGGGGGCGTCGCCGGTCCGGTCGGCCGGCGGCAGGGTCTCGGACGTCAGGCCGTACGCGCCTCCCAGCAGCGAGGTCGGCATGACGAGCATGTGCGTGGCCTCGGGGAGGGACGGGCCCTTGTCCTCGGGAGGGGGCTCGTACAGGGCGTACCCCACGGTGCCGGCCGCCAGCAGGACGCCGGCCACGGCGGCGGCGACGAGCCCGGGGCGCCCCTTCCGCCGGGGCGCGGGAACCGGCGCCGGGCCACGGGGTCCGGGCACCGGGACGACGGCGGTGCGCGTCACCGCGCTCTCGACGCCCGGCGCGACCGGCCGGTCC
>NZ_BNBS01000108.1 GCF_014656075.1 Streptomyces hydrogenans
CACCTGCCCTGCAAGGCAAGCCAGTTCAGATGTCACCCGATCGTGCGGCAGACCCGGCCAAAAGCCGTTCTTGATTCTTGGAGTCAACAGAGGCTCAACGGCCCGTCGGCTCATACGGACCACACGATCACGTTCCTCGCAAGAGCCGAGCCAGCAGGGCCACGACCCTGCCCAGCTCGTCCTCGCCCGACGTCACCGATCACCCGCCAGGTCGAGATCACGCTCGGACACCTCAGCAGGACTCGGCGCCCGCTTCGGCCGGCGCCACGGACGAGCGATCGGCTGAGACACCCCACGCCACCAAGCATCCGCAGGCAGCTTCCCCGCCGGCTCGAACGGCTCACCGGGACGCGGGAACGCCACCGCCTATCCCGCCCCCTCCGCCGCATCCTTCGTCCACCCCCCGGCTCCGCCCACGCATGCGGAGCCAGGTTGAAAGTCCAGTGGATCGACAGCATCGCACCCGCCGGAGCGCCTACGGCACCACGGCACGGGTCTGATCACTGACGGTGTTGCCGGCCTGTGGCTGGGTGCAGATCTCCGCTCCGCTTTGTCGATGCCCGACAGGATCGGGAGCTGCTCCTCCGGACAGTCGAACGAGAAGGATCGGGCGTCGAGACGGGAGGAGGGACCCGGACAAGCAGACCATCCTTTTTCGACCTTCCGCGATCCTGCAATTTCTACCTTGCAAGTCGCGAGGCCCTTGCTCGGCACCCTCTCCCGGTTCATTTAAATCTGCGAGAATTTTACCGGGAATTACCCAATCCATAATGTGAGTGATTGAAGTCATGCTCCATGTTGAGCAATATGACTACTTTTGGCGCAATTTAGCACAGATAATGACTGTGGAGTTCCAGGGCTGCCTTTCTCTAATTTCCTTTGGCGATCATGTGGTGATCGCCAAAGCGGAGGGGGCGGGATGGATCGGCTGGACCACAGACGAACGCGCAGACGAGGCAGGCGAGGAGGCGTATGGATCGCGTTGGCCGTCGTGATCGCCGGGCTGGCACCCGTAGGTGCGGCGGCATCGCAGGCCATGGCGCTGGGCAGGGGTTTGCCGGCCGCCGACACAGCAACGGCGCTACCGCCTGATGCGGTTCCGCTCACCGAGGAAGCGGCTCTTGAGCTGGCGCGCCGCACCGGCGAGAAGGTGGAGATACTCTCCCTGCGTGGTGAGAGCCGTGAGGTTTTTGCCACGCCTGAGGGAGCCCTGGAGGTGCGTGAGCACCTGCGGCCTGTCAGGACCAGGACCCGGGGGCAGTGGCAGGATGTCGATACCACCCTGACAGCTAACGACGGAAAGCCGGTTTCCCCCCGGGCCACGACAGTGGGCCTGGAGTTCTCGTCGGGTGGCGATGGGCCACTGGTGCGCCTGGAACGCTCCGGTCGGACACTTGAGCTCTCCTGGCCCGGTCAGGTGCCAGCTCCTGAACTGCACGGTGACACCGCCACATACGTGAACTTGCTGCCGGACGTCGACCTCCGGCTGACGGCACAGCCCGAAGGCTTCACCCAACTCCTGGTCGTGAAATCGGCAGAGGGAGCCCGGAATCCGGCACTGCAGACGCTGCGGATGGGGCTTGCCGCCGAGGGCATGGCTGTGCAGGAGACCGAACAGGGTGGACTGCGTGCCATTGACGCAGGGTCGGGTGGCACGGTCTTCGATGCCCCCATGCCTCTGATGTGGGATTCCAGCGACGGTCCCGCACAGCCGGCTACTACGGCAGCTGCACGCACCGCCGTGGAAGGTGAAGCGTCCGCGGAGAACCTGCAGACGAACGCCGAGCCCGGCGCGGCGGAGTCCGGCCGCCTCGCCCCGCTGGACGTTCAGTTGGCGGCCGGAGGCGACGAGCTCCTTCTCACAACGGACCCAGAGGTCCTCACCGGTCCCGACACCGAGTACCCGGTCTTCATTGATCCCCAGTGGTCCTCGCCGAAGGCCACCGCGTGGACGATGGCCTCGAAATACTGGGCCTCCTCGCCCCAGTGGAAATTCAACGGCGAAGCCGACGCGGGCATGGGTTACTGCGGCTGGGCGTACTGCATGCCGCACGACACTAAGCGCCTCTTCTACCAGCTGCCCACCTCGACGTTCGCAGGCAAGACAGTGCTCTCCGCGGAGTTCGTGGTCCGCAACACCTGGTCGGCGTCCTGCTCTCCGCGGACAGTCGAGCTGTGGAAGACGAAGGGGATCTCCACGTCCACGACCTGGAGCTCCCAGGACAACGATGACTTCTGGATCCAGAGACTGGCCAACCCCTCCTTCTCGTACGGGTACGAGGGCTGCGGTGACAGGGACGCCGAGTTCGACGTGAAGAACGCGGTGCAACAGGCTGCGAACAGCGGCGCGTCGAGCATCACCTTCGGTTTGAAGGCGGCGAGCGAGAGTGATCCTTACGCCTGGAAGAGGTTCTCCGACGACGCGTATCTTCGCGTGCAGTACAACCGGCCGCCCGCCCAGATCAAGACGTCCCAGCTGACTCAGGATCCCGGCGGCGCCTGTGGATCGCCCAGCACGCCCAAGCGGGTCCGCTCCGTCCCGAAACTGACCGCGAACGGTGTCACCGACCCCGACAAGGATCCGGTGTCCGCGCAGTTCAATGCGGCATGGGACTCGGGTGACGGCAAGGGATTCATCACCCGCTGGACCTCGGCCAGGACCACTGCCAAGGCCTCCGGCTCCTCCTTCACCGTCACGATGCCGTCGAACATCCCGCAGAACAGGACTATCGGCTGGTCAGCGAGGTCATGGGACGGAGCGCAGTGGTCGCCCTGGTCCTCGGCTGGCTCGGCCACCACCTGCTCCATGCTCTATGACGCGACCGTCCCCGCCGGACCCGTCATTTCTTCGCCCCATTACCCGGAGTCGAACCCGGAGGATCCGAACGACCCCTGGGTGGACGGAGTCGGCCGATACGGCTCCTTCAGTATGGACTCGCCGTCGGGCGATGTCGTGAAGTACTGGTACGGGATCAACGGTGACCCCTCTGCCAAGCTCAGCATGACCACGACCGGGGGCGCTGCCCGAACGGTGAAGACGATGCCGACCAAGCCCGGCGTCAACTTCATCACCGCTCAGGCATTCGACTCCGCAGGCAACGGCAGCGAGATCCGCACCTTCCAGTTCCGCGTACGCTCCGGCCAGCCCGACCGACTGTCCTGGCCCCTCGACGAAACCTCCGGAGCCACCAAAGCCGTAGGCCGCGGAGGAGACTGGCCCGCCACGTTGTACGGCGGAGCCAAGCCCGGCGCTCCAGGATCCTCAGGAACCGCCCTGGAACTGGACGGCACCGACGACTACGCGGCCAGCGACGCGCCCGTGCTGAACACGGCGAAGAGCTTCTCCGTGTCCGTCTGGGCGAAACCGACCTCGGTGCGACCGGAATTCGGCTCGGTCGCCGTGGCCCAGACCGGCTTGAACCGCTCCGCGTTCGAGCTCTACTTCTCACCCTCCCGCCACGGCTGGGTCTTCGTCCGGCACGAGACCGACACTCCCTACCCCGCCGCGGCCCAGGCGCTGCAGCCAGCCTGCGCCGCCACCGACACGCAATGTGTCGCTGCCCGCATGAACACGTGGACCCATGTGACGGGCGTCTTCGAGAACGCACCGAAGACCATGAAGCTGTACGTCGACGGCAAGCTGGTGGGAACGGCGCCCTTCGACGGTCCTTGGGACGCACGGGGCCGCACCCTGATCGGCGCCACCTCCGTCGCGGGTTCCCCCAATAGCTTCTTCGCAGGTGCCCTCGACGACGTCCAGCTCTTCGACTACCCGCTGAGCGACGCCCAGGTCGGCCGCCTCGCAGCCAAGCAGCCCGTGAACACCGGGCGCCCGGCCAAGCTGATCTGGCCGCTGGACGAAACCATCGACGCGACCGAGGCCATCGGTGCGGCCCAGCAGGTTGACGCCGACCTCAAGGGCGGTGCGGTCGCAGGAGGACCGGGTATCGCAGGCCGAGCGCTCAAACTGGACGGAGCCGACGACTACGCCACCGCCGGTCAACCGGTACTCGACACCTTCCAGAGCTTCGCCGTGTCCGCCTGGGTCAAACTGCCCAAGGACAAGGAAGACCGCACCATGGTCGCCGTCGCCCAGAGCGGCCAGACAGGACGCGGCTTCGAGCTCTACCACTCCTCCGCCTGGGGCGGCTGGGTCTTCAGCCGACACCACAGCGACCAGGCCGGCGCCCCCGTCACCAGAGCCACCCAGTCAGGCTGCCCCGACACAGCCAGCTGCATCGGATCCTGGACCCATCTCGTAGCCGTCAACGACTACGACACCTCCGAGATGCGGCTCTACATCAACGGGGCCCTGGCCGACACCCAGCCCTTCACCACGCCCTGGGCAGCCACAGGCCCAGTGACCCTAGGAGCCCTCCCCACCACGACGGGCACCCTCAACCACCTCAGGGGTGAACTCGACACCGTCCGCCTGTACGACCGGGCGGTCTCTGGCGACGAGGTCCGCCAGCTCTTCAAACAGCACCCGACCGTCACCGGCCGGTGGAAGTTCGAGGAAGGCCAGGGCACCACCACATCCACCCCGAACGCCCTCGGAACCGCCAACCCGTTCACCCTGAAGAACGGGGCGAAGACCACGGCCGGCTGGGTGGACGGCGGACTGGCCCTCGACGGAATCGACGACTACGCAATCTCGGCCACCACCCCCGTGGACACGAGCTTCAGCTTCAGCGCAGCGGGCTGGTTCCAGGCCACAGCAGCCCCGACCGCACCGACAACCGTACTCAGTATTCCTGGCAGCCGGCGCGATGCTCTCACCGTGCGCTACCTCCCCGCACCAGGCGGAAGCGGCGCCCACAGCTGGCAGATCATCACCGCAAACTCGGACGGGACCACCGCCGAACAGACCGTCGTCGCCAACCGCCAGTTCTTCGGCACGGACTGGACCCACCTGGCCGTCGTCTACGACGGATTCGCACGCCGTCTCTCCCTCTACGTCAACGGCGAACTGGAACAGACGACCTGCGCGGACGACGACGCCGACGGCACACCCGACGACCCCCACTGCACGGTGAGCGTCTCCTGGGCGGAGAACACCCTCACCTACAAGGCCGTCGAACCTCTATGGGTCGGACGGGCCAAGACCGGCACGGACCGTCCCTGGTCCGGCCTCGTCTCCGACCTGTGGACCTTCCAGGGCAGCCTCAGCGACACCCAGGTCGCATATCTCGCGCTCGGCCAGCCAGGAATGCCCACCACCGCCCCCCTCGGCTGACGAAGGGCCGCCGGGAACCCACACTCCCGGCGGCCCGCCACCGCACCACCCGGATCACGTCTTTTCTCCCCATACCCGCAGCGGCACCCCCGTGCCCACAGCCGCGAACGAAGGATGAGATGAACGGCAGACCGCACCGGCGCAGTCGCCCATGGTGGCAACGGACCGCTCTGGCCACAGCCCTGATCACCCTGGGGTCGCTCCTCACCGGCACCGGCACCGCCGGAGTCGCGATGGCCCTTGATGACGGCCGCGGCCGCCCCGCGCTCCCGGCATCGGAACAGCCCCACCCCGGCACAGCAGCCCCCGTGAAACCCCGACCCCGCCCAACCCACCCTCACACACCTCAGCAGGCGCCCCGCGCCACATGGCCCAAGCCCGGCACCGCCGTGGTGACACTGCCGGACACCGCCCCACCCGCAGCACGATCCGCCCAACGGACCTACAACCCCCCGGTCGACGCCGGCACCCTTCCCCTGGCCCTGACCGGGACGGGCGCCGAGATCACCGCACGCGTCCTGGACCGCACCGAGTCCCAGGCAGCCGGCGTGGACGGCCTCGTCATCACCCTCAAGCGCACCGACAAACCCGCAAGCACCACCAGCCAGACCATCGGAACCCGGATCGACTACTCCGGGTTCGCCGGCGCCTACGGTGGCGCCTACGCCTCCCGACTCACCCTCGTCGAACTCCCCGCCTGCGCCCTAACCACACCGAACAAGACGCAGTGCCGCACCCAGAAGCCTGTCGAGACGGTCAACGACACCGAGACATCAACCCTCACAGCGCCGGCACTGAACATCGGACAGACCCAGACGACAGTCCTGGCCGCCGTAGCCGACGACAAAGCCATGAGCGGCAGCTACCAGGCATCCAGTCTCACCCCCTCCGCCACCTGGCAGACCAACCTCAACACCGGCGACTTCACCTGGTCCTATGCCCTTCCCGTCCCTGACGTACCCGGCGGCCTCAAGCCCTCCCTCGGCCTCGGCTACTCCTCCGCCGCCATGGACGGCCGCACCGGCGAAACCAACAACCAGAGCTCCTGGGCCGGCGCCGGCTTCGACCTGTGGCCCGGCTACATCGAACGCCGCTACAAACCTTGCGCCGACGACGGAGTAGAGAACGCCGACGGCAACAAGCCCGGCGACCTCTGCTGGGCGTATGACAACGCGTTCATCAGCTTCAACGGCAAGGGCGGCGAACTCGTCCCCGTCAGCGACAACGAGTTCAGACTCCGCACCGACGACGGGACCCGCATCAAGCGCCTGACCTCGACGGCCCGCGCCAACGGCGACGACGACAACGAATACTGGGAGCTCACCGACCCCGACGGTGTCCGTTACTACTTCGGATACCACCGCCTCGACGGCTGGACCACCGGACAGCGCACCACCAACTCGACCTGGACCGTCCCCGTCTACGGCGACGACGCAGGCGAACCCTGCCACGCCTCCACCTACGCAGCCTCCTGGTGCACCCAGGCCTGGCGCTGGAACCTCGACTACATCATCGACCCCCGCGACAGCGCCATCGCCTACTACTACACCCAGGAGAAGAACTCCTACGGCCGCAACCTGAAGGCCGCCGACGACACCCGCTACACCCGCGGCGGCCACCTCACCGACATCGAGTACGGCCTGCCCGCCGCCACCCCCTACACGGCCAAGGCCCTCGCGAAGGTCTCCTTCGCCTCAGACGAGCGATGCCTGCCGGACTCCCAGACCACCTGCCCGTCCATCTCCACCGACGCGGCCTACTGGTACGACACGCCATGGGACCTCAACTGCGATGAAGGAATGGACTGCGACGAAGGCCGTCTCACTCCCTCCTTCTGGACACGCAAGCGCCTCACCGGCATCACCACCCAGGTCCTCAACGGCACCGGCTACACCACCGTCGACTCCTGGAAGCTGAACCACCGCTGGGGCACGGCCGACGTCAACTACCAGCTCCTCCTCGACTCCATCCAGCACACCGGCCACACGGGCCCCGTCACCACACCCACCATCACCCTGCCGAGTACCACCTTCGGCTACACACAGCTACCCAACCGGCTCGACAAGACCGGAGACGGATACGCCCCCTTCATCAAGGAGCGCCTGTCCACCATCGCCGACGAGTACGGCGGCCAGACGGACGTGAACTACTCAGCTTCCGCCTGTGATGCCGCGAACCTGCCGACCCCGCAGACCAACACCACCCGCTGCTTCCCCCAGTACCTCGGCGGCAGCCCCACCGAAGACCCCGAACTCCACTGGTTCAACAAGTACGTGGTCGACACCGTCACCACCACCGACCGCACCGGCGGCGCACCCGACCAGGTCACCCGCTACACCTACCTCGGCCCCGCGGCCTGGCACTACGACGATGACGACGGCCTGACCAAGGAGAAGCACAAGACCTGGGCCCAGTGGCGCGGCTACGGCCAGGTCCGGGTGAAGACCGGTGGCCAGGGCGGCGACGCCGCGATGAAGTCACAGGCAGACTCGTACTTCCTGCGGGGCATGGACGGAGACAGGGCAGCCCCCTCCGGAGGCACCAAGAGCGTCACCATCCCCCTGGAGACGGGCGAAGGCGCGGCCATCCTCGACCACGAGGCCTTCGCCGGCACCGCCTACAAGACGGTCACCTACTCCGGCAACGGAGGCAAGGTACTCGCCAAGTCCGTCAGCCGGCCGTGGCGTCACGAGACCGCGAAGAAGGTCCGCACATGGGGCAGCATCTCGGCGAACATCACCGGTACCTCCCATACCAGGGCCTGGACATCCCTCGACGACGGCGCAGGAACCGAGTGGCGCACCACCTCGGTCGCCACCACCTACGACACCCTGACAGGCCGCGTCACTCAGGTGGACGACGCCGGTGACGACTCCACGCCGGCCGACGATCAGTGCACCGTCACCGACTACGCCACCAACACCACCAAGAACATCCTCAACCTCCCGTCCCGGGTCGAGACCGTCACCAAGGGCTGCGGCGAGCCCATCGACCGCTCCAAGGACGTCATCTCCGACATCCGGACCGCCTATGACGCAGGCGCCTACGGTGCCGCGCCGACCAAGGGCGACGTCACGGCGACCGCCCTGCTCAAGTCGCATGACGGCACCACGGCCCGGTATCTCGAATCCGGCGCCACGTTCGACGCTTACGGCCGGGCACTGACCTCGACCGATCTGACGGCGGACGTCACCGTGACCGGCACCGGAAACCCGATCCGCACACCGCGGACGGGCGGTCGCACGACCACCACCAGCCGAACACCGGCCACCGGTTTCGTCACCAAGACCGTGGCCACCACACCCCCGGCCAAAGCCGGGGACGCCACCACGGCCCTCGTCAACACCACCACCCACGATCCGCTCCGCGGTCTGCCGCTGACCCAGACCGACGCCAACGGGAAGGTCACCACCTTCACCCACGACGCCCTCGGTCGCTCATCCAAGGTCTGGCTGCCGGATCGCGCCACCACCCTGGCGCCCAGCTACGAATTCACCTATCTCGTCGAGGAGAACAAGCCGGTAGCCGTCGTCACCAAGGGCATCGGCCCCGGCGGCGGGCAGATCGCCACGTACGCGCTCTACGACGGATACCTGCGCAAGCGCCAGACACAGGAGCCCGGCCCGCAGGGCGGACGGCTGATCACCGACGTCTTCTACGACGAGCGCGGACTGCCCACCAAGACCTTCGACACGTACTACACCGAAGGCGCGCCCGAGCCGAACGTGTTCAGGCCGACTGACGCTCTGTCCGTCGAGACCCAGTCACGCACCACGTACGACGGCCTGGGCCGACCGGTGAGCACCGAGCACATCGCCGGCAACGGAGATGGCGGTACCCCGCTGGGCACGACACGAACGCAGTACGGCGGCGACCGCACCACGATCATCCCACCCGAGGGCGGCACCGCGACCACCACGGTCACCGACGCCCGCGGCCGGACCACACAGCTGTGGCAGCACCACGCCCGCTCGGCCACAGCCCCGCACGACACCACCCGCTACGCGTACACCCCTCGCGGTGAGCTCGCCAAGCTCACCGACGAGGCCGGGAACGCATGGACCTACACCTACGACCTCCTGGGCAGACTCACCGCGACCACCGACCCCGACAAGGGCAGCGGAACCAGGCACTACGACGACAGAGGACAGCTGGTCACAGCCGCTGATGCGGGCCCGACCAACCTGTATTACGCATACGACGGGCTCGGACGCCGCACCGAACTCCGCGAGAACAACGCCACAGGCACCCTGCGCGCCAAGTGGACCTACGACACCGTCAGCGGCGCCAAAGGTCACATCGCGGAATCCACCCGTTACGTCGGAACCAACGCCTACACCAGCAAGGTCGTCGCCTACGACCGGCTCTACCGCGTGACCCGGTCCTCCGTGACCGTTCCCGCCAACGAGGACGATGCCCTCGACGGCACCTACACGTCGACGACCAGCTACAACGGCGACGGCACCCTCAGCGCGGTCGGATTCCCGGCAGCAGGCAGCCAGCCCGCCATGGCCCTCGCCTTCACCTACGAGGCACAGACCCTCCGCCCTATCGCCGTCAGCGGCAGCCAGGGCCTCGCCGCCACCACCACCTACAGCCTCACCGGCAAGCCGCTCCAGCACGAGTTCTCCCACAACGGCAGCAAGAAGATCTGGGCCACCAACACCTACGAGTGGGGCACCCAGCGCCTGGCCACCGCCCGCGTCGACCGCCAGGACGTGCCGGGCGTCGACCGCCACGACACGTACCGCTACGACCAGGCGGGCAACATCCTGGCCGTCTCGGACATCTCACGCTCCGGCACCGACAACCAGTGCTTCACCTACGACCACCTACGCCGCCTCACCACGGCATGGACGCAGCCCGTCGCCACCTGCGCCACGGAGCCCAGCGGCACGACCGTCGGCGGACCGGCACCCTACTGGCACTCGTACACCTACGACGCGACCGGCAACCGGACCGGCGAGACCATCCACGACCTCACCGGCAACACCGCGAAGGACACGAAGCGCACCTACACCTACCCTTCCCCGGGCGCGCCCCGGCCCCACGCCGTCACGGCCGTCAACCAGACCGGACCCGGAGGGACAGCCCAGGACACCTACGGCTACGACGCGCTCGGCAACACCGAGCACCGGACCATCGCCGGCACCACACAACGACTGACCTGGGACCCCGAAGGCCGACTCGCCAAGGTCACCAAACCCGTCGAGGGCGCGCCGGACGACGTCACCGAGTACCTGTACGACGCCGATGGCAACCGGCTGATCGCACGGACCGCCAAGGAGACCACGCTCTACCTCGGCGCCTCCCGCGTCACCCTGGCCAAGGGCGCCACGACAGCCAAGGTCACCCGCGTCGCCGACCTCGGCGAAGGCCACCAGGCCGTCATCGAGGACGACAGATCGGTCTCGTTCACCCTCGCCGACCACCTCGGCACCGGGGAACTCTCGATCAAGGCCGCCAACCAACAGCTCACCCAGCGCCGCCCCCTCCCCTTCGGAGGAGTCCGCGGCACTGCCCCGGCCACCTGGCCCGGCGCGCAGGGCTTCGTCGGGGGCGAGGACGACTCCTCCTCCACGGGACTCCAACACCTCGGCGCCCGCGAGTACGACCCGGCACTCGGCCGCTTCATCTCGGTCGACCCCCTCCTGGCGCCCACCGACCCGCAATCCCTCAACGGCTACGCCTACGCCAACAACAGCCCGCTCACCTACAGCGACCCCGACGGCCTCAGGTGCATCCACGGATCACCCGGCGGCGGCCCCGACGGAATCTGTGCCGGCGTGCCTGGCGACACAGACGGGGTCATCGACGGCACCTCCAACAACTGCCCCACGTCGGCCACAAGCTGCAACCAGACGGCTGCGGTCATGGCTGAAGAGGCAAAGCGGTCCGGCACCTACGGCAAGAAGCGGACCCAAACCTACGGCCAGAAACCGATCGTGATCGTGGCCAAGAACGACTCGATCACCATCCAAGGCGTCTACATCCCGACCCAGACAGAGCTGGCCGAAGTCTTCCCGTACTACTCCGACCGCATCTCCTACGAGAGCAACCTGCAGCGCTGGGCACGCGCCATGCACTGTGGGGGCCTGGCCCAGGCCGGCTCCAATTTCTGCCAGGCCATCGCGAAACTGGGGTGGTTCGGACCCACCGACGGCCCCGGAATCCTTGAGATCCTCGGTGTCGACGACTATGTCGGCTGCTATCAGGGCAACTCCGGAGCCTGCAAGGCCGCAGCCATCGACGCGTCCATCAGCATCGGTACCGGCCTGCTCGGCAAGGGCGTGAAGGTCGTCGGCAAGGCCATCAAGGCGGGCCTGAAGAAGGGGGACATGGCCCCCATCAAGTGCCTTGTCTCCCAAGCGAGCCACAGCTTCACCCCCGGTACCCGGGTTCTGATGGCCGACGGCACGACAAAGGCGATCGAAGACATCGAGGTCGGTGACCTGATCATGGTCACTGATCCCGAGACTGGCCGGACGAGCACACGCAAGGTCGTCGCCACCATCCTGACCGAGGACGACAAGGACTTCGTCGACCTCACCATCGCCGGAGAAAAGGCCCCTGCCGGCGAAGTCCTCACCACCACCACGACCCACCCCTTCTGGTCACTCCTCGACCATGCCTGGGTCAAGGCCGGCTCGCTGACCCCCGGCACAACCTTGCGGACGCCGGACGGCGGCATGGCCACGGTCGAACGGACGCGGTCGTACGAAAAGCGCCAGCGCACGTATGACCTCACGGTCGAAGAGATTCACACCTACTACGTGCTGGCGGGCACGACTCCAGTACTGGTACACAACGCCGACCCCTTCGACTGGGAGAAGGGGCTGGAGGAGCTCAAGAAGAGCTGGGACGCGGGTGACCTCGACGACGACGGAAACCACTCACCACGAGGCAACCAGGCGGAGAACAAGGAGTTCAGGGACGCCTTGCGAGAGATCGAGCGAAGCATCGGCCGCGAGATCACGCCAGCGGAGCGACGGTCTCTGCACGACCGCATCACAGGGCAGAAGTACGGCTACCATCGAATCGTGGAAGAGGGCAAAGGACTTTTCGGTGGCTGCTGACAACCGCGATAGCAAGATCAGACAGCTGCTGATGGGCGCGACGGTTCGATCCGTCGGCCGGGCAGCCGACATGGCCGTCGTCGAACTCCAGGGCCCTCAAGGGGCAACCATCGGCATTCACGTCCAGTGCCCGTTCCGGGTCTTGCAGGAAGAGACCCTGATCCTCGGGTCGCGAGACATGCGATACGCGCGACAGAGACCGAACATAGACGCCTTCGACAGGTTCGAGACCGTCTACGACGCGCGCGCTGCGACGTTGAACAAGATCCTCGGACAGCTCCAGCCGACTGTGCACGACGTTACTCTCGGGCAGGCGGGAAGCCTCGCGGTGGAGTGGCAGCCTTATTTCCGAGTGGAGATCTTTCCGGACTGCTCCGGCTCTGCGGAGTCCTGGAGGGTATTCGAGCAAGGCGGCTGCCATCTGGGGTTCCCTGAGGACTCCATCTGAACCTGCTGATCAAGGGTGGCGAGAAGCGCACTGACCCCATTTCGTCCCCAGCGTCGCATGATACTCACTGAACCTCTTTCATCCATGTGCCGGCGGGTAAAAGAGGCTGTTCAGCGGCGGTGGTGGCGAGGCAGGGATCCTCGTCGTCGGCGTGGTGATTCCACTCATCACGCCGACGACCGAAGCGGCCCTGAAGGCTTCAGTGTCCTGCCACGCTTGACATTTCACATGAGCTCGTCGAGCAGGTCGCCTGGCCGCTGCATGAACACCGCCAGGCCCGCAATACCCGTCGGCGCACGCTCGACTGTTACCAGCAGGATCCGCTCACTCTCGTCCATATACGGAGCCTTTTCCAACCTCACGCTGACGCGTGGTGAAGGACAAGGACGGCCTGGACGATCGCTGTGATGTGGTTGGTGCTGCAGCGGAGCTTCCGTAGGAGGCGCCACCCTTTGAGGGTGGCCATGGCCTGCTCGCCGAGGCAGCGGATCTTGGCGTGGGTGGTGTTGTGGCGGCGCTTCCACCGTTTGAGGCGCCGGCCCCGAAACGGTACGCGGACGGGGTTGCCAGCGCCTTGGTACGCCTTGTCCGCCCAGCACCTGAGACCTGCTTCGGTGAGAACTTCGATGATCCCGTGGTGTCGCGCGGCGGTCAGGTCGTGAGTCGAGCCGGGCAGAGCCGGCGAGACCCAGAGCAGCCGTCCGAACGGATCGGTGAGGACCTGCACGTTCATGCCGTGGCGCTTGTGCTTCCCGGAGTTAGGGGGTGTCGGCGGCGATGCGGTCGATCGGCAGCAGGGTGCCGTCGAGGATGACGAACGCCTTCTCCCGGATCGTCAGCATCGCCTCGGCCAGGGACGGGGCAAGGCTTGCCAGGGCCTCGACGGCTTCGCGTATGTAGCGGTAGACGGTCGCGATCCCGACGCCGAACCCGGCGGCCAGCTGGGCGTAGGTGTCACCACATCGCAGGTGAGCCAGGGCGAGCATGGCCTGGCGCGAGGCAGGAAGGCGCCGCCAACGCGTACCGATCTCCAGCCGCCTGGCCTTCAGCCGCCCGGTCAGGAACCGCAGAGTGCGGCCGGACAGATCAATCGCCGACGGGTGGACAAGCACGCGAAGCTCCTGGCAAACACGGGTGATCTTGGTCGAGAACCCGTCTACCAGGAGCTTCGCCGTTGCGCAGGCCCGTCTAACTCGCGGTCATCACCGCCAGCTTGGAAAGAGCTCGCGGTGTCGAGTTTCACCACACCGCCGGCGGGCCAGGGCAAGCACGGCTCACGGCAACCAACCCTGCCATGGATGGCTCAAGGCCCCGGTCGATCGACACAACGGGCAATCAGCCGGGACCTCACCATCAGCACGCAGGTCAGTCGGCCTCGGGACTCCACCGGCCAGCCTGATGGACAGCCTGAACCGAGCCAGCCATCCAACTCCCCACAGCCAGGGCAGCTCCCGCGAACCCCATGGCCAGGATTCCGGAATCCGAGATACGCGCACCAATGAGCGGAACAGTCATGGGTGAAACAAGCCAGTAGTTTACGAATAGCCCCACGAATGTCGCGAGCAGCAAGGGGAGACCGATAGTCCATCCGGCGATCGCGACATACAGTCGCCGCTGCCCGGTAAGGACGGTCAATGGTGCGGCTGCTCGGCTGAACCGGAGGAACTCACCCGCATTGTTCACCGCTGCTGCGACACCCAAAGTGACAAGCCCAACGAGGCCGAGAAGGATTGCCCAGTTGACCGTCTGTGCGCGTTCCTTGGCGCCAACATACCAGGAGTACCCCAAGGTCCCCACTCCCGGGCTCAGAGACAAATCGCGGTATGCGGATGACTTCACAGCGTTCAGCGGTAGATCCGCCCCGGTCGTAGAAATCAATACCAGCTGCTGGGACGGCGGCTCGGTGCGGGCTTCGATCTCCTTATCCCTCACAATGATCACCCCGCTCGGGCTGCCCCAGTTGGCCAACTCCGACAACCTCTTATCCGGCTGTGCGCGGGTGATTTTGGCACTGCCGTCGCAAGCGAGGCGAAGCTTGGTGAGCGTCTCGCACGGCGCCTGGAGCGTGGTGTTCCCCTGAGCGTCAGGCTGTGTCAGTGCCAGCGTGGAAATTCCGTCCGGAAGTTCGTTGGTGAAAGACGAAAGGCGAGCAGACTGCTCTGGCATTTTGAGCGTAAGCACACTTCCGCCTACGCGTTTCACGGTTGCCTCGGCAGCGATCATCGGTTCACTAATTCGGCTGGAGTGCACCTGGACCTGACCCATCAGGCCAATTCCGATCACGATGCCGGCCACCAGTCGCGCTGTCACGCCTGGCTGTTCGGACATCCAACGACCGGCTACGAGAGCACTGGAACTTCCTCTCTTCGAACCGATGCCTGCAAGCCCCCTCCCCACAGCGGCCGTTGCGACTGAGAGAACGGACGGCAGCGTTGCGAGAGTGCCGATCACGCCCAGTGTATAGATGATGATGAACCAGAAGGGGGATTGGGCCGCAAACAGATCTGGTCCACGGGTGGCAAGGAGAAGGAATAGCGGACAGAGCGCGAGCTTAAGCGTAGGAAGCTTTTCACTACGCGGCCGCGGCACGACCGACTGTCCACCGCTCTTCCTTCTCCTCGCTCGGCCCACGTTGTGTAGCAATACGACCGCCACCAAGACGCAGAGAACGGCCAAAAGAGCTGCCAAACAGAGTCGCCACCAGGCGCCACGCAGATCCGCGGAGGGCATCATGAAACCGGTGAGAGGGATCCGATAGCCGGCCAGCATGGCCAGCCCCCATGGCAAGAGGCCGACAATCGCGCCCAGCGCGACCGGAAGAGCGGCCTCGCCCAGATTGATGACTGCGCGCGCCGTCCAGCTTCCCCCGAGGGCCTGAAGCAGCGCAGTACGCCGATCGCGCCCAGCGGCACCCAGCCGGGCCGCGATAGCGATCAGAACGACTGCCGGCAATACGAGGAGCGACACCAGTGCAGTGCGCAGTACCCACAAGGGGGTGACGAGAGTGTGCTCGCCGATCCCGCCGCCGCCAGGGCTTCCGTATCCGACGATCTCGAACAGTCGAGAATCGCTCAGATGCGACTCGGGGGGGCGCACATAAGCAATACGTTCGCCCGGAGACTCCAGCCCCTCCGGGCCGATCCGCCCGACGACCTTGCCGAAGCGGGTGCTGATCCCCTCGGCCTCGCCGGCCTTCGCCAAGGCTGGCGAGAGTAGGACCTCTTCGGGGCCGGGCCATCGCGTGAGACCGGGAGGAAGGGGCGCATCATCGACAAGTGGGGCGATGAAGATTACCGAGTACTGAAGATCATCAACCGTGTCATACGTGTATCCCCACAGAGCTACGGGACGCTCTGTCGGGTTGCCTTCCAGAGTCTGGGGGCTTCGGGCAGCAGCCTTGGTTGCTCGCCCGTCGTAGACGACCGACGCGACGACGATCGCACACAGAGAGGTCGTCAGGAGCGCAGCTGCCGCGATCAGCGCGAAGAATCGCAAGCGTCCTTCTCGCGCTCCCTTTCCCGCAGCCCATCCGATGCGAAGCAGCTGTGACGCCAGTGAGCTCTGAGTCAACTCGAGCCACCCCCGGTGGCGTCCACCAAGACACCATTCTGCAGTTCGAGGCGGCGGTCGGCGCGACCGGCGACCTTGTCGTCGTGCGTCACAACGACAAGCGCACAGCCGTGGCGTTGCGGGAGACCGAACAGGAGGTCACACACTTGATCGCGCGTGGCGTGGTCCAAAGCTCCAGTCGGTTCATCCGCGAGAAGGAGCGCAGGCTGATTGATCAACGCCCGAGCAACAGCCACACGCTGCCGCTCTCCGCCAGAAAGACGCCCCGTACTCGTCTGCGACAAGGGCACCTGCAGGTCTTGGAGCAGTTCTTCGGCTCGCTTGAAAGCTGCCCTCCGCGTTTGACCGGCAAGGAGTCCTGCGATCGCCACGTTCTCCGTCGGCGTCAGTTCAGGCAGCAGCTCTCCGAACTGGAACACCACTCCCATATGTGAGCGGCGGTGGCGGGCCCGCCCTCTCGCCGAGAGCTTCCCTATATCCGTACCTGCAACGGTGATGATGCCGGCATCCTGCTGGACCAGCCCAAGCGCGCACATGAGCAGGGTGCTCTTGCCGCTGCCGCTCGGCCCGGTGATCGCCACGGATGTCCCAGACTCGACCGTGAGATCCAGTCCCGCCAGCAGTACACGATCACCAATCGTGTACGAAACCCCAGTAACTGTAAGGGGAGCGTCCGTCAGGGACGGGCCCTCTCTCTGAAGTGTCCGGCCCGAATTCGTCATGTCCCGCCCCACCGGAGAGGACCGCCTTCCCTAAGTAGTGGGGCCCGCCAGGTTCAGTGGCGGGCCCCGCGCGACCGACTCGGGCGGATGCCTTCAGTCAGCCGGCTGTTCTGTACTGGTTACGCGGCCCAGGCGCCGCACGTGTTGGACGCCCACTGCTCCTGACGGCAGGCCCGGATCTTGTAGATCGTGCCGCCGTCGGAGGAGACGGTCGTCCCCGAGCCGCTCTTGTTCCACAGCGTCTTGACCGTACCCGGGTCGGTCCTCCGCTCGTACTCACCGTACGCCGAGCGGCTGTCCGCGCTGGTGTCCTTGACGTTGGCGCGACCGTTGGTCGTCGTGGACGTGTTCGAGGTCCACGCGTCCGAACCGGCCGTCGTCGAGGACAGCGCGAACGCCGGAGCGCTGGCCAGCAGAGCGCTGACTCCCAGAGTGACTGCCGCGATACGCTTGGCGATTGCCATGCGTTCCCCTCCCTAAGGAAACCCCATGCGGGGTAACTTTCGGACACCAGTTCGGTACCCGTAGTCACGATCCAATCTCGTTCGACAGGGAAGGGCAATGGCGTAGGCCAGCTTTGGCCGATCTTGATCTCCAGCTGTAACTCTCTGTTACCAAACACGTCTACTCGGCGGAGATAAAGTGAACTTTTGAACTAGATGTCGATATCGGCATATGCCGGAGTGGCTTGTCCATGGCGCCGATCTAGCCAGCTCGGAAAGAAGAACGCGCTGGTCAGCGTGGCGACTTGCGTACGGTCGGCCCTCATGAGTCACACCCTCTTGGAGGGATCGACGGAGGGGACCTTGAAGGCTTCCCCTCCGACCAACCGAACACTGAGCGTTCTCAGCGTTGTCTCTCCAGGGTGAGGACGGTTTTGGTGATAACGGTCATGCGGTTCGGGCTGATGCGGGATCTGCGGAAGATCTGCCAGGACTTCAGCCGTGCCATGCCGCGTTCGACTGGTGCCCGGGCTGCGGCCAGAGTCCGGTTGGCGGGGCGCTGGGTGAGGGTGAGCTCGCCACCCGGTGGTCGTTTGAGTCCGGTGGTGACCCAGGGGCCGGCGCCCTGGTAGGCGCGGTCGGCGAGGACCGGGATGCCCTGACGCTCACAGGTCTGGATGATGCGATGGGTGCGGGCCGCGGTCAGATCGTGGGTGCGGCCCGGTGTTGCGCGGGAGAACCGCAGCGGTGTGCAGTCGGAATAGGGATGACCTGCACGCTCATCCCATGCTTGCGATGTTTCATGGAGTAGTACGGCTCGTCGGCGGCGATGCGGTCGATGGGGATCAGGGCGGCTGTCGACGATCACGTGGTCACCCTCGCCCAGGCCCGTCAGGGCCTCGTACAAGCCCGAGGTCCACGCCGCGAGGACGTCGAGAGTCTCGCTGACGTAGCGCCAGGCTGCGGCTGTCGAGACGCCGAAGCCGGCTGCCAGAGAGGGCAGCGGCTCGTTCTTCCGCGGATGGACCAGCGCGAGCAGGGCCTGCCGGAAGCAGCCCAGCTTCCGCCACCGCGAACCGCGTTCACACCTTTGTGCGTAGATGAGCCAGGAAACAGGCTCAACCAGCTCATGCGGGACGTCGACCGTGGCACGATACGGGACCAAGCGAGGCTCCTCGGACGATGCGTGGTGCGTAGAGAACACCACCGCAACGACCAGGAGCCTCGCCTCGTCACACATCCATGCTGACCTGCCATTTCACCCCACAGAGACAGGATGAAAACGGCTCAGTAGGGCCACGACCCGGCCCAGCTCATCCTCATCCTCATCCTCATCCGACGTCACCGATCACCCGCCAGGTCGAGATCACGCTCGGACGCATCGACAGGAATCTGTGCCTGCTTCGGCCGGCGCCACGGACGAGCGATCGGCTGAAACACCCCACGCCACCACGCCTCCGCGGGCAGCTTGCCCGCCGGCTCGAACGGCTCACCAGGACGAGGGAATGCCACAGCCTGGCCGACTTCCTCGGCCGCGTCCTTCGTCCACTCCCCCGGCTCCGCCCACGGATGCGGAGCCAGGTTGAAGGTCCCCCAGTGGATCGGCAGCATCACACCGGCCGGAGCACCTCCCTGCAGGTCAAAATGGGCCTGGACCCCCTGCGCGGGCGTCATGTGAATGTCTGGCCAGGCCCCAGGCATCGGCGTATAGTCCGTGTGGTTCTTGGGCAATATGACGCTCTATCAGGCTTCACAGCCTGGACCACAAGTAATGCCGGCCGGCGGCCGCAGTGCGGAGTGCACGTCCACAACTGCACCAATTCGGCGTAGCCCTCGGCGTCGATGCCGTGACAGCCGGGCCCCTTGGGCTAAAGCGGCTCGGACCACAGCACACGGCAGGTGGCAGGGCGGGCAATCCGTCCCCGGCTGCCCGAATGATTTGCCGTCAGAGCGCACGATTCACTCGTGCTCGATACAAGCCCTACTGGTCGGCAACCTTCAGTGCGCTCAGATGCCACGGGGCTGCGATACCTCCGCTGGGATCCCACCCGTAACGCCGCAACGCCTGCGCATCTTCGAAACGATGGACTTTACGCAAAGCATCGACAGCTCGGCGTGTCGATGGCATTCCAGCTTCTGCAGTGGCGCGTTCGTACCAGGCCAACGCCTCATCCCACCGGTCAGCTTTCCCCAATTGGTAGGCCGCCCATCGGATGGCTTCGTGGTCGCCGGCAGCGACGGCGCGTTCGTACCAGGCCAACGCCTCATCCCACCGGTCAGCCCTCCCTAGATCGTGCGCCTTCCAGCGGATAGCTTCGCGGTCGCCGGCAGCGACGGCGCGTTCGTACCAAGCCAACGCCTCACCCCACCGGTCAGCCTCTGCCAGATCGCTTGCTGCCGAACGGATGGCTGCAGGGTCGCCAGCAGCTGCGGCGCGTTCGTACCAGGCCAACGCCTCATCCCACCGGTCAACCTGCGCAAGATGCTCTGCTGCGGAGCGCATGGCTTCAGGGTCACCGGCCGCGACAGCGCGTTCGTACCAAGCCAACGCCTCATCCCACCGGTCAACCTGCGCAAGATGCTCTGCTGCGGAGCGCATGGCTTCAGGGTCACCGGCCGCGACAGCGCGTTCGTACCAAGCCAACGCCTCATCCCACCGGTCAACCTGCGCAAGATGCTCTGCTGCCAAACGGATGACTTCGTGGTCGCCAACTTGAGCGGTGCGTTCGTACCAGGCCAAGACTCTGTCCCATCGGCCTGCCTCCGCGAGGTGGTCCGCTGCGGAGCGCATGGCTTCAGGGTCACCGGCCGTGACAGCGCGTTCGTACCATTCCAGAGCCTCGTCCAGCTGGTCGGTGCCTGCCAGCAGGTCCGCAGCGGAGCGGAGGGCGTGGTGGTTGCCAGCTGCGGCAGCCCGCTTGTACCAGGCCAGGGCCCTATCAGTCTGGTCAGCATTTGCGAGGTAAAAGGCTGCCAAGCTGAGGGCGTCCTGGTCGCCGGCTGCGGCGGCCCGTTCGAACCACTGCATGGCCTCATCCAGTTGGTCATCACATGCCAGGAGGTGGGCCGCTTTGGGGAAAGCCTCGCGGTCACCTGCCGCGGCGGCACGCTCGAAATAGGCCAGCGCTTCCTCCCTCCGGTCAGCGCTCCACAGGAGTTGAGCAGTACCCGTGAGTCCTTCAGCGTCGCCGGTGGCGGCAGCCTGTTCAAATGCAGAGTGTGCTTCCTGCGGCCGACCCGCCTCGGCGAGGGCCCAGCCGATTGCGGCGAAGTCGCCGGATTTTGCCCACAGAGCGCATGCGATCTGCGTCAACCCGCGGCGAACAGCCGCCTCGGCCAGGCTCCTGGCACCTTCGCCACTGCTGTGCTGGATGGCCGCCTGCCAGAAGAGTGCGGGTATCCGCGTGATATGGCGGGTGGTGCGGCCGTGCTGGTCGAGAAAGTCAGCCAGTCGATACGTTTGCTCGCTCGCGGATGCTGACGGATGAGTTGCGCCACGGGCGCGTTTCTGGGGGTGGAGTGGGCCACAGGCTCCCTTGACGGGGTTGGTGAGCAACTTCAGCGAAGGGCCTAGCCAGTTGTCCGGGAGCAGCTCCCATTCGGTGTCGCTGAGGTAGCCCTCGGCCGCGGCCTGGAGGAACGACCGAGGCAGGTCGAGTGGGTGTCCCAGTCGGCGGGCGTCCATGGCGGCTTCCAGCAGACTGCGTGCGGCCTCGGTCGCGCTGCTGTAAATCTTCATGAGTTCCGGGGCCCCGGCCAGGTACTGGGTGAGCATGCCGTCCTTGGCCAGGGCGGCCGCCTCCGCCAAGCGAGGATCTTCGGAATTCTTGAGCTCGTCGATGACGGACGGCGTGAACGCGTTGGGGAGGCGGATCTCGCGGCCGGACAGCAGTACGCGAGCCTGATTGAACGGATCGGGCTCTCCCACCGGCGGCTGGGTGGTGAGCTTGTCGAAGTAGTCAGCACCGGGCCAGATCGTGCCGAGAATGAGGACCGGGCTGCATGAGGTATCCCTCAGGATGCTGCGCAGGCCTGCGGCGATCGCTTCCCCGTGCTGCTGGTGGAGCAGGTAGTGCTGGGCCTCGTTCAACCAGATCACCGTCTGCGGTCCGACCCGGGCGAGGTCTGCGAGCATGGCCTGCGGCCGCTCCGGAGCAATCGGGTGCCACAGCCGCCATGTCGGAGGCAGCTGCTGGATCGCCTCCCAGCACGCGCGTGTTTTACCCGTCGAGGAGGTTCCGACCAGCATCACCAGACGAGTGGCACCGCTCGCGGCCTCGGTCACGATGGAACGCAGCCGTACATCGTGCTCGCGCTCGACGTACTTGGGCAGGCCCGTTGCCCCGCCCACGGCGATCGCATGGTGGACCTCAAGCGCATAGGGATCAATGCTGGCGATGGGCTGGCCCAAAGGTTCGGCGAGCTGCGCTTGCGTCCACAGCCGGGCGGTGTCCTTGGCAGCCGTGGCCACATCGCCGGCTGCCATCCGTGTCAATACCCTGACCAAGGCGATGACATCAGCCTGCTTCCCCGCACTGGTCGAATCACCGATCAAGCGCCCGATGGTGTCGCGGGAGGGGCATGCGTCGAGGTCGCTGGCCGCGACCACACCCGCCATCTCGTCGAGGGTGGGCGCCCCGGCTGAAACGTACGCCAGATAGATCAGGTGCTTCAGGTCTCTCAAGGGTCCTGGAGCCACCGCAGGCCGTGCGATCGGACGCGACGTCCCTGACGATTTGACACGCGTACCTGACCTGGCCCCCATCCTGTCGCGACTCATCGCACCATGATGCCCGTAATACCCCGACCACCGTCGCTGAACAGGACAAGGTCCGGTCAAGACCCAAAATCCATTGCAACTCAGTGAGTGGCATCCAAAGACCTTGAGAGTGGATTTCATGCCGGCCGGCAGACGCATCCAACACAAGGTCAGGACACCCCATGCTTCGAAAGCGCTCCCAGCGACGGCGTCACCAGTCCCCCAACGACCTGCGCAACGCCACCATCAGCGGAGTCGTCTCCGGCACCATCCGCGCACTCCTGGACTGGCTGCGCGACTTCATCTACTGACCTCAGCTCGCCAAGGTTCATCCTGGCACGCTGAGGTCAGCAAGCGGACCGAGATGGTGTCCCATCTCGTGGTGTAGGGCGTCCGGTGTGCCAACGGGACAGTGAAGCTTGGGCTGGAGGGCTGCTTGGACCGGGCGACGTGCGCCCTCACTGGCGACTCATCGGGCACTCGGGAAGCGGTCTACTTCACCCCCGCAGGTACTCTTTAAGGCCCGGTAAGCGGACCGCAGCCCAAGGGGCTGAGCGCCAAGGGTACGGAACGGGTCCGACAACGTGCCTTCCGTTCCCGCGCCAAAGGGGTGCCCACCACCAGGGGGCACCCCTTCGTAGACGACCGGGGTCGTACTTGGGTTCAGCTCCCGACGCCCTCCAAGTTAGCCAGCCAGTTGGCAGCGAACAGGCAAGGCTCCTTCGGATGCGTGCTCAGCGCTCCCCGATGCGAGTTCGGACCACAACCAAGGACGATGCCGCTCTGGTCGGCGGGGACACGGACCGTTGGGCATTCACCGAAGGCTCACACCGGGGCGAACCGTCCAGCACGCCCCCCGCACGATCACGTTCCTCGTCCGAGAGGTGGAGGTGACATCAGCGGATTCCGGCAGCGCTCTTGAACGCCCTCATTCGCTCCTTGCCTTCAGGGGTCTTGCCTTGGCCGGTCAGTGTGCGGCCCAGTCGGCGGGCTAGGTCGGGAAGGGGCCGGACGGCGTGGCCCAGCGCGGAGGCGTTCGCGGTTGTCGCCGTCTGCAGCGCTGCTCCCATGTGCTCGATGAAAGCGGCAGGAACGCAGTCCGGGTTTGCTGAGATCAGCACCCCGATGAGGCTGGTGGCATGGCCGAGTGTCGTCTGGTCGCTGCCCACTTCCTCGAACAGCACGTCCCAAACGGCTGGGGAGTCGGCAACGGCGGTGACCATGTCGGTCATACGTGCCGCGTCCCAATCCCGGTCTGTTAGGCGCTGCTGCACGTGAGCACAGACCGCTTCGGTGAACTGACCGCTACGTGCGATGAGCTCAAGGAGAGCCGGCAACTGTTCGGTGTCGGCGACGTCGAGGGCGTCGTTGAGGATCGTGTGTGCGGCTTCATTGGCTCGCTCAGCGAGGTCGGGGCACCGGCCGTTTGCTGCGGCAAGGAGGGACGCCTGCTGACTGGAGGCGACCTTGTCCCACACAGAGGTCGCGTGTGCCCAGGCGTTGGTGTCGTTGCCGTCCAGGATCTGCTGGGCGAGCAGGCTGGGCAGCGCGGTTTCCCGCAGATCGCTCCGCTCAGCAGCGGCCACCGCCGACGTGCGGACATGTGGCTGGAGTTGCTGCCAGAACTGTGCGATCCAGGAGAGCCATGTGACACTGACCGCGGCGTCCTGGGCGTGATGTGCGGCGAACGTGACGGCCGGCACCGGGGCGCTCCCGATCCAGTTCTGCAGATGCTGCAGCACCCCGGCGAGCTTTGCTGCGCGCAGGTCGGGGTCCCGGAAGAGCACCTGCAGACCCTCCAGTACCTCGGCGATGTGGGGCTGGTTGTAGTTGCCGAGCACCATCATGAGCTGGTCGGCAAGCCGGGAACCTTCTGCGCGCCCCTGCTGTGTGGTCATCAGTGCGGGCAGGCAGCGTCGAGCATGGGCTCCGCGTTCGTCAGGCTGGTTCAGGGATGTTGTCAGGGCGGTCACACATGTGCCGGCTGCTTCTTGTACCTCGGTCTCTTCACTGTGCTGCGTGTGGCGTAGGTAGGTGATCACTGCTTCCACGAGGGCATCGCGTACAGCCTCGGTGACGATGGGGTCGTGGAGGTTGCCGATGATGGCCACCGCACAGACCGCCGCATCCTGTTCCGGCAGGTCGGCCATGATCGATACGGCGTCTACGGCCAAGTCCAGGCAGGTGTGCGCGGCATTCCCCACTGCGCGGGCTGTCACGGTGCTCACCTTCGCGCCCGGGGTGATGGCCGCGTGGTGGCCGATCGTGGGAAGCCAGGTGTGCAACAGCTTCGCAGTTGCCTGGGAGCTGTCCGCATCGTCGTCGTCTTCCAGGAAGTCGGCTGCGCGCTCGGCGATTTGTGCTGCCAGGGTGGAGTCAGCAGGCGCAGCAGGTGTCGCAGCCGGGTCGCCCCATCCATCTTCAGGAACAGTGGCGTGATCCAGGAGCTCGACGGCTTTAGCTCGTAGGTTGTTGTCGTCGGTTGCGAGCCAGGCCAGCAGACCTTCGGCAACAGGTCGCTGCCACTGGTGGACGCCTGCAGATTCGACGGTGATCTGGTGCACGCGTTGGGTTGCTTTGTCATCGCCGACGCGTGCTGCCATGGCGAGCAGTGCCTGGTGCGCTTGAGGCGGCCATGCTTCTCGTCTTTTTGCGGGGGCGTCCTCGTAGGCGGTGAGCCAGGTCGTGAGGTCGCCGGTGCCGCCGTTGTCGGCGAGAGTGGTGAGGTAGTCGGTCAGCGGCGCATGCAGCTGGTTGGCGTGTCTACCTGCGGGCAGAGCGATCAGGGCTTGGGCCCACAGGAACGCGGGCTGTTCGGCACCAGGGGTTCCTTCGAGCACTGGCGCTGGTGGCGTGCTCAGCGCTTGGTGCAGGGCGGGAAGGTACGCCTCGGGGAAGAGATCCAGAGCGGCGATGAGGTCATGGGCCGGCAGGGGACTGGCGGCATCGGCGCGCCTGCGGGCGATTTCCTCGGTCAGCGCTTGCAGTGCTCTGGCACTCTGCGGGTCCGCTGCCGCGTGGTCGGTAAGGTCTGCGATCCGGCCGAGTGCCTGGATGGCAGCGGTCAGGACGTTTTCCACATCGAGTCCCTGGCGCGCCTGGGCGATGGTGTGAGCTGCGGCGCTCAGTATGCGGTGACGGTCCTGTGTGTCGATGAGTCGAGTGGTGAAGGCTTCGGTGTCGCGCTGGACGAGTTCTCGGTGGATTGCCGCTGCCTGCTCGCTGCCGAGAAGCCTGCTTGCGGGGGTGGAGCCGAGAGTGAGCAGCGGCATCAGATGCGCAGGTCGGCCAGTGCGTGTCCGGCCGGCTGTGGCGAGCAAGTAGGTGAGGCCGGGCTGGGCCGTCGTATTCAGGCGGCGAACGGTCTGTTGGCCATCGGCTATGTCCTGCGTCGGAACGGTCTGGGTGAACGCTCGCAGGAGCGGGTCGTTCACCGCCGTGGTGGAGCCGAGAAGAGCGTCGTCGAGGACGGCGAGAAGGTCGTGCTCCGTACGGATCGCATGATAGAGGCCGGGAAAGTCGTGACGCAGGACCGTCAGGCGCGCCAGGGTGAGTGGATGGCCCGTGACTTCACCGGGCGCAATACGGGCGGTGCCGGTTTCATCAGGTTGCTCGCGGCGCATCGCCAGGGCGTAGTCGGCGAGGAATGCGTTGAGCAGACGGATGACGTGCCGGGGGTCCTTGACGTCCTGGTGCACAAGGAGGTCCAGAACGTCATGTACTCGCTGCATGCCTCCCAGCGCCGCAACAGCACCGTGCTCCGTGGGATGTGTCAGAAGACGCTCGGCGTAGTCCCTGAGGTCTCCCCCATGGTGCGCGGGCAGGACCATGCGCACGGTGAACAGCTTGTTCAGGTACTCCTGGGCGGCTTCCTCGGTGGCCTTTCTCTCCGGCGCCGCGGTCGAAGAGGGGCTGCTGTCGTGCTCGGCCGTGTGGGCAGGGCGATGCGCGAGACCAGGCCGGACTCCGACGATGGCCTCACGGACGATGTCCTCGTCGCAGGAGAGCAGGAACACGGGCGGATGCGTGTGGTGGGTGCCGGTCAACAGCAGGCTCCGCACGGTCGTAAGTGCTTCGAGGACTTCCGTGGCAGACAGGCGGTCGATGTCGTCGATGGCGATGACCAGGCGCCGTCTGATGCCCCCGATGAGGCGGGCGAAGACCTGTTCCAGGTCGTCGGTCGACTCCGGCCGCGGGGTGGTCAAGGTGATGTCGTACCGCTTCAGTGCGGCCAGGGCTCCTTCCTTTACAGTCCCTAGGACGTTGGCTGCGACTGCGGCGCTGAACGCGACAGCCACCAGCGGGCTGGCCCCGGGCGAGGCGAACCACGCCCAGGGCGAAACCCCGACACCCACGCCGACCACCCGGCCTATGATGACCAGGACGGCGCCAATCAGCCAGATGAGCCCGAGCGTGGCCGCCATCCAGCCCAGCGCTTCCAGCGCGGCCATCACGTACTTCCGTCGGGACGTGCCCGGCTGGCCGGACGTCGCGCTGCGCCTCGAGTCGACCCGCTGCCGGCCGCTCTCCAGGCATACCCGCTCGCTGTGCCAGGTCTTGTCGTTGATCAGCCCCTGTCGCTTCAGGTCGTCCAGCAGTCCATACAGCAGCCCACGGGCCCGGGCAGTACCACTGTGCCGCTCCGCACTGAGATGAACGACCGCCCAGTCCTTGTTGCCCTTTAGTTCCGCGTCGAGCAGACGGACGACGGACGATTTGCCACTGCCGAACGGTCCGAGCAGGCCGATTGCAAGGGATTGACGAGAACCCCGCAAGATCACGGACAACTCCCGCGCCACTGACAAGTGGTCGAAACGGTCCTGCTCCTGTGAATCGATCGCGGAATCCTCAAGGATCCACGGCCGGGGTTGTGCCATGTACGTCGCTCCGATCCTGAGCCCACCACAACGGGTGCACGGATCCTACGAGCTACCACCGACAAACCTGCACTGACATTGACAGTTCCCCCAGCAATCCGAGGAGCGTGTGCTCGCCCGTTACCTGACCACGTCGACCGCGCTATCCGCTGTGTGGCGGGCCGGCACCTTCAAGTACATGCTTACAACCCCTAACGGAATGATCTTCGGGCTGGTTGGATGGCCCTCCGAGCGTTGATCTGGGGGTGCGGGG
>NZ_BNBS01000109.1 GCF_014656075.1 Streptomyces hydrogenans
GGGCCTGGGGCTGTCGATCAGCCGGGAGATCGCGCATCTGCTCGGCGGCGCGCTCACGGTCACGAGCGCCACCGGCGAGGGCAGCACCTTCACCCTCCACCTGCCCGTCACCCGCGACGACTTCAGCGAGCAGACCGCCGCCGAAGTCCCTCCGGCCGGCACCCCCGCGGCCCTTCCCGGCCCGGCGCCCGCGCGGGGCGGGGCGCTCCTCGCAGCCTCCGCCACGGCCGCCCGGCCGACGCGGCGCCTCCTGGTGATCGAGGAGCGCCCGCGAGGACTCCTCGCCGTCGTCGCGGAGAACGCGGTCACGCAGCTCGCCGCCGACGGCGGACACGGCCAGCGGACGGACATCGAACTGATCGCGGTCGTCGGCCCGCTGGAGGCCGCCGCCGCGCTCGCCACCCAGCCGTTCCACTGCGTGGTGCTCGACGTCGACATGGCGGACGGCGACGCCCTGCGCTTCCTGGCCGCCATGGACGGCGACGAGGCGCTGCGCACCGTCCCCGTCCTCGCCCACAACAACCGCCGGCTCCCCGCCGACGAGGAGGGCACCCTGCAGGAACTCGCCCGCCGCCGTCCGCTGGAGCTCCTCTCCAGCCTCGACGAGCTGCGCGAGCGGATCGCCCTGCACCTGTCCGCGGAGCAGCCCGGCGACGTCGTGCCCCTGGTCCGGGGGGACCACTGGGCCCCGGCCCCCCGGGCCATCGACACCACGCTGCACGGCCGGACCGTCCTCGTCGACGACGACGACGCCCGCAACCTCTACGCCCTCAGCGGCATCCTGGAACTGCACGGCATGACGGTGCTGCACGCCGAGAACGGCCGGAAGGGGATCGAGACACTCGTGGCCAACCCGGCCGTCGCCCTCGTCCTGATGGACGTGATGATGCCGGAGATGGACGGCTACACGGCGACGGCGCGGATCAGGGAGCTGCCGCGGTACGCGGACCTGCCCATCATCGCGGTCACCGCCAAGGCCATGCCGGGCGACCGCGAGAAGAGCCTCGCCTCGGGGGCCAGCGACTACGTGACCAAGCCCGTCGACGCCGACGAGCTCATCGCCTGCGTCGGCCGCTGGCTGAACGATGGATAGGCCCGTGACCGCCCCCGCCGGGCGGCCCTCCGCCCCGCGCCCGCCCGGCGCGTCCCGTCCCCGTCCGTGCGGCGGCCCCGAGGCCGCCCTGACCCAGGAGTCGCCGACATGAGTGGCCCCCGTTTCCGGGGCGGAGACCCGTCCGCCGGACTGCACGGCGACGGCGCCCCGGCGCCCGAGGCGGCCGACGGCACGGTTCCCGCCCCCGCAGGCGAACGGCAGGAGGTGCGGGACGGCTCCGTCGACGGCCGGCTCGCCGCCACCGTGGAGCGGCTGCGCGGCGAGCTGGCCGCCGCGCACGCGGCGGCCGAGGGGCGCGCCCTGATCGAACTCGCCAAGGGCGTCATCGTCGAGCGGCTGGGCTGCGGCCCGGCCCAGGCGGCCCGGCAGCTCGCGGAACTCGCCGACCGCTCGGGGCTGTCCCGGCTGGAGCTGGCCGCGGACATCATCGACCACGCGGCCCGCGACCGGGGCGCCGAAGCCGCGGACGCGTTCGTCCGGTCGGCCGCCGGCGAGACGGAGCCCCCCGGCTCGGCCGCCGTCCGGCTGCGCACGGCGGAGAGCGCGGTGCTCGACGCGGACGACACCCAGGCCGTGGCCGAGTCGCTGCTCACGCACGCCCTCGAACCCCTGGGCGCCGTCGCCGTGGCCATCTGGACCACCGGCCCGGACGCCTCGCTGAGCCTGCGAGGCCACGCCGGGTTCGGCCTCGACGAGGCGGCCCGCTGGCGTCACGTCCCCCCGGGGGTGACCACGGCGGCCCGCCAGGCCCTAGCCGGCCGCCGCACCGTCTGGTACCTCTCCCTGGCGGCCTCGGGCATTCCGTCGATCGGAGGCGCGCGCCATCCCGAGGGCGGCCGGGTCGTCGTCCCCGCCGGCACCGGCGGCCGTATCCACGGCGTCCTGGAGATCTGCTGGGCCCGGCCGCTCGACCCCCAGCCGCAGGCCGTGGAACGCCAGATCGAGGCCCTCGCGGAGCTCTGCGCCCACACCCTGGAGGACCTGCCCGAACAGGCGGCCCCGGCGCACCTCCTCGTCCCCGCCGGGGACCGGGTGCCGGAGCTGGTCGAACTCTCCGACGGGCTCTACGACCCCGCCCTCGTCCTGACCCCCCACCTGGACGAGGAGGGACGGCTCGCCGACTTCCGGGTCCGGCACGCCAACGCCCACTTCCAGGATCCGGCCGGCCGGCCCCGCGGCTCCGTCGACGGGGCGCTGCTCCTGGAGGCGTACCCCGCCATGGCCGGCGAGGGCGAACTCTTCGACCGGATCGAGCGGGTCTACGCCACGGGCGAGCCGTTCCGCGCCCGCCGCGTCCGGCTCACCGCCCTGGTGGACCAGGTTCCGCTCACCTCGCCCGCGGACATCAGCATCAGCCGTCACGGAGCGGCCGTCCTCCTCATCTGGCGCGTCGAGGACGAGACGGCGCGCCTCGCCGGCCTGTTGCAGCACGCCCAGCGCCTCGGCCGGGTCGGCGCCTTCGAGGAGGACGTCGTCACCGGGGACATCACCTGGCACGGCCAGCTCTTCGACTTCTTCGGCCGCAGCCCCGCGGAGTCGCCGGTCGCCCTGCGCGACCTCGCCGCCCACGCCCACCCCGACGACGCCGACGCCATCCGTCGCTTCCTCCGGACGGTGTTGAGCGGGCGGGTGGGCTCCGCGGCCTTCCGCATGCTGCGCCACGACGGGGTCACCCGCCACCTCCGGGTCACCGCCGAACCGGTCCTGGGCCCCGACGGCGGGATCCAGGCCGTCCGGGGGGCCTACCAGGACATCTCGGCGCAGCACTGGACGGAGGTCGCCCTCACGGCCACCCGTGACCGGCTGGCCGCCACGGAAGAGGCGGCCGAGGAGCGCAACCGGCTCACCCTTCAGCTCCAGCACGCGATCATGCCGCCGGCCAAGCCGCCGCTCGACGCGCCGGGCCTCGACGTCGGAGTGCGCTACCGGCCGGCCGAGTCCGAGTCCCGGGTGGGCGGCGACTGGTACGACGCCTTCGTGCTGCCGTCCAAGAAGGTGCTCCTGTGCGTCGGGGACGTCGCGGGCCACGGCGTGGAGGCGGCCACGAGCATGGTGGTCCTGCGCAACGCGCTGCGCGGCCTCGCCGTCACGGGCGCGGGGCCGGGACAGCTGCTGTCCTGGCTCAACAGCGTCGCCCACCACCTCACCGCCCACGTCACCGCCACCGCCGTCTGCGCCCTCTACGACCCCGAGAGCCGCACACTGCGCTGGGCCCGCGCGGGCCACCTCCCGCCGGTGCTCGTCCGGGGGGAGGAGGCGGCCGACCTGCCGCTCCTGCGCGGACTGCTGCTCGGGGCGCTCGCGGAGGCCGAGTACGAGGAGGACGAGGTGCGGCTCGAACCCGGCGACACCGTGCTGATGTACACCGACGGGCTCGTCGAGCGGCGGGACACCGCCGTCCACGACTCCGTCGCACAGCTGCTCACCGTCGCCCGGTTGCCCTCCGAGAGCCTCGAACGACGCCTCGACCAGCTGTTGGCCCGGAGCAAGTCCGACACCGACGACGACACGTGTGTGGTCGGAGTCCAGGTGTCCTGACCCTCCGGTCCTCCGGCCCCCGACCGTTCACCCCCCGTCCCCCACCCGGAAAGCAGGGAACATGCCCGAGCAGGAACCGAACCTGGATGTCGGATTGGACATCCGTGATCCCCGTACGGCGGTGCTGTCCGTGGGGGGTGAACTGGACATGGAGACGGCCGCCCGGCTGGAGGAGCGCATGACCGAACAGCTCGACCTCGGCCGGCGCCATCTGGTACTCGATCTGGCCGCCCTCGACTTCATGGACTCGTCGGGCCTGAACGTCCTGATCAGAGTGCTCCACAGAGCGCGGGAGACCGGTGGCGACCTGCACCTCGCCGCGCCGACCCCGGCGGTGCGGCGCATCCTGGAGATCACCGGTGTGACGACGGCCCTCCCGCCGTACGAGGGTGTGGCGGAGGCGCTGGTCGCGGCCGGCGCCGGGAGATGACGGAAGGACGGCCCGGTCCCGGGCCCGGGGGAGGAAGGAAGAAGAGAACGTGCAGGAGATCGCCGACATCGAGCAGGCACTCCGCCGGGCGGCTCCGCACCAGTTGGTGCACGTCGTCGAGGAGGCCCTGCGGGCGCACTGCGGCGCCCTGCGGGCGGAACTCCGCCTGGCGGACTACGGCTTGCGGTCGCTCCAGCTCGTCGAGCGCACCGCGGGGGCGGATCCGTCGGTGCCGATCCACGACAGCCCCCAGGGGCGGGCCTTCGGGGCCCAGGAGCCGTACGTCCTGAGGGAGGAGGGGGCGCTCCTGCTCCACCTGCCCGTCACCGTCCGCGGCGACCGGCTGGGCGTCCTGACGGCCGTGCTGCCGCCCCGGACCGACCTGCGGCCGCTGTTCCCCGGGCTGGCCCAGGTCTGCGAGGCGCTCGGCCACGAGATCCTGGTGGCCGAGCGCGACACGGACCTGTACGTCCTGGCCCGGCGCGCGACCCGGCTGACCCTCGCGGCGGAGATGCAGTGGCAGCTCCTGCCCGGCCGCTCGTGCGCCCGCCCCGAGTTCGCCCTCGCCGCCCATCTGGAGCCCGCCTACGCCATCTTCGGGGACAACTACGACTGGTCGGTCTCGGACGGCCGGCTGACCCTGGCCGTCACCAACGGCATGGGGGAGGGCATCGAGGCCGCCCTGCTGACGAACCTCGCGATCAACGCGCTCCGCAACGCCCGCCGGGCCGGTCTCGCCCTCGCGGACCAGGCCGCGCTGGCCGACCAGGCCGTGTACGCGCAGTACCGGGGAGCCGCCTACGTCTCGGTGCTCCTGCTCTGCTTCGACCTGGTGACGGGCGAGGTGGAGGTGGTGGACGCCGGTTCGCCCCGCCTGTGGCGGCTGCGGGGTCACGCGGTGGAATCCGTGGGCTTCGAGGCGCAGTTGCCCCTGGGCATGTTCGAGGAAACCGTCTACGTCCCCGAGCGGTTCACCGTCCGGCCGGGGGACCGCCTGCTGTTCGGCAGCGACGGCGTGTACGCCACCGTCTCGCCCGCCGGGGAGAGCTACGGGGACCGGGCGCTGGCCCGGGCGCTCCGCGGGACGCGCCTGCTGCCGCCCTCCCAGGTGCCGCAGGCGGTGCTCCGGGAGCTCGGCGACCACCACGGCGCCGGGCCGCTGGACGACGACGCCCTGGTCGTCTGTCTCGACTGGTACGGCACCGCGTCAACAGTTGCCTTGTGACAACTGTATCCTTGGGGCAACATCCGGCGGGTGTCCGGTGGAACGCGTCGAGGACGACCAGAGGTGGCAATGAGGACATGGGGTGCGCGGCCGGCCGGAGCCGGCGCCGTGCGGGGGTCAGGCCGAACTGACGTCCTTCAGCGGCGTGCGGGGGCGTGACGAGGCGGCCGGTCCGCTTCCCTCCAGAGCGTCGTGGAAGCCGGTGAGCCCCCGCAACAGGGCCTTGCGGCTCGTCGGCGACATGTCCGCGATGACCGCGAGCAGGGCCTCCTCGCGCTGGACCCGAAGCTCCCGCAGGTACGTCTTGCCGTGCACGGTCAGGTGCAGCTCCAGCTGCCGCCTGCTCACGGAGCTCGGCAGGCGCTGGACGAACCCCAGCGCCTCCAACCGGTCGCACATGCGGCTCACCGAGGGCGGCGCGGAGCCGAGCAGGTCGCCCAGCGTGCGCAGGCTGATGCCCTCCTCGCGGTCGAGGCTGTACAGCACGCGCAGCTGACTCGCCGAGACCGGTGTCGCCGACACCATGTCCCGACCGCGCTCCCACAGCACTTCCAGCAGCTCGATGAGCTCCCGGGCGGCTTCGGCCGTCTGCTGCGGTTCGCCCGGGGGCGGTGCGGGATTGCTCTTCATGCCTGCCGACACTCCTCGGACGTCCGGGGCCGAGGACTTCGGCCTTGCGACGGACCGGTCATCTCCACATCTCTCCAGAAGGCGGTACGGATCCGGTGGATCGACACGTGACAGTGGAAGGCGCACTGCGCGGGGCTGCACCGCACCTCCTCCTGGACTCCCTCCGTACCAGTCTCGCGCACCTGTACGCCGCGGTCTGTGCCGACCTGCTGCTCATCGACTACGGATTCACGTCCCTGCGCCCCGTGGAGCCCGTGCAGACACCCGCCGGGATGCCGCACGTGCCCGTGGACTCGGGGCCCGCGGGCCACGTCCTCCGCACGCAGCAACCATATCTTTTCCGTGATGTCGGCCTTACGGCGACCGTTTACCTTCCCGTCACGGTCCGCGGCGACCGCTTCGGCGTCCTCGTGGTCGTCCTGCCCACCGAGCGGGCCACCCCGGAGACCACCGACAGCCTCGTCCGGGTCGCCGAGACGCTCGGACACGCCCTGCGCGTCGCCGACCGCCACACCGACCTGTACCGCCGCACCCGCAGGACGCGCGCCCTCAGCGTCGCCGGGGAGATGCAGTGGGACACCCTGCCGGGCCGGGCCTGCTCCGGACCGGCGTTCGACCTCCACGCCTACTGGGAGCCCGCCTACACCTCCGGAGGACACCTCCTGGACTGGAGCGTGACCGAGGACGAACTCCTCCGCGTCGTCGCCGCCGCCTTCGGCCCCCGCACCCCCGCCGCCCTGGTGAGCACCCTCGCGCTGACGGCGATCCGCAACGCCAGACGGGCCGGACTCGACCTGGTGGCACAGGCCAGCCTCACCGACCAGGCGCTCTACGGGCAGTACCGGGGGAAGAGCCCGCTCGCCGCCCTGCTGGTCCGCCTCGACCTGACCACCGGCGGGATCGAGGCCGTCGACGCGGGCTCGCCGACGCTCTGGCGGATCCGCGGCGCCCTGAGCGAGCGCATCGAACTGGACCGCCAGCTGCCCCTGGGCATGTTCGAGGACACCGTCTACGCCACCCAGCGGCTCGGGCTCCTGCGCGGCGACCGGCTGGTCTTCGTCGCCTGCGGCACGGACGAGCCCCCGGCGGCCGGGGACCCCGGGACGGCGGACGGATCCGTCGCCCGCGCCCTGGCCGGGGCCGGCCGCCTGAGCGGCGCGGACACCCCCCGTGCCGTCGTACGGGCCCTGCGCGACGCCCGCCGCGCCACACCGGACGCGGTCCTCGTGCTCTGCCTCGACTGGCGGGGCCACGGGCCCGGGGCCCCGGGCGAGGAACGGCACGAGGACCCCCCTCCGCCGGCCCCCTGAGATGCCGCCGGACGGTGTGATCCCGGTTGCGGGCGGTGTGGGAACCGCGAACAGGGGAAAGGCGGAGTACGAGGTGCCGAGCAGCGCCCACCCACCCGGACGAGGGGAGTACCAGCGCCATGACGGACGCGATCACCGCGGAGCGAGCAGCACCGGAGCCCCTGCTGTCCGCGAGCGTCGTCTACGGCGACGCTCCCCCCAGCGGCGCCATCGCCTCCGCCCGTGCCTTCACGGCCGACTTCCTCGCGGCGGCCCCGCCCGTGCGGCTCGAACCTGTGCCGGACGAGCGCGTCGAACTGGCGCAGCTGGTGGTCAGCGAACTGGTGACCAACGCGGTCCGGCACGCGGCCGGCTCCTGCAGGCTGCTGCTGGAACTGCACCAGGACACCCTGGAGATCTCGGTCTTCGACGGTGATGCCGCCGCCCCCGTGCCCCGCGGCCACGACCCGCGCCGCATCGGGCAGCACGGGGTCGAGATCGTCGTCGCCGTCTGCGAGAGCCTGACCGTGGAGCCCGCCCCGGAGGGCAAGCGGGTCCGCGCGTGCCTCTCCCTCCTGCCCGAGTAGGACGACGGGCACGGGCCCGGCAGGCCGGCGCCCGGACCGGGGCACCCGGTCCGGGCGGACAGCGGGGAACACGACCCCCGGGCGCTCAGCGCCGCCCCTCCGCCGTGCGGCGGGAGCGCCGTCGCAGCGCGCTCCGTTCGGCCTCGGTGAGACCACCCCACACACCCGCCGGCGGATGGGGCTGCGCCATGGCCGAGCGCAGGCACTCCTCCCGCACCGGGCAGTGCCGGCAGACCTTCTTGGCCTCCTCGGCCTGAGCGAGGGCGGGGGAGCCCGCCCCCACCGGGAAGAACAGATCGGGGTCGACCTCCTGGCAGGCCGCGGCCGTACGCCAGCCGTTCATGTGAGCCTCCTGGCACTCGAGTCGGGATGTGTCCTCCCGTCCGCCTGACCCCTCGTCCGGGTGTGAAACCCGGCGGGGATTGGTCCGGCGCTGACGGGGCACCCGGAAGACCGACCGGGAGGAGCGAGACGACATGACCACATCGAGCCCGCACGCCGCCGCACCCGCGAAAGCGGCGGCGGGCGAAGGCATACGGGCGGCCGCACGGGCCGGTTTCGCGGCGCGGGGAGTGCTGTACCTGCTGATCGGCGCACTGGCCGTCCACATCGGCCTCACGGGGACGCGCGAGCAGGCGGACCGGGGCGGAGCCGTCGCGCACGCCGCCGCCACCCCCTTCGACACCGACGTCGCCTGGGCCCTCGGCGTCGTCCTCGCAGGGATGGCCGCCTGGCGGCTCTCGGAGGCGGCCCTCGGCGGGTCCGGCCCGAAGGGGGACAAGGCGCACAAGCGGGCCCTGTCCGCCGGGCGCTGCGTCTTCTACGCCGGCTCCGCCTTCCTCGTCCTGTCCTTCGCGGCGGGCGAGCGGGGGAGCGGGGAGGGGGCGACCGACCGTCAGAGCCGGGACGTCACCAGCCGTCTCCTCGACCTGCCCGGCGGGCGCTGGTGGGTCGGCGCCGTGGCCGTGGGGATCCTGGCGGCCGGAGTGTGGATCGCCGGCAGGGCGGTGCTGCGGAAGTACCGCGACGATCTCGCGTGGGGGCGGCTGGGGACGTACCCGCGCCGCTTCATGGACGTGACGGGCGTGGGGGGCGGCGTCGGACGCGGTCTCGTCTTCGCCGCGCTCGGCCTCTCCGGCGTGCGGGCGGCGCTCGCGTTCGACCCGAACCGGGCCAAGGGGATGGACGACACCATCCGCTCCTTCGCCCAGACCCCCGCGGGACCCGGGCTGCTGCTCGCGGTGGCGGCCGGCCTCGTGCTCTTCGGGCTCTTCTCCTTCGGCCAGGCGAAGTGGCGCGAGGTATGACCCCCGCCGTCACCTGGACCTCCTCCGCGGACCTGTGGGGACGGGCGTGACGCTCCACCACGCCATCGCCACTCCGACACCGAACACCAGAGCCAGCATGACCGGCACGAGGGAATCCTTCCGGGGCGAGGACCGTGTCCGAGGAACCGGATGACCCCGAACCCGGTGCCGAAACGCGTCGCCCCGCCATGAATCCGAGGGGCGGGGAAAGGCGGAAGAGCGGAGACGTCGGAGCCGGTTCCCGGCCCGGAGAATCCGCGCGGAGCCGTACACGGAGGAAGCCGAGGGTGTTCTCGATCGAGGTCAGGGAAGAGGAGTGGGGCACGGTGCTGGTCCTGCGCGGTGAACTGGACCACGACAGCGTCGTCCAGCTGGACGAGGCCGGACGAAGAGCGACGGCGCCGGGCGGCGGGGAGGGGACCGTGGTGGCCGACCTGGCCGGTCTGACCTTCTGCGACTCCAGCGGCGTCAGCGCGCTGCTGCGGCTCTACCGGGCCCTGGAGGCCCGGCACCGGGGCCTGGCGCTCGCCGCCGTGCCGCCGACCGTCCTCCGCCTCTTCACCCTGACGGGGCTGGACCAGATCTTCCCCGTGCACGCCGACGTGCACGGGGCACTCGCCGCGGGGCGGGACACCGCCCCCGGAGCCGGAGCACCGGCGCGGCAGAACGGGAAAGAGACCACATGAGGCGTGTACCGGGTCAGCAGTCGCACCGGCCCGACCGGACGGTGGACACCGGTCCGGCCGCCCCGGGCCCGGCGGACGACGACCTCAGAACCCTGTTCGGCAGGTCGGCGGCCGTCTTCGCGTCCCTCGCCGGACCGGCGCACGTGGTGGAGAGCGCGAACCCGGCCTTCTTCGGCGCGATCGGCGCCGGGCGGCGCGTCCGCACCGGCGTACCCCTCGGACAGCTGATGGCCGCCCCCGCCGACCAGGAACTCCTCGCCTTCCTCGACCGGGTCTACCGGACGGGCGAACCCCACACGGGCCGCGACGCCAGGATCGTCCTGGGCGACGGGAACCGCTCCCGGGAGGCGTTCTTCGACCTCACCTACGAGCCGCGCGTCGATTCCGGCGGCAACGTCACCGGCGTCCGCGTCATCGGGGTGGAGACGACCCAGGTCAAGCAGGCCCAGAGGTTCACGGCGGAACACCGCGTCCTCCTGGAGCAGATCGCCCGGCAGGCCCCCCTCGACGAGGTCCTGGACGGAATGGCCCGCGCCATAGAGGAGCTGTCGCCCGAGGACCTCGTGGTCTCCGTCCTCCTCGCCGACCGCGACGGCCGCCGCCTCCGCCACGGAGCCGCCCCCAGCCTGCCCGACTTCTACAACGCGGCCGTCGACGGCATCGGTGTCGGCGAGGGCGTCGGCTCCTGCGGCACCGCCGCGCACCGCCGCGCGCCCGTGATCGTCACCGACATCGCGACGGACCCCCTGTGGGACGACTTCCGCGGGCTGGCGCGGCGGGCCGGGGTGGCCGCCTGCTGGTCCACCCCCGTCCTGGGAAGCGACGGCACCCTCCTGGGGACGTTCGCCATGTACCACCGCGCCCCGAGGGCCCCGCAGGAGGCCGACCTGGCCCTCGCCCGCCTCTTCGCCGACACCGCCGCGCTCGCCGTCGAACGGCAGCGGGCCGAGACGGCCCGCCAGGCCGCCGAGGTCCGGGAGCGGGCGGCCCGCGAGGACCTCGCCTTCCTCCTCCAGGCCAGTACCGCCCTCACCGTCGACCTCGACGCCGCCCAGACCCTGGAGCGGCTGGCCCACTCCTGCGCCCCGAGGCTGGCGCCGCTCTGCGCCGTCGACGTGGTGGAGAACGGGCGTCTGCGCCGCGTCGCCACGGCGGCCCCCGACGAACGGCGGCGTCGGGTGCTCGCCTCGCACCTCCCCGTCTACGACGCCGCCGACGACGCCGTCGCCCGGGTCCTCGCCACGCGCGCGAGCGAGATCGCGCGGCGCGCTCCCACCGGGCCCGGCCCCTGGAAGGACCTCGGCGTGACGGGCTACCTGTGCGTCCCGCTGCTCGACCGGGGCACCGCCTTCGGCACCGTGACCCTGCTCTCCGACGAGAAGGACCCCTTCGACGGACACCGGGTGGCCCTCGCCGAGGAACTCGCCCGACGCGCCGCGTCGGCCGCCCGCAACGCCCGCCAGTACACCCACCGGGTGACCCTCGCCCGGGACCTCCAGGCCGGCCTCCTCATGCCCGAACTCCCCGACGTCCCCGGCGCGGACGTCGCCACCTCCTACCACCCCGCGGGCGAGGGCCTCGACATCGGCGGCGACTTCTACGACGTCTTCCCGCTGGACGACGGCCGTTGGGCGTTCCTCCTCGGCGACGTCTGCGGACGCGGCGCCATCGCGGCCACGACCACCGCCCTCGTCCGCCACACCGCGCGGGCCGTCACCCCCTTCCTGCCCGGTCCCGAGGACGTCGTGGCGGCCGTCAACCGGGCCCTCGTCAACAGGCCGGACAGCCACGGCACCGGCTTCGTCACCCTCGTGTACGGCCGGCTCACCCCCACCGGTCACGGACTGGACGTCGAACTGGTGCGGGCGGGCCACACCCTGCCCCTCCACCTCGACTCCCGGCACACCACCCGCCTCGTCGACGCCCCGGGCTCCCTGCTCGGCATCTCCCCCCAGGTCGACGTCGTCTCCCGCACCCTGCACCTCGACCCGCACGAGAGCCTGCTGCTCTACACCGACGGCGTCAGCGAGACCCGCGACGACGACGGCGAGCAGTTCGGCGAGGAACGCCTCGTCGAAGCCGTCGCGGGGGCCCCGCACCGCCCCTCGGCCCAGGAGGTGGTGGACGCCCTCACCCGGGCGGTGCACGAGTTCACCGGCGGTCAGGAGATCGACGACGACCGGGCGGTCCTCGTCCTCACCGCCACCTGAACGTCCCGGCCGGCCCGTCGCCCCCCGGGCCGGCCGGGAACAGGACCCCGGGAATGTGCCTCAGGTGAAGCCCCTGTGCCGGAACGGTGGGGATGTGGCGGGCAAAAGCCGGATCCCTCCCGGAAGAGGGACTTTCACTTGATGTGCGGCACGCCCTGGGCAAGGGTGGACGGACGAGCCGACGCCGATTGGGAAGGTGGCGGGCCACGGCACACGGGCCACACATATGACTGTTTCCGAAGACGAATCCGGCCGCTCCCGGGCCCCCCGGGGAGCCACGGGCACCTCCTGGCTCCGCTCGCCCCACCCGGCGGTGGTGGCGGACCGCGAGGGCGGCGTCGTGGAGTTCAACGACGCCGCGGCCGACCTCTTTCCCCGGATGGGAGTCGGCTCGTGGCTGGACGGCGTCGTGCCGGGATGGCTGGCCGACGCACACCGGCGACTGGCCGTCCCCCAGGGCACGCCGCACGCCGCGGCCGCCACGCGCCCCGGAGGCCCGCCACTGCGGGGGAACCACGACGGCCGCCTCCTGCGCGCCCACCCCACCGAGTCCGGCCACGGAGACGTGGCCTGGTGGCTGGTCGACGACTCCGACCTGACCGCCGCGGAGGACGCCCTGCGCACCGAGCAGGAGCGCACCGCGCTCCTGGCCGAGGCGTCCACCCAGCTGCTGTCCTCGCTGAACCCGGACCGGTGCCTGGAGAAGGCGGCCCTGCTCGCGGCCGCCCACCTCGGCGACGCGGCGCTCGTGATCTCCCCGCCCGTGCGGAACCGGTACCCCGTGGTCACCGCGGTGGGGGAGAGGTTCGACCGGAGCCAGGTCGCGATGGACCCGACCTCCGTCCCCGGCCTGGCCGAAGCCCTCCAGGGCTTCCCCCCGGTACCCGCCCGCTGGATCGACCCCGCCGAACTCCCGGCCTGGGCCGTCCCCGAGGACTTCGGGGAAGCCCCCGGATCCGTCGCCATCACCCCGCTGCCCGGCCACGGCGTTCCCGCGGGCGCCCTGCTCCTGCTGCGGCGCGGCGGGCAGAGCGCCTTCGACGCGTCGGAGGAGCTCTTCGCCCGGCTGTTCGCCGCCCGGGCCGGGGCCGCCCTGTCGGCCGCCCGCCTCTACGCGGAACAGGCGCGCGTCACCCGCGCGCTGATCGCCGAACTCCTCCCGCCGCAGCTCCACCACGTGCGCGGGGTCGACTTCGCCGGCGGCTACCGAACCTCCCAGGACACGGAGCGGATCGGCGGCGACTTCTACGACGTCCACCCCGGTACCGACGCCGGGCAGGAGACGCTCGCCGTCCTCGGGGACGTGTGCGGCAAGGGACTGGAGGCGGCCGTGCTCACGGGCAGGATCCGCAGCACCGTCCAGGCCCTGCTGCCCCTCGCCGACGACCACCAGAACGTCCTGAGGCTGCTCAACGGCGCCCTCCTGAACTCCCGTCACACCCGCTTCGCCACCCTGGTCCTGGCCTCGGTGGGACGCGCGGACGGCCGGGTGCGGCTGCGGCTGACCAGTGCCGGTCACCCGCGCCCGCTGATCCTGCGCTCCACGGGACACGTCGAGGAGGCGGACACCGGCGGAACGCTGGTGGGCGCGCTCCCCGAGGTCCCCTGCCGCTCCGCGACCGTGCACCTGGCACCGGGGGACACCTGCCTGCTCTACACCGACGGCATCACGGAGGCCCGGGGCGGGCCGCTCGGCTCGGCCATGTTCGGCGAGGGCCGGCTCCGGGCCTCCCTCGCCGACTGCGCCGGGCTCCCGGCCGAAGCCGTCGTCGAACGCGTGCAGATGATCGCCGGCGACTGGGTGGGCCGCGGCCCGCACGACGACATGGCGGTCGTCGCCATCACCGCACCGCACACCACCCGCCCGTCCGCGGGGAGCGACCGCGCTCCGGACAGGAACACCGCATGAACACCCGCACCACCCCGTCCACCGACCTCGCCGCGACCCGCCGACGACTGTGGGAGGCACTCGGGGCGAGGGACGAGGCCGCGGCCACCGCCGCGGTCCTCGACGCCCACGACGAGGGGGCCCCGGCCGAGGACCTCCTGCTCGACGTGATCGGCCCCGTGCAGGCCAGACTCGGCGGGGAGTGGGCCGCAGGCCGCATCGGAGTCGCCCAGGAACACGCCGCGACGGCCATCCAGGACCGCGTCGTGGCGGCCCTCGCCCACCGCACCCCGGCCCCCGCCGCGGAGCCCGGCGACCGTCGGACGCCCGGAGGGCCACCCCGGCGCGTCACCGTCGCCTGCGTGGACGGCGAATGGCACGCCCTGCCCGCCCGCCTCCTCGCCGAGGTCCTGCGCGGCCGGGGCTTCGTCGTCGACTACCTCGGGGCCCACGTCCCCACCCCCCACCTCATCGCGCACCTGCACCAGACCGGCACGGACGTCGTCGCCCTCTCGTCCTCGCTGCCGGTCCGGCTCCCGACGGCGCACGCCGCCATCAGCGCCGTCCAGGCCGTGGGTCTCCCGGTGCTCGTCGGCGGGGCGGCCTTCGGCCCCGACGGCAGGTACGCCCGTCTGCTCGGCGCCGACGGGTGGGCGCCCGACGCCCGTGCCGCCGCCGACCTCCTCGCCGAGGGACCCAGGCACTCCGGGGAGCCCAGGACGGACCCCGCCGGCGGCCTCTCCCACCTGTCCGACCAGGAGTACACCCTGGTCACCCGGGCCCGGCCCCAGCTCGTCCGCCACGTCCTCCAGGGGCTGGAGGACACCGTCCCGGCCATGGCCTCCTACGACGACCGGCAGCGCGAACGGACCGCCGAGGACGTCGCCCACATCGTCGACTTCCTCGCCGCGTCCCTCTACGCCGACGACCCCGAGCTGTTCACCGGCTTCGTCACCTGGACCGCCGGGGTCCTCCGGGCCCGCGGCGTCGCGGGAGACGCCCTGGTCGCCGCGCTCGACCTCCTCGCCCAGGCCCAGCGCGACTTCCCCCGCGCGCGGGCCCACCTCGCCGCGGGCCGCGACGCCCTCGTCCGCGTACCGCGTCCGTCGGCCCCCGGGCCCCGCTCGTGAACACCCCCGACCACCCCTTCGCGGTCGAGGCCGTCACCGCGGCGGACGGCACCCTGCGCGTGGGGCTCGCCGGCGACCTCGCCTGGGACAGCGCCGACGAGCTCCTGGACGTGGTCCGCACCCGCCTCGACCGGACGCCCGGCCCCGCCGACGTCCGCCTCGACTGCGCCCGCATGACCCTGTGCGACTCGATGGGACTGTCCGCGCTGCTGGCCCTCCACCGGCTCGTCTCGACGGCGGGCGGACGACTGCACCTGGACCACAGGCCGGCCTTCCTCGACCGACTGCTCCTGCTCACCGGCACGTACGAGCACCTGACGGGCCGCACCGGGACGGCGGAGCCCTCCGGTGGGATCCCGGCCGACGGGGCGGACGGGCCCGGGAGCCAACGCTCCTGACGGCCGGTCACGATTCCTCGCGGTCTTCACAGGGTCACGACAGCATCGGCACATCCGTCTGGCGTACGGGAGGTGTAACAGGGACGGGACGGGTCAAGCGGACACCGCATCCGCCCGTCGCCCGCTCCCCCCAGCCGGAGGACTCATGTCCCAGCCCCGCGCCACGTCGCTCCCGTCGCCGCACGTCCTCACGCAGCCCATGGTCATGGAACTCGTCGGCCCGGACGCCGTCGTCCGGATCGACACCTCCGTCGGCTACCACTCCCGCGACCCCCACGCCCTGAGCATCGCCTTCCACCTCCTGGGCGAGGAGTCCGTGGTGTGGCGCCTCGACCGCGAGATGGTCCTCGCCGGAGCGCTGGGACCCACCGGCGAGGGAGAGGTCCACCTGAGGCCCGCCCCCGACGGCGAGCTCCTCCTGCTGCTCGGCGGCGCCGGGCACCGCGCCACGATCCGGTGCGACCAGGAGGAGCTCGCCCGCTTCGTGCGCGGCACCTTCGTCCTGGTGCCGCAGGGCACGGAGGAGCGCCACATCGACTGGCGGCCGCTGCTCGCCTCCCTCCGGGGCTGAGGTGCAGACCTCGAACCGCCGTACGGGGACGCGCGCGGAGCGCGCCCCCGGCCGCGGCCCCTCAGTCCGAACTGCCGGGCGGCACCGGACGGAAGCAGGCGGTGACGTCCTTGCCCCGCGGGCAGGGATGGGTCCGCACCTTGGCGGCGAGGGCGGCGATCAGCAGCAGGCCGCGTCCGCCGGTGGCGCCGTCGTCGGGCCGGCGTTGCTCGGGGACCCGGGGCGAGGAGTCGTGCACGGTGACGTGCAGGCACTCCTCGTCCCAGGTGAGGATGAGCTGCGCGTCGCTGCGGGCGTGCACGTGGGCGTTGGTGACCAGCTCGGAGACCGCCAGGACCACGGAGTCCGCCGTGTCCGGCGCGGCACGGTCCCACCCGAGCGCCGTCAGGTGTCCGCGCGTCCAGTCCCGCGCCGCCTTCACGCTGCTGCCGAGGGGCAGCGACCGCGCCCATCCGACCGCCTTCATCGAGGGATCCCGCGTCATGACTCTCCTCAGGACGACCATTCGAAAGGTCCATATGCCCGGTATGTGTCGGATGAATCCGGTGTGCGGCATCCTGGGACGCCGCCGGAATCTTCTCGGAAATTGACCGGAGTGGAAGTGAAGGCTCAGGGTAAGCGAAGCGCTACAGGGCCACGCATCCCGCTAAGGGATACACGTGAAAGGGGAAAGGTGTGACGATCACCACGATGTCGGGCGCGGGAGTCGAGACCGGAGCGGGGACGCTGCCGATCATCCCGGACACGTTGGCGGTCGCGCCGAAGGACGCGCGAGCCCTGTCGAAGGTCTTCTTCCGGGAACTCACGGTGCTGGAGGAGGGGACGCACGAGTACCAGTACGCGCGCAACACCCTCATCGAGATGAACATGAGCCTGGTCCGCTACGCCGCCGGGCGGTTCCGCCACCGCGCCGACGAGATGGAGGACATCGTCCAGGTCGGCACCATCGGCCTGATCAAGGCGATCGACCGCTTCGAGCTCTCGCGGGAGGTCGAGTTCACCACCTTCGCCGTGCCCTACATCGTCGGCGAGATCAAGAGGTTCTTCCGCGACACCTCGTGGGCGGTGCACGTGCCCCGCCGACTCCAGGAGGCACGGGTGGAGCTGGCCAAGGCGACCGAGGAGCTGAGCACCCGCCTCGGCCGGACTCCCACGGTCAAGGAGCTCGCCGAGCTGATGAGCCTCACGGAGGAGGAGGTCACCGAGGCGCGGCTGGCCTCCAACGGCTACAACTCCTCGTCCCTGGACGCCGCGCTCAGCGGTGACGACGAGGACGGAGACGCCTCCCTGACCGACTTCATCGGCAGCGAGGACCCCGCCATGGAACTGGTGGAGGACTTCCACTCCCTGGCGCCGCTCATCGCCGACCTCGACGACCGCGACCGGCACATCATCCATCTGAGGTTCGTCGAGGAACTCACCCAGGCCGAGATCGGGGAACGCCTGGGCTTCTCCCAGATGCACGTCTCCCGGCTGCTGGCGCGCACCATGAAGCGCCTGCGGGCCGGTCTGCTGGAGACCGACTGAACCGGCCGGCCGTCACCGCGCGCGCCACGGAGCCGCGCGGCTGACGGCCCCGGGGACCCGTCTCCGCGCCGAACGGCACGTCTCCAGGGCGTCCGCCGGGCTGAAGCCCGCCGCGGGCGCCCTTCCCCGTGTCCCGCGAGGAGCGAGGGGGAACCGCGCCCACACCCCGGACGCCACCGTCACCGCCGCGGGTGACCCGGCCCGTACGACGCGCGAGGTGGCGCGGAGGGGCGGGGCCGCTCGCCGAAGCGCCCCCGCGGACGGCACGGACCCCACGGAAGCGGGCGGCCGGGCGTCACCCGCCGGGCGGCACGCCCTCCTCCGCCGGTCGCGCGAGGTGGGCGGGCAGCGGAGGCGTCACCCAGCGGATCGCCGCCGAGACGAGCCGGCCGCCCGGCCGGGCCAGCGGCAGCAGGAGCCGTACGCGCACCGGCAGGGCGACCGACTCCCGCGCCCACGCCGGCAGGAGGTCGACCGCCGCCGCCGAGAGGAGCGCGTACGGGAGACGGGCCGGCCACGGCAGGGGCGGTTCGGCCAGCAGGTACCGGGCCGTGGCCGCCGACTCGGCGGTGGCCGCCAGCTCGCCCCGCCGCAGCAGCAGCGCCTCCGCGAGACCCGCCTCGGTCACGGGCGGGTCCGGAACCCCCAGCCGCCGGGCGACCGACGCCATGTCCGCGACGTAACCGTCCCGGCCGCCGGGCGCGAGCGGGGCCGCCCCGTAGCGCTGGTGCGCCCGTAGGAAGCAGAAGGCCTCGGCCAGGTGCACCCAGGAGAGCAGCGCCGGGTCCGAGGCCCGGTAGGCCACCCCGTCCGAGGTCGTCCCCGTGACCCCGGCGTGCACGGCCCGTACCCGTCGTACCGCCCGCTCGGCGTCGGCCGCCGTCGCGAACGTCGTCTCGGCGAGGAAGGTGCTGGTCCGCTGGAGCCGCCCCCAGGGATCGCCCTGGAAGCCGGAGTGCGCCCAGACGGCGGCCATGGCCACGGGATGGAGCGACTGCAGGAGCAGCGCCGCCAGGCCGCCGATGTACATCGAGGCGTCCCCGTGCACGACCCGCACCGGACGGTCCGGGGCGAACCAGCGAGGGCCGGGGGTGCCGTGGATCCGGTCGCGCTTCCGGTGCACGGTGGGCCCGGCCACCCGCCGCAGCAGCGCTTCGCCGACCTTTCCGCGCATCCGCTGGATCAGCACCGTGCGCACCGGGAACCACCTCCTTCCTCCAGACTGCCCTTCGGTCGCGCGGCGCACGCGTGGGGGATCACCCGGGGAACCGTTCCGTGCCGCGGAGCCGCCGCCGGCGTGCCGGTGCCGGCACCGCGTCCGCGAGGGAGCAGGGGCATGCGGGCGCCGTCCCGGGGAGGGGTCGAGGCGGCGGGGCGAGCGGAGGAGCCGTGCGCGGCGGTCCTCGCCGGGTACGTCCCGCGACGTCGCGGAGCGCGACACCGCGCTCGGCGGATGAACGCCGCCCGACGGAGGCGCCGTCCTGCCGCGGGACGCGCGATCAGTCCTCCATCCCCTCGCCGGGGGTGTGATCGGGATGGCCCGCGGTGCGCCGCCGCTTCTTGAAGCGGGCTTCGAGGCGGTGCTCACGGCCGTCGGCGAGGGCGGCGACCGCCGCCCGCTCCGGCGACCGGAACGGCTCGTAGTAGGTGCTGTTGTAGGACTCCACGATCTGGAAGGTCCAGTGGTCCGGGATGACGTTGCGTCCCAGGATCTCGGTCTCCACCCGGTCCGCCCAAGCGTCGTGCCCGGCGGCCCGCAGGAGCTCGACGGCCCGGTCGAGCTCGAAGTCGGCGGTGCCGGTCAGCTGGTGGAAGCCGTACAGATGGCCCCGCGCGCGCTCCGTCGTCTCCAGGGCCTTGGACAGCGCGCCGAGGGCCTCCACCGTGATCTCGTCCGGGGAGGAGGGGCGGCCGGAGGTGTACCGCTCGTCGTCATGCGTGCTCATGTCCGGCCCCTGCCCCGTCCGTCCGGATGGCGCAACCGCGGGGCTCTCCGTTCAGCCGTAGGTGATCGTCACCCGCTCGAAGCCCAGCCCGCCCAGAAGCCCCTTCAGCATCGCGGTCGTGTTCCGCTCGGCCCGTTCCGTCAGGCCGGACTCGCGGGCGGCGTCGCCGATCCGCCGGGCCGCGAGGACGTTGACGGCCTGCTCGCTGGAGGGGTTGTCCGAGAACAGGTCGCCCAGCCGGTCGAGCAGACCGCGCTGCTTGGACACGGCGTACGAACGCTCCGGGTCGAGCGCCGGGTCGGCCAGCCGGGCGTGCGGCAGGCGCAGGGAGGCCTCGGTCCGGTCGGCGTCGACGGTCACGGCGCCGTCCCCGAGGGCACCCAGGTCGACGTAGGCGCCGACGCTGCCGTTGGCCACGTACAGGGTGCGGGTGCCGCGGATCGCGTCCGGAAGGAACCGCGCGTCGTGCTCCAGGTCGACCACCACCTGGTAGCTCCCGGAGGCGCCCTCGTACCGGCTCAGGTCCTGGACGGACTTCAGGACGGCGGGGCCGGAGCGGTCCTTCACGTCCGTCCCGAAGATGCCCGGAACGGCGATGCCGAGGAACCAGCTGATCAGCATGAGGACGACGGCGAGCACGAGCAGAACGAGGGTGACGAGGCGCCACCTCGTTCCGGAGCGCTTCCGTGTCCGGAGGGGCGGCGAGGGTCTGTTCTCGGTGTCTTCTCCCATGGACGCCGGATGCCCGTGTCGGCCCCTCCCATGCCCAACTTCCCTGTGATCGGCACCTGTTGGTGCTCCGGGGGCGAGTGGTCCGGGTGAGGCGGCCCCACGGAACGCGCGGCATGAGGCCCCTCGGCGCGGGTACGCGGGATCCGTTCGCACGTGCTCGTCGCGCGGTCGCCGAGCGGCCGCCCCAGGGGAGGAAGAAGCGCATGACCGGTTGGAGACCGAAGTGGAGACGGGCCGCGGCGGCGGGGGGCGGGACGAAGGCGGCGCCCGCCGGCGCCCGGGAACGGCGGAGCGGCGCGCAGCCGGTCGGAAAGGGACCGGACGCAGACGGCCGGGAGGGCACGGGACCGGACGGAAAGGGAGAGGACAAGGCGCAGCCGGACGCCCGGGGGCCGGAGGAAGGACCGGAGAGAAGGCCGGAGGCGGCGGTCCCGGTCCGGCGCGGGCCGGGGCGGTTCGTGCGGGCACTGGTCGCCCTGGTGGCCCTCGCGGGCATGGTGGCGTTCGCCGTGGTCCTGGCCCGGCTCACCCTGGAGGCCTCGCCGGAGTCCGTCTCCCTCACCCACAGCAACCTGACACCGGGCCGGTCGATCGAGAGCTACCTCAGCCGGCCCGGCTTCGTGGAGACCGTCAAGCAGCTCGGGGGGAACATCGTCCTGGGCGTCCCCTTCGGGATCCTGCTGCCGCTGCTGTCCCGCAGGGCACGCGGCTTCCTCCGCGTCGCGCTCCTCACCGCCGCCACCATGCTGCTCGTGGAGCTCGTGCAGGGCGCGCTCGTCACGGGCCGCGCCTTCGACGTCGACGACGTCCTCCTCAACACGACGGGAGCGCTCCTCGGCTACGTGCTCATCGGCCGGCGGATGGGCCGTGCCGTCCATCCCCGCACCCGAGCCCGCCGGTGGTGGCGCCGTCGCCCCGCCGAACCGTCCCTCTGACGCCCCGGCGCCGAGCGGCGTAGGGCCGGCCGGTGAGGGTAACCGCCGGGACATGGCCGAACGGAGCACCTCCCACGACCGGGCGCCGGACCACCGGCCCCCACCCTCCGACAGGCCCGGCGCCTCCGGCGCCGGGCCGGACCCCGCCGTCGAGGCGCGCGCCCCCGACTCCCCGGCCGACCTCTCCAGGGACTCCTGGCTCGCGGTTCTCAAGGGGTCGGCGCGCGAGTTCACGCGGGACGAACTCATGGACCGCGCGGCGGCCCTCACCTACTACGGCGTACTGGCGCTCTTCCCCGGGATCCTCGCCCTCGTCTCGCTGGTCGGGATCAGCGGGCGGCGGACGACCGACAAGGTGACGGAGAGCCTGCGCGACCTGGCGCCGGGACCTGCCCGCGACGTGCTGGAACAGGCGCTGGCGGCCCTGCGGGACAACGCCGCCACGGGCGTCACGATGGCCGTCGTCGGCTTCCTGGTGGCGCTGTGGTCGTCCTCGGGCTACGTCGGCGCCTTCATGCGCGCCGCCAACCGCGTCCACGACGTCCCCGAGGGCCGCCCCGTGTGGAAACTGCTGCCGATCCGGCTCGGCATGACGGCGGCGCTCATGGTCATGGCCACCGCGAGCGCCCTGCTGCTCGTGCTCAGCGGGGACGTGGCGCGCCGCGTCGGCGACGTGCTGGGAGTCGGGGACACCGCCCTGACGGTCTGGACGGTGGCCAAGTGGCCCGTCCTCCTCCTGCTCGCCGTGGTGATGATCGCCCTGCTGTACTGGGGGAGCCCGAACGCGAAGGGCCGCGGCTGGCGCTGGGTCACCCCCGGAAGCGTCCTCGCCCTGCTGATCTGGGCGGTGGCCTCGGCGGGCTTCGCCGTGTACGTCGCCGAGTTCGCCTCGTACAACCGGGTCTACGGCACCATGGCCGGTGTCGTCGTCTTCCTCGTGTGGCTGTGGATCAGCAACCTGGCCGTGCTCCTGGGGCTGGAGTTCGACGCCGAGCTGCTGCGCCGCCGTGCCGTGGCGGGAGGCATGCCGCCGGACCGGGAACCGTACGTCGAACCGCGCGACACGCGCGCCTGGAGCGACGAGGACCGGCGCCGGGCCGGCCTCCCGGAAGAAGAGGGCGAACGAGACCACGCGGGCTGAGCAGACGCGCGGACGGGCGGCCCGACGACGGCCGGCCCCGGTGGAGGGGCAGCGGAAGGAGGCCGGGCGGCGATCCGCCCGGCCTCTGCACATTCATTCGAGAAGAGGGGTTTGGCGCGGCCGGATCGGCGCAGACGGAGTTCACCGACCACTTCGGCGACGAATCGGAGGCACATCATGGGCATCATCGCGTGGATCCTCATCGGCCTGCTGGCCGGCCTGATCGCGAAGGCCCTCATGCCGGGCAGGGACCCGGGCGGCATCATCATCACGATCCTCATCGGCATCGGCGGCGGCCTCCTCGGAGGCTGGCTCGGCAAGGTGATCTTCGGCATCGACTCCATCGACGGCTTCTTCGACCTCTCCACCTGGATCGCGGCCATCGTCGGCTCGATGATCCTCCTCGGCCTCTACCGCCTCGTCGCGGGCGGCCGGCACCGCCATGCCTGACCCCGGCCGGACCACGGCACCACGCGGAAGGCTCCGCCTCGCCCCTCACGGGGGAGAGGCGGAGCCTTCCGCGTGGAGTGCGTGCCCCGGGCCGTCCGTGACGACGGGGCGGACCACCGGACACGGCCCTGCCGCCGGGCTGCCGGGCCGTTGGAACGCTGGGTACGGGCCGGGCGCACCGCTCCGTCCCGACGCCCTCGGAGGCGTCAGGTCCGCCGGCGCCGCCGCCCGCCCGCCACTCGTTCCCCGAACTGCTGCATGATGGCCAGTGCCGCCGGGGCGGACCCCGTCCGCGGTCCGGCGGGACGATCACGAACGATGGAGGGCGCATGAGCGACATGGAGAAGGCCGTTCTGGCCGGAGGCTGCTTCTGGGGGATGCAGGACCTCATCCGCAGGCAGCCGGGTGTCGTGGGCACCCGGGTGGGATACACCGGAGGCGACACGCCCCACGCCACCTACCGTGACCACGGCGACCACGCCGAGGCGATCGAGGTCCTCTACGACCCCTCGATCACGACCTACCGGGACCTTCTGGAGTTCTTCTTCCAGATCCACGACCCCAGCACCGTCGACCGCCAGGGCAACGACATCGGCCGCAGCTACCGCTCCGCCCTCTACTACACGGACGAGGACCAGAAGCGCGTGGCGCTCGACACGATCGCCGACGTCGACGCCAGCGGCCTGTGGCCGGGCCCGGTCGTGACCGAGATCGAGCCCCTGGGGGACTTCTGGGAGGCCGAGCCCGAGCACCAGGACTACCTCCAGCGCTACCCCGACGGCTACACCTGCCACTTCCCGCGCCCCGGCTGGAAGCTCCCCCGCCGCGCCCGGGACACCGAGACGCCCACCGCCTGACCCCCGCACGCGCCCGGGCGGGGTCGTCCCCGCTGAACGGCCCCTCGGGCGCCATCGTCGTCACCCTGGCCGGACCCTCACGTCCGCCGTGGCCCCGAGACGCGGTGCCTCCTCCACGGAACCGGTGCGTGACGGTCAGGGGGGAGTGGGGGAGGAACGGCGGAGCCGGTCGAGGCGCTGGATGACGGGCGCGGCGGTGGCGCCGTGCAGGAAGACGGACAGGAAGACGGTGAAGGAGACGACGGCCCACAGCCGGTCGGCGTACGCGGCGAAGAGCCCGGTGTGGCCGAGGGCGTAGGCCAGGTAGAACAGCGAACCGACGCCCCGGATCCCGTACACGGCGGTGACCAGACGCTCCTGCGGACCGGTCGCGCCGCCGAGCAGGGCCGCGTATCCGGCGGTCGGCCGGACGACGAGGACCAGAAGGACCCCGACCAGGGCGCCCTGCCAGGTGAGGGACGGCAGGCCGTGGGCGACGAGGTAGCCGCCGAGCAGGAAGAGCAGGAAGACGGTCAGCAACCGCTCGATCTGTTCGGTGAACCCGTGCAGCACCTTGTGGTAGCCGTGGTCGCGTTCGGCGGCGCGGATCGTGCAGGCGGTGACGAACACGGCCAGGAAGCCGTACCCCCGCGACAGCTCGGCCGCCCCGTACGCGACGAACGTGGCGCCGATGGCGACGAACCCCTCCATGTGCTCGGACAGCCGCAGGGCCCGGGGCCGCGCCCGGAAGAACATCCATCCCAGCACCCACCCCGTGACGACCCCGACCGCGACCCCGACGGCGATCCTGACCAGCACGTCGACGAGGAACCACTCCGCGGCCCAGCCCGCCGTCCCCGTCGGTGCCGCGGCGACGGCCAGCGCCGCCAGTACGAAGGGGAAGGCGAGACCGTCGTTGAGTCCGGCCTCTGCGGTGAGGGAGAAGCGGACCTCGTCCTCGTCGTCCGGATCGTCGGTCGGCTCTCCCACCCGTACCTCCGCCGCCAGCACGGGATCCGTCGGCGACAGGACGGCGGCCAGCAGCAGTGCCGGGGCGAGCGGCCACCCCAGGATCAGGGCGGCGGCCGTCGTGGCGACGATGGTCAGCGGCATGCCGATGCCCAGCAGCCGCCACGCCCCCGCCCCGCCGCGCCGGCCCACCGGCCGGTTCAGCGCGAGCCCGGCTCCCATCAGCGACACGATGACGCACAGTTCGGTGGCGTGCTCGACCCACAGCCGGGACCGCACCGGATCCACCGTCGGTACGGCCCAAAGGCCCGCGAGCATGCCCACGGCCAGGAACAGCATCGGCATCGACAGCGGACGGCGGAAGACGACCCGGGGCACCACGGCCGCCCCCAGCGCGCCGATCCCCGCCGCGAGATACACAGCATCAGACAACGTCACCTCGCACATCCTGTCCCATTCCGTCCCTTTTATTGCTGGTTGTTGAGGCAACCCGGGTAACGGAACCGGCGGGTCAGCGGGACGTACCCGCGCTCGAAGCCGTGAGGGAGGACGACGGCGACGGCGGTGCGGACGGGCCGCGGGGCGAACGCCGACACGTCCCGGGTCGGATCCGGGCGGCGCGCGTCCGCGTAGATCTTGGTGAGGAGGTCGCCGCTCCCCGCGTAGCACTTGAGACGGACACCGCGCCCCCACCGAGACGGACATTGGCGCCGATGCGGAACCCCCCTCCACGGAGCCCGTCTTGACCCCCGCGTCGGCTCGATCGTCGGGTCGGCGGAAGGAGGTTCTGATGACAGGTCGGGTGAGCGAGCGGTCGGTGAGGGCGTCCGCGCCGGAGTACCAGGGAGCGCTGGGATCCCTGTCGGTGAACGCCTCCCTCCCGGACGTACTCGAGGAGGGCATGCGGGGGGCCCGGGAGGCGGAGCTGTCCGGCGACCTGCACGAAGCGGCGCGCTGCCGACTGGCCGTCGCGGAGGCGTGCCGCAGGCTCGGGCGGACCGGCGAGGCCGACCGGGCGTGGAAGGCGAGCTACCGGGCGGCGCGCGCGGCCGGCCACGAAGGGGCGATGGCCTGGGCCCTGTGGAGCGGCGGCACGCTGGCGCGACAGCGCGGGGCGTTCAGGCTGGCGTACCGGTTGCTGCACCTGGCCGCCGAGGCCGGCGAGCGGGGCGGGGACGTGGTCGCCCGGGGCTACTCGCTGGCGGGTCTCGCCGAGACCGGACGCATCCAGGGCGACTACGCCAGCGTGGCGCGCCTGCACGAACAGCTGCTGACCGAGGCGCGCCGCCGGGGCGAGGCCCGGCACACGGTGTGGGCGCTGGAGGGCATCGCGCAGATGTACCGCAACACCGGCCGCTTCGACGAGGCCCTCGCCCTCCTCGAGGAGGCGGCCGAGACGGCGGAGCGCGCCGAGGACCGGCGTGGCTGGGCTTGGGCCCTGCGCGGCATCGCCGACGTCCTCTCCGCCCGCGACGGCGACGTCGAACGCGCCCTGACGCTGCTGTCGCGAGCGGAGGAGGCGTGCCGCGAGATACGGCTCCGCAGTGCCCTCGCCTACAACCACAAGATGCGCGGCAACGTCCTGTACCGCGCGGGACGCTACGGGCAGGCCCGCGAGCTGTACGCACAGGCCCTCGACGAGTTCCGGGGGATGGACGAGCCGCGGGGGACCGCGCTTTCGAGGCTGGGCCTCGTCAAGACCGAGGCCCGGCTGGGAGCCGCAGCCGCCCGCACCGCGGCCGAACTGACCGCCCTCCGCACGGACCTGGAGCGCATCGGACTGCTCCACGCCCGGGCCCTCGAGGACCGCGCCGCCGCCGAGCTGGGCATCGACCCGCTACCGGAACCCACCGGCTCCGAACCGGGGACGGAGCGCCGGGCGCTGCCGGACACCGGCGCGGAGGCGCTGCGGGCAGCCGATCCGGAGGGACTGCGATCGGCCGATCCGGAGGCGCTGCGATCGGCTGACCGGGAGGGACTGCGGTGAGCGCCCTCCCCACGCACACGCACACACCCGCGCCCGCGTCCTGGATCCGCCCGCTCGTCGGCACGGCGGAGGCGAGGGGCATGCCGGGCACGGTGGAGGACGTGGACGTCCCCTCGGCGTCCGACGTCCTGCGACGCTGCCGGGAACTGGTCCGCCCCGCGCTGGTGGACGCGGTCGGCCGCCTGCACCCCTGGACCGGGGAGATGGCGGCGTACGCCCTGGGCTGGTCCGACACCGCCGGCACCCCGGAACCCGGAGGATCCGAGGGCAAGGGGGTGCGGCAGGCCCTCGCCGTGCTCGGAGCGGAAGCCGTGGGGGCGGACGCCGCCTGCGGCGTCCCGGGCGCGGTGGCCGTCGAACTCGTCCACACCTTCTCCCTGCTCCACGACGACGTCATGGACGCGGACGCGCTGCGGCGACGGCGACCGGCCGTGTGGAAGGCGTACGGGACGGGCCCGGCCGTGTTGGCGGGCGACGCGCTCCTCGCCCGGGCGGTGACCGGCCTTGCCGGGACCCCGGGCGACCACGCGGCGGCGGCGGTGCGCCGCCTCTGCGACGCCCTGAACGACCTCGTGGCGGGCCAGGCGGAGGACCTGCGGTTCGAGCACCGGCCCTGGGACGGGCCCGGCGCCGTCGGACCGGAGGAGTACCGGTCGATGGCGGAGGGCAAGACGGGCGCCCTGCTGGGGTGCGCGCTCGCCCTCGGCTCCGTCCTCAGCGGCGCCCCGGAGCCGACCGTGGCCGCGCTCGACCGCGCGGGGCGTCACCTCGGCCTCGCCTTCCAGGCCGTCGACGACCTCCTCGGCATCTGGGGCGAC
>NZ_BNBS01000110.1 GCF_014656075.1 Streptomyces hydrogenans
GGGCCCCGTGGCGGCCCGCCGGCGGGCCCGGGGCGCGGGGCGCGCGTCGACGGGCCGGGATGCCCGCGTACGACCTGAGGAGCGGCACCCCGGACCTCTCCTCCTTCCCGCGCGCCGCGTGGCTCAAGGCGTACCGGCGGGCGCTGACCGCGGCCCCGGACGCGGCCTTCGGGTACGGCGACCCGCGCGGCCGGGAGGAGTTGCGGACCGTCCTCGCCGAGTACCTGGCCCGCGCCCGGGGCGTCTACGCCCGGCCCGAACGGATCGTGGTCTGCGCGGGGTTCGCGCACGGCCTGATGCTGATAGCCCGCGCCCTGCGCCGGCGCGGCGCCCGGTCCGCGGCCGTGGAGTCGTACGGCCTCGGCCACCACGCCGGACTGCTGCGCGAGGCCGGTCTCGCCACCCCGCCGCTGCCCTTCGACGCGCGCGGCACCCGCGTCGACGCCCTGGCCGCGCTCGCCCCGGACGCGGTGCTGCTGACGGCCGCCCACCAGTTCCCGCTCGGCGGCGCGCTGCCCCCGGACCGGCGGACGGCGGTCGTCGACTGGGCACGGGCCGCCGGCGGCTTCGTCCTGGAGGACGACTACGACGGCGAGTTCCGCTACGACCGGCAGCCGGTCGGCGCCCTCCAGGGCCTCGACCCGGACCGGGTGATCTACCTCGGCACCGCGAGCAAGTCCCTCGCCCCCGGGCTGCGGATCGCCTGGATGGTGCTCCCGGAGGAGCTGGTCGACGAGGTCGCCACCGGCAAGGGCGCGGTCGTCGACTGGATGTGCGGGACCCCCGACCAGCTCGCCTTCGCGGAATGGCTCGCCTCCGGGGCGCACGACCGGCACGTCCGGGCCATGCGGCTGCGCTACCGCCGCCGCCGCGACCAGCTCGTCGCCGCGCTCGCCGCGCACGCCCCCGGGATCCGGGCCGGCGGGATCGCGGCGGGCCTCCACGCGGTGCTGCCGCTGCCGCCCGGCACCGAGCGCGCGGCCCTCCGCTCCGCCGCCTGGCACGGCCTGGCCGTCCAGGGTCTCGACCAGTTCCGCCACCCCGACGCGGCGCCCGGCCCGGAGGGTCTGGTCGTCGGCTACGGCACCCCGTCCGACAGCGCCTGGCCCTCCGCCCTCCAGGCCCTCTGCCGGGTCCTGGAGGGGGTCGGCGGCGAGGGGGCGGAGGAGGCCGGGGAGGCGGCTTCTGGCAGGGTGGATCCGTGACGTCGCACCCCGCCCCGGACGAGCGCCCCGGCACCGACGCGGAGGCCGCCGCCCGGGAGTTCACCGCCCACCGGCCCCGGCTGTTCGGGATCGCCTACCGGATGCTCGGGTCCGCCGCCGAGGCCGAGGACACCGTCCAGGACGCCTATCTGCGCTGGAGCGACGCCGACCGGACCGAGCTCGTCCACCCGGGCGCCTGGCTCGCCAAGGTCGTCACGCGGCTGTGCCTGAACCGGCTCACCTCCGCCCGGGCCACGCGCGAGCGGTACACCGGCCCCTGGCTGCCCGAGCCGGTGCTCACGGCGGGCGGCGGGCTGCCCGGCGCGCCCGGCACCGGGCCGCTGGAGGCCGCCGAGCGGCGCGACGAGGTCTCCACGGCCCTGCTCCTCCTCCTGGAGCGCCTCACCCCGGCCGAGCGCGCCGTCTACGTGCTCCGCGAGGCCTTCGGCTACCCGCACCGGGAGATCGCCGGCCTCCTCGACCTCGGCGAGGCGAACTGCCGCCAGCTGTACGGCCGGGCCGCCCGGCGGGTGGCGGGGCCCGGGGACGACGGGGCCGCCGCCCGCTTCGACCCGCCCGCGCCCGAGCGGCACCGGGAGTTCGTCGAGTCCTTCGTCGCCGCCGCCCGCGAGGGCGACCTCGCCGGCCTGGAGAAGGTCCTCGCGGCGGACGTCGTCTGGTGGGGCGACGGCGGCGGCAAGGTCAGGTCCGCCCTCCGTCCCGTCCGGGGCCGCGACCACGTCCTGCGCTTCCTCGCCGGAGTCGCCCGCCGTACGGAGGAGGGCGCCCGGCTCACGGTCGTCGAGGTCAACGGCGCGCCCGGCGTGGTGCTGCACGTCGGCGCCCGGGTCCTCGGCGTCGCCTCGGTGGACGTCCGGCCCGACGGCCTCGTCACCGACGTGCGGATGGTGATGAACCCGGACAAGCTCGGCTATGCGGCCCGGCAGTTCGCCGCGTACCCGGAATCCGGCGCCTGAGGCCGTCACATTCCCCGGGTCCCGCTTGTCCCAGGGGGGAGGGGCGCTCCACGGGGAGCGCCCGCGCCCGGAAGGAGCCCGGAGATGACCACGGCGACGAAGACGATCCTGGTGACGGGAGCCACCGGCACCCTCGGCCGGCCGCTGTGCGCCCGGCTCGCCGCCGACGGGCACGAGGTGCGCGAACTGAGCCGGCGCTCCCCGAGCCACCCGGTGGACCTGCGGCGGGGGACCGGCCTCGACCGCGCCCTCGCGGGCGTCGACACCGTGGTCCACTGCGCCTCCAGCCCGCGCGGCGGCGACGAGGAGGCGGCCCGCGTCCTGATCGCGGGGGCCCGCCGCGCCGGCGTCCGGCACCTGGTCCACATCTCGATCGTCGGCGTCGACCGGGTGCCGCTCGGCTACTACCGGGCCAAGCTCGCGGTGGAGCGGCAGGTCGAGGAGTCCGGGCTCGGCTGGACCGTGCTGCGGGCCACCCAGTTCCACGACCTGGTGGACCGGATCCTGACGGCCGCCGCGAAGGTCCCGCTGGTGCTGCCGCTGCCCGCCGGGGTCTCCGACCAGCCGGTGGAGGTGACCGAGGTCGCCGCGCGGCTGGCCGAGCTGGCCGCCGGCGACCCCGCCGGGCGGGTCCCCGACCTGGGCGGCCCCGAGGTGCGCACCTTCGCGGACCTGGTCCGCGCCCACCTCGCCGCGACCGGCCGCACCCGCCGCGTCCTGTCCCTGCCGCTGGCCGGCCGGGCCTACCGCGCCTTCCGCGCCGGCGGCCACCTGGCCCCCGGGCACGCCACCGGTCGCGTCACCTTCGAGGAGTACCTGGCGGCGCGCGGAGCCTCGGCCCGGGGCGGCGCCCCCGTCTGAGGCGGTGACTCCGCCCGCGGCGGCCCCGCCCGCCCCGTACCGTCCCTCAGTCCGGCGCGGCCGCCCCCTCCGCGGGGACCGGGGGCGCCGCCTCCGGGGCCTCGCCGAAGCGGGCCAGGGTCAGGGAGGCGGCGACGGCCACGGCGAAGCCGCTGACCGCCAGCCAGCCGAGGCCCTCGCGGGTCCGGTCGCCCAGCCAGAGGACCCCGGCCGCCGCCGGCCCCAGCGTCTCGCCCAGGACCATGCCCGCCGTCGCCGTCGTCACCGAACCCCGCTGGAAGGCCGAGGTCAGCAGCAGGAACGCCGCCGCGCCGCCGAGCAGCAGCGCCCACAGGGCCGGGTCGGCCGGGTCCACCCCGTCCAGGAGCCGCACCGCCACCTCCACGACCCCGAAGCCGATCCCGGCCCCCAGGCCCAGGACCAGCGCCCGGGAGCGGTCCGGGAGCCGGCCGGCCGCCGCGCCGAGCAGCAGCACCCCGGCCGCGATCCCGAGCAGCGCCCACGGCAGCGCCTCGGGCCCGTCCAAGTGGCCCTCCCGGCCCGCGGCGAGCGCCAGCATGCCGAGCCCCAGGCAGACCGCCGCCACCGCGCCCCACTCGATCCGGCTCAGCCGCACCCGGAGCATCCGGGAGGCCAGGGCCGCCGTGACGGCGAGGCTCGCGGCGAGCGCCGCGCCCACCGCGTAGAGGGGGAGCGTCCGCAGGGCCACGACCTCCAGGCAGAAGCCGAGGCCGTCGAGGCCGAGCCCGACGAGGTAGCGCCACCGGCGCAGCGCCCGCCAGAGCAGCCCGAGGTCGACCCCGCTGCCCGTCCCGGGCTCCGCCTCGCGGGCGCCGGCGGCCTGGAAGACGGTGGCGGCACCGAAGCAGAGGGACGAACCGAGCGCGCAAACCATACCGAAGAGCACATAGCGACTCTAGGTGCCGGAGCCGGAAAGCAGCGGCCTACACTGTGCGGTCGCGAGGCCCCCAGTCATACGAACGGCCGCGCGGACGTGCCACGCGCACACGAAGGTGCGCGGCCACGCGAAGGGGAGGGCGAGGGACATGCGGAGGCTCAGGTCGAGCACGGTGGTGCTCGGCGGAATGGGCGTGCTCGCGGCGACGATCACCGCCTGCGGCGCCGAACCCGACCGCCGGTGCGCGGACCCGGTGACGCTGGAGGAACTGCCCGGCTACCGGTGCGACACCGGCGGCTCCGGTGACGACGATGACGACGACAACGGCTCCTCCTCCCGCGGCGCCTACTACTACGGCGGCTCCGTCAGCAACGCGCGGGTGTCCGGCGGCAGCTTCGACAAGAAGGCCGTCGACACCGGCGGCTTCGGCTGCTCGTCCTCCGGGTCGAGCGGCGGCTGAGACGGGCGGACCGGCACCATGGAACGGCACACCATCGAGCCCCGCCCGGGCTGGCAGCGGACCGTCGAGGAGCAGGGCCTCGTCTACCCGCTGACCCGCTACCCGGACGGGTCGCTGCGCCCGTACTGGGACGAGAGCGCGTACTACTCCTTCACGCTGCCCGAGGTCGAGGCGCTGGAGGAGGTCGTCGAGGAGCTGCACGCCATGTGCCTCGCGGCGGCCGCGCACATCGTCGAGCGGAACCGTTTCGCCGACCTCGGGATCACCGATCCCCGGGTCGCCGAGCGGGTCGCCGAGTCCTGGCGCCGGCGTGCCGAACTCCCCTCCCTCTACGCCCGCTTCGACCTCGTCTACGACGGCACGGGTCCGGCGAAGATGCTGGAGTACAACGCCGACACCCCGACCTCCCTGGTGGAGGCCGCGAGCCCGCAGTGGTTCTGGATGGAGGAGCGCTTCCCCGGCGCCGACCAGTGGAACTCGCTGCACGAGCGGCTCGTCGACGCCTGGAAGCGGCAGGCGCCGCTGCTGCCGCCCGGCCCGGTCCACTTCGCCCACTCCGAGACCGACGAGCTCGGCGAGGACCTGATGACGGTCGCGTACCTCCGCGAGACCGCCGAGCAGGCCGGACTCGCCACCGAGGCGCTCTCCGTCGAGCGGATCGGCTGGGACCGGCTCTCCCGCCGCTTCGTCGACGAGAAGCTGCGCTTCATCCGCAGCTGCTTCAAGCTCTACCCGTGGGAGTGGCTGGTCACCGACCGCTTCGGGAAGCACGTCCTGTCCACCCTGGACAACGGCGGCGGCTCCGGCACCACCTGCTGGATCGAGCCCGCCTGGAAGATGCTGCTCTCCAACAAGGCGCTCCTGGCGATCCTCTGGGAGCTCCACCCCGGCCACCCCAACCTGCTGCCCGCCTACCTCGACGGGCCGCGCGAACTGGCCACGACCACCGGCTGGGCGGCCAAGCCGCTGCTCGGCCGGGAGGGCGCCGGCGTCACCCTGCACGAGCCCGGCGACGACCCCGCCGTCCGCGACGAGCCCTGCTGTTACCAGGGCCTGGCCCCGCTCCCCGACTTCGACGGCAACCGCACGCTGCTCGGCGCCTGGGTCGTCGAGGACGAGGCCGCCGGGCTCGGCATCCGGGAGTCGGCGGGCGCGATCACCGACGAGTACGCCCGCTTCCTCCCACACGTCATCCTCTGACGCTCACTCCGGGACGTACTCCCGCAGCGGCGCCGGCTTCAGCCCGGCCGCCTCGGCCAGGGCCAGGGCCCGCTCCAGGTCCTGCTCCAGCGTCTCGTTGAAGTGCAGCAGGATGATGTCGCCGGCCTTGAGCTCCGGGGTCGGCGGCGTCCACCCGCCCCAGGTGGTCAGGTCGTACGTCCACGTCACCACGGCCTTCGCCCCGCAGGCGCGGGCGGCGGTCCGGGTGGTCGCGTCGAACGCGCCGTACGGCGGGCGCAGCAGCCGCGGCCCGTCGCCGAACTCCGCGAGGTGCGCGTCCCGCGCCCCGCAGACCTCGGCCTTCTGCCCGGCCGCGTCCAGCGTGGTGAGGTCCGGGTGGCCGACCGTGTGGTTCTCGATCCGCACCCGCCCGTGGTCGAGCAGCCGGTGGAAGTACCCGGAGTCGTACGAGTACGCCCCCGGCAGCAGGAACAGCGAGGCCGGCACCCGGCGGTCGAGCAGCAGCTCCGCGGCGGCGGGGTCGTGGAACCAGCCGTCGTCGATGGTGATGAAGACGACCGGGTCCGTGGTCTCCACCCGGGAGACCACGGGCGCGGGCTCGGGCCAGGCCCCCCGCGGGGCGGCGTGCGCGGGCCCGCCGACGGCCCCCAGGAGGGCGAGCGGGACCAGGGCGGCGAGCGCGGCACGCAGGGCGTGACGCAGACGGAGTCTCGGCATGGCCGCATCATTGGCCTAGACCAACTGTGGTGTCAATGGCCCGAGTTGCCCCGGGGCGACGCCCTCGGCGCCGCCCCGGAAGCGGACCCGGTCAGTCCGAGAGGACCCCCCGCAGCTGCTCCAGGCCCCAGTCCAGGTCCTCCTTCGAGATCACCAGGGGCGGCGCGATCCGGATCGTCGAACCATGGGTGTCCTTCACCAGCACCCCGCGCTCCATCAGCCGCTCCGAGACCTGCCGGCCCGTCCCGCGCTCCGGCGCGATGTCCACGCCCGCCCACAGACCGCGGCCCCGCACCGCCTCCACAGCGCCCCCGCCCACGAGCAGCCCCAGCTCCGCGTGCAGGTGCTCGCCCAGCTCCGCCGCCCGCTGCTGGTACTCCCCGGTCCGCAGCATCGCGATCACCTCCAGGGCCACCGCGCAGGCCAGCGGGTTCCCGCCGAAGGTCGAACCGTGCTCGCCCGGCCGGAACACCCCCAGCACGTCCGCGTCCGCGACCACCGCCGACACCGGCACCACACCGCCGCCGAGCGCCTTGCCCAGGATGTACACGTCCGGGACGACGCCCTCGTGCTCGCACGCGAAGGTCCGGCCCGTCCGGCCCAGGCCCGACTGGATCTCGTCCGCCATGAACAACACGTTCCGCCGGGCCGTCAGCTCCCGCACCCCGCGCAGGTAACCGGCCGGCGGCACCAGCACGCCCGCCTCGCCCTGGATCGGTTCGAGCAGCACCGCCACCGTGTTCTCGGTGACCGCCGCCTCCAGGGCCGTCAGATCGCCGTACGGCACGATCTCGAAGCCCGGCGTGTACGGCCCGAAGTGGTCCCGGGCCTCGTGGTCCGTGGAGAACGACACGATCGTCGTCGTCCGCCCGTGGAAGTTGTTCCCCGCCACCACGATCTTCGCGTGCCCGTCCGGCACGCCCTTCACCTCGTACCCCCACTTCCGGGCCGTCTTCACGGCCGTCTCGACCGCCTCCGCGCCGGTGTTCATCGGCAGCACGGTCTCCTTGCCGCACAGCTCGGCCAGCCGGGCGCAGAACTCGGCGAACCGGTCGTGGTGGAAGGCCCTCGATGTCAGCGTCACCCGCTCCAGCTGGGCCTTCGCCGCCTCGATCAGCCGGCGGTTGCCGTGCCCGAAGTTCAGCGCCGAATAGCCGGCGAGCATGTCCAGGAAACGGCGCCCCTCGACGTCGGTCATCCAGGCCCCCTCCGCGGAGGCGACGACGACGGGCAGGGGGTGGTAGTTGTGGGCGCTGTGCGCGTCCGAGGCAGCGATCTCGTCTTGCGTTCTCGACACGGGATCTCCGATCGTCCTGCGGCCGGGGTGTGTTGTGGCCCCTTCTTATCGTCGCTCGCATCCCGGACGAGGAAACCTCGGGAACGGCGCGCCAGCTAGTCTCTGAACACGCACGGCGACTGGCGTACGGGGAACCGACCCCGGGGGAGCCGCGCGCGCTCCACCACACGAGGTGCCGCTCGCCTGGGCATCACGGGACCGCCCGCGTCCCGTGCGACACCTCGCCGGGACGTTCCGACGTACTCCCGGAGGAACACGTGACCACCCCGCAGACCCAGCTGCCCGCCGGCCACCCCGCGCTCGCCGCCGCCGACCCCGAGCTCGCCGCCCTCGTCGGCGCCGAGGAACGGCTCCAGGCCGACACCCTCCGCCTCATCCCCAGCGAGAACTACGTCTCCGCCGCCGTCCTCGAAGCCTCCGGCACCGTCCTCCAGAACAAGTACAGCGAGGGCTACCCCGGCCGCCGCTACTACGAGGGCCAGCAGGTGATTGACCAGGTCGAGACCCTCGCGATCGAGCGCGCCAAGGCCCTCTTCGGCGTCGCCCACGCGAACGTCCAGCCCTACTCCGGCTCCCCGGCCAACCTCGCCGCCTACCTCGCCTTCGCGAAGCCCGGCGACACCGTCATGGGCATGGCGCTCCCCATGGGCGGTCACCTCACCCACGGCTGGGGCGTCTCCGCCACCGGCTCCTGGTTCCGCGGCGTCCAGTACGGCGTCCGCCGCGACACCGGCCTCATCGACTACGACCAGGTCCGCGACCTCGCCCTCGCCGAACGCCCCGAGGTGATCTTCTGCGGCGGCACCGCGCTGCCCCGCACCATCGACTTCGCCGCCTTCGGCGAGATCGCCCGGGAGGCCGGCGCCGTCCTCGTCGCCGACATCGCCCACATCGCCGGCCTCGTCGCCGGCGGCGCCCACCCCTCCCCGGTCGGCCACGTGGACGTCATCTCCACGACCACCCACAAGACCCTCCGCGGCCCGCGCGGCGCCATGCTCATGTCCACCGAGGAGCACGCCAGGGCCCTCGACAAGGCCGTCTTCCCCGGCCTCCAGGGCGGCCCGCACAACCAGACCACCGCCGCCATCGCCGTCGCGCTCCGCGAGGCGTCCCTGCCGTCCTTCCGCGACTACGCCCACGCCGTCGTCGCCAACGCCAAGGCCCTCGCCGACGCCCTCCTCGCCCGCGGCTTCGACCTGGTCTCCGGCGGCACCGACAACCACCTGATCCTGATGGACCTCACCCCCAGGGGGGTCCCCGGCAAGACCGCCGCCAAGGCCCTCGACCGCGCCGGCATCGTCGTCAACCACAACACCGTCCCCTTCGACCCCCGGAAGCCATTCGACCCCTCCGGCGTCCGCATCGGCACCCCCTCCCTCACCTCCCGCGGCCTCACCCCCGCCCACATGGACCAGGTCGCCGACTGGATCGACCGCGCCGTCACCGCCGCCGCGGCCGAGGACGAGGACGCCCTCGCCACGATCCGCGCCGAGGTCGCCGACCTGATGGCCGCCCACCCCGCCCCCGGCCTCCCCGCCTGACGCCCGCCCCCGCTCACCGGACGGAGGCCGCCACCCGCAGCGCCTCCGTCCGGTCCGGCACGCCCTCCAACCGGAGCGTCAGCCCCGCCGACGGCCGCGTCCACACCAGCGTGGGCCCCGCCGTCCGCACCTCCTGCCGCCACCGGCCGTCGGCCGAGGAGAGCGGGAAGGCCAGCCGGTGCGGCGCGGCGAACCAGTACCCCGCCGTCCCGTCCGGGAGCACCACCGGCTCCGGCTGCTCCCGCACCTCCTTCACGAAGCCGGGATCCAGCTCCCCCGGGAACTCGTCCAGCCGGACCACCACCCCCCGGGCCGTCCGCCAGCACACCCCGACCACCGCCCGCGGCGCCCGCCCCGTCACCGCCGTGACCGCCCCGGCCACCCCCTCCGGCAGCAGCGGCGCGAACCCCGCCCGCCGGGCCGCCTCCGCCACCGGCACCGGAGCCGGGCACCCCGGGACCACCGCCGGAGCCGGGGGAGGCGCCCCCGGCGCGTACTCCACCGCGACCCCGCCGACCCCCAGCCACTCGGCCACCGCCGCCCGCACCGGCGGCGTCAGCACCGCCACCACCAGCACCCCGGACAGCCCGGCCACCAGCGCCCGCCACCACCGCCGCGCCCACGCCCACCGCTCCGGCCGGGGCTCCTCGACGACCGGCACCGGCACCGGCACGTGCTCGGCGAGGAGCCGCGCCAGTACCCGCTCCGCCATCAACTCCCCGTCCACGTCCGGCACCCGCAGCGACCGCCCGAGCTCCCTCAGCTCCTCCTCCAGCCCCCCGGGCCCCTCGTCCTCACGCACGCTCCCCACCTCCCTTCGCCTCCCGCGCCCCCAGGGCCGACCCCAGCTTCTTCAGCGCCCGGCTCAGCCGCGACTTCACCGTCCCGCGCGGCCACCCCAGCGCCGCCGCCGTCTCCGCCTCGTCCAGCTCCAGCAGATAGCGGTGCACCACCACGCTCCGGTGCTCCTCCGCCAGCCCGTCCAGCGCCGCGAGCAGCCGCCGGCGCCGCTCGCCGTCCACCGCCGCCACCAACGGGTCCGCCGACTCCGGTATCAGCGGCTCGCCCCCGAGCAGCTCCGCCTCCCGCCCGGCCACGGCCCGCTGCCGGCCCGCCGCCCGCAGTGTGTTCCTCGTCTCATTGGCCACGATGCTCAGCAGCCACGGCCGGAAGGCCGACCCCTCCCGGAAACTCCCCAGCGAGCGGTACGCCTTGAAGAACGCCGCCTGCACCACGTCCTCGGCCTCCGCGCCCGCCCCGCACGCCACCGCCGCCCGCAGCGCCACCGGCGTGTGCGCGCGGACCAGCTCCGCGTACGCCTCCGGCTCTCCGGCGCGCACCCGGGCGATCACGGCGCTCTCGTCGACGACGGCCGAGCCCCCCTCCCGTGTCCTCACACTCCTGGTACACCGGAAGTCGGGGATCGGTTCCCACACCTGAGAGAATGATGTGCATGGCCTCTGATGCACGTCCCCGCGCGCTCTCCGGAATCCAGCCCACCGCCGGCTCGTTCCACCTCGGCAACTACCTCGGTGCGATCCGGCAGTACGTCGCGCTGCAGGAGAGCCACGACGCCTTCTACATGGTCGTCGACCTGCACGCCATCACGGTCCCGCAGGACCCGGCCGAGCTCAGGGCCAACACCCGGCTCGCCGCCGCGCAGCTCCTCGCCGCCGGCCTCGACCCGGAGCGCTGCACCCTCTTCATCCAGAGCCACGTCCCCGAGCACGCGCAGCTCGGCTGGGTCATGAACTGCCTCACCGGCTTCGGCGAGGCGTCCCGCATGACCCAGTTCAAGGACAAGTCCGCCAAGCAGGGCGCCGACCGCGCCACGGTCGGCCTCTTCACCTACCCGATCCTCCAGGTCGCGGACATCCTCCTCTACCAGGCCACGCACGTCCCGGTCGGCGAGGACCAGCGCCAGCACATCGAGCTCACGCGCGACCTCGCCGAGCGCTTCAACGGCCGCTTCGGCGACACCTTCACGGTCCCGGCGCCGTACATCGTCAAGGAGACCGGGAAGATCTACGACCTCCAGGACCCGTCGATCAAGATGAGCAAGTCGGCCTCCACGCCGAAGGGCCTCATCAACCTCCTCGACGACCCGAAGGTCACCGCCAAGAAGGTCAAGAGCGCCGTCACCGACACCGACACGGTGATCCGCTTCGACCCGGAGAACAAGGCGGGCGTCTCCAACCTCCTCACGATCATGTCCACCCTCACGGGCACCGGCATCGCGGAGCTGGAGAAGAGCTACGAGGGCAAGATGTACGGCGCCCTCAAGACCGACCTCGCCGAGGTCATGGTGGACTTCGTCACCCCCTTCCGGACCCGCACCCAGGAATACCTGGACGACCCGGAGACGCTGGACTCGATCCTGGCCAAGGGCGCGGAGAAGGCCCGCGCGGTCGCCGCCGAGACGCTGGCGCAGACGTACGACAGGATCGGCTTCCTGCCCGCGAAGCACTGACGCGGCGCGGGGTCCGAGGACCCTGGCCATGAGGGTGGTGCAGGCCGCACACTGGCGGCTGCACCACCACACACCGACCCGATCAGAACGACGGAGGAGAACGACGTGGGGACCGTAACGCTCGGCGTTTCGATCGCGGTCCCGGAGCCTCACGGCAGCCTGCTCCAGGAGCGGCGCGCGGGCTTCGGCGACCCCGCCGCGCACGCCATCCCCACCCACGTCACCCTCGTCCCGCCCACCGAGGTCGACCAGGACCGGCTGCCGGAGATCGAGGCGCACCTCGCCGGCGTCGCCGCCGACTCGCTCCCCTTCGGGATCCGGCTCAGCGGCACCGGCACCTTCCGCCCGCTCTCCCCGGTGGTCTTCGTCACCCTCGCCGAGGGCACCGCAGGCTGCGACCGGCTCCAGGCCCGCCTCCGCGAGGAGTCCGGCCCGCTCGTCCGCGAGCTCCAGTTCCCGTACCACCCGCACGTCACCGTCGCCCACGGCATCGCCGAGGAGGCGATGGACCGGGCCCACGAGGAGCTGGCCGGCTTCGAGGCCGCCTGGACCTGCTCCTCCTTCGCCCTCTACGAGCAGGGCGCGGACGGCGTCTGGCGGAAGCTGTACGACTACGAGTTCGGCAGCGGCCGCCCCATCTCGGCCGTCCCCTGCCAGGGCGGCAGCCCCGTCCGCTCCTCCTGAGCCCGGGGCGGCGCACCCCTCCGCTCCCGCCGTGACGGGGAGGCGTCACACCGGCAGCCGCCGGTGCAGCGGACGCGGCACGTGCCGCAGCGCCGAGGCCACCAGCCGCAGCGGACCCGGCACCCACACCGTCTCCGAGCGGCGCCGCAGCCCCAGCTCGATCGCGCCCGCCACCGCCTCCGGGGTCGTCGACAGCGGCGCGTCCGGCCGGCCCGCCGTCCGCACCGCGCCGGGCCGCACGACCATCACGTGCACCCCCGTCCCGTACAGCGCGTCGCCGAGGCCCTGCGCGAAGACGTCGAGGCCCGCCTTCGACGAGCCGTAGATGAAGTCGGCCCGCCGCCCCCGCTCGCCCGCCACCGACGACAGCACCACCAGCGAACCGTGCCCCTGCGCCTGGAGCGCGCCCGCGCACACCAGGGCCGCCGACACGGCGCCCGTGTAGTTGGTCTGCGCGACCCGCACCGCCGCGGCCGGATCGGACTCGTCCCGCGTCTGGTCGCCGAGGACCCCGAAGGCCAGCAGCACCAGATCGACGTCGCCCTCCGCGAACACCTGCCCGAGCCGCTCCGCGTGCGCGTCCGTGTCCAGCGCGTCGAAGGGCACCACCCGCACCTCCGCGCCCAGCGCGCGCAGCGACGCGGCCGCCGCGGCCAGCTCGGGGGAGGGCCGGCCCGCCAGCCACACCGTACGGGTGCGGCGGGCGATCAGCCGGCGGGCGGTGGCGAGCCCGATGGCGGAGGTGCCGCCGAGCAGCAGCAGGGACTGGGGGGCACCGAAGGCGTCCTTCACGACATCACTCCTGATCACTCCTGATCATTTCTGCAGACCGAGCCGGCGGGAGAGGTCCGAGCGGAACGCGGACCGGGGGTCGAGCGCGGCCCGCAGCCCGCGGAAGGCGTCGAGCCGCGGATACATCACGGGAAGCAGGGCGGGCCGCAGCCGGGCGTCCTCGGCGAGGTGGACCCGCCCGCCGGCCGCCGCCACCCGCTCGTCGAGCCCGTCGAGGAACCGCCCGAGCCCGGGCACCCCCGCCGGCACGTCGAAGCCGAGGGACCAGCCGCGCACCGGGAACGCCAGCGGACCGGCCCCGGCGGCGTACACCCGCTCCACGCGCGCGTGCCGGGCGGCCCGGACGGGCGAGCGCCGGTGGGCGAGCAGGGCGAGCAGCCCGCGCAGCGCCTCCTCCCGCCCCCCGGGGACGGCGCACCGGTACCGCACGAAGGCCCCGGTCCCGGAGCCGTACCCGCCCGCTCCGGGCCCGAGACCGCCCGCCCCGGAGCCGTACGACCCCGCCACGCGCGCGTGGCGGGCCAGCCCCGGCAGCGGCCGCAGCCCGCCGGGGGACCGCAGGCCGCTCAGGAAGGACGGCGGGGCCAGCGGCGCGCGGCGCGCCCGGTGGCCCCGGGGGAGCTCCCCGTACGGGACGGGCGCGGCGGTCGTGAGGACCGCGCGGCCCCGCCCGGCCAGCTCGAACCGGGCCCGCGCGTACGGCTCCCGGGGCGCGTCCGGCCCCGCCCAGTGGGCCAGCAGCGCGTCGGCGTCGCGGAAACGGGCGGTCCGCTCCCGCAGGAACGCCGTCTCGACCGGCCGCAGGGCCAGCGTCACCGAGAGGACCACCCCGGTGAGCCCGAGCCCGCCGACGGTCGCCTCGAAGACCGGGTCGCCCCGCCGGACGGTCCTGGACTCCCCGTCGGCGCCGAGGAGTTCGAGCGCCTCGACGCCGGCCCCGTACCCCGAGGCGACCGCCCCGCCGGCCGTCCAGCCGCCGGCACCGGTCCGCGGCTGGAGGCCGTACGGCAGCAAGGCCCGGGCGAGGAAGCCCAGTTCGGCACCCGCCTCGCAGACCACCAGACCCGCCGCCGCGTCGAGGCCGCGGATCCGGTCCAGTCCGGTCAGGTCCAGGACGGTGCCGCCCGCGTTCTGCGCCGCGTCGCCGCAGGACCGGCCGCGGCCGCGGGCGACCGCGCCGCGCGGACCGCGGCCGAGGACCACCCCGGCGACCGCGGCGGCCGAGCGCGGCCGTGCGAGCAGCGCGAGCGAGGGTGCGGTGCGCCCGGCGCCCGTGAGGGGCACGAAGTCGTCGTCCAGGACGAGGGGTTCGACAGCCATGAGGGCGACGGTATCGCCGCTTATGTCGCTTATGCCGGTATTGCTGTTCCCGGCGCGCGGTGTCGGTCCGCGTCCCCCGCCCGCCGGCGGGGGATGCTCGGTGTCATGGACTGGCTGACCAAGCTCCCCGTCATCGGCCCCTGGGTCACCCGGCTGATGAAGACGCACGCCTGGCGCTCCTACGAGCGGCTCGACGAGGTCCACTGGAGCCGGCTCGCCGCCGCCATCACCTTCCTCTCCTTCCTCGCCCTCTTCCCGCTGATCACGGTCGCCGCCGCGATCGGCGCCGCGCTGCTCACCGACGACCAGCTCGACACGATCGAGGAGAAGCTCTCCGACCAGGTCCCCGGCATCTCCGACCAGCTCGACATCGGCGGACTCGTCGCCAACGCCGGCACCATCGGCCTCGTCGCCGGCGCCCTGCTGCTCCTCACCGGCATCAGCTGGGTCGGCGCGATGCGGGACTGCCTGCGCGCCGTCTGGCGCCTCGACGACGCCGACGAGGGCAACCCGGTGGTCCGCAAGGGCAAGGACGCCCTCGTCCTCTGCGGCCTCGGCGGCGTCGCGCTCTGCTCGCTCGCCGCCTCCTGGCTCGGCTCCACGGCCGTCGGCTGGAGCGCCGACCGGCTCGGCATCTCCGGCGGCGGCGCCGGCGGCGTCCTGCTCCAGGTCGCCGCGGTCGTCGTGGCGATGGCCGCCGACTTCCTGATCCTGCTCTACGTCCTGAAGCTGCTGCCCGGCGTCGACCCGCCGCGCCGCCGCCTCGTCGTGGCCGCCCTGATCGGCGCGGCCGGCTTCGAACTCCTCAAGCTGCTGCTCGGCGGCTACATGCGCGAGGTCGCGGCGAAGTCGATGTACGGGGCCTTCGGCGTGCCCGTGGCCCTGCTCCTCTGGATCAACTTCACCGCGAAGCTCCTGCTGTTCTGCTCCGCGTGGACGGCCGTGGACGCTAAGGATTCACGTCCGGATCCGGAGCGGCCGTCCGCGAACGGGAACGCGAGCGTCCCCCCGCCGGCCAGCGACGGTTGACCAGGAAGACCGCGGCCGCGAGCAGCGCCAGCACCCCGCCCGCGACGGCCAGCGCGATCCCGACCCCGCCCGAGTGCTCCTCGGCGGCGGCCGCGACGGCCGGACCGCTCGACTCCGGGTGCTCCTTGCCCGGCGCCGGCGCGGCCCCCGACTCCGCACCGCCCGAAGGCCGCGCCACCGGGACCGCGCTCTTCGGCGGCACCAGCTCGCCCACCGGAGTCACCTTCCCGGACGCCGCGAACCCCCAGTCGAGCAGCCGCGCGGCCTCCTTGTAGACCGCGTGCTGCTCCTTCGAGGAGGGGTTCATCACCGTCACCAGCAGCACCCGCCCGTTCCGCTCGGCGACCCCGGTGAAGGTGGCGCCCGCGTGCGTGGTGTTGCCGTTCTTGACCCCGGCGATGCCCTGGTACGGGGCGATGCCGAAGTCACCGGTGAGCAGCCGGTTGGTGTTCTGGATCTCGAAGGTCTCGCGCTTCTTGCCCGGCTTCGCCTCCCCGGGGAAGGCCGCGCGCGGCGTCGCCGCGTACTCCCGGAACTCCGCCTTCTGCATGCCGTTGCGGGCGATCAGTGTCAGGTCGTACGCCGACGAGACCTGCCCCGGGGCGTCGTAGCCGTCCGGCGTCTTCACGTGCGTGTCCAGCGCCTGGAGCTCGGCCGCGTGCGTGTTCATCTCCGCCACGGTCTTGTTCAGGCCCTGGTTCATCCGGGTCAGCACGTGCACCGCGTCGTTCCCGGACCGCAGGAAGACCCCCAGCCACAGGTCCCGGACCGTGTAGCTCTGCTTCTCCTTTATCCCGACGAGGCTCGACCCCTCGCCGATCCCGGCCAGGTCCTCCCCGGTCACCAGGTGGACCTGGTTCCGGTTCGGGAACTTCGGCAGCAGGGTGTCCGCGAACAGCATCTTCAGCGTGGACGCGGGCGCCAGCCGCCAGTGCGCGTTGTGCGAGGCGAGCACCGCGCCGCTCTCCGCGTCCGCGACGATCCACGACCGCGCCGACAGCTCCTTCGGCAGCACCGGCGCCCCGGCCCCCAGCTTCACCTGCGTTCCCGGCAGCCCCAGCAGCACCCCGCCCACCGACGACATGTTCGCCGGCGGCTTCGGCTGCTCCTCCTTCTTCTCCGGCGCCTTCCCGGTCGCCCCCGGCTTCACCGGCTCGTCCCCGAAAGCGGGCCCGGCACCCAGCGCGAGCGGCATCAACAGTGCGGCGGTGACCGCACAAGCGATCCTCTTCGAAGCAGACACGATCGAGAACGTACATGCCCGCTCCACCGATCCGAACCCCGCGCCCCCCTTCACCCCGCTCCGTCCACCCGGACGCGGGTGCGCGGGGGCGCACGGTGATACTGAGCCCATGAAGCTCAGCCGCCGCGTCTCCTGGTTCCTGCTCGCGTTCGGGGTATGGAGCTGGTTCATCTGGGTCACTTTCGTCAAGAATCTGTGGAACGACGGGAGCGGGCTCGCCTTCGACGACGCCGGAGACCCGACGGCCTACTTCTGGGTCCATCTGCTGCTCGCCGTGACGTCCTTCGTTCTGGGGACGGTCATCGGCGTGATCGGGTTGCGCGGAGTGCGCGCCTCCCGTCGTTCCGTCGACTGACACAAGTGAGGTTCCGGGCGTGATCGCCTTCCTGCCCTTCCTGGTCGTGGCTCTCGCGCTGCTCGGCGCGGTGCACTGGTACGTGTGGCGCCGGCTGGTCCGGGACGTCACCGCGGCCGGTGGGCCGGCGCGGCGGGTGGGGACCGCCGTGGCGGTCGCGCTGCCGCTGCTCTCGGTCGCCGCGCTCGCCTCCGGCCGGGCGGGGGCGCCGTTCCTCTTCCAGCAGGTCGTGGCCTGGCCCGGGTTCCTGTGGCTCGCGGTGCTGCTGTACCTGGTGCTGGCGCTGGCCGTGGGGGAGGCCGTGCGCCCGCTGCTGTCCCGGTGGCTCGCGCGACGGGCCGCCGCGGCGCCGGCCGCCGCGCCCGCGGCGGTGACCGCGCCCGTGACCGCGCCCGTTCCCGTACCGGAGCGGACCGCCGAGCCCGGGACCAAGGCCGAAGGCGAGCCCGAGGCCAAGGCCGAGCCCGAGGCCGAGACCGAGGCCGGGGCCGTCGTCGAGACCAAGGCCGGGGTTGTCGTCGAGCGGCCCGTCGCTCCCGAGGTGTCGCGGCGGCTGTTCGTCGCGCGCGTCGTCGGCGGGGCCGCGGCGGCCGCCGCGGCGGGGACGGTGGCGAACGGCGCCTACGGGGTGCTGCGGGGGCCGAAGGTGAAGCGGGTGACCGTGCCGCTGGCCAAGCTGCCGCGGGCCGCGCACGGGTACCGGATCGCGGTCGTCTCCGACATCCACCTCGGGCCGATCCTCGGCCGCGCGCACTCGCAGCGGATCGTCGACGCGATCAACGCCACCCAGCCCGACCTGATCGCCGTCGTCGGCGACCTCGTCGACGGCACCGTGGAGAACCTCGGGCCCGCCGCCGAACCGCTCGCGCGACTGCGCGCCCGGCACGGCTCCTTCTTCGTCACCGGCAACCACGAGTACTTCTCCGGCGCCGACGCCTGGGTCGACCACGTCCGCGAGCTCGGCATGCGCCCGCTGCGCAACGAGCGGCTGGAGATCCCCGCCGGCTTCGACCTGGCCGGCGTGGACGACGTGGCCGGCGAGAGCGAGGGCCGGGGGCCCGACTTCGCCCGGGCGCTCGGCGACCGCGACCGGTCCCGCGCCGCCGTCCTCCTCGCCCACCAGCCCGTCGTCATCGACGACGCCGTCGCCCACGGGGTCGACCTCCAGCTCTCCGGCCACACCCACGGCGGACAGCTCTGGCCGGGCAACCTCCTCGCCGAACTCGCCAACCCGACCGTGGCCGGACTGGAGCGGTACGGCGACACCCAGCTGTACGTCTCCCGGGGCGCCGGCGCCTGGGGCCCGCCGGTCCGGGTCGGCGCGCCGTCCGACATCACCGTCGTCCAACTCGCCTCGAAACAGGCGTAATCGGAAAGCGTCACTCCCTGCGCCGGGGTCGATACGTGCTGCTCATCGACTTAAATTCGCATTTCCCGGACATATGCATGCGGTGTGAAGGTTTCCTCTTCCCCGCGTGAAAACCGTGTGATTGGGTGGCGCAAACGCGACGATTCGGGGGTCGTCGCCCTTGGGGTTTTTTGCACGAAAAAAGGAAGCACGGCAATGCGGTCGACGGTCCGTCTCCGGATCCTCATCACTTGTGGAGTACTGGTGGCCGCGGGGGTGGGGGGCTGGCAACTCCTGCCCTCCGACGAGGGCCGTACCGACCCCGTCCCCGTGGGCACCACCGACGAGGTCACCTCGCTCGACCCGGCGGGCGCGTACGACGCCGGCTCCTGGGCGATCTACAGCAACCTCTACCAGTCGCTGCTGACCTTCAAGCCGGGCTTCACCACCCCGACCCCGGACGCCGCCGAGAGCTGCAAGTTCGTGGGCGACAAGCTCACCACGTACCAGTGCACGCTCCGCGGCGACCTCGCCTTCGGCAGCGGGCGCAAGGTGACGGCGGAGGACGTGAAGTTCTCCTTCGACCGGATGCTGAAGATCAAGGCGGAGGTCGGTCCCGCGCCGCTCTTCCCCACCCTGAAGAATGTGGTGGCCGACGGCCTCACCGTCACCTTCAACCTCAGCGGCCGGGACGCCACCTTCCCGCTGAAGCTGGCCACCGGCGCCGGCTCGATCGTCGACCGCGAGCGCTACCAGGCCGACACCCTCCGGCAGGACAACGCTGTCGACGGCACCGGCCCGTACGTCCTCAAGGAGTACAAGCCCGGCCAGAGCGCCCTCCTGGAGCCCAACCCCAAGTACCGCGGCGCGCTGGCCAAGACCGGACGCCCGGTCCTGGTGAAGTACTACAAGACCTCCGAGGACCTGGCGAACGCCTGGAAGTCCGGCGACGTCCAGGTGACGCACCGCCAGCTCCCGCCGTCCTTCGTGGAGAGCCTGGACACCAACGGCGGCACGCGTCTGACCGAGGCGGAGAGCGCCGAGATCCGCAACATCGTCTTCAACACCCGGGCCGGCTCGCCGATGGGGACCAAGGCCGTGCGCCAGGCCGTCGCGGCCGTCCTCGACCGCCCGGCCATCACCACCGGCGCCTACAAGGGCACGGTCGAGCCGCTGTACTCGCTCATCCCGCAGGGCTTCGTCGGCCACAGCACGGCCTTCTACGACCGCTACCCGGCGCCGGACCAGACCAAGGCGAAGAACCTGCTGGCGGCCGCCGGCGTGCAGACCCCGGTCCACTTCACCTTCGGCTACCGCCAGGACGCCACCTACAAGGCGGAGACCGCCGAGATCAAGAAGCAGCTGGAGGAGACCGGGCTGTTCAAGGTGAAGGTCGTCGAGGCCGACTGGCAGACCTTCCAGAAGGGCTACACGAGCGGCGCCTACGACGCGTACACCGTCGGCTGGCTCCCCGACTTCCCCGACTCGGACAGCTTCACCGCCCCGCTCGTCGGCACCGGCAACGCCCTGTCCAGCGGCTACTCCAGCAAGACCGTCGACAAGCTGATCACCGACACCCAGCAGTACAGCGACCGCTCCCGGACCACCCGCGACTTCAAGGTGATCCAGGACGAGGTCTCCAAGGACGTGCCGCTGCTCCCGCTCTGGCAGAAGAACGACTACGTCCTCGCCACCGAGGCCGTCGGCGGCTCGCAGAACCTCTCCGACGGCACCGGCATCTGGCGCCTGTGGGAGCTGGCCTGGATCTGATCCGCCCGGGCGGTCAGTCCTGCTTCGGGGCGGTCCTGCGGGGCCGCCCCGAAGCCGCCATGCCGGCCGCGGTCGGCATGAAGTCCGCCAGCAGCTCGTGGGTCTCCTTGACCAGCGGGCGCAGGATGCGGAAGCGGGAGAGCGAGATGGCCCGCGCGGTCACCGGCGACAGCCGCTCGACCAGCCGGCGGCTGTTGGCGGCGCCCTCGGAGCGGTCGTACACCCAGAAGAGGACGAGCCCCATCTGCTGGAGCCACAGCAGCTGGGGCAGGGCCTCGGTCAGTTCGGGGTCGACCTTCACCGAGGCGCCGGAGATCACCCGGCGGTGCACCTCGATCGCCGCCTCGCGCGGCCCCTCCGACTCCGGGGAGAACGGCGAGAGCGGGCTGTCGGGGTCGGCCGCGTTCTTGAAGAACTGGGCCGCGAACTCGTGGTACGGCTCCGCGATGTCGAGCCAGGCGAGCAGCACGCCCCTGATGCGGGCGACCAGTTCCTTCTCGCCGCCCTCCAGGACCGGCTCCACGGCCGCCTGGTGCTCCTCGGCGATCCGGTCGTAGAAGCCCTGGACCAGGTGCTCCTTGGACGCGAAGTAGTAGTAGGCGTTCCCGACCGAGACCCCGGCCTCCTGGGCGATCGCCCGCATGGTGGTCTTGTCGTAGCCCCGCTCCCGGAAGAGCCGCAGCGCGGTCTCCAGGATGAGCGTCCGGGTCTGCTCGCTCTTGGGGGCCTTCGGGGCGTCCGGAGCCGGGGGGTTCGCGGCCGCGGACCTCGGAGCCGCGGTCTTCGGGGCGTCCGGGGCCTTCTTCTCTTCCTTCGCGTCCTTCACGGAGCCGAGCCTAGCCGGGCGGACCGGGCACTTCGCAGTGCCCGTCCGGGCAGCCGCCCTCCCCGGCGCCGGGGCCCTTGAGCGCCTCGCGCCACCGTGCCGCGGCGAGGACGGCGGCGCGGGCGAAGGGCTGCCCGGCGGGGGTGGCGAGCCAGTGGGCGCGGGGCCGGTGGTCGGCCAGCGCCCAGAGGCAGACGATCCAGGCGGCCGAGGCGGTGTAGACCTGGCCCCGGTCCCCGACGACGGTGATCTCCCGCAGGGTGGCGGCGTGGTCGAGGTCGGGGAAGAGCTCCCGGGCCCGCAGCGAGCCGGCCGGGACGAGGTCGAGCGGGACGAGCTGCCGCTGGCGCAGCAGCCAGTGCCGCAGGTGCACGCAGAGCGGGCAGTCGGCGTCGTACAGCACGGTGAGGCGTCCGACGGGGGTGCCCGGGCGGGCGGCGGTGGTCGTCATGGCCGGTCCCCGGGGTCAGGCCCGGGTGGCGGGCGGGGCCCAGGGGCCGTTCCCGGGGCCGCCGGTCCATCCCTGCGGGGCGACCGGCGGGACCTGCTCGCGTTCCATGGCGCCGCGGCGGCGGATCTTGTTGAGGACGTAGACGTTGCCGAGGTGCATCACGCCGAGGACGAGCAGGACGACGCCGAGCTTGACGGAGAGGGCCTCGAAGAGTTCCCGGGCGTCGAGGACGGTCTCGTCCTGGCGCAGGTAGAGGGCGACGAAGCCGAAGTTGACGAGGTAGAAGCCGACCACCAGGAGGTGGTTGACGGCGTCCGCGAGCTTCTCGTTCCCGTGCAGCACGTCGGCGAGGAAGATCCTGCCGTTGCGGCTGAGGGTGCGGGCGACCCAGATGGTCAGGGCCACGCTGATCAGCAGGTAGACGATGTACGCGATGACTGTGAGGTCCATGCCCCACGCTCCCTTGAACGCGTTCAATTGCTGGCAGGCATGACTGTAGACCCCCTCTTGAACGTGTTCAAGTCCGGGGTGGAAAGGTGTGGCCCGCATGGTCGGGTGCGTCTAGAGTCACGCGGATGACGCTCTCTCATGACACGGCCGGCACCGGCCGCCGGACCGTCGTCCTGCTGCACTCCGGGGTCTGCGACCGCCGGATGTGGGACGGGCAGTTCCAGGCCCTCGCCGACGCCGGGCACCGGGTCGTCCGCTGCGACCTCCGCGGCTTCGGCGAGACCCCCGTCGACGCCCCGCACGTCCACGCCGACGACGTCCGCGACCTCCTCGACCACCTCGGCGCCGAGCGGGCCGTGCTCGTCGGCTCCTCCTTCGGCGGCGAGGTCGCCCTGGAGTTCGCCGTCCGCCACCCCGGCCGCACGGAAGCGCTCGCGCTGCTCTGCGCCGCCGCGCCGGTCGAGCACGAGGCGGGACCCGAACTCCGCGCCTTCTTCGAGCGCGAGGAGTCCCTCCTCGAAGCCGGCGACGTGGAGGCGGCGACCGCCCTCAACGTCGACCTGTGGTGCGGCCCCGAGGCCGGCCCGGAGGCCCGCGCCCTCGTCCACACCATGCAGCGCCGCGCCTTCGAACTCCAGCTCCCCGTCCCCGAGGAGCTCGAAGCGCAGCCGTCCGGTGTCACCGAGGACGACCTCCGGGGCGTCACCGTGCCCGCCCTCGTCGTCACCGGCGCCCACGACGTCCCCGACTTCCGCGCCATCGGCGCGAAGACCGCCGCCCTCCTCCCGGCCGCCCGCCACGTCACGCTCGACTGGGCGGGCCACCTGCCGTCCCTGGAGCGCCCCGAGGAGACCCTGGCCCTGCTGACCGACTACCTGTCCGGGCTCAACGCCCCCGCCGCAGCTGCGCGGTGATCGTCGGGTCGGTGATCCGGTCGTCGGCGGCCAGCAGGAACGCCTTCGACAGGATCACCGACAGCATCCCGCCGTCCTCCTCGAACGGCAGGAACACCCTCCCCGCCTCCCGCGACCGGTCCACCACCACGCACAGATACGCGTCCGAGGGCTCCATCAGCACGTTCCCCGAGCCCAGATGGATCCGGTACGCGCCCAACTCCCCCCGCACCCGCAGGAACCGGTCCGTCAGCTCCGCACGGTCCGCAAGGCGGGTCCGCGGCAGCAGCCGGGCCAGCGTCTCCCGCCGCACCCGCGCCCCCGCCGTCAGCTCCCCGAAGCCCCAGCTCCGCCAGTAGTCGCCGTGACCCCGGTCCTCCCCGCGGTCCCGCCACTCCGGGTCCGCCCCCACCGACGCGACCCCCACGAACAGGTCCACGTCCCGCAGCGCCTCCGACAGCACCAGCGCCGGCACCTCCGCCAGCTCCGCCCGCTCCCACGCCCCGCGCGGCCCCGCCGCACCGGCCCGCCGCTCGAACCGCACCTGGTCGGTCGAGCACAGCGCGGCGACCCCGTCCGACACCGCCCCGGCGTCGACCATGTCCACGAAGAGGCGCGCCCGCCACCGGGTCCCCTCCGCCACCGGCAGCTCGCCCGGCGCGGGCAGCTCCTTCACCAGCTCGGCGGAGTCCCCGTCGGAGAAGTACCCCAGGTGCCGCCCCGCCCAGCCCCGGCCCGTCATCAGCGCCCGCGCCTGCCCGTACCGCAGCACGTGCCCCGCGAAGCGGTTCGAGTACGAGCCGGTCTCCCGCTCCGCCGGCGTCAGCGGGTACACCTCCCGGAACACCTGCTTGAACGGCTGCCGCTCCTCCCGGTCCAGCAGCGCCGCCCGCCAGCCGGCGACCTCCTCGTCCCCGGCCCGCAGCGGATGCCACAGCCGCAGCCGGTCGTCCGCCCCGACCGGCCGCGCGGTGCCGTCCGCCCCCGCGAGCACCCAGCCGCCGCCGGACCGCTCCGGCAGGCCCGCCGTCCACTCCCCGGCGCCGTCCCCGGCCTCCCAGACCAGCGCCCGCGCCACGGCCCCCGTCACCGGCCGGTCCGCGTAGTACCGCTGCCAGTCCGCCGCCGGCCAGGAGGTGCCCGCCGCCAGGTGCTCCTCCAGCCGGGCCCGCTCGTCGGACAGCAGCGCGGTCGCCTTCCGCAGCCCCGCCCGCACCTCCTTCAGCTCCTCGGCGCGCGCCTCCCGCACCTCCTTCGGCGCGGTCTTCAGGAGCCTCCCCTCCGGGCCCCTGAAGGAGAGCAGCGCCGTGCCCGGCTCCCGTACCGCCAGCTCCGCCGTGTACGCCCCCAGGGCCGTCTCCCGCACCCCGCGGCCGTCCAGCCCGAGGTCCGGCACGGCCCGCTCCCGCAGCATCGACGGGGTCATCCCCGCCCGCGCGGCGACCGTCTCCGTGGCCCTGACGATCCCCTTGGCCACCGTCCGGTTGACCACCCGCCTCGGCAGCCGCCCCAGCTCGGCGACGGCCTCCTCGGCCCGCTCGGCCGGGCACTCCCCGAGCACCGCGACGGCCGCCGTGGCGAGCGGCTGGCTGCGGCACATCCCCCCGTGCCCGCCGAGCCCCGTCCCGGCGTGCAGCGCCACGGCCCCCACGAGGGGCACGACCCACGCGTCCGGGATGCTCGGGGCGGCCCACAGCAGGCCGCGGACGAGGGAGGTGTTGGCGGCGCTCGCCAGGGTCGGGATCCCCATCCCGACCAGGTCCGGGTCGTTCACCCGGTGCTCCTCCTGCGCGGCGATCCCCTCCAGGAGCCGCCGCACGACCTCCGGGCCGGACTCCGCCGCGGCGAGCAGGACGGCCGCCCGCTTCCGCCAGGCCAGGGTGGCCCGCGGCCGGTCCATCGGCGCGCAGTGCGCCAGGAAGGCGGCCACCCCGGGCCCGGCCAGCAGCTCCGTGTGCGCCCTGCGCATCGCCGGGCCGTAGTCGTCGAAGCCGTCCAGGACGTGACGGGGCAGCAGGTCGGTGTCCACCCGCGCCTCGCGCCGCAGCAGGGCGTCCATCCGGTCGCGGAGCAGGCCGAACCCGTCCTGACCGTGCCCGCGGAGCCCTTCGGCGATCCGGCGCAGGGCCCGGACGTGCGTGCGCGAGAAGTCCCCCGCCTGCTCGCAGGCGGCCAGCGCGAGCGGCACCAGTCCGGTGAAGCGCAGGTGGAGTTCGTGCGGGGCGACGCCCGCTTCGCCGCCCAGGAGGCGGCACAGCAGCAGGTCCGCCTCCGCGGCCGACCAGCCCAGGTCCCGGCGCGCGAGGCGGGCGAGCACGTCCCCCACGGCCTTCTCGCGGTCCCCGCGGCACGCGCGCAGGTGCACGGCGAGCGCGGCCTCCCGAAGCTCCGCCCCCGCCGGCGCGTCCAGCAACCCCCGCAGCGCGTCCGCCCCTTCGGCCGTCGCCCGCGCCACCGCCTCGCCCGTGCCGCCCACCGGGCCCGTGTTCCCCACCATGCCGACCACGGTAGGCCCACCCACCGACAACGCCCTCAGCGCGGTCTCCGCACCCCCGGCACCAGGGCGGTCGCCAGGCAGCAGCCGCCGACCAGGACGGCCGCGGTGACCAGGGGCACCCCCGGGCCCCAGGCGTCGGCGGCGAGCGGTGCCAGCGTGTAGCCGACCGGCATCGCGGCGAGCGAGAGCAGCCAGTCGTACGAGACCACCCGGGCCAGCACCTGCTCGGGCACCGCGCGCTGGACGACCGTGTCCCAGACGGGCGAGAGGAAGCCGAGCCCGGCCTGCGCGAGTCCGTACGCGCCGATGACGGCCCAGGCGGGCGCCCCGGCGGCGAGCAGCAGCAGCGGCAGCGCGTAGCTCGCGAGGGCGAGGTTGGCGGTGAGGACGGGCCGGGAGGGCTTCAGCCGGTCGGCGACGACCGAGCCGGCGAGCAGTCCCACCGCGCCCACCTGGAGCAGCAGCACCCAGGTGCCCGGGCCGCCGAGCCGGTCGACGGCGATCGCCGGGCCGAGGGTCATCAGGACGGCGGCGGCGCCGTTCCAGGCGCTGTGGGCGACGAGGCTGGTCCAGTACCAGTCGCGGGACCTGACCTCCCGCCAGCCCTCGCGCAGGTCGGCGACGAAGGACCGGCGGGGGACCGGCACCCGCTCGACCCGGAGCGCGGCGAGGAGCGCGGCGCTGACCGCGAAGGAGACGGCGTCGAGGACGAAGGCCCACCCCGGGCCGACGGTGAGGACGAGGGCGCCGGCGAGCGCGGGCCCGGCCACGCGCGTGGCGCTGGACGCGATCCCCATCGCGGCGTTGGCCCGGGCCAGGACCTCCGGGGCCACGGTCCCCTTCACCAGCGGGGAGGCGGTCGGCACGGCGAAGGCCCCGGCCGCCCCGCCGGCGGCCGAGGCGGCGGCGATCAGCCACAGGGTGGGGCTGCCGCCGAGGAGCTGTGCCCCGACGAGGAGTTGGGCGGCGCAGCGGACGAGGTCCATGGCGAGGGCGATGGTCCGGGCGTCGAAGCGGTCGGCGAGCACGCCGCCGACCGGGAGCAGCACCAGCTTCGGCACCATCGCGCACGCGAGGACGAGCGCGAGCGCCCCGGTGGAGCCGGTGGCCTCCAGGACGGCGAGGGCCAGCGCGGCGGGGATGACGGCGTCGCCGGTGAGGGAGAGCACCCGCCCGGCGAAGAGGAGCCGGAAGGGCCGGGTGCGCAGCGGGTGGCGGACGGCGGGCGGGGCGGTGGCGGCAGGGGACATGGCGGCAGGGTATTTCGGCTCCGAATAATTCGGCAACGAAATATTGGTGCGGGACCGGCCGGACCCCCGCACGTACGATCACCCCATGAACCAGCAGGACCCCGCAGCGCCCCGGGAACGGGACTGGACCGACGGCCACGTGGCCCGCTGGCAGCCCGTCCTGCCCGAGCTCGACCCCGTCGTCGAGGGCGCGGTCACCCGGATGAAGAAGCTCTCCGTCCACCTCCGCCGGGTCCGCGAGCAGTCCCTCGTCGACTTCGACCTCGAACGCCACGAGTTCGACACCCTGCACAAGCTGGCCGGCCGCGGCGGCTCGGCCGCCCCCTCCGAGCTGGCCCAGGACCTCGACCTGGCCCCCGCCTCGGTCACCGGCCGCCTCGACGCCCTGGAGAAGCGCGGCCTCGTCCGGCGCACCCCCTCCACCACCGACCGCCGACGGGTCGTCGTCGAGCTCACCGACGCCGGCCGCACCACCTGGCTGGGCGCCATGGACGTCCTCGGCCACGAGGAGGAACGGCTCCTGGGCGTCCTCACCCCCGCCGAGCGCACCACCCTCAACGACCTGCTCCGCCGCGTCATGCTCGCCGCCGAGGAGGACCCCGCCACCCCGCACTGGCACTGACCCGCTGTCGGTGCCGGGCCCCAGGGCCTGTCTGGCAATTCCCGTCGGGTCCGGCCCGCCCGGCACGCACGCTCGCCGCACGGCCGAAACGC
>NZ_BNBS01000111.1 GCF_014656075.1 Streptomyces hydrogenans
CGCCCCGGCGATCCGGGCCGCCGCGGCGGGCCCGGCCGGGCCGGCGCCGACGACCAGCACGTCGACGGAGCGGGCCGTCCGTCCCCCGTCCGGCCGTACGTTCACCGGGCCCCGGCCCCCTTCCCGTACGCCTCGAGCAGGGCGCGCAGCGCGGGCCGGCAGTGGCTGCCCTGGCAGCGGCCGGACCCGGCGCGGGTGCGGCGGCGCAGGCCGTCGAGGCCCGCCGGCGGGACGGCCGAGCGGAGCGCGTCGCGCACCTCGCCGAGGGTGACGTGCGCGCAGTGGCAGACGACCGTGCCGTGCGCGGGGTCCCGGGCGACGGCCGCCGGGTCCCGGTACGGGCGGGGGAACGCCTCGCCGAGGTTCGGCATCCGGACCGGGGCGAGCGGCCGCTCCGGGCCGGTCCGCAGACCGCACGAGGCGAGCAGGCCGAGGACGTGCTCGGCCAGGGCCAGGGACGCCGACAGGCCGGTGGAGCGGATCCCGCCGACGGTGACGTACCGCAGCTCCGGGCGGGCCGCGCACCGGTAGTCCTCCCGGCCGGTGGCGGCGCGCAGCCCCGCGTACGCGGCCGTCACCTCCTCCTCCACCAGGGCGGGCACGATCCGGGCGCCCTGGGCGCGCAGCCCGGCGAGCCCGTCGGCGGTGGTGCCGGTGGCGGTGCGGTCGTCGAGGTCCTCGGCGGTGGGGCCGAGCAGTACGTTGCCGTACACGGTGGGCGCGACGAGGACGCCCTTGCCGAGCGGGCCGGGGACGGGCAGCAGGATGTGCCGCACCAGCGGGCGGGCGAACGTGTCGTAGACGAGCAGCTGGCCGCGGCGGGGCGTGACCGTGAAGTCCCGGACGCCGAGCAGGGCGTCGAAGCGGTCGGCGTGCAGCCCGCAGGCGTTGACCAGGTAGCGCGCGGTCAGCGGTCCGCGCGTGGTGGACAGCCGGTGCGGCGCGCCGGAGCGGGCGTCCGGGCCGGAGCCGGTCGCCGCGGGCGTGCCGGTCGCGGGCGCGACGGCCGTCACCCGGCAGCCGAGCAGCAGGTCGACGCCGGAGAGCACCGCCTGGGTGGCGTAGGCGAGGGTGGTGCTCCAGGGGCAGACGATCGACTCGCCCGGCACGGCCAGCGCCCCGAGCGCGCCGGGTCCGAGGTGGGGCTCGCGGCGCCGGAGTTCGGCGGCGTCGATCAGCCGGGTGGTGTGGTGGCCGTTGCGGGCCGCCTTCGCCGCGAGTCCGGGCAGCGCGGCCCGCTGCTCCTCGTCCCAGGCGACCAGGAGCGCGCCGACCGGTTCGACGGGGAGGCCCGTCTCGGCGGCGTACGCGGTCAGCAGCCGGTGCCCGGCCCGTACGAGCTCCGCCTCCAAGGTGCCGGGCACGGCGTCGAAACCGGTGTGGAGGATCGCGGTGTTGGCCTTGGAGCTGCCCTCGCCGACGTCGTCCGCCGCCTCCACGAGCGCGACCCGCAGCCGGTGGCGGGCGAGGGCGCGCGCGATCGCGCACCCCACCACCCCGGCGCCGACGACGACGACGTCGTACGCGCCGTCCGGCCCGCCCGGCAGCGGACCGCGCCCGCTGACGCTCACCCCGCCGCCCCGGGACCCGCGCCGCCGTCGGGCCGCCGCTCCAGGAGCACGGCCACCTCGGCCCGGAACCGCCCGAGCCGGTCGGCGGCCTCGTCCGCCGAGATGGCGGGCTCGTAGACGGCGGACGGCTTCCACGGCGGTACGGCCTCCGGCACGGCGAGGCCCGGGTCGTGGCCGAGGCGGGCCGTCGCGGCGGCGCCGAGGGCCGTGGCGTCGGGCAGCGCGGACACCTCCACCGGCAGCTGGAGCAGATCGGCCTGGGTCTGCATGAGCAGCGCCGAGCGGGTCAGGCCGCCGTCGGCGCGCAGGGCGTCGAGGGGCGCGCCCCGGTCGGTCGCCGCCGCCCCGGCGAGTTCGGTGACCTGGGCGGCGATGCCCTCGACGAGGGCCCGCACGAGATGGCCGCGTCCGGTGTCGAGGCCGAGGCCGGTGAGGGTCCCGCGGGCCTCGCCGTACCACCAGGGGGCGGCGAGCCCGGCGAGCGCGGGCACGAAGGTGACGCCGCCGCTGTCGGGCACCGCGCCGCCGACGGCGTCCAGGTCCCGCGCGCCGGCGATGACCCCGAGGTCGGTGAGCCAGCGGACGGCGGACGCGACGGTGTACACCTGCCCGTCGAGGCAGTGTTCGGTGCGCCCGCGCAGCCGCCAGGCCACGCAGCCGACGAGGCCGGTCGTGGTGCGGCGGGGGAGCGGTCCGGTGCGGGCGAGCAGGAACGCCCCGGTGCCGTAGGTGCACTTGGCGGCGTCCGGCGCGGTGGCGCTCTGCGCGAGGAGGGCGGCCTGCTGGTCCACCAGGAGGCCGGTCAGCGGGAGCGGCGGGCCGAAGGCGGTGGTGACGCCGACCGGCTGGTCGCAGTCGACGATCCGGGGCGGCCGCTCGCCGCCGAGGCCGTAGAGGTCGAGTGCGGGCGCGGACCAGGCGACCGCGGCCGGGTCGAGGAGACCGGTGCGGCCCGCGGTCGCGGCGTCGGTGACGTACGCGCCCGTCAGCCGGTGCGTCAGCCAGGCGTCGCTCGTCGTCACGACCCCGGCGCCGGTGGCGTGGCGACGGATCCAGGCCATCTTGGGGGCGGCGAAGTAGGGGTCGACGGGGAGGCCCGTCAGTTCCTCCAACGTGGCGTGATGCGGTGTGAGTTCGTGGCAGATCCCGGCCGCGCGGCGGTCCTGCCAGACGAGGGCGTCGGTGAGCGGGTCGCCGGTGGCGGGGTCCCAGGCGAGGACCGTCTCGCCCTGGTTGGCGAGGCCCACGGCGACCACCGGGACGCCCGCCTCGGCGAGGGCGGCGCGGCCCGCCGCGACCACGGAGCCGTACAGCTCGGCGGGGTCCACCTCGACCCGCCCGCCCGGCAGGTGGCGGGGGCGCACCGGGGCCGTGCCGGTGCCGAGCACCCCCCGTTCCGGACACAGGACGAGCGCCTTGGTGCCGGAGGTGCCCTGGTCGACGGCGAGGACCGGACCGCCCGTCATGTGCTGCTCCCGTCGTGGTGTCCGCCGGCGGAAAGGGGTCAGGCTCGCGGGCGGAAGGCGGCCCGTCAACCCTGGCCGGGGGAGCCTGTCAGGTCCCTCCGAGTTACCTGACGGTAGATCACATTCTGCCGCTGGCCGGATAGTTGCGGTCACGAAAATGATCCGGACGATCACCTTCGGTCGCGCCTATAGTGAGCGCCGCTCGCCGACCGACCGAAGGCGCGCCGCTCGCCGATCCGACCGCGCCCGACCGAGGACCCATGCCGACGCCCACCGCCAGGCCCTTGCCCGGGGCCACCGCCAGGCCCTTGCCCGGGGGCACCCCCGGCCTCATGCCCAAGGGCACCGCCGGGCCCCGGCACAGGGCCGGCGCACGGCCGCGACTCCGGCCCACCGCACGGCCGCGCATCCCACGACCGCTGTCCGGAACCGCCGCACGGCCGCCGTCACACGTCGCCGCACGGCCCCTGTCGGGAGCCCCCGTACGGCCCCTGTCCGGAGCCGCCGCGGGGCCCGTCGCCGCTGAGACCCCGACCGCCGCCCGCCCCGCACCCCGGCCCGCGCCCCGCCCCGCCGTCAGGCACGCGGCCCGCCCCGTCCGCTGATGTCCGCGTCCGGCTTCCGGCCCGTCTTCCACCCGGCGGGCCACGACCACGCCCTGCGCCACGCGCTCCAGGACCTGCGCGCCGGCCGCTGGCACGAGATGGCGCGGCTCCTCCAGGAGACGGCGGACACCGGCGGCTGGGACGGATGGACCCGCCGCACCCAGATCCTCGCCACCGTCGCCGCGGGCACCGACGTCGTCCACGCCTGGCGCGCCGAACGGCCCGGGAGCACCGCCGCCGAGGTGATGCTCGGCCGGGTCGCCGTCGAGCGGGCCGTCCGCGCCCACCGCGCCGGCCACGGCCACACCCCCGCCCTCCGCGCGGAGGCGTCCACGGCGTGCCGGGCGGCCGCCGCGTGCGCCCCCGCCGACCCGGTGCCCTGGATCGGCCTCCTCGCCCTCGCCGCGCTCGTCGCCGCCCACCAGCCCGCCGAGCACCGCGTCCCGCCGCCCGTGCCGGGGCTGCCGCCCGCCCCCTGGGCGCTGCTCGCCGAGGCCGAGCGGCGGGACCCGTACAACCGCGAGGCGCACCACCGCATGCTCCAGTTCCTCTACGGGCGCGGCGAGGGGCCGCTCTCAGAGGCCGTCACGTACGCCCACTGGGCGGCGTCCGTCGCGCCGCGCGGCTCCGCCCTGCACGCCCTGCCGCTCCACGTCCGGGTCGAGCGCTACCGGCGCGACCGGGGGCACGAGCGGGCCCTGGACCTGCACTGGGTCGCGGAGGACGCGGTGCGCGAGGCCCGGCGGGCGATGGACGCGTGGTTCCTCTTCTGCGCGGTGCCCGAGGCGTCCCAGCTGGACCTCAACCACCTGGCGCACGCCCTCTCCGGCGCCCTGCTCTTCACCGACGCGGCCCGCGTCTTCGAGGCCCTCGGTCCGTACTACACCGCCGTGCCCTGGGCCCATCGCACCCCGCGCCCGGCCGACCGGGCCCTCGCCGAGGAGGTCTTCCTGCGCGCCCGCGCCCGCAGCCTCACCGGCTGACCGGGCGCGTCCCCCACCGCCGTCCCTCACGCCCTTCCCCCGTACACCCGTTCCCGCCCGGAGGTTCCCCATGTCCCGCACCGTCCCCACGGACGCGCCGAGCAAGCGGCCGGACGCCCTGCCGGACGAGGAGGCCCGGCTGCGCGCGCTGGGCTACGAGCCGGTGCTCGCCCGGCGGATGGGCGGCTTCGGCAACTTCGCCATCAGCTTCTCGGTCATCTCCGTCCTCTCCGGCTGCATGACGCTGTACGGCTTCGGGCTCGGCGCCGGCGGCCCCGCCGTCATGCTCTGGGGCTGGGCCGGGGTCGGCCTCTTCGTGCTCTGCGTCGGGCTCGCCCTCGCCGAGGTCACCAGCGCCTACCCGACCTCCGGGGCGCTCTACTACATGGCCGACCGGCTCGGCGGGCGCCGCTGGGGCTGGTACACCGGGTGGCTGAACCTGCTCGGTCTGCTCGGCGCCATCGCCGGCATCGACTACGGCGCCGCGCTCTTCACCGGCGCCTTCCTCCACCTCCAGTGGGGCTTCGCGCCCACCCCGGGCTCCACCTTCCTGATCTTCCTGGCGATCCTGCTGCTCCACGCCTGCCTCAACCTCTTCGGGGTCCGGCTGGTCAGCGTGCTCAACTCGATCAGCGTCTGGTGGCACCTCGCGGGCGTCGCCGTGATCGTCGGCGCGCTCGCGATCGTCCCCGACCGCCACCAGTCGGCGGACTTCGTCTTCACCGAGTTCGTCAACGGCACCGGCTGGGCCAACCCGTTCTACGTCGCCGCGATCGGCCTGCTCCTCGCCCAGTACACCTTCTCCGGGTACGACGCCTCCGCCCACCTCTCCGAGGAGACCGCCAACGCCTCCGTCGCGGCGGCCAGGGGCATCGTCCGCGCCATCTGGGTCTCCTGGATCGCCGGCTTCGTCCTCCTCGCCGGACTCACCTTCGCCATCCAGGACTACGCGGGCACCGTGAACACCGAGACCGGCGTGCCGCCCGCCCAGATCCTGCTCGACGCCCTCGGTACCGGCGGTGCCACCGCGCTGCTCCTCGTCGTCATCGTCGCCCAGCTCTTCTGCGGCAACGCCGAGGTGGCCGCCGCCAGCCGCATGGTCTTCGCGTTCAGCCGGGACAACGCCCTGCCCGCGTCGGCGACCTGGCGGAAGGTCAGCCGCCGCACCCAGACCCCGGTCCCGGCCGTCTGGCTCTCCGTCGGGGCCGCCGCCGTGATCGCGCTGCCCTCGCTGTACTCGTCGACCGCCTACGGCGCGGTCACCGCCATCAACGTCATCGGCATCACCCCCGCCTACGCCATCCCGATCCTGCTGCGCCTGAAGGCCGGGCGCGCGTTCACGCCCGGCCCGTGGAGCCTCGGCCGCTGGAGCCGGCCGGTCGGCTGGACCGCCGTCGGCTGGGTCGCGGTGGTGACCGTCCTCTTCTGCCTGCCCCAGAAGAGCCCGGTGACCACCGGGAACATGAACTACGCGGTGATCGCCCTCGCCGTCGTGCTGCTCCTGGCGACCGTCTGGTGGTACGCCGCCCGCCGCTCGTACGGCACGCCGACCGCGTACGGCAGCGCCCAGGAGGAGGCGGAGATCGCGGAGGGCCTGGTCTGACCCCGGCCGCCGGACCCCGGCACGGCGTCAGAGGCTGTACTCGTACGTCCAGGCCGCCTCCTGGGCGGAGAAGTCGATGTCCGTGACCTCCAGGACGTGGCCGTGCTGGTCGCTCACCACCCGGTGCACGCTCAGCCGGGCCGTGCCGCCGGCCGTCGGTCCCGGACCGCCGGGCGGGACCCGCACCGACTCCCGGTGGGTGGCCCGCAGCCCCGCCTGGTGCATCCAGTGGTAGAGCAGCCGCAGGTCCGGCTGGTGCACGCAGGAACGGGACCTCCGGTACCGGGCCAGCTGCGGGATCTCGTCGAGCGCGACCCGGGAGAACCACGAGACCGCCCGCTGGAGCTCCGGACCCCGGGGGGCCAGCACCCGGTGACGGTGCACCAGCGTCGGCTCGCCCGGCGCCAGGTGCAGCCGGGGGGCCAGCGCCGCCGGCGGCGGCTCCTAGCCGAGCGTGGCCCGCACCAGCGCCTCCGCCGCGCGCGGTCCGCCGGGGAAGACCGGCCGGGCGGCGGACGGCGCCGCCCGCGACGGCGGGGGCGGCCCGGGGCCGGATCCCGGTCCGTCCGCGGCGAAGGTGCCGCGCCGGTCGGTCACCACCAGTCTCTCCTCGCGCAGCAGTTGGAGCGCGCTGCGGACGGTCTGCCGGTTGACGTGGTACCGCTGCGCCAAGGAGCGCTCCGAGGGGAGCCGGCCGCCGGGGGCCAGGGCGTGGCGGACGAGGGCGTCCCGCAGTTCGGCGGCGACCCGCAGATAGCGAGGGACCTCTTCCTCGGGCGGCCGACCGGACCCCGGGAGTTCGTCGCCGGAGGGTGCGGAATCGAGTACGGCCATGATCAACCCCTTCTTCGCTCAGCGTCACCGCATGGGCCGTATGGGTGATCAATTCCTATCATTGGTCTAAACCATTTCGCTAGGGCGACCGTGCAGAGTGGCCGAAACCCGCGCCGCACCCTGTAATGGGGACCAGGCGACAGGGCCGGTCAGGGCCGGCGGTGGAACAGGGGTGAGGCCGGATGACGACGTCCTCCGAGCGTGCCGACCGAGGCCGCGCGGCCCGCAAGCGGGTCCCGCGCTCCTCGCACGGACGCTGGATACCCAGCTCCCAGCGCCCGGACCCGCTCACGGTCCTGGAGCGCCAGGCCGCCGACCGGCTGACCGACCTCGTCCCCGTGCGGTACGGACGGATGGCCGCCTCGCCCTTCGCGTTCCTGCGCGGCGCAGCCGCCGTGATGGCCGCCGACCTCGGCGCCACCCGCAACACCGGCCTCACCGTCCAGCTCTGCGGCGACGCCCACCTGCTCAACTTCGGCGTCTACGCCTCACCCGAACGGACGCTCCTCTTCGACGTCAACGACTTCGACGAGACCCTGCCCGGCCCCTTCGAGTGGGACGTCAAGCGCCTCGCCGCCAGCATCACCGTCGCCGCCCTCCAGAACGGCAGCCCACGTCCCAAGGCCCACCGCGCCGCGCTCGTCGCCGTCGAGGCGTACCGCACCACCATGCTCCGCCTCGCCGGCCTCGGGGAACTCACCGTCTGGTACGAGCGGATCGACGCCGACGAACTCTCCGCCCTGGCCCGCCCCCGCGAGCGCGACCGGCTCTCCCGCAACCTCGCCAAGGCCCGCCGACGCACCAGCCTCCAGGCGCTCGACAAGCTCACCGTCCGGGACGGCGACGGCGGCCGCCGCATCGCGGAGGACCCACCGCTCCTGGAGCGCGTCCCCGACCTCGACCGGGTCAACCTCGGCAAGATCTTCAGCGACTACCGCAGCTCGCTCTCCGAGGAGCGCCGCCTCCTCCTCGACCGCCACACCTTCCGCGACGCCGCCCGCAAGGTCGTCGGCGTCGGCAGCGTCGGCACCCGCTGCTTCGTCGTCCTCCTCGAAGGCCGCGACGCGTCCGACCCGCTCATCCTCCAGATCAAGGAGGCCGGCCGCTCGGTCCTGGAGGCGTACCTGCCGCCCACCGCCTACCCCCACCAGGGGCAGCGCGTCGTCTGCGGCCAGCGCCTCACCCAGGCCGCCAGCGACATCTTCCTCGGCTGGATGACCGGACCCGAGCAACGCCACTTCTACTGGCGCCAGCTGCGCGACATGAAGGGCTCGGCCGAGGTCGAGACGATGAGCCCCGGCATGCTGCGGGACTACGCCCGGCTGTGCGGCCGCGCCCTGGCCCGCGCCCACGCCCGCTCCGGCGACCGCGTCGCCATCGCCGCCTACCTCGGCTCCTCCGACGTCTTCGACCGCGCGGTGGCCGACTTCTCCCTCGCCTACGCCGGCCAGAACGCCGACGACTACGCCAGCCTCGGCGCGGGCATCGCCGCCGGCATGATCACCGCGGCCCCGGGCGTCTGACCCGCGCCCGGTCCCGGCTCCGGGCCGGTGCCGGGCCGCGCCACGGACGGCACCGGGCGCCGGTCGGACGCCGGACCGGGCCGCGGACGGCACCGGGCGCCGGTCGGACGCCGGACCGGGCCGCGGACGGCACCAGGCTCCGGGCCGGTGCAGGACCGGGCTACGTGCGGGACCGCAGCGCGCCGCCGAGGAACCGGATCGCCTCCCGGGTCCGGTCCTCGGCCTCGGGGCCCACGTGCCCCGCCCCGTCGACCAGCCGGAACGTGTGGGCGACGCCGAGCTCCCCGAGGACCGCGTGCAGATGGGCCGCGCCCTCGTGCAGCAGGAACTCGTCGGCGCCGCCGCAGTCCACCAGGACCGGCAGGGCCGCGTCGCGGATCGCCGCGGCGTGCCGCCGCGCCAGCCCCTGCACGCAGTTCCCGGCGTACACGGCGGCGTCGCCGGAGCCGTGCGCCATCGCCCGGTGCAGCTCGTCGAGCACGGAGGGCCGGTTCGCCTCGGGCACGTCCCCGGGCGTCTCGCCGGGGAAGACGGCCGGCGAGAGCGCCGCGACCGCCGCGTAGCGCCCGGGATCGCGGAAGGCCGCCTTGAGGGCGCCGTAGCCCCCCATGGACGCCCCGAAGAGCGCGGTCCCGTCGAACGGCCCGAACGCCGCCGCGAGACGGGCGGGGAACTCCTCGGCGACCAGCGTCTCCCACGCGGCCCCGTCGGGCCGGTCGAGATAGAACCCGTCGAGGGTGGGGGTGCTCACGCACGCGACGACGGCGCGCGGGAACTCCCCCCGCCGGTACAGGTCTTCGTACAGCGGCCGCGCGTTCTCCAGCGACGCCGACGACGACATCGCGCCGTGGAGGTGCAGGACGAGCGGAAGCCGCTCGCCCCGCACCCGGTCGCTCGGCAGCAGCACCCGGTAGTCGACCTCGCGGCCGGCCGACGCCGACGCGAAGCGTTCCTCGACGAGCTGGAGGGAGTTGTCGTTCATGGGGCCCTTCCCGGGTTGCCTGGCGTCCGCGATCACCTCCGATGATCGTCCTTCTCCCGGGAAGGGCAAGGGAGTTTCCGCCGGTCAGGCGTCCTTGCGCAGCGGCGGCGCCGCCGGGGTGTCCGGGACCGGGGAGAAGAGCGCCGCCCGGACCATCGACGGGGCGAACAGACTGGTGAGCGGCGCGGTCAGGGTGAGGACCGACCGGAAGGGCGCGCCGACCGCCGGGTCGCCCGCCGCGCGCTCCTGGATCCGGGCCAGGTACCAGCCGGTGACCTTGTCGAGCGGCTGCGGCCGGGCCGCGTCGCCCGTCGCGCCCGGCATCTTCTTGTCCGCGCCCGCGGAGATGTCCCACGCCCCGCGGGACGCGTCGAGGAGCGCCCGCTGCACCCGGCGGGTCGTCGGCACCCGCCGGGTGTCCGCGAGGGCCCGGCGCAGCGCGACCGCGGCCAGCGCCGCCGTCGCCATGCCCTGGCCGTAGATCGGGTTGAAGGCGCACAGCGCGTCGCCGGTGGCGAGGAAGCCGGCCGGGCGGCGGCCCGGACGGTCGTACCGGCGGCGGATGTTGGCGGTCTTCCGGAAGCCGTGCACCGGCGTCACGGGCTCGGCCGCGGCCACCCACTCGCTGATCACCGGATGCGGGAACCGCTTCGCGTACTCCTCGAACGCCCCGTCCTCCGTGGGCGGTTCGTCGCCGCGCAGTCCCGAGAAGGTGACGATGTGGTGGCCGTCGCCGAGCGGCACGATCACCCCGCCGTACGGCTGCCGGGGACCCGGCACGATGTAGTAGCCCTGCGCGTCGGTGACGGGCACCGCGTCCGTCGCCTTGTACACCCGCGAGGCGTAGGCGAGGCCCGTGTCGAGGGTCTCCTCGTGCGGCGCCTCGGCGCCGATCGCGGCCAGCCAGTCCGCCGCCCTGGTGGACCGCCCGGAGGCGTCCACCACCAGGTCGGCGGCGAGGGTACGGGGCTCGTGCCCGGCGCCCGCGCCGCGCTCCCGCAGCCGTACGCCGGTCACCCGCGCGGCGGTGCCGGTGAGGCCCACCACGTCGGCGCCCTGGACGAGTTCGACGCGCGGGTCGGCGAGGACCCGCTGCCGCACCAGCCACTCCAGCTGGGGCCGGGGCCCGCTGTAGAAGTGGGCGGTCGCGGGCAGCCGGGTGAACCACTGGCCGGCCTGCCACTGGACCATGTCGGTCGGCATGGCCACCTTCGGCGAGCCCAGCTCCCGCAGCTCGTCCATGAAGCCGGGCAGCAGCGTGTCGAGCGCCTGCTGGCCGCCCTCGATGAGCACGTGGAGGTGCCGGCCCTGCGGCACGCCGGGCCGGGCGTCCGGCGCGTCCGGCAGCCGGTCGCGCTCGACGACCGTGACCCGCTCCGCGTGTTCCGCGAGCACCCGTGCCGCCAGCAGTCCGGCGAGACTTCCCCCGATGACCACCGCGTGACGTGTCCCGCGGCGCCCCAAGTCGTCGGCCATACCCGCCCTTTCCTGTCGTGGAACATGACCCGATACCGACCAGTATCCACGGAGCGGGGGAAGCGGCCCCGCGCGCGCCGGGGGCGGAAGGGCGCGGGACGGGCGCGCGGCGGGCCGGGAGGTTCAGCCCTCGGGGCCCAGTTCCTCCAGCGCGGCCGTCAGCCACTCCACCCAGAAGCGCTCCAGGTCGATGCCGCCGCGCAGGACGAGGTGGCGCAGCCGGTCGGGCTCGGAGCCGCGCCGCTCGGCGGGGAAGTCCCGCTCCTCGATGACGAGGTACTCGTCGAGCTGGGCCCGGTGGAGCGCCAGGTGCCGCTCCAGCTCGGCCCGCAGCCCGGCCGAGCCGACGACCGCCGCGGCCCGCATCCGCAGCAGCAGCGCGGACCGCAGCGGTTTGGGGTCCTCGGCGGCGCCGACCCATTCCCGGAGGAACTCCCGCCCGGCGGGCAGCACTTCGTACTCCTTGCGCTGCCCGCGGACCGGCACCGGGGAGGGCAGGGCACGGATCTGCCCCGCCTCTTCGAGCCGTCCCAGCTCGCGGTAGATCTGCTGGTGCGTGGCCGACCAGAAGTACCCGATCGACTTGTCGAAGCGACGCGTCAGCTCGAGTCCGGACGACGGCTTCTCTAGCAGCGCGGTGAGGATCGCGTACGGGAGGGACATGCCCGCATCCTAGGTTCGGCCGGCCGCGGTGATCACGGTGCTGCCGTCACAGGGTGGCGGCGAGCCGCGTGCCCTGGTCGATGGCGCGCTTGGCGTCCAGCTCGGCGGCGACGTCGGCCCCGCCGATGAGGTGGGCGGTGCGGCCGGCCGCGACCAGCTCCTCGTACAGGCCCCGGCGGGGCTCCTGGCCGGAGCAGAGGACGATGGTGTCCACCGGCAGCACCTGCGGCTCGCCGTCGATGCTGAGGTGCAGGCCCTCGTCGTCGATCCGGTCGTAGGTGACGCCCGCGACCATGGCGACGCCGCGGTGCTTGAGCTCGGTGCGGTGGATCCAGCCGGTGGTCTTGCCGAGCCCGGCGCCGACCTTGGTGGTCTTGCGCTGGAGCAGGTGGACCTGGCGCGGCGGCGCGTTCCGCTCGGGGGTGCGCAGTCCGCCCCGGTTCTCGTAGGAGGTGTCGACGCCCCACTGGCGGAAGTACGTCTCGGGGTCCTGGCTGGCGCCCTCGCCGCCGTCGGTGAGGAACTCGGCGACGTCGAAGCCGATGCCGCCGGCGCCGATGACGGCGACCCGCTCGCCGACGGGGGCGCCGTCGCGGAGCACGTCGAGGTAGCTGAGGACGCTCGGGTGGTCCTGGCCGTCGATGCCCGGGTCGCGGGGGGTGACGCCGGTGGCGACGACGACCTCGTCGTAGCCGTCGAGGTCGTCGGCGGAGACGTGGGTGCCGAGGCGGACGTCGATGCCGTGCTCGGCGAGCTGGACGCGGAAGTAGCGCAGGGTCTCGTCGAACTCCTCCTTGCCCGGCACCCGCTTGGCGACGTTGAGCTGGCCGCCGATCTCGGAGGCGGCGTCGAAGAGGGTGACGGTGTGGCCGCGCTCGGCCGCCGAGACGGCGCAGGAGAGGCCGGCGGGGCCGGCGCCGACGACGGCGATCCGCTTGGCGAGGCGGGTGGGGGAGAGGACGAGCTCGGTCTCGTGGCAGGCCCGCGGGTTGACCAGGCAGGAGGTGATCTTGAGGTTGAAGGTGTGGTCCAGGCACGCCTGGTTGCAGCCGATGCAGGTGTTGATGGTCTCGGAGCGGCCGGCGGCGGCCTTGTTCACGAAGGCGGGGTCGGCGAGGAAGGGCCGGGCGAGCGAGACGAGGTCGGCGCGGCCGTCGGCCAGGATCTCCTCGGCGACCTCGGGGGTGTTGATGCGGTTGCTGGTGACGAGCGGCACGGACACCGCGCCCATCAGCTTCTTCGTCACCCAGGTGTAGGCGCCGCGCGGCACGGAGGTGGCGATGGTGGGGATGCGGGCCTCGTGCCAGCCGATGCCGGTGTTGATGATGGTGGCGCCGGCCGCCTCGATCTCCTTGGCGAGCCGGACGACCTCCTCCAGGGTGGAGCCGCCGGGGACGAGGTCCAGCATGGAGAGCCGGTAGACGATGATGAAGTCGGCGCCGACCCGCTCGCGGATCCGGCGGACGATCTCCAGCGGGAAGCGGACCCGGTTCTCGTAGGAGCCGCCCCAGCGGTCGGTGCGGTGGTTGGTGGCGGCGGCGATGAACTCGTTGATGAGGTAGCCCTCGGAGCCCATCACCTCGACGCCGTCGTACCCCGCCTCCCGGGCCAGCTCGGCGCAGCGGGCGTAGTCCTCGACGGTCTGCTCGACCTCGGCCTCGGTCAGCTCGTTCGGCACGAAGGGGCTGATCGGCGCCTGGAGGGCGCTCGGCGCCACCAGCGCGGGGTGGTAGGCGTACCGCCCGAAGTGCAGGATCTGCATCGCGATCCGGCCGCCCTCGCCGTGCACGGCGTCGGTGATCAGCCGGTGCTCGGCGACCTCCTCGGCGGTGGTCAGCTTGGCGCCGCCGTCCCACGGCCGGCCGGCCTCGTTGGGCGCGATGCCGCCGGTGACGATGAGGCCCGCGCCGCCGCGCGCCCGCTCGGCGTAGAAGGCGGCCATCCGCTCGAAGCCGTGTTCGGTCTCCTCCAGGCCGACGTGCATCGACCCCATGATCACCCGGTTGGGCAGGGTGGTGAACCCGAGGTCGAGCGGGCTGAGCAGGTGCGGGTACGGGGTCGTGGCAGTCACGGGGGCGCCTCCTCGCGCGGGGATCGTCGGATCCTGTTGTAGGCGACCGGTGGGCGATTCTGCAACTAGTTGCAGAAGGATCGGGGTGTGATGGTTACTACTCGGTAGAACCGTGGTGGCCGCTTGACGGCTGCGCCCGGCGGAACGGGTCGCCGACGCTTCACCTGCCGTCGGCGGATCCTCCACCTGCCGTCGGCGGATTCTCCACCTGTCGTCGGCGGTCCTTCGCCTGCCGTCGGCGGACGGATTCCTCAGCTGTCCGGCGGTTCGCTCACGGAGCCGCCGGTGGTCCGCTCTGGGAGCCGCCGGCGGTTTGCTCACGGTGACCTGGGTGGTCCGCTCACGGAGCCGCCGCTGGTTCGCTCACGGTGACCTGGGTGGTCCGCTCACGGAGCCGCCGGTGGTCCGCTCACGCACCCGACGGCGGACCGGCGATCCAGCCGAGCTCGTACGCCCGCCAGCCCAGCTGGATCCGGGTGGTCGCGTCCGCCAGGCACATCAGCCCCTTCACCCGCCGCTTCACCGTGCGCAGGCCGAGCCCCAGCTGCTTGCCGATGCTCGCGTCGGTCATGCCGAGCAGTAGCAGGGCGAGGATCCGCAGGTCCGTCGCGTCGGGACCGGCGGGCTCGCCCTCCACCAGCTCCCCGCCGGGGTCGAGCTGGACCGGCAGCGCGCCGCGCCAGACCCGCTCGAACACGTTCATCAGCAGGTCCAGCACCCCGCTCGCGTGGATCACCAGGGCGGAGGGCTCGGGCCCGTGGCCGCCCAGCGCCACCATCGCCAGCGCCCGGTCGGCCACCACCAGCTTGGTCGGCACCTTCTCGGTCAGCCGCACCTCCTGCCGGCGCCCGAGACCCAGGGTCAGCTCGGTGAGCTGGCCCGGCAGCGCCAGCGCCTCCCGCTCCAGCACCACCCGGTAGGAGACCCCGCGGGCCACGGCCGCGTCCTCGACCGGGTTCTCCGTCGGCGCGACGGCCACCGGCGCGCCCGTGACCAGCACGCACAGCTCCTCCACCGCGCCCATCTGCAACTGGAGGAACCGGTGCGCGACCGCGCTCGCCCCCGTCACCACCTCCACCAGGTCGTGCACCGCGGGCTCCGCCGCCTCCGAGCGGTAGGCGTCCGCCAGCAGTGCCGCCGTCCGCCCCACCCCGTCCAGCACCTGTCGCCGCCGGGTGAGCAGCGCCCCCAGCGCGACCCCGGGCGGCGCCGGCACCCAGCGCACCGCCCCGGCGTGCGGCCGGGACGCGAGCCCCCGCTCCTCCAGCCCGCCCAGCGCGGTGGCCGCGGCGGTCTCGCCGACCCCGAGCCGCTGCGCGAGCCCGGCCGGGTCCGCGCCGCCGAGCCGCACCAGGGCGCGGTACACCGCCTCCTGCGTGTCGTCGAGTCCGATCGCTCCGAGCACGTCGCACCCCCTTTCCGGAGTGTTTCCTTCCATCGCCGCCGTGGCGGGAAACGGTCGTGGCACCTTCCCGCCCGCGATCGGTGTTCCGCCGCTCCCTCGCCCGCTGCCAAGGTGTCGCCACCGCACCAGCAACGAGCAACGAGCAAGGGAGAACGATGCGTCCGATATCGCGCACGGCCCTGGGGGCGGCGACCGCCGCCGTCCTGGCCGTCACCGCGCTGACGCCGTCCGTGGCCGCCCGACCGGAGGCCACCGCAGGCGACAGACCCCTCGTCGGCACGGAGGAAGCCGCCCGGCACACGGGCGCCCCCGTGACGGTCACCCTCGTCACCGGCGACCGCGTCCTGGTGGCCTCGGACGCCACCGGGCGCGCCACCGCGACGGCGCTGCCCCGCGAGGACGGCACCGTCCCGCTCCTGGAGACCCGCCACGACGGCGGGGACCTCTACGTCTACCCCGAAGGAGCCGAGGGACCGCTCGCCGCCGACCGCGTCGACGAGGAGCTGTTCAACGTCACCGGCCTGATCCGCCAGGGCTACGACGACGCCTCCACCACCGCCCTGCCGCTGATCGCCGTCTACGACTCCTCCGTCGACGTCGCCCGCGCCGTCCCCGCCTCTCCGCGCGGCGCCGCCCGTGGCCCGGTGCTCAAGGCGGCCCACGGCGTCGCGCTGAAGGCCGACAAGAAGAACGCCGCCGCCTTCTGGGCCGACGTCACCTCCGCCCGTACGCGCTCCGGCTCCGACGTCCGGAAGCTGTGGCTGGACCGGAAGGTCGAGGCGTTCCTGGAGCGTTCGACGGCGCAGGTGCACGCCCCGGAGGCGTGGGCCGCCGGCTACGACGGCACGGGCACCAAGGTCGCCGTCCTCGACACCGGCGCCGACGCCGAGCACCCCGACCTCAAGGGCCGGATCACCGCCTCGGAGAACTTCACCGACTCCGCGACCGCCGGTGACTTCCAGGGCCACGGCACCCACACCATCTCCACCGTCGGCGGCTCGGGCGCCGCGAGCGGCGGCAAGAAGAAGGGCGTCGCGCCGGGCGCGAAGCTCCTCAACGGCAAGGTCCTCAACGACGGCGGCTCCGGCGCCACGTCGTGGATCATCGCCGGCATGGAGTGGGCCGTCGCGCAGGGCGCCGACGTCGTCTCCATGAGCCTCGGCGACCCGACCCCCACCGACTGCACCGACCCGATGAGCACCGCCACGGAGCAGCTCGCCCGCTCCACGGGCGCGCTGTTCGTCATCGCCGCCGGAAACTCCGGCCCGGGGATGAACACCGTCTCCTCGCCCGGCTGCGCCCCCAGCGTCCTCACGGTCGGAGCCGTCGACCGCGACGACTCCACCGCCCCCTTCTCCAGCCGCGGCCCGTCCCGGATCACCCACACCCTCAAGCCCGAGATCGCCGCCCCCGGCGTGGCCATCTCCGCCGCCGCCGCGGGCGGACGCGGCGTGTACGCCTACCGCGCGATGTCCGGTACGTCCATGGCCACCCCGCACGTCGCCGGCGCCGCCGCGATCCTGAAGCAGCGACACCCCGACTGGACCCCCCAGCGGATCAAGGCCGCCCTCGTCTCCTCCGCCGAGGCCGACATCCCCGGCGACGCCCGCGAGACCGGCGGCGGCCGACTCGACGTCAAGGCCGCGATCGACGCGACGGTGCTCGGCGCGCCGGCCGTCCAGGGCGGCTCCTTCGCCTGGCCGCAGAGCGCCGGCGACCGCACCACCGTCACCGTCCCCTACACCAACACCGGCGACCGGCCGGTGAGGCTGGACCTGGCCCTCCAGCGGGTCACCGGCAACGACGGCACCCGGATCGGCTCCCCGATCGCCCGCCTCGGCGCGCACCGCGTCACCGTCCCCGCCGGAGCCACCGTCGAGGTCCCCCTCGCGCTGAACCCGGCCGCACGGCTGGAGCCCGGCCAGTACGGCGACATCACCGGCCGCGTCCTCGCCACCGCCGACGGCGTCACCGTCTCCACGCCCTTCTCCCTCCACGTGGAGCCGCGCACCGTCACCCTGACGGTCAGGACCGTCGACCGGCTCGGCCGCCCGGCGGACGGCGCCTCCTCGCTGGACGTCGTCAGCACCGACACCGCCGCCGGCGAGCGCCGCTACAACAGCGGCGCGACCGAGCAGACGTACCGGCTGCGCCCCGGCGCCTACTTCCTGTCCGGCTTCGTCGTCACCCCCGACGCCGGCGAGAACGCCAGGCTGGCCGACTCCCTCACCTACCTGGGGCGCCCGCGGTTCGAGCTGACGAAGGACACCACCGTCGTCCTCGACGCCCGTGAGGCGTCGAAGCTCGCCGTCCGCACCGACCGGCCCAGCGAGGTCCGCGGCGCGATGCTGTCCTTCGCCCGCTCCTGGGACGACACCTGGTCGCACGCCGGAACCCTCTCCGGTGGGCGCGCGATCCGCGGCTACTACGCCTCGGTCGAAGGCGAGCCGGACGACGGGGACTTCGAGTTCGCCAGCTACTGGCGGTCCGCGGCGCCGATGATCTCCGAGTTCGCCGTCGTCGGCGGCGAGCGACTGCACCCCGTCACCGCCACGGCGGGCTCCGCCAACCTCGACGGCGCGGGCGAGACCCCGCTCGTCGACGCAGGGTCCGGCACGCCCGAGGAGCTCGCGGCCGCCGGCGTCCGGGGTCGTATCGCCCTGGTCCGCCTCGCGGACGACCAGACGTCAGCCACCACACAGGCCCGCGACGCCAAGGCCGCCGGAGCCAGGGCGATCCTCGTCCACCACGCCGCCCCCGGCCGCTGGCTCCCCGCGGTCGGCACCAGCACCGACCTCCCCGTCCTCGCCGTCGAGTCCGCCGAGGCCGGGGCCCTGCGGGACCGGCTGACCGCGGGCCCGGTCACCGTCCGCTGGAAGGCCACCGCCAAGAGCCCGTACACGTACGCCCTCGCCTTCCCGCACCGCGGCGAGATCGACGAGGACCGGACCTACCGCGTCGACGACGACCGCCTCGGCCGGAGCCGGGCCACCTACCACTCGATGGGCGTCACCGCCGACTACATCGACATGACGCTGGCCGGACGGCCGGACGGCCGCCAGCTGCTCCTGCCCTTCGACACCGCCCCGGTCCCCGGCACCCGGACCGAGTTCTTCACCCCCGGCGACACCACCTGGCGGAGCTACCGCTCCAGCAGCTTCCCGTGGGGCGAGTTCATGGTCGCCACCCTGCGCGCCTACCGGCCCGGCGAGCGCCGCGACGAGGAGTGGTACGACGGCGTCGTCGCCCCCCGCGCCCCGATCGACGCCGCCGGAAAGCCGATGCTCGCCGCCGAACGCCAGGGCGACCTGATCGGCTTCGCCGCGGGCATGTGGGGCGACGGCACCCACTACGCCGAGGCCGGCTCGTTCGGCGACGAGGGCAATCTGCGGCTGCGCCGCGAGGGCCGGGAGATCGGCCGCACCGCCTATCCCTACGGCGTCTTCGACGTCCCGGCCGAGGAAGGCGCGTACGAACTCCAGCAGTTCATCGGGAAGTACGGCGCGCCGGCCAAGGTCTGGCAGCGGTCGACCACCGTCGACACGACCTGGCGCTTCCGCTCCGCCCGCGACGAGAACGTCTACTCGCAGCCCGTCCCGCTCCTCTTCCCCCGCCTCGGACTGCCCGAGGACACCGCCAAGACCCTCCCCGCGGCGGCGCACCAGGAGATCACCCTCGGCGTGACCGGCCACGGCGGCTACACCCCCGCCGCCCTCGTCTCCGCCGCCCTGGAGTACTCCTACGACGGCGGCACGACCTGGACCGGGGCCCCGGTCGCCCGGCACGACGGCACGTGGACCGCCACCGTGGACCACACCGGCGCCACCGGCAAGCAGGTCACCCTGCGAACCGAACTGACCGACGCGAACGGCAACTCCGTCCGCCAGACGATCACCCGCGCGTACGACGTCCGCTGACCCACCGAGCGGCCCCGCCGGGACACCCCGGCGGGGCCCGCCCTTTTCTTAGGCTGTGCCCATGAGCACGACCCTCGTCCACGAGCCCGGCGCCTTCGTGAACTTCCGGCACTTCGCCTTCGCCGAGCCGTACGCGCACGGCTTCCGCTGGCTCGACGTCAAACGCTTCCGGCTCGCCGGCGCCTGCGACGACGACCGGGACCTCCTCGCCGCGCTCATCGCCCACGAGCAGTTCCGCGACGACTACGCCGGCGGCGGAGTGGAGCCGGAGGGCACGCGCCACGGGGAGTACTGGCTCCGCTGCGTGACCCCCGAGGCGTACGAGCAGATCGACCGGGAGCGGGCCACCCGTCTGCTGGACACCTGGGCCGAGCAGTACGGCCCCGTCCCGCGGCCGCTCGCCGAGGCCCTGCGTCGCGAGGCGCACGACGCCCTGGCGACGGCGGACTCCGTCCATCACCTGAACGGCCTCGGCGAGGACGAGTACCACGACTGGGCGAGCGTCCACGGCGAGTTCCACGAACTCGTCCTCGTCGACTGCGCGGCCGGCCGGCTCACGCTCCTCGTCGCGGCCGACGACTGAGACGGCCGGGCCGCGCGCCTGGGGCGTGCCCTGCGGATCGTGCAGGGCACGCCCCGGTCCGAAGCCGCGTCCTAGCCGACCCGGTCCAGCAGCGCGTCCAGGTCCTCCGCCGTCCGCGGACCCGGTGCGTCCTCCGGGAGCAGGCCCTGCGCGCGGAGGAGCCGCCCGACCGAGACCGCCCACGGGCGCCGCAGCCGGGCCGCGTCGAGCAGCGCCTCGTCGGCGAGGAGTTCGGCGACCGGGCCGGTGCGCAGCCCGGCGGGGGAGAGGACGGCGGCCTCGTCGGCCCAGCGCAGCGCCAGGTCCACGTCGTGCGTGGCCATGACCACCGTCGTGCCCGCGGCCCGCAGCCCGTCCAGGGTCTCCAGGAGTCGTTCCTGGCCGTGCGGATCGAGGCCCGCCGTCGGCTCGTCCATGATCAGGATCCGGGGGCGCATGGCCACCGCGCCCGCGATCGCGGCCCGCTTGCGCTGGCCGTAGGACAGCAGGTGGGTCGGCCGGTCCGCGAGCGCCGTGATGTCGAGCGCCGCCAGCGCCTGCGTCACCCGGAGCCGTACCTCGTCCTCCGGCAGGCCCAGGTTCATCGGCCCGAAGGACACGTCCTGCGCCACCGAGGCGGCGAACAGCTGGTCGTCCGGGTCCTGCACCACCAGCTGCACCGAGGTCCGCAGCCGGGTGAGCCCCTTCCGGTCGTACGTCACCTCCGCGCCGTCCAGGAGCAGCTTGCCGGAGGCGCACCGCAGCCCGCCGCTCAGCAGCCGCAGCAGCGTCGTCTTCCCGCCGCCGTTGCGTCCGAGCAGCGCGACCGCCCGTCCCTCCCGCACGGCGAACCCGACGTCCGTGAGGACGGCGGGCCCGTCCTCGTAGGCGAAACCCGCGCCGACCAGTTCCACGACCGGGGTGGGGGACGTCATGGCAGCAGCCTTTCCAGTACGAGGGTGAGGGCGACGAGCCCCGCGAGGAGGCCGCCCGTCGCGGCGAGGAACGGGCGGGAGACCGGCGCCTCGGGCAGCAGGACCCGCAGGGTGCCGTCGTAACCGCGCCCGGCGAGCCCGGTCTGGAGCCGCTGCGCCCGGTCGAAGGCCCGGACGAACGAGGTCGCGCCGAGGCCTGCCATGGAGCGCCACACCGCGGCCCGGGTCGTCGCCCCGAGCCGGGCCGCCTGCGCCTGCCGCACCTTGCTCTGCGCGTCCAGGAGCAGGAAGACGATCCGGTACATCACCAGGGCCACGTCCACCACCGGCGCCGGCACCCCGGCCCGCACCAACCGGGGCAGCACGTCCGACAACGGTGTGGTGAAGGCGAACAGCAGCACGCCCAGCGAGGCCGAGGCGGTCCGCAGCAGCAGTTCCCCGGCGTGGACCGGACCGTCCGGGGCCCAGGCCACGGGGCCGCCGGAGCCGCCCACCGCGAAGAGCAGCGGTACGGCCCCGGTGACGCAGAAGCCCAGCGGGATCCGGAAGGCTCGCCACAGCTGCCGGCCCGGCACGCCGGCCGGACCGAGCAGCACGGCGAGCGTGGCCGCCGCGACCAGGAGCGCCCCCGGCCACGGCGGCAGGCAGACCGCGCTCAGCGTCAGGCCGAAGCCGAGCGCGGCCTTCTCCACCGGATGGCGGCGGCGCCAGCGGCTGCTGTGCGCCGCCGCGTCGATCGGCAGCATCGGCGGCTACGCACCCTTGTCCGGGGTCGCGGTCGCCTCGGCGGTCGCGGTCGCGGTCGCAGCCGAAGTCGCGGTCGCAGCCGCGGTCGTATGCACGTCCGCGTCGGCGGTCGCGTCCGCTCCCGAGGCGGTCGCGCCGCTCCCGGCGCGGGCCGCCGCCCGCTGCTCGCCCTGCCGTCGGCCGCGCCGCAGCCCGAAGTAGTAGGCGAGGACACCGGCGCCGAGCGCCGCCTGGAGCGAGAACAGCGCCGACTCGATCTCGCCGGACGGCGGCTCGTACAGCGGCGAGAACCACGGCTCGTAGTCCGGCCGGATCTCGGTGATCGCCGTCTCGGCCTCCCCGTCGGCGCCGGTGAACGGCTCCTCCTTGTGGTCGCCGAGGCCGAGCGCCAGCGGCAGCACGGCCAGCGCGGCCACCAGCAGGAGCAGCAGACCGTTGATCTTCGCGTTCCGGCTCATCACGCCGCCGCCTCCTCGCGCCGCTCGGCCGCCTGCGGCCGGGCGAGCACGCCCAGCCGCAGCAGCTCACCCTTGCTGGACTGCGTGAGCAGCCGCATGACCAGGACCGTCAGCAGGCCCTCGCTGACCGCGAGCGGGATCTGCGTCACCGCGAAGATCCCGCCGAACTTGGCGAGCGAGCCCGCCACCCCGCTGCCCGGGTCGGGGAAGGCGAGGGCCAGCTGGACGCTGGTCACGCAGTAGGTGGAGAGGTCGGCGACGAACGCGCCGAAGAAGACCCCCACCATCAGCGGCGCGCCGAACCTCCGGAACAGCAGGTACGTGCCGTACCCCGCCCAGGGGCCGACGATCGCCATCGAGAAGGCGTTCGCGCCGAGCGTCGTCAGCCCGCCGTGGGCGAGGAGCAGCGCCTGGAACAGCAGTGTGATCGTGCCGAGCACCGCCATGATCGGCGGCCGGAAGAGGATGGCGCCCAGCCCCGTGCCCGTCGGGTGGGAGCAACTTCCCGTGACGGACGGCAGTTTGAGGGCGGACAGGACGAACGTGAAGGCGCCGGAGGCACCGAGCAGCAGAGTGGATTCGGGGTTGGCGCGCACCTCGCGGGTGAGCGCGCGGACGCCGTGGACGACGAACGGCGCCGATGCGACGCCCCAGGCGGCCGCATGGACGGGGGGCAGATACCCCTCGGCTATATGCATGATCGGGAGACCCTCTCCAGCACCTCGTGGATGGACAACGCGCCCTGGCCGGTCTCCTGGCTGACGGTAGTGACGTCCGACTCCGCCTTCCCACCCCGCGACGGTCTCCCGCGGCGGAGCAGTGGCTTCCCCGAAGGGACGGAGCCTGACCTCCCGATCACAGTGGCGAGGGCCGCACCGGTACTGCACCGGTTTCCCGAACACCAAGGCCCTGTGACATTAGTGGGTTGACCTGCTTCATCACAATGCGGGGTCGGTCACTCGCGCTCCGGAGCGCCGACGCCCCCGGAGGGGCGCCGACGGACGTCCGCGCGGGGCGGGGCGGGTCGGACACCGCGGCGGGAGGGTCAGACCTTGCGGTAGCCGTACGCCTCCGAGGCCGCGGCCGCGACCGCGTCGAGGTCGCCGCCGGCGCTCGCCGTCACCAGCGCGGCCACCGCGCCCTCCACGAAGGGGGCGTCCACGAGCCGGGCGCCCGCCGGGAGTTCGTCGCCCTCCGCGAGCAGGGCCTTCACGGTCAGGACCGCACTGCCCAGGTCCACGAGCAGCGCCACTCCGGCGCCCTCGTCGACCACCCGTGCCGCCGCGGTGATCAGCTCGGAGCTCGTACCGAGACCGCCGTCGCGGGTGCCGCCGAGCTCGGCGAGCGGCGCCAGGCCGCCCTCGTCCGCGAGCTCGCGGGCCAGGTCGGCGACGGCGCCGGCGACGGCCGCGCTGTGCGAGACCAGCACGATCCCCACCTTGCCCGGGCCGCCGCTCATTCGGCCGCCACCTCCTCCAGGGCGGCGAACAGCAGCGCCGAGGACGTCGCCCCGGGGTCCTGGTGCCCGACCGACCGCTCGCCGAGATAGCTGGCACGGCCCTTGCGCGCCCGGAGCGGCACGGTCGCCAGCGCACCCGCCTCCGCCGCGGCCCGCCCGGCGGCGAACGACTCGCGCAGCGCCTCCACCGCGGGCGTCAGCGCGTCCAGCATCGTCTTGTCGCCCGGCACCGCCCCACCGAGCTGCCCGACCGCCGCGACCCCGGCGGCCAGCGCGTCCGCCAGCCCGGCCCGCGTGACCTCCCCGGTCTCGCCGAGGGACTTGCCGGCCCGCCGCAGCAGCGTTCCGTACAGCGGTCCGGAGGCGCCGCCCACCGTCGAGATCAGCACCCGTCCGGAGGTCACCAGGACCGCGCCCGGCGTCGCGGGCGGCTCCTTCGCGAGGGTCTCGGACACCGCGGCGAACCCGCGCCGCAGATTGGCCCCGTGGTCCGCGTCGCCGATCGCCGAGTCCAGCTCGGTGAGCCGGTCGGCCTCCCGCGCGACCGCGGCCGCCACCGTCCCCATCCAGCGGACCGCGAAGGCGGCGCCGTACGTCGTCCCCGTCATCGCCCGCTCACCGGCCCCAGCGCAGCGCGGGGGTGGCCACCGGCGCGTCCCACAGGCGCAGCAGCTCCTCGTCCGCCGCGCACACGGTCACCGAGCAGCCCGCCATGTCGAGCGAGGTCACGTAGTTCCCGACCAGCGTCCGCGCCACCGGCACCCGCCGGGCGTCCAACACCTTCCGCACCTCCGCGTTGAACCCGTACAGCTCCAGGAGCGGCGTCCCGCCCATCCCGTTCACCAGCAGCAGCACCGGATCCGACGGCCGCAGGTCGTCCAGGACGGCGTCGACGGCGACCTCGGCGATCTCCCCCGCGGTCATCATCCCGCGCCGCTCGCGCCCCGGCTCGCCGTGGATCCCCACCCCCAACTCCAGCTCCCCGGGCGGCAGATCGAAGGTCGGGCTGCCCTTCGCGGGCGTGGAGCAGGCGCTCAGCGCCACCCCGAACGACCGCGACCGCGCGACCACCCGCCGCGCCAGTGCCTCCACCCGCTCCAGCGGCGCGCCCTCCTCGGCCGCCGCCCCGGCCAGCTTCTCCACGAAGAGAGTGGCCCCGGTCCCGCGCCGCCCCGCCGTGTACAGGCTGTCCGTCACGGCCACGTCGTCGTCCACGAGCACCCGGGCGACCTGGATGCCCTCGTCCTCGGCGAGCTCGGCCGCCATCTCGAAGTTCAGCACGTCACCCGTGTAGTTCTTCACCACGAACAGCACCCCCGCCCCGCTGTCCACGGCGGCCGCGGCCCGCACCATCTGATCGGGCACGGGCGACGTGAACACCTCCCCGGGGCACGCCCCGTCCAGCATCCCCGGCCCCACGAACCCCGCGTGCAGCGGCTCGTGCCCCGACCCGCCCCCCGAGACCAGCGCCACCTTCCCCGCCACCGGCGCGTCCCGCCGCACCACCACCCTCCGCTCCACGTCCACGGTCAACTCGGGATGAGCGGCGGCGATCCCCCGCAGCCCGTCGGCTACGACGGTCTCGGGCACGTTGATCAGCATCCTCATTGGTATCTCCTGATGAGACTAACAGGCAAGCTGCTGGGCAGGGTCTTTGCAGGTCAGAGCATGTGGAGCGAAATGTTGATCTTGACGGTCTCTGGCGCCGGGCGGCGGTTCTGGGCGGTACTGATGCTGACTCAATGCTGACTTTCCTGATGGCGCATCAGGTTCCGGTCGCGCGCAACGATCTTTGCGAATGCGCATCATGGTGTAATTATCGACGCGAGGTCGCGGTGGCGCACCGGTGCGCCACCGGTCGGACCCAGGCGATTTCGACCACGGAACCTGCGATGGCGATTCAGCGACATGCCTGCCTCATTCGCCCAGCCGTCCTCTATCTTCTCGGCGCCGCGTCCGGCGCGTTTGCCGATGCCCTGAACGCGGCGCGCGGCGATGCGGTGACCCACCACCCTCCTGGTTCTCCTCACGCCAGAGCGGTCGCAACCCGATACGACAAACGCGGCTACGTCTACCTCGGCACCGTCACCGCAGCAGCCCTCGCCATCTGGCTCCGCACATGATCGACCGGACAAGTCCTAGCGGGCGGGCAATCCGAAGAAGATCGTCCACCTTGCCAAGGCGGCAGGCGACCGTCCGCTGTTGGTGAGTTCCCTGCGCGAGGTGCCATGGTGGGTGCGCCATGCCGGCGCTGCGGGCAGCGCTGCGCCGTTCCTCCCTCATCCTCTCTGGCCACCCCGGGTCTTGTTCCGTCCGCGCCGACCGCCGCTGCGGAGCGGGTGCGGGAGCAGGTCGCGGAGACGAACCGGTACCGTCAGGGCGCGAACCTCCCCGTGGTCGCCGGGCTGCTGCCCGCACTGCTGGGCGACCTCAACACCACGATTCTCGGTTCGGGCCAGGCCAAGCTGCACTCCATCGGTTGCCACCGCCGGGCCATCAGCTACGAGCTCGCCGGCGGCTTCGCGGCGTTCGCAGTGGAACGGAGCCGCCTGCTTTACGCATAGCCATGTGCGGGCGATCACCATCGTGGAATGATCGCTGCGTCGGTCTGACGAAGAGGGTGGGCGATGACAGACACCGGTGAGCAGTATGAGGCGTCGGCTTCGGCGCTCGGGTACCTCTTCCAGTTCGCCAAGGCTCTGCATATCTGCATCGAGCAATGGATGAGCGGCGACATGGACTGGAGTGTTGCGGTCGAGGCAGCCGACGACATTGAAATTCACCAGGGCCCGGATACGCGCCTGATTCAGCTCAAACAGCGCGCTGAAGGTGTTCGCATGACCGACCTGGCCGAGGATCTTTGGAAGACCCTCCGCATCTGGGCGGAAGCCGCCAAGGCCGACCGGATCGCGCTCGCCGAGACCAAACTGTTCCTTCTGACGACGGCCGAGATCCCTGCAAACAGCGCAGCGTTCTGCCTTCAACCCCGAGGCAGCCAGTACCGCGATGAAGAGCGTGCGCTGCATCTGCTCCGTGAAGCCCGCAAGGCCTCGAAGGCGACGAAGGGCTCTCTGCCGAAGTGCTTCGAGGCCTTCGACAACCTGGACCGGGGCGACAGACCACTGCAACGCTCCCTGATGTCCCGCATCGAGATTCTCAGCGGCACCCCGAACATCACTGAGGTCCGTACTGCGCTGCAGGGTCTTGCCGCCTTCGCCGTCGGGCACGATGCGGCGAAGTCCTTCCTTGTCCGGCTGGAGGGCTGGTTCTACAACCGGGTGATCGAGCAGATGCAGACGCAAGGCGGGAGCCCGGTCACCGGCATCGAGTTCGATGAGATGCTCTCCGACCTTCAACGGCAGTTCCGCTACGACAACCTGCCGATCGACTCCGACATCTCTGACATGGCTTCAGACCCCTCCCAGGCAGCCGACCAGCAGTTTGTTCGTCAGTTGGGCCTTATCGGTGTCGGCGCTGACCGGATCGGTCTAGCCGTGCGGGACTACGTCCGGGCTTTCGCTCAGCGATCCCGCTGGTCTACCGAGAATCTGCTGCGTGCCGGCGAACTCGGCAAATACGAGCGCAAACTTGTTGAGGAGTGGCAGTCCCGCTTCGCCGAGATGGCGGAAGAACTCGGCCCCGAGGCCACCGAGGACGAGAAGAAGAAGGAAGCCAGGCTCATCTACCGCTGGGTCGACCGCGAGGCCCGCTTCCCCATCCGCTCAGGGTGCGACGAGACCTTCGTGACCAAAGGCTCGTACCACATGCTCGCCGACGAACTCAAAGTCGGATGGCACCCGGACTTTTCCGCACGCCTCATAGCGCTCCTTGAGCCGGCCCGGGCCCGCTGATGGAACTAACTGATCATTTCAGAATGAGTTTGATTCGGGGGCTTGGCAGTTGGGCTGGT
>NZ_BNBS01000112.1 GCF_014656075.1 Streptomyces hydrogenans
GAGGGCGACGCGCACGGGGGGGGGCGGGCCGGCCGGGGCGTCGGCGGGCGTGCCGGCCGGGGCGGTCCTGGTGCGGGTGCGGGGCGCGGGGAGGGCGGGGCGGCCGGTCTCGTGCCGGGCAACCAGCTCCTGGCCCTTCTCCAGGACGCCGTCGGGGAGGCCGACGGTGCCCGCGGCGAGGCTGATCAGGTCGACGCGGGCGCCGATCTCGGCGGCGAAGCCGGTGAGCCGGTCGCGGTCGGCGGGGCCGCGCATGTCGACCAGGGCGACGACGACGTACCGGTCGCGGGGGTAGCGCTCGTGGAGGCCGCGGATGGTGTTGAGGACGGTGTTGCCGGTGGAGAACTCGTCGTCGACGAGGACCAGCGGCCCCTTGCCCGCCAGCAGCTCCGGGTCCTCGGGGAGCAGCAGGTGCGAGGTGGCGTGGGAGTGGGACTCCTCGAAGCCGCCGGCGGTGGTGACGCCGGGGACGGGGCGGCGGGTGGAGTGGAGGTAGGGGGCGGTGCCGAGGCCGTCGGCGACGGCGTGGCCGAGGGCGGTGGCGGTCTCCGCGTAGCCGAGGACGACGGCCCGCCCGGCGTCCTCGGCGCCGAGGAGCTCACGGACGCGCAGGCCGAGGCCGAGGCCGGAGCCGTACACGACCGAGGGGTGCTGCGGCACGTGCTTGCCGAGCACGCTGGAGACGAGCAGATGGGCCCGCTTGGGGTTGCGGCGCAGGGCGAGGCCCAAGAGGGCCGGCAGTTCCTCGTCGCCGATCAGCTCGACGCCGAGCCGCTCCGCGACCCACGTTCCGGTCCACACCACGTCGCCGTCGTCCTTTCGTCAGCCGGCGAGGCCGGCGGTGAGCAGTTCCACGAAACCGACGTCCTCGCGGGCGACGCCGAAGGCGTCGGCGCGCAGCAGGGTGCGCTCGGCCCAGGCCCGGTGCGGTTTCACTTCGTTCATCTTGTTCGTGTAGGCGGAGCGGAGCACTCCGCCGCCGTCCCGCTCGGGCCGGAGGATGTCCTGGGCGTCGCTCCACTCCTCGTGGCTGACCACGGACAGGGCGTGGACGGGCAGCACGTGGGTGGGGTGGATGCAGGTCTTGCCGAGGAGGCCGTTGGCGCGGTCGAGCTCGATCTCGCGGAGCAGGCCGTCCATGTCGTGCTCGATGAGGGCGGTGCGCAGGTCCTCGGCGCGGCCCTCCAGGAAGGGGCTGCGGCGCAGCTGGGGCTTGAACATGCGCTCGCCGGGGCGGAAGTACTCCCAGACGGGTCCGGTGATGGTGAAGCCGGAGCCGTCGGCGCGGCCGAGGACGTTGACGACGTCGGCGATGACGTGCGCGACGACCTTGACGTCGTAGGCGGTCATGTCGGGCGAGCGGCGGAGCCCGTAGGCGGAGCAGAAGTCGGTGACGCCGAGGCGGAGGGCGAGGACCCGGTCGCGGTACTTGTCGGTGATCGAGGCGATGCCGGCGAGGGTCTCGGCCCGGGTCTCCAGGTGGAGGAGCTCGGGGGACTCCAGGACGGGCATGGCGTAGAGGCGGCGGCCGGCGGCGCGCTCGGCCTGGGTGAGGGCTTCGAGGAAGGCTCCGCCGCGGGCCTCGGTGAACTTCGGCAGTACGAATCCGGACAGCAGGCTCACGGTGTCGCCGAGGCGGTCGGTCAGGTCGGTGATCTGGCGGGGTTCGCGGACGCGGATGAAGAGCAGCGGGACGTCGGGGCCGCCGGCGGCCCGTCCGTCGGCGAGGTCGCGGAACTCGTGGACCAGGTTGTCCTCGCCGGCCTCGACGTCGGCGTCGCTGATCGAATCCTCCAGGCAGAGGACCATGGAGACGACGCCGCGGGCGGCCTGCTTGCGGACGGCGTCGGCGAGCCGGGGCCGGGTGGCGGGGCTGTAGAGCGTGGCGCCGAGGGCGACCGCGAGCGTGCGGGCGGGCGAGTCGGCGGTGAAGTCGGCCGGCTCGCGGTGGAACAGCCCGCTCCGTACCGCGGACGGGATGTGCCCGAAATGACGCATGTGTGTCCCCCGTCTGCTTTCCCTGGGCCTGAAGACATGTGGCCGGTAATAGTACGTAGGTGCGGGTGTCCGTAGTTCCCACCGCGCATGAAATCCAGGTAACCCCTGCCCGTCCGACCTCTCTCTACCCCCTGAGCCCCCTGATTCCGTCAGGTGCGGGCCCCGGGATCCGTCAGGGGTGCGCCCCCGGGTCGCGCCGGGGGTGCGCGGGAGCGCGTGAGGGCGGGCCCTGGGGCCCGCGGGGCGGGCGGGGCGGGGGTCGGGGGGCTGCGGGGCGGGCCGGGGCCGACACGGCGCGCGGAGGGCGTGGGGCGGGCGCTCCCGGAGGGCGCGGGGGCGCCGGTGGGGGCCGCTCCGCTACCCGTGGCGCCCCCGCGTTGTCCCGCGGTCGGGCAGGAGGGCAGGATGGCCGTCATGACGCACGCGATGCTGAAGGGCTCCAACGTCCCTCTCGACACCGCGGCCGTACGGGCCGTGCTCCGCTGGACCCCGGGCCCCGGGGTCCCCGACGTGGACGCCTCGGCCCTGGTCCTGGGGCCCGACGGGCGCTGCCGCTCCGACGAGGACTTCGTCTTCTACAACCAGCCGCGCCACCCCTCGGGCCTGGTGCGGCGGCTGCCGAAGAAGCGGGTGGCCGAGGGGCTGACGGACACGGTCGAGGCCGACCTCGGCGCGCTCGACCCGTCCATGGACCGGGTGGTGCTCGCCGCCTCCTCGGACGGCGGCACCTTCCGCGCGGTGACGGACCTGACGATCTTCCTGTACGACGCCACGGCCGCGCCCGAACGGGAGCCGCTGGCGTCCTTCGCCGTGACGGCGGAGACCGGCGAGGAGACCGCGGTCATCTGCGGCGAGCTGTACCGCCGGGGCGACGGGTGGAAGTTCCGCGCGGTCGGGCAGGGCTATCCGACCGGCCTGGTGGGCCTGGCGACGGACTTCGGCATCTCGGTCGACGAGGATCCGGAGGGCGCGGCCGAGGGGACCTCCGGGGACTCCCCCGCCGATCCCTCGCTCCTCGAGACGGCGCTGATCGACGCCTCCGCCGCCGAGGCGGGTACGGGCTCCGCCGCGCGCCCGGACCTCGACGCGACCGTCGTCCACACGCCCGCATCGACGGCGCCGCCCGTGCCGCCGATGCCCGACCGGGAGCCCTCCTACGGCTACCCGCAGGAGCGGGTGCCGGGCCCGGGGCCCGCGTACGGCTATCCGCAGCCGGTGCACGCCGGGCACGGCGCCGAGCAGGTACCGGACTTCCGGATGCCTCCGATGGGGCCGCAGTTCCAGCGCCGCTGACCGCCGGGGGCCGCCGTCACGTCTTGGACTTGTAGCCGCGGCCCCACTGGAGTCCCCAGCCGTAGAGGCGGTCCAGCTCGGCCTGGAAGCCGTAGACGAACCGCACCTCGCGCCGGACCAGCAGCTCGCCCTTGCTGTTGTCCACGGAGAAGACGGCGCAGGAGCGGGCCTGCGGGGCGCGCTCGTCGAGCTCGATCTCGATCCGGGGGCCGTTGCTCGGATAGAGCGTGATCTTGGCGTGCGTCCGGTCGAAGGCCGGCGTCTGGTCGTAGATGTACGCGAAGAAGAGCAGCCGCTTGATCTCGTCCTTGTGGTCGAGGTTGACGAAGATCGTCTCCCCCGAGGGGGCGCCGAACCGGTCGTCGCCGCTGAGCTTCACGTACGGGGCGGCGTTCAGGTCGCCGAAGAAGCCGCCGAGCGGCTGCACCACGCCCTTGCTGCCGTCCTTGAGCTCGTACAGGCACCCCAGGTCGAGGTCGACGTTCACCATGCCCTGGGTGTGCGCCTGGACGACCTCGGGCCGGAAGAACTGGGCGGGGTTGCGCAGCAGCCGGCCGCTCTGCCGGGAGCGGCCCTCGATGTCGGAGGTCCGCATCCGCCAGGAGAGGTTCACCCGCAGGTTGCCGGTGGCGCCGCCCTGCTTGGCGAGCGAGACCGAGGGGCGGCGCCTGGTCAGGTCGATGGTGTGGGACGCGCCCACCCCCGTGTCGAAGGACGTCGCTCGTCCCGGAATCAGGTTGTCCCAGAAGGCCATCGGGCCCCCACCCCCCACAGATCGGTCGCCTTGCCCGCCCGCCACACGCCTGCGGGGCGGCCGGGCACACCGGCCGCCCCGCAGGGAAGCGTTCCTCATTGTCCCCGGTGTCACACCCCGTGGCGGGGCGCACACCGGGGAGCAGGGTGTCACACCCCGGAGCTCACCTCGGCCTTGTCGTCCGACGAGCCGGAGCCGCCCTCCGCCGCCGCGATCGCCTTGTTGCGGCGGACGGAGGACCAGAAGGACCAGGCGATCAGGACGACGCCGATGAGGCCGGTGATGACCTCGTTGATCTCGTACTGGATGGTGACCAGGAGGAGCACCGCGAGGGCGCCGATGGCGTAGTGCGCGCCGTGCTCCAGGTAGACGTAGTCGTCCAGGGTGCCCTGCTTGACCAGGTAGACCGTGAGGGACCGGACGTACATGGCGCCGACGCCGAGGCCGAGGGCCATCAGGACGATGTCGTTGGTGATGGCGAACGCGCCGATGACACCGTCGAAGGAGAAGGAGGCGTCGAGGACCTCCAGGTAGAGGAACATGAAGAAGGCGGCCTTGCCGGCCAGCTGGACGGCGGAGACCTTCTTGCCGCTGCGCTTGGCCTCCTCCTCGACCTCGTGCTCGCGCTCTTCCTCCTCCTCCAGCTTGTTCTCGAAGAAGCCCGAGAGACCGCCGACGACGAGGTACGTGATGAGGCCGGCGATGCCGGAGATCAAGACCGTCTGCGCCTTGTCGACGTGCGTGCCGCCGTGCTGGTGGGCGTGGGTCGCGAAGGTCATCGAGGTGACGAGCAGGACGATCAGCGCGATGCAGACCGACAGCATGTCGACCTTGCCGAGCTTGGCGAGCGGGCGCTCGATCCAGCGCAGCCACTGGATGTCACGGTCCTCGAAGATGAAGTCGAGGAAGATCATCAGCAGGAACATGCCACCGAAGGCGGCGATCGACGGGTGCGCGTCGGTGACCAGTTCCTGGTAGCGGTCCGCGTCGTTGAGCGCGAGGTCGACGGCCTCGATGGGGCCGATCTTGGCGCTGATCGCGACGATCACGACGGGGAAGACCAGCCGCATTCCGAAGACGGCGATCAGAATGCCGACGGTGAGGAAGATCTTCTGCCAGAAGGCATTCATCTTCTTCAGGATGCCGGCGTTGACCACGGCGTTGTCGAAGGAGAGCGAGATCTCGAGGACGCAGAGGATCGCGACGATCCCGAACGCCTCCCACCCCCCGTAGAACACCGCGGCGACGAGGCCGAGGGCGGTGATCGCGAACGACCAGCCGAAGGTTTTCAGAAGCACTGCCTACCCCATTGTGTGATAACGCGGCTTTACGAAACGTTGACCCCGAAGTCTAGAGCGATGCCCCGCAGTCCGGACGCGTACCCCTGACCGACCGCGCGGAACTTCCATTCGCCGTTGTAGCGGTAAAGCTCGCCGAAGATCATCGCCGTCTCGGTCGAGGCGTCCTCGGACAGGTCGTAGCGGGCGAGTTCCTGGCCGTCCGCCTGGTTCACCACGCGGATGAAGGCGTTGCTGACCTGGCCGAAGGTCTGGCCGCGGTTGTCCGCGTCATGGATGGAGACAGGGAAGACGATCTTGTCGCACTGGGGCGGGACGCGGGTCAGGTCGATGACGAGCGACTCGTCGTCGCCGTCACCCTCTCCGGTGAGGTTGTCGCCGGTGTGCTCGACCGAACCCTCGGGGCTGCGCAGCTGGTTGTAGAAGACGAAGTAGTCGTCACCGAGCACCCGGCCGGCCTGGCACATAAGAGCGCTGGCGTCGAGGTCGAAGGGGGCTCCGGTGGTGGACCGCGCGTCCCAGCCGAGGCCCACGAGGACCTTGGTGAGGTTGGGTGCGGCCTTGGAGAGGGAGACGTTGCCTCCCTTGGCGAGCGTGACGCCCATGGTGTTCGGTTCCTCCCCGGTGGATGCTGCTGCCATGAGGCACGTCCGGCGCCGCACGAGGGGTGCGGCGCCGGACGTCGTCGAGCGGGGTCCGGTCCCGGGCCTCGACGGCCCGGCCCGGACGGCCCTGAGGGTGTGCGGCTCAGACGTTGACGCCGAAGTCCTGCGCGATGCCGCGCAGGCCCGAGGCGTAACCCTGGCCGACCGCGCGGAACTTCCACTCCGCGCCGTGGCGGTACAGCTCGCCGAAGACCATGGCGGTCTCGGTCGAGGCGTCCTCGGAGAGGTCGTACCGCGCGATCTCGGCGCCGCCGGCCTGGTTCACGACGCGGATGAACGCGTTGCGCACCTGGCCGAAGGACTGCTGGCGGTTCTCGGCGTCGTAGATGGACACCGGGAAGACGATCTTGGCCACGTCGGCCGGGACGCCGGCCAGGTTGACCTTGACCTGCTCGTCGTCGCCCTCGCCCTCACCGGTGAGGTTGTCACCGGTGTGCTCGACGGAACCGTCGGCGCTCTTGAGGTTGTTGAAGAAGACGAAGTCCTGGTCGTTGCGCACCTTGCCGGCCTCGCTGACCAGGATGGCGCTGGCGTCGAGGTCGAAGTCCGTACCGGTGGTGGTGCGGACGTCCCAGCCCAGACCGACGGTCACGGCGGTGAGGCCAGGGGCCTCCTTGGTCAGCGAGACGTTGCCGCCCTTGCTGAGGCTGACTCCCACGAGTCCCTCCATCATTGGTTTTCAGGGGCAGCGCCCCCGGTCGTGCGTTGGCATCGGATCAACGACTGGATCCTAGTGACGGGTTCCCAGTCGAAACAGACGATTCGCCCGGGGAATCGGGGGGTGTCGGCCGACGGCCTCCGATTCCGGCTCCGGCCCGGAGGGTTCAGAGGGTTTCGAGGGCCTTCAGGTACCCGTCGAGGTCGCGGGCGTCCGGCAGGGCGTTGACGACCGTCCAGCGGACGACGCCCTCCTTGTCGATGATGAAGGTGCCGCGGACGGCGCAGCCCTTCTCCTCGTCGAAGACGCCGTAGGCGCGGGAGGCGTCGCCGTGCTTCCAGAAGTCGGAGAGCAGCGGGTACTCCAGGCCCTCCTGCTCGGCGAAGACGCGCAGGGTGTGGATCGAGTCGTTGGAGACCGCGAGCAGCTGGGTGTCGTCGTTGACGAACTTCGGCAGGTTGTCGCGGAGCTCGCAGAGCTCGCCGGTGCACACGCCGGTGAAGGCGAAGGGGTAGAAGAGCAGCACGACGTTCTTCTCACCGCGGAAGTCGGAGAGCCGCACGGTGCGCCCGTGGTTGTCCTTGAGCTCGAAATCGGGGGCCTTGGTGCCGACCTCGATCGCCATCGCGTACGCATCCCTTCGACGGGGCCCGGCCTCTGGGCCGAACCGGTGAACCCCACCCTACGGCCTGGCCCGCGAGGGCCCCGCCGAAGCCCCTCGGGGCGCGCGAGAGCCGCCGCCGTGGCGACGGCGAGGGCTCTCGCGCAGCAGGGGATCAGCGCTTGGGAGCGGCCAGGCGGGTGCCCGTCCAGTCCTTGGCGACGCTGATGCTCTTGGTCTGGGAGAGACCAGCGGTCTGCGCGGCATCGTTGATGTCGCTCGGCTCGATGTAGCCGTCGCGGCCGGTCTTCGGCGTCAGCAACCAGATGTTGCCTCCGTCCTCCAGCAGACCGATGCTGTCCACCAGGGCGTCGGTGAGATCACCGTCTTCATCACGGAACCAGAGGACGACGGCGTCGGCGACGTCGTCGTAGTCCTCGTCCACGAGCTCCTGGCCGATGGTGGACTCGATGCCTTCGCGGAGATCCTGGTCGACGTCGTCGTCGTAGCCGATCTCCTGGACCACCTGTCCGGGCTCGAACCCCAGCCTCGCCGCCGGGTTGGTCCGCTCCTCCGCGTGGTCCGCGGTCGCGCTCACGGCTTGCCTCCTGATCATGTATCGGAAAATGCTCGGGCCGCGCATGCGCGCGGCGCTGGCCGTAGTCCACACGTGACGGGGCGGATCGCGCAAGTACCCGGCCGTGGAGACCGCCGAAACGGTGACGTTTGGGGCCGTCTCACCGCAACTTCCGGCGCCTTCCGACAGCTCTCCGTGACCGGGGGTGCACGATTCGTCCCGCTTGGCGGGCTTCTGCGGTTTCAGTCTGCCGAACGCATTGCCGGAACGCATGCGCGGATTGGGCGTAAGGTTGCGATTTGACCACACCCCTCGCGCGGAGAGGGCGCGGGGAGCACCACCTCTCGGTAAAGATGACGTGTGCCGCCAGCCGGGTACACGATGGACGTCCCCGGCCTCGGACATCCCGGCCTCAACGGGGCTCCCCTCCCTCCTGGGGCTCCCCCCGACCAGCGAAGGAACAGCGTGGCTCCCGGATCCGATCGCAACCCGATCATCATTGGCGGCCTTCCCAGCCAGGTCCCGGACTTCGACCCGGAAGAGACCCAGGAGTGGCTCGACTCCCTCGACGCGGCCGTCGACGAGCGGGGCCGTGAGCGGGCCCGCTACCTGATGCTCCGGCTGATCGAGCGCGCCCGCGAGAAGCGGGTGGCCGTGCCCGAGATGCGCAGCACGGACTACGTCAACACCATCGCCACCAAGGACGAGCCCTTCTTCCCCGGCAACGAGGAGATCGAGCGCAGGGTCCTCAACGCCACCCGGTGGAACGCCGCCGTGATGGTCTCGCGCGCCCAGCGCCCGGGCATCGGCGTCGGCGGCCACATCGCCACCTTCGCCTCCTCGGCCTCCCTCTACGACGTGGGCTTCAACCACTTCTTCCGGGGCAAGGACGAGGGCGACGGCGGCGACCAGATCTTCTTCCAGGGGCACGCCTCCCCCGGCATCTACGCCCGCGCCTTCCTCCTGGACCGGCTGACCGCGACCCAGCTCGACGGCTTCCGCCAGGAGAAGTCGAAGTACCCGAACGGGCTGTCGTCCTACCCTCACCCGCGGCTGATGCCGGACTTCTGGGAGTTCCCGACGGTGTCGATGGGCCTCGGCCCGCTCGGCGCGATCTACCAGGCCCGGATGAACCGGTACATGGAGGCGCGCGGGATCGCCGACACCACCAAGTCGCACGTGTGGGCCTTCCTCGGCGACGGCGAGATGGACGAGGTCGAGTCGCTCGGCCAGCTCTCCATCGCGGCCCGCGAGGGCCTCGACAACCTCACCTTCGTCGTCAACTGCAACCTCCAGCGGCTCGACGGCCCGGTCCGCGGCAACGGCAAGATCATCCAGGAGCTGGAGTCGATCTTCCGGGGCAACGGCTGGAACGTGATCAAGCTGATCTGGGACCGCTCCTGGGACCCGCTGCTCGCGCAGGACCGCGACGGCATCCTGGTGAACCGGCTGAACACGACCCCGGACGGGCAGTTCCAGACGTACGCCACGGAGACCGGCTCGTACATCCGCGACCACTTCTTCGGCGACGACCACCGGCTGCGGTCGATGGTCGAGTCCATGTCCGACCAGCAGATCCTCCACCTGGGACGCGGCGGACACGACCACAAGAAGATCTACGCGGCCTACGCGGCGGCCAAGGCCCACAAGGGCCAGCCGACGGTGATCCTGGCCCAGACGGTCAAGGGCTGGACCCTCGGCCCCAACTTCGAGGGCCGCAACGCCACCCACCAGATGAAGAAGCTGACGGTCGACGACCTCAAGCGCTTCCGCGACCGGCTGCACATCCCGGTGACCGACAAGGAGCTGGAGTCCGGCCTGCCGCCGTACTACCACCCCGGCCGGAACTCCGAGGAGATCCAGTACATGCACGACCGCCGCAACGCGCTCGGCGGCTACGTGCCGACCCGGGTCGTGCGGTCCCGGCCGCTGGCCCTGCCGGACGACAAGACCTACGCGGCGGTCCGCAAGGGCTCGGGCCAGCAGTCGATCGCCACCACGATGGCCTTCGTCCGGCTGCTGAAGGACCTGATGCGGGACAAGGAGATCGGCAAGCGCTTCGTGCTGATCGCGCCGGACGAGTACCGCACCTTCGGCATGGACTCCTTCTTCCCGAGCGCCAAGATCTACAACCCGCTGGGGCAGCAGTACGAGGCGGTGGACCGCGAACTCCTCCTCGCCTACAAGGAGTCCCCGTCCGGCCAGATGCTGCACGACGGCATCTCCGAGGCCGGCTGCACGGCCTCGCTGATCGCCGCCGGCTCGGCCTACGCCACCCACGGCGAGCCGCTGATCCCGGTCTACGTCTTCTACTCGATGTTCGGCTTCCAGCGGACCGGCGACCAGTTCTGGCAGATGGCCGACCAGCTGGCGCGCGGCTTCGTCCTGGGCGCCACGGCCGGCCGCACCACGCTGACCGGCGAGGGCCTCCAGCACGCCGACGGTCACTCTCACCTCCTCGCTTCGACGAACCCGGCCTGCGTCGCCTACGACCCGGCGTTCGGTTTCGAGATCGCGCACATCGTCCAGGACGGTCTGCGCCGGATGTACGGCCCCCAGGCGGAGGACGTCTTCTACTACCTGACGGTCTACAACGAGCCGATCCAGCACCCGGCCGAGCCCGAGGACGTGGACGTGGAGGGCATCCTCCAGGGCATCCACCGCTTCAAGCGCGCCGAGGCCGGCGCGATCCCGGCGCAGATCATGGCCTCGGGCGTCGCCGTCCCGTGGGCGATCGAGGCGCAGCGGATCCTCGCCGAGGAGTGGAACGTCAAGGCCGACGTCTGGTCCGCGACCTCCTGGAACGAGCTGCGCCGCGAGGCGGTGGCGGTCGAGCAGCACAACCTGCTCCACCCGGACGAGGAGCAGCGCGTCCCGTACGTCACCCGCAAGCTCCAGGCCGCCGAGGGCCCCTTCGTGGCGGTCTCGGACTGGATGCGCTCGGTGCCGGACCAGATCGCCCGCTGGATCCCCGGCTCGTACACCTCCCTCGGTGCGGACGGTTTCGGTTTCGCGGACACCCGCGGGGCGGCCCGCCGGTACTTCCACATCGACGCCCAGTCGATCGTGCTCGCGGTACTGACCGAGCTGGCCCGCGACGGCAAGGTGGACCGCGCGGTCCTGAAGCAGGCGGTGGACCGCTACCAGCTGCTGGACGTGGCGGCCGCCGACCCGGGTCCGGCGGGCGGCGACGCCTGACGCGCCCCGGAGGGCCGTGACGCCCGCGCGAGCGTCACGGCCGGGCGGGCGTAGCGCCTGGTGAGGGGCGGTGGGACCGGTGGTCCCGCCGCCCTTCGGCATTCCTTACGATGCCCCGCATGTCCGTGAAGAAGGAGCGCCCTCCGAAGCTCCGCTGGGAAGAGCGCACCCAGACCCCGCTGCTGGTGCTCGCGGTGGCCTTCGGCATCGCCTACGCCGTGCCGATCGTCGCGCCCGGCGCCGAGCCGTGGGTGCACCGCCTGTGCTCGTGGGTCGAGTGGGGCGTGTGGGCGGCCTTCGCGGTGGACTACGCGGTCCGGCTCGGGCTCGCCCCGTTCCGCTGGGCGTTCGTCCGCTCCCACCCCCTCGACCTGCTCGCGGTCCTGCTGCCGATGGTGCAGCCGCTGCGGCTGCTGCGTGTGGTCTCCACCCTCCTCCTCGTGGGCCGGCGGGCCCGGATGGCCCCGCAGATAACGCTCACCACCTATGTGGCGGGCGCGGTGGTCGGGCTGATGATGTTCGGCTCGCTGGCGGTGCTCCACGTCGAACGGGACGCGCCGAACGGCAACATCAAGACCCTGGGCGACGCGGTGTGGTGGTCCTTCACCACGATGACGACGGTCGGCTACGGCGACCACGCGCCGACGACCGGGCTCGGGCGGGTGCTCGCGGTCGGGCTGATGCTCTCGGGCATCGCCCTGCTGGGTGTGGTCACCGCCAACATCGCGGCCTGGTTCATCTCCCGCTTCGAGCGGGACGACGCGCTGGAGCGCCGGCAGACGGAGCTCCTGGAGACCCTGGCCCGGGAGGTCCGCGAGCTCCGCGCCGAGGTCGCCCGGCTCTCCGTCCCGGTCCCGCCCCAGGCCGCCCCGGGTGGCGGCCCCGGAGGCGTACCGGAGGGCGTATCGGGCGGCGGCCCCGAAGGCGTATCGGAGGGAGTACGAGAGAGCGGGCCGGAGTCCGTACGAGAAGCCGCTTCCGAGGCCTCTTCGGGGGCCGCTAGCGCTCCCAGAGCTTGAAGGCTCTGACCTCGTAGGGCGCCTGCGGGATCCAGGTGCCCCGGCCCGGATAGGTCTCGAACTCACCCGTCTCCGCGCACTCCGCCGACTGGTACGTCGTGACCGGCCGGCCGGTGCGGACGGCGAGGGACTGGGCCGAGCCGCCGGCCGGGAGGGCGACGCAGCTGTCGAGGTCCGTGGTCGCCAGTTCGTACGTCCACGGCCTGCCCTTGAAGTCGGGCTTCGGCCAGAGGCAGAGCCGGCCGGGCCCGCAGGCGCCGAGCGCGGCCACGGCGGCCGGCGCGGTGAGCACGGCCGGTGCCGTCGGAGCGGCCGGCGCGGGCGGTGCGGCCGCCGCGGCGGTCGCCGGGAGGGTGGCCAGGAGAAGGGCGGCCAGCCCTGTGAGTACCGTCGCCGTCTTCGCGTTCATGCAGATCAACCCCCATGTCGTCACTCTCTGTAATCACGAGCATGGACGAGGTGACCGCCGAACGGAAGAGGGGCCGCCCCCGTTCCTTCGAACGGGTGACGGCCCCTAGGGAACCTCGGGGTCAGATGTGCCCGCCGCCCATGCCCGCCTCCGCGTTCTCACCGCGCTTGGTGAGGGTGGCGACCAGCGCCGCGACCACGGCGACGACACCGGCGACGGTGAAGGCCAGGCCCATGCCCTGGAGGAAGGTGTCGTGGATGACGTCGGAGATCTTGGCGAAGAGGTCCGGGGTCATGCCGGGCGCCTGCGCCATCTCCTGCGGGGCCATGCCGAACTCGGCGGCCTCCTCCAGGCGCGGGTCGGCCGGGACCGGGATGCCGGCGTCCTTCCAGTTGGCCTCGAAGGCGCTGGAGACCTTGGACGCCATGACCGCGCCGAGCACCGCGGTGCCGAGCGCGCCGCCGACCTGCATGGCGGCCTGCTGGAGACCGCCGGCGACGCCGGACAGCTCCAGCGGCGCGTTGCCGACGATGACCTCGGTGGCGCCGACCATGACCGGGGCGAGGCCCAGGCCGAGGAGGGCGAACCAGAGGGACATGGTCAGCGTGCTGGTGTCGGCCGAGAGCGAGATCATGCCGAACATCGCGGCGGCCGTGCAGACCATGCCGCCGACGAGCGGCACCCGCGGGCCGAACTTGGTGATGAGCGCGCCGGCCAGCGGCGAGGAGACGATCATCATCGCGGTCAGCGGGAGCAGCCGCAGTCCGGCGTCGATCGGGCCGAGCCCCTTCACGCCCTGGAGGTAGAAGGTCACGAAGAAGAGGCCGCCCATGAAGGCGAAGGCCATCAGGACCATCAGCACCACACCGGCCGAGAGCGGCACCGAGCGGAACATGGCGAGCGGGATGAGCGGCTCCTCGACCTTCGTCTCCCAGACCGCGAAGACGACGAAGAGCACGATCGCGCCGAGCAGGCAGCCCCAGGTGTTGGCGCTGGTCCAGCCCCAGTCCGCGCCGGCCTTGATGAGGCTCCAGACGAGGAGGCCCATCGCGCCGGAGAGCAGCGCGATGCCGAGGACGTCGAAGGAGCGCGGCGCGTTCTCGGCGCGGTGGTCCTTCAGGATGATCAGGCCGAGCGCGAGGGCGACGACGCCGACGGGCACGTTGATGAAGAAGACGGACTGCCAGCTGACGTGCTCGACGAGGAAGCCGCCGAGGATCGGGCCGCCCGCGGTGGAGGCGCCGATGACCATGCCCCAGATGCCGATGGCCATGTTCAGCTTCTCGGCGGGGAAGGTGGCGCGCAGCAGGCCGAGCGCGGCGGGCATCAGCAGGGCGCCGAAGAGGCCCTGGAGCACCCGGAAGCCGATCACGAAGGCGATCGAGTCGGAGAGGCCGATCGCGCCGGAGGCGGCGGCGAAGCCGGCGATGCCGATGAGGAAGGTCTGGCGGTGGCCGAAGCGGTCACCGAGCTTGCCCGCGGTGATGAGCGCGACGGCGAGCGCGAGCAGGTAGCCGTTGGTGATCCACTGGAGCTGGTCCAGGCTGGCACCGAGGTCGGCCTGGATGGCGGGGTTGGCGATCGCGACGATCGTGCCGTCGAGCGCGACCATCATCACGCCCGCCGCGACGGCGAAGAGAGTCAGCCAGGGGTGGCCGCGCAGGCCCTTCGCCGGGGCCGGACCTGGCTCCCGGGCGCCCCCCTGGCCCTGCGGGGCCTTTTCCACTGTGGTCTGACTAGTCATGGGAAAGAGGCTAGTGACAGTCACTGACAATTGACAAAGTGATTCACGCGTCGGTAACTGTCACGTAGCTCACAGGTACGCTGAGCAGGAAGAAGCTCCCGTAATCGGCTGAAAAGAGACTCCTTTGACCGTGTCCGCGCCCGGACCGTCCGCACCTGGACCGTCCGCGCCCGGCCTGCGCGAGCGGAAGAAGCAGCGCACCCGCGACGCGCTCGTCAGGGTGGCCCTGGAGCTCTTCACGACCCAGGGGTACGAGCGGACCACCGTCGACGAGATCGTCGAGGCCGTGGAGGTCTCCCAGCGCACCTTCTTCCGCTACTTCGCGTCCAAGGAGGAGGTGGCCTTCGCCGTCCAGCGGATGGTGGAGGAGGAGTTCGTGCGCGCCCTGACCGCCCGCCCGCCCGGGGAGGGCCCCTTCGACGCGATGCGCAACGCCGTGCTCGCCGCGTGGGACGGCGTGGGCGACGCGATCGACGAGGTCGTCCCGGTCGACCTCTACCTGCGGACCTTCTTCATGATCGAGTCGACGCCGGCGCTGCTCGCCGTCCACCTGCGCCGGTCCAGCGAGCTGGAGGAGACCATCGCCCGGGTCGTCGCCCGCCGCGAGGGGCTCGACGTGGACGCCGACCCCCGGCCCCGGATCGCCGTGGCCGCCTTCAGCGGCGTGATGCGCGTCACCGGACAGATGTGGGGCAAGGGACCGGACCGCACCCTGGAGGGGATCCGGGCCCTCACCGAGTGGTATCTGGACCACCTGGGCCCGGCGCTCTCGCTGCACTGGCGGGAGCCGCTGCCGCGTCGTTGAGGGCCGTGGAAAGCCGCCTCGTCGAGGGCCGCGGACCGCCGCGCCGCGCCGCCGACGGGTCGGGGGCGGCCCTCTCGCCGAGGGCGGCGGGCGACCGTCTCGTCGAGGGGCGCGGAGGTGGGTGAGTACCGAATCCGGAGACCGGAGGACCGTTCTCGGGAGGCCGGAGGAGCGTGCTCCGGTGGCCGGAAAGTAGGGTCCGTCATCTTGGGCGTCTAGGGTGTGCGCCCGTGACCTCCGCCGACGTCCCGCCGTCCCTCGCCGTCCTGCGCACCCTCCTCGCGCTGGGCGTCGTCCTCATCATGCTGGCCACCACCGGGTGGACCACGATCCGGCACCGGCCCGTGTCCGGACCCTCCATGGAGGCCGCGCTGGCCGCCTGGGCGCGGGAGCGGATCGGCGACGTCCCGCCGCCGGATCCGGCCACCACCCCGCCCCGTACGATCGCGGCCTGGTTCGCCGCGCTCGGCCCGGCCCGCGCCGAAGGTCTCGCGGTGCGTCATCCGTTCGTCGTCGGCAATCTCGACGGGGCCCCGCCGGCCCTGCGGTACCGCGCCAACCGGATCGGCCTCTCCCGCGCGCTGGCCGCCGAACGGCCCCGGCTCGACGACCCCCGGCTCTCCGCCGAGGGCCGGCACGAGGCCCGCCGCCGGGTGGACCGGCTCGTCTCCCTGCTGGAGCCCGGCCGCCGGATCCTCGCCTTCGACCCCACCGGCACCGGACGGGCGGCCGAGGTCCTCGGCGACCTGGAGCGCGCCCGGCGGGTGTCGGTCGTGGTGCCCGGCGTCGACACCCACCTCCTGACCTTCCAGAAGACCAACGGGCGGTACACCGCCCCCGTCGGCATGGCCCGCGCCCTGTACGAGGCCGAGCGGCGCACCGCCCCCGACGAGCGGGTCGCGGTGATCGCCTGGGCCGGCTACACCGCACCCGCCCGGGTGGGCGTGGACGCGGCGACCGGACGGCTCGCCGCGAACGGCGCCGACCGGCTCGTCCGGCTGACCGAGGGCCTGCCGGGGACGGCCCGGGTGGCGCTCTTCTGCCACAGCTACGGCTCCGTGCTCTGCGGGATCGCCGCACCCCGGCTCCCGGACCGGGTGACCGACCTGGCGGTGGCCGGCAGCCCCGGGATGCGGGTGGAGACGGCCTCCGAGCTGCGCACCCGGGCCCGGATATGGGCGATGCGGGACGCCGGGGACTGGATCGCGGACGTCCCCCACCTGGAGCTCGGCGGGGTCGGGCACGGGGCGGACCCGGTGGCGCCGGAGTTCGGCGCGCGGCTCGTCTCGGCGGCCGGGGCGGCCGGACACGCCGGTTACTTCGAGCCGGGGACGCAGAGTCTCGGCAATTTCGCGGCGATAGGCGCGGGGGCCTTCGGAAGGGTCGTCTGCGCAGGTGCCGACAGCGCCTGCCACGGAGGAATCTCCGGCGGCACCGGCCTCTGACGCGCGTAGATCACGGAATTTCCTGACAGTTCCGAGGGGCGACGCACGGCCACGCGCCGCTTACGATGAGGCGTATGGGTGATGTGCTGGCCGGAATTCATGCCACCTGGGAGTTCGAGAGCGACGCCCTCGTCATCCGCTTCGAACGGGGGATCCGTACGCCGAGGCTGTTCCAGGCGCTGCGCGAGCGACGCGTGCCGTACGAGGCGCTGGCCTCGGCGACGCTCGCGCCGGGGCGGCGCGGCACCGTCGTCCTGCACGCCGTGCCGCGGCCGGGCGTCGATCCCCTGATGGAGGCGGCCGCCGGGCAGCTCAAGGAGACGTGCGACCCGTACCGGCTGGCGCTGCCCGCCGACCGGGAGGAGCAGGCCGCCCGGCTGCGCGACGAGCTGACCGCGGTGATCCCGCCCGGGCCCGCGGACCCGGCGGACCGCTTCGACACGGGCTTCCTCGTCGCGGCGCCGCAGGGCCCGCTCTCCTTCAAGGCGTACGACGGCAAGGCCACGTTCGACGGGTCGTCCGAGGTGTCCTTCCGCTGGTCCTCGACGATGGCCACGTCGGAGAAGTGGAAGACGGGTGACCAGGTCTTCCCGCTGCGGGAGCTGAGCGGCGTCGAGTGGCGCTCGCCGGACTCCCCCGGCGGGTTCCTGCGGCTGCTCCCCCGGGGCGGTGCGCCCCGGGCGGACCGGCCCGACCACGACCCGGCGTCGGTCGTCTTCGGTCTCGGCTACGGCCCGGTGCACGACTCCCTCCCGTTCGCGGCGGCCGTCCTGTCGGCGATCCGCGCCAAGGACCGCACGCCCGTCCCCGTGGGGGCGCGCAGTGCGGCGCACGGGGACCCCGGGGCCATCGCTGAAAGGATTCGCCACTTGAGCGAACTGCATCAGGCGGGCCTGGTGACGGACGAGGAATTCGCGGCGAAGAAGACGGAGCTGCTGGCCGAACTGTGACGGTGCGGTGCTTTGGCGGTGCAGTGCGGTGCGGCTCGTTGGCTGTGCGGGCGCGGTGCGGCTCCTCGGCTGTGCGGGCGGTGACGGTGCCGTGGCGGTGGGCTGGTGCCGTGGCGGGCGACGGCGGGAGGGGCGCGCGACGAAAGTCGCGCGCCGTCATACCTGGGTTTGATCCGGGATTGTCACCCCTGGTACGACGACGGGGCCGGGCCGCGAACCTAGGCTGACTCGACATGAAAGTGATCGAGAAGCGGCCGGCGCCGCGGCGGCTCGCGGCGCGGCTCAAGGGCTGGTCGCACGGTGTCGTCCGGGCGCTGGAAGCCGCCTTCGACGTACCCGCCGCGCCCGGGTCCGCGCCCTTCGCGGACGCGTCCTCGCGGTGGACGCGGCTGCTGCCGTACGGGTTCGGGGTCGCGCTCGTCGCCTCCCTGCTCCCGGTCACCGTCCATCTGCTCATCAACGACTACGACGTGCCCGGCGCCCTCGCCGGAGCGCTCGCCACCGCGCAGACCGCGCCGCTGCTGCTCGCCGCGACGCGGCCGTTGCAGGCCTGGTGGGTGGTGCTGCCCGCCGCCGTCGCCGGGGCGCTCGTCATGCTCGCCTCCGACGGACCCCGCGCCCAGCTGTGGCCGTGGACGCCACCGGTCGTCGTCGGGTACTGCGCGCTGATGCTCGCGCTCGGGCTGCGCGAGCCGCGCCGCACCCTCATCGGGGTGTGGCTGGCGACCGGAGCGGCCGGCTATCTCCTGGAGATCGTGCGGCCGTACGGCGACACGGGCATCACCACGCTGCTCTTCGTGCTCAGCGGGGTGCTGTTGCTGCTCACCTCCGCGATACGGGCGCGGAGCGAGGCCCAGCGAAGACTCGCCGAGCAGGAGACGATCAGCGAGGCGGAGCGGGCCCGGCGCACGCTCCTGGAGGAGCGCGCCCGGATCGCCCGCGAGCTACACGACGTCGTCGCCCACCACATGTCGGTGATCACCGTGCAGGCGGACTCCGCGCCCTACCGCATCCCGGAGCTCCCGGAGGCGGCCCGCGAGGAGTTCGCGTCGATCGCCGGCAGCGCGCGGGAGTCGCTGGCCGAGATGCGACGGCTGCTCGCGGTGCTCCGCAGCGACGGCAGCGAGGGCGAGCGCGCGCCGCAGCCCGGGCTCGACCGGCTCCAGCAGCTGGTGGAGGCGACCGTACGGGCGGGCCTGCCCGCCGAGTTGTCGCTCGCGACGGAGCTGGCCGACGGACGGACCGAGGTCCCGCAGGCGGTGGGCCTCTCCGCGTACCGGATCGTGCAGGAGGCGCTGGCCAACGTGGTGCGGCACGCGCCGGGCGCCCCGACCCGGGTGTCGGTGCGCGAGGACGGGTCCGGCCGGCTGATGGTCCTGGTGGTCAACGGCCCCGCCGCGGAGCCGGTCGCGCCGCTGGAGAGCACCGGCACCGGCCACGGTCTCGTCGGGATGCGCGAGCGGGTCCGCCTCACCGGCGGCACCCTCGACACCGGGCCCCTCCCCGACGGCGGCTTCCGCGTCGCGGCCCGCCTCCCCCTGGCCCCCGAGGCGGCGGACACGGCGGCGTGACGCGCGCCCTCGGCGGCGGCCGGGGCGGGCTCGGCCCGGAGGCGCGGGAGCGGTGACGGGGGCGTGGGAGCGGTGACGGGGGCGGGAGCGGTCGAGGTGGAGGTGACAGTGGCGGACCGGGATGCCCGGCTACGGAGGTGAGGGCCCGGAGCGGGAGGGGATCGGACACGGCCCGGAGCGGCGGGTCGCGGGACGGGAGGAGTCTGAGGGGCGCGGATCGGGTGCGGAGCCGGGCCCGTGGTGCGTGGCGGGTGGTGAGAGGGGTGGGGGCTAGGGTCGGGGGGTTCAGGGGGCTCGGGAGTGAGGGTGACGGGTGACCATTCGGGTGATCATCGTGGACGACCAGGCCATGGTGCGGGCGGGGTTCGCCGCGTTGCTGGCCGCGCAGAGCGACATCGACGTGGTCGGTGAGGCGCCGGACGGGCGGCAGGGGGTCGAGGTGGCACGGGCCGCGCACCCCGACGTGGTGCTGATGGACGTGCGGATGCCGGAGCTGGACGGGCTGGCGGCGGCGCGGGAGATCCTGCACCCGCCGGCGGGGGTGACGCACCGGCCGAAGGTGCTGATGCTGACCACCTTCGACGTCGACGACTACGTGTACGAGGCGCTGCGGGCGGGGGCGTCCGGGTTCCTGCTCAAGGACGCGCCGCCCGCCGACCTGATCGCCGCCGTGCGGGTCGTGGCCGCGGGCGACGCGCTGCTGGCACCGTCCGTGACCCGTCGGCTCATCGCCGACTTCGCCGCCACCCGGCCGGCCGCGCGCAAGGACGTGACGGCGCTGCGGCTCAACGGACTGACCCCGCGTGAGACCGAGGTCCTGGAGCTGATCGCGCGGGGCCTGTCCAACCAGGAGATCGCGGAGCGGCTGGTGCTCGCCGAGCAGACCGTGAAGACCCACATCGGGCGGGTGCTGGCCAAGCTCGACCTGCGGGATCGCGCGCAGGCGGTGGTCTTCGCCTACGAGTCGGGCCTGGTGACCCCCGGGGGTTAACCCCACCCCGGGCCGGGGGGCGGCTCCTCGTCCACCCCCTACCCGGGTATGGCAGGGGAGTTGGCTCCCCGGTGTGACGTGCCGTCACCCACCGTCTTCCTACCTTCCTCTCGCCGACAACGAGAGAGGGAGGGCGGGCATGCGCCGCATCACGAGGACCCTGGTGACCGCCGTCATGGTGACGGCGGTCGTGGCGGGGACGGCCGGCTGGGCGTCCGGGACCGCGCAGGAGCCCGTCACCGGGCCGCCGGCCGGGACCGCCGAGTGGCGGGCCGCGGGTCTGCCGGACCCGGCGCGGATGGACCCGGCCGGGGTCGCCCGCTTCTTCGCCGGCCTCGGCCCCGCCGAGCGGCGGCGGCTCGTGCGGGAGCACCCGACGGTGGTCGGGAACCTGGACGGGGCACCGCTGGAGCTGCGGTACGCGGCCAACTCCCGTACGGCGGAGGGACGGTACCCGGGGGCGCGGGTCCTGGCGCACGACGCGCGGGGCCGGGGGCAGACCGTCCTGGTCTACGGGGACCTGGCGACGGCCGAGCGGGTGGCGGTCGTGGTGCCCGGCTCCGACGTCGACGCCGGGCGGATGGGCTCCCTCACCCGGAAGGCCACCGCCCTGCGGGAGGCGACCGGCGGGCGCACGGCGGTCGTCGCCTGGGCCGGCTACACCACCCCGGTCGGCGTCGGGCTCGACGCCGCCTCGGGCGAGCTGGCGGAGGCGGGCGCCGAGCGGCTGGTCCGCTTCGCGGAGGGGCTGCGGGCCGCCGGGGTGCGCCCGGAGCCGTCCGTGTTCTGCCACAGCTACGGCTCGGTGGTCTGCGGGCTCGCGGCGCACCGGCTGAAGGCCAAGGACCTGGTGGTGTTCGGCTCCCCCGGCATGCGGGCGGAGAACGTCGCCGCGCTGCGGACGGACGCCCGGGTGTGGGCGGCGAAGGATCCGACGGACTGGATCGACCGGGTGCCGAACGTGGCCGTGGCCGGGCTCGGGCACGGCACCGACCCCACGGCGCCGGAGTTCGGCGCCCGCCCGGTGGAGGCGGGGGACGCGGACGGCCACGACGGCTACCTCGCGCCCGGCACCTCCTCCCTGCGCGCCTTCGCCGCGATCGCCGAGGGGGACGTCCGATGAAGACGCTCGCCCCCGCCAAGGCCCTCGTGCGGAAGATCGAGGCCGGTACCCCCGCCCACCGCGACCGGGCCGTGGACGGACTGCGCGCCCTGGCGCTGCTGGCGGTGCCCACCGGGCACTGGCTGCTCGGCGGGTTCACGCTCTCCGCCGACGGCGCGATCCACAACGCCTCGCCGCTCGCGACCTTCGGCGCGCTCGCCCCGGCGAGCTGGGTCCTCCAGATGCTGGGGATCTTCTTCCTGGTCGGCGGCTACGCCTCCGTCCTCTCCTTCCGGCGGTGGACCGGCACCACCCGGGCCTGGCTCGGTGGACGGCTGGCCCGGCTCGGCCGGCCGGTGCTGGGGGTGACCGCCGTGTGGGCGGCGCTGCTGCCGCTGCTGCACCACGGGCTCGGGGTGCCGGTGGACACCCTGCGGACGGCGTCCACGCTGGTGATCCAGCCGCTGTGGTTCGTCGGCGTGTACACGGTGGTGACGGCGCTGACCCCGCTGTGCGTGCGGGCCGCGCGCCGGTTCGGGGTGTGGGCGGCGGCCCCGCTGCTCGGCTCCGTCGCGGTCGTGGACTTCCTGCGGTACGGCCCGTACGCGGACGCCGTGCCGTCCTGGCTGAGCCTGCTGAACATCCTGCCGGGCTGGCTCTTCGCGTACCAGCTCGGCGTCGCCTGGGGCGAGGGCCGGGTGCGCCGCCGGCACGCCTGGGCGCTGCTGCTCGGTGGCGCGGCGCTCTTCGCGGCGCTGCTGCTGGTCTTCGGCTACCCGGCGTCGATGGTGGGCGTGCCCGGGGAGGCCCGGACCAACTCGCACCCGCCGTCGCTGCTGGTGCTCGCGCTCGCCGCGCTCCAGAGCGGGGCCGCGATCCTGCTGCGGGACCGGATCGGCCGGTGGCTGAGGCGGCCCGCGCTGTGGGCGCCGGTCGTCGTGATCAACCTGTCGGCGATGACGATCCTGTGCTGGCACCAGACGGCGATGCTCGCGGCGGCGGTGCCCGCCTCGTTCCTGGGCGAGGTGCCCGGGCTCGTGGGGGCGCCGGACTCGGTCGGCTGGATCCTGGCCCGGCTGGCCTGGATGCCGGTCTTCGCGGGACTGCTGGTGCTCGTCGGCCGGTACGCGCGGGGCTTCGAGTCGCCGTGGGCGCGCACCGGTCCGGCCCGCCGCGCGCTGGCGGGTCTGCTCGCGACGGGCTTCGCGGTCTTCGCCCTGGGCCTCGCGTGACCCGGCCCGGGAGCAGCTGGCTCCAGGGCCGGCGGGCCGGCGGGTTCGGGTCCTGCGGTTCAGCCCTCGCGGGCGGCCGAGGTGAGGCTCATGTCGGGGTAGCGGTCGCCGGCCACGAGGGCCGCGAGGGGTTCGAGGGCGGCGAGTTCGGCGTCGGTGAGGGTGATGCGGGTGGCGGCGGCGTTCTCCTCCAGGCGGGACCGCTTGCGGGTGCCGGGGATGGGGACGACGGTCAGCCCGTGGACGGCCGCGCGCTGCTGCACCCAGGCGAGGGCGATCTGGGCGGGGGTCGCGCCGTGGGCGGCGGCGATCTTCCGGACCGGGTCGAGGAGGGCGGCGTTCCGCTCGGCGTTCTCGCCGGTGAAGCGGGGCTGGTGGCGGCGGAAGTCGCCGTCCTGGAGGTCCTTGCCGGCGTCGGCGAAGGAGCCGGTGAGGAAGCCGCGGCCGAGCGGCGAGTACGGGACGAAGGTGACGCCCAGGTCGGCGGCGGCGGCCACGGCGGAGCGTTCGACGTCGCGGGAGAAGAGCGACCACTCGGACTGGAGGGCGGCGATGGGGTGGACGGCGTGCGCCTCGCGCAGCTCCGGTCCGGTGACCTCGCTCAGTCCCAGGTGGCGGACCTTGCCCTCGGCGACCAGCTCGGCCATGGCGCCGACGGACTCGGAGAACGGCACGGACGGGTCGCGGCGGTGCATGTAGTAGAGGTCGATGGTGTCGACGCCGAGCCGGCGCAGACTGCCCTCGACGGCCTGGCGGACGTAGTCGCGGTCGTTGCGGACGCCGCGGTGGGAGGCGCGCGCGGGGTCGCGTTCGATGGCGAACTTGGTGGCGAGGACGAGCTCGTCGCGGTGGGCGGCGACGAAGGGCGCGAGGAACTCCTCGTTGGCGCCGCTGCCGTAGATGTCGGCGGTGTCGATCAGGGTGACGCCGGCCTCCAGGGCCGCGTCCAGGGTGTCGCGGGCGGCGGCCTCGTCGGTGGCGCCGTAGAACTCGCTGATGCCCATGGCGCCGAAGCCCTGGATGCCGATCTCGGGGCCGTCCTGGCCGAGGCGTACGGTGTCGATCTTCTCGCTCATGAGGGGGTGCCTCCGCAGATGGTTCCGTAGTGGTCGATCTTGAGGTCGAGCACGGCGAGCGTGTCCTGGAGTTCGGCGATCCGGGTCAGGACGCCGCGGCGGGTGTCCTCCAGGAGGGCGCGGCGCTCCGCGTGGGTGTGGTCGCCCTCGCGGACCAGCTCGGCGTACCGGACCATGTCGGCGACCGGCATGCCGGTGAGCCGCAGCTTGCCGACGAAGGCCAGCCAGCCGAGGTCCCGCTCGGTGAAGCGGCGCTGGCCGGTGTGCGACCGGTCGACGTGCGGCATCAGGCCGATCCGCTCGTACCAGCGCAGGGTGTGCGCGGTGAGGCCGGTCAGGGCGGCGACCTCGCTGATCGTGTAGCGGTCCTTGCGGGTGGCCGGCGGCCGGGCCGTGCTCGTGCTCTCGATCACGCTCATGCCCCCACGCTAAAACGTTGGAGTGCACTCCAAGCAAGTAGGCTCGGCCCCATGGAGAGCAGCAGCCTGCCGAGCCTGGCGGCGATCGAGAACTGGCCCGTCCCCACCGCGGCGGCGGCCGTGGTCCGCGCGGACGGCACGGTGGCCGGGAGCCACGGTCCGACCGGGCACCGGTTCCCGCTCGCCTCGGTGACGAAGCCGCTGGCGGCGTACGCGGTGCTCGTCGCGTACGAGGAGGGGGCGATCGACCTCGACGAGCCGGCCGGCCCGGAGGGCGCGACCGTGCGGCACCTGCTGGCGCACACCTCGGGCCTCGCCTTCGACGAGAACCGGGTCATGGCCGCGCCCGGCACCCGCCGGATCTACTCGAACACCGGCTTCGAGGTCTTGGGCGACCTGGTCGCCAAGGCCACCGACATCCCCTTCGCCGACTACCTGCACCAGGCGGTCCTGGAGCCGCTGGGCATGACGGGCACGACGCTGGACGGCTCGCCCGCCAAGGACGCGGTGTCGACCGTGGACGACCTGGTGCGGTTCGCGGCCGAGGTGCAGGCGCCGCGGCTGCTCGACGCCCGCACGGTGCTGGACGCGATGACGGTGACGTACCCGGGTCTCACCGGCATCCTGCCCGGCTACGGCCACCAGCGGCCGAACGACTGGGGGCTCGGCTTCGAGATCCGGGACGGCAAGGCCCCGCACTGGACCGGCACCACGTCCTCGCCGCGTGCCTTCGGCCACTTCGGGCAGTCCGGCACCTTCCTGTGGATCGACCCGGACGTGCGGGCCGCCTGCGTGGCGCTCACCGACCGGGCCTTCGGGCCGTGGGCGATCGAGGCGTGGACGCCGTTCACCGACGCCGTCCTGGCCGACCTGCGGCGCTGACGCCCCCGGCCGCCCTCGCCTAGGGCTCGTCCTCCGGCGGGGACGTGATCGCGCAGGTGGTCTCCGGGAGGGCGCCGTCCGGGCCCGTGACGGTGACGGCCGGCGTGCCGGAGCGGTCCACGGCGTACGCGGCGGTGCAGACGAGCTGGGCGACCGCGCCCTCCGACAGCTCCCGCGCCGAGAAGGGGGTCCGGAGCCGGATGCCGCCCTCGCCGTCGGACTCGACCCTGATCAGCTCGCCGCTCTCGGGCAGTTCGGTGGTGAGGCCCGCCTGGCGGTCGGCGCCGCCGGGGCCCGCGAGCAGGGCACCGAGCACCTTCACGGCGGCCAGGCCGGAGGCGTACGGGTGGTCCGCGTCGATCTCGAAGCCGGTTCCGGTGCCGTCGAAGTGGTCGTCGCCGGTGCCCGTTTCCGTCCCGCCGCCCGGCTTCGTCCGTACGGGTACGGGGAAGTCCGTGAGGCCGACGTCCCGGGAGACCGGCATGAGAGCGCCGTCCGGCCCGAGGAAGTAGAGCAGCATCCGGCTCTCGGGGACGGGCGCGACGACGACGGTCGGCGCCCCGCCCGCCTCGACGACGTCGCTGCCCTGGATGCCGCAGCCGGCGAGCGCCGCGGTGGCGAGCAGGGCGGTCAGGGCCGCCGCGGTCCGGCGCCTCACAGCGGGATCCGTACGGTGAAGACGGCGCCGCCCGCCGGATGGTTGGCGGCCGAGACGGTGCCGCCGTGCAGGCGGACGTTCTCCTGGGTGATCGCCAGGCCGAGGCCGCTGCCGGCGGAACGGGTGCGGGCCGGGTCGGCCTTGTAGAAGCGCTCGAAGACGTGCGGCAGGACGTCCGGGTGGATGCCGGGGCCCCGGTCGGAGACCTGGACGACGAGCGTGGACCCGTCCTCGTCCACGTACACCCGGACGGTGACGAGGGCGCGTCCGTGCCGGAGCGCGTTCCCCACCAGGTTGGCGACGACGACGTCGAAGCGGCGGGGGTCGAGGCGGGCCCTGATGCCCTCCCCCAGGGCCGCGTGGACCTGCTCGGGGTCGGTCCAGTGGCGGCTGCTGAGGGTCTTGCGGACGCAGTCGGCGACGTCGACCTCGTCGGTGTGGAGCTCGGCGGCGCGGGCGTCGAAGCGGGAGATCTCCATGAGGTCCTCGACGAGCACGGCGAGCTTGACGGTCTCGGCGCTGATCAGGCGGACCGCGCGGGCGGTGTCGCTGTCCAGGGTGCCGGCGTCCTCGTCGAGCACCTCGGTGACGGCGAGCATCCCGGCCAGCGGGGTGCGCAGTTCGTGGGAGACGTCGGAGGCGAAGCGTCGGGCGCGGGCCTCGGCGCGGCGCAGTTCGGCGACGGAGCGCTCCAGTTCGGCGGCGGACTCGTTGAAGGTGCGGGCCAGGTCGGCGAGTTCGTCGCTGCCCTTGGCGTGGATGCGGGTGTCGAGCCGGCCGCGGCCCATGCTGGCGGCGGCGCGGCGGAGTTCGCGGACCGGGCGGAGGACGCCGCGGGCCGCGATCAGGGCCGGGATCAGCGCGACGGCGAGGGCGGGCAGGGCGCCGTCGCGGGCGGCGGTGACCATGGCCTCGATGTTGCCCTCCTCCTCGTCCAGTTCCATGACGGCGTAGAGGACGAGACCGGTGGGCTGGGTCGTCTCCTGCCCGGCCTGGGTGAGGAAGCCGGCCGGGACGGCGATCGTCAGGTAGGGGCTGCCGTTCTTGACCACGCGCTGGAAGCTGGTGTGCGGGGTGCCGCCGCGCGCGTGGGCGCGGGCCCGCAGCTCCGGGGTGAGGACGGAGGAGGTGGGACGGTCCGTGGAGGAGGCGCGCAGCGAGCCGTACTCGGCGTAGACCCGCCAGGGGCGCGGCTTGCCCTGCCGGGCGATGTGGAGGAGCCGGTCGCGGAGCGAGGCCTCGTCGAGGGGCAGGTTGATGTTGAGGTCCTCGACCTGCTGGCGGAAGGCGGAGACGGCGGTGTTCTGCGTCTGCTCCAGGATCGCGCTGCGGGCGGCGCGGTAGGTGAGGGCGGCGGTGGTGCCGCAGCCGACGGCCGCGACGAGGAGGAACGCGAAGACCAGACGGGTGCGCAGGCCGAAGGGGCGGGGGCGGCGGCCTCGCGCGCGGTTCCGGGGTTCCCGTACCCCTCCGGCGGTGTCGCCCTCCGGACCGCTCCGTGCGCCGCTGCCGTCCCGCCGGACGTCCCCGTCGGAGGGGTGCGGGCCGGGCGCCGCGGCCACGGCGGCGCCGCGGCCCCCGGTCCCGGCGGCCTCCCGGCGGCCCAGG
>NZ_BNBS01000113.1 GCF_014656075.1 Streptomyces hydrogenans
ACCGCGCCGCCGCCGAGGCGGCCCGGTTCGCCGCCGCCGGGTTCAGCGTCCTGAAGGTCAAGGCCGGAGCCCCCGACCCGGCGGACGACCTCGACCGGGTCGCGGCCGTGCGGGACGCGGCCCCCGCCGCCGCCCGGCTGCTCGCCGCCACCGGCGCCTGGACCGAGGAGCGGGCGCACGCCCTGCTGCCCCGCTTCGCCGCGCTCGGCGTCACCGCCGTGGAGCAGCCCGTCCCGCCCGGCCGACCCGACACCCTGGCCCGGGTCGCCGCCGCCTCCCCGGTACCGGTCATCGCCGACGAGGACGCCGTCACCCACGCGGACGCCGTCGCCCTCGCCGGCCGCGTCCACGGCGTCAACGTCAAGCTCGCCAAATGCGGCGGCGTGCGCGCCGCGCTGCGCATCCACGAAGCCCTGCGCGGGAGCGGCACCGACCTCATGCTCGGCTGCCTGACCGCCAGTTCGCTCGGCCTCGCCCCCGCCGTCCACCTCGCCGACCGGGCCCGCTGGGTCGACCTCGACGGCCACCTCCTCCTCGCCGACGACCCCTGGACCGGCATCGGCGGCGCCGACGGCACCGTACGGACCACCACCCGCCCCGGCCTCGGCGTCCGCCCCCGCACGCCGGAGCCACCGGGCGAGGCGGACGTCCGTCCCCGCACCCCGGAGCACGCGCGCGAAGAGCACGTCCGTCCCCGCTCCTCGGCCGGGCCGATACCGGGGGAGGCCCGGAGGTGAGGACCCTCGCCGCCGTCCGCGGCTTCCCGCCCGCCGTCCGGCTGCTGCTCGTCAACCAGCTCGGCGTCAACACCGGCTTCTACCTGCTCGTCCCCTACCTGGCCGTCCACCTCACCGACGACCTCGGACTCTCCGCCGTCGTCGTCGGCCTCGTCCTCGGGCTGCGCAACCTCAGCCAGCAGGGCCTCTTCCTCATCGGGGGCTCCGCCGCCGACCGGCTCGGCGCCCGCGGCGTCATCATCGCCGGCTGCGGCCTGCGCACCCTCGGCTTCGGCCTCTTCGCCCTCGGCGACGGACTCCCCGTCCTCCTCGCCGCCTCGGTGCTCAGCGGACTCGCCGGCGCCCTCTTCAACCCGGCCGTGCGCACCTACCTCGCCCAGGAGGCGGGCGACCGCAAGGCCGAGGCGTTCGCCCTCTTCCAGGTCTTCGCCACCACCGGCGCCCTCCTCGGACCGCTCCTCGGCGGCCTCCTGCTCCTCGGCGGCTTCCGCGCCACCGCCCTCACCGCCGCCGCGCTCTTCGCCCTGCTCACCGTCGCGCAGGCCGCCGTCCTGCCCGCCCGGCCCGTGCCGCCCCCGGCCGGGACCGTCCTCGGCGACTGGCGGGAGGCCGCCGCCGACCGCCGCTTCGCCGCCTTCGCCCTCGCCACCGCCGGCCTCTACGGCCTGGAGAGCCAGCTCTACCTGCTGCTCCCGCACGCGGTCCGGGAGGCCACCGGCCGGCCCGGCGCCGTCGGGCTCCTCTTCGTCGTCGGCACCCTCGCCGGACTCCTGGGCCAGCTCCGGCTCACCCGCCGGCTCACCGCCCGGGGCGGCGGCCGGGGCCGCTGGATCGCCGCCGGACTCGCCCTCGCCGGAATCGGCTTCCTCCCGCCGCTGCTCACCGCGGGAGCGGGGGAGCCGCACCCGGCCCGGCTGGTCCCCGTCCTCGCGGGCGTCCTGCTGCTGTACGCGGGGCTGATGACGGCCCAGCCGTTCGTCATGGAACTCGTCCCCGCCTTCGGCCGGCCCGACCTCACCGGCACTCGCTACGGCCTCTTCCACGCCGTCACCGGCGTGGCCGCCGCCGGCATCGGCGTCGGCGTCGGCGCCGCCATGGACGCCGCCGCCCGCGGCGGCCCCGCCTGGCTCCCGTACGCCTCCTGCGCCGCCCTCGGCCTCGTCTCCGCCGCGGCCGTCGCCCTGCTGCACCGCCGCCGCGCCCTGCCCGAACCACCCGTCCCCGCCCCCGCCCCCGAAGGGCCCCGACCCCGGAGCGAGGCCCGATGAGCGGCACCGGCAACCTCCTCACCGACCGCCCCGAGCTGTACGAGGAGCGGTTCCCCGACCCCGAACGGCTCGCCGCCCGCTGGGCCGAGGCCACCCTCCGCCGGTACGGCTCCGGCCACCGGGTCCTCGACCTCGGCTGCGGCACCGGCCGAGACGCCGCCTGGCTCCACCGCGCGGGCCGCCGCGTCACCGCCGTCGACACCTCCGCGGCCATGCTCGCCCACGCCCGCCGGCACCACCCCGGTCCCGACTACCGGCACGCCGACATGCGCGACGCCGACCTCGGGCGCGTCTTCGACGCCGTCCTCTGCCTCGACAGCGCCCTCCTCCACTGCCACACCAACCCCGAACTCGCCGCCGCCCTCGCCGTCTGCGCCCGGCACCTCGCACCCGGCGGCCTCCTCGTCGCCGAACTGCGCAACGGCGCCTTCCTCCTCGGCGACGGCTCCCTCCTCGACGGACCGGCCACCGCCACCTTCCGGCGCGGCTCCACCACCTACACCTCCCGCACCACCCTGCGCGTCGACCACGGCGCCCAGCTGCTGCGCCGCCACCGCGCCTGGACCGCCGACGACGGCTCCCCGCCGCACGAGGAGCACACCGCCTGGCGGCTGCTGTTCCCGCAGGAGCTGCGCTACTTCCTCGCCGTCGCCGGCTTCGAGGTCCTCGCCCTGCACGACGGCCCCGGCCCCCGCACCGAACCCCCCTGGCGCGAGGGCGACCGGCCCGGCACGACACTCCGCGCCGACCGGCTCCACCTCGTCGCCCGCCTCGCACCACGCCCGCACCACGACGGAGACACCACACCGTGACCAGCACCGGCTCCCACCCCGGCCACCGCCTCCTGCTCGCCCGCACCCGCAGGCGCCTCCTCCTCGTCACCGCCGCCCTCGCCCTCACCGCGGGCTGCGCCACCGGACCCGGCCCCGCCGACGACCGCGCGGCGGCCGAAGGACCCCGCCGCGGCGGCACCCTGCGCGCCGCCTTCGCCGGCGGCGGGACGGCCGAGACGCTCGACCCGCACGCCGCCAACCTCTTCGTCGACGCCGCCCGCGCCAAGGCCCTCTACGACAAGCTCGCCGACTTCGGCGACGACCTCGCCCCGGTGCCGCGCCTCGCCGCCCGCTGGGAACCCAACCGCACCCTCGACACCTGGCGGATCACCCTCCGCGAGGCCGCCTTCCACGACGGCCGCCCCGTCACCGCCGCCGACGTCCTCTACAGCTACCGCCGCATCGCCGACCCCGCGGGCACCTTCCGCGCCAAGGCGTCCCTGGAGCCCATCGACCTCGCCGCCAGCCGCGCCCTCGACCCGGCCACCGTCGAGTTCCGCCTCAAGCGCCCCTACGCCGAGTTCCCCAACGTGCTCGCGGCGTTCGGCACCTCCATCGTCCCCGCCGGCACCACCGACTTCGACCGGCCCGTCGGCTCCGGCCCCTTCCGCTTCGCCTCCTTCACCCCCGGCACCTCCCTCGCCGTCACCCGCAACGACGCCTACTGGGACGGAGCACCCCACCTGGACCGGGTCGAGTTCGTCATCGCCTCCGAGGAGTCCGCCCGCGCCTCCGCCCTCCTCGCCGGCCAGGTCCAGTACGCCCACGAGCTCGACCCGGCCACCGCCCGCACCCACGAGCGCGGCGACCGGGTCCGGATCGTCCGGCTCCCCGGCAGCTCGATGCAGGGCTTCGTCATGAAGACCGACCGGCCCCCCTTCGACGACCGGCGGGTCCGCCAGGCGTTCCAGCTCATCGCCGACCGGCGCGAACTCGTCGACGGCGCCCTCTCCGGCGCCGGCGAGATCGGCAACGACCTCTTCGGCAAGGGCTACAAGTACTACGCCTCCGGCATCCCCCAGCGCACCCGGGACCTCGACCGCGCCCGCGCCCTCCTCAAGGCCGCGGGGCACGAGCACCTCAAGGTCACCCTGGACACCGCCCCCGCCGCCACCGGCTTCGTCGAGGCCGCCGGCATCTTCAAGGAGCAGGCCGCCGAGGCCGGCGTCACCGTCGAGGTCAGGGTCGGGAACAAGGACACGTACTGGAAGGACATCCTCGACGGCGGCACCTTCGCCTCCTACCGCTCCGGCGCCATGCCCATCGAGTCCCACCTCTCCCAGCGCCTCCTCACCGGCTCCACCACCAACGCCACCCACTGGCGCCACCCCGACTTCGACGCCCTCTACCGCGAGGCCCAGTCCACCCGGGACGAGCGGCGCAGGACCGCCCTCTACGAGCGGATGCAGCGCCGCCTCCACGACGAGGGCGGCTTCCTGATCTGGGGCTTCTCCGACTGGATCGTCGGCACCGCCCCCGGCCTGCGCGGCGTCGACCCCGAGGCCCCCGCCAACACCCTCGACTGGGCCCGCTTCGACAAGACCTGGCTCACGTGACCCGGCACCTCCCCTGGATCGGCCGCCGTCTGCTCCTCGGAGCGGCGCAGACGGCGGCCGTCGTCCTCCTCGTCCTCCTGCTCACCGAGGCACTGCCCGGCGACGCGGCCGTCGCGCTCGCCGGGGACCAGCCCGACCCGGAGCGCATCGCCCGGATCCGCGCCGCGCTCGGCCTCGACCGGCCCCTCGCCGAACGCCTCACCGACCGCCTCGCCGCCCTCCTCCACGGCGACCTCGGCACCTCCCTCGTCAGCGGCCGGCCCGTCGCCGGACTCCTCGGCGGCGCGCTCGGGCCCACCGCGCTGCTCGCCGCCGCCACCCTGGCCCTCCTCGTGCCCCTCTCGGTCGGGATCGGCGTCGCGTGCGCCCGGCGCGAGGGCGGCCGGCTCGACCGCGCCCTCAGCGCCCTCACCCTCGCCGTGCACTCCGTCCCCGAGTTCGCCCTCGGCGTGCTCCTCGCCACCGCCTTCGGGCTGTGGCTGGGCTGGCTGCCGCCCACCGCCGTGGGCGTCGACCCGCTCGCCGCCCCCGCCGTCCTCGTCCTGCCCGTCCTCGTCCTCGCCGCCCGGCCCGTCTGCACCCTCAGCCGGCTGGTCCGCGCCGGCACCGCCGAGGCGCTCGCCTCCCCGTACGTCGCCCAGGCCGTGCTGTACGGCGTCGGCGGCACCCGGGTCCGCTGGACCCACGCCCTGCCGGGCGCCCTCGCGCCCGCCGCCCAGCAACTCGCCCGCACCTGCGACTGGCTGCTCGGCGGGGTCATCGTCGTCGAGGCCCTCTTCGTCGTCCCCGGGCTCGGCACCGTGACCGTCGACGCCGTCGCCGCCCGCGACCTCCCCGTCCTCCAGGGCGCGGCCGTCGTCTTCGGCACGGTCACCGTCCTCGTCAACCTCGGCGCCGACCTCGTCGCCCGCCGCCTCGCGCCCCGCTCGGAGGTCGCCGCGTGACCCGCCCCGGACCCGCGGCCCGGTACGCCCTCGGCGCCGCGCTCGTCGCCGTGCCCCTGCTGCTCGCCGCCCTCGGACCGTTCGTCGCCGGCCCCGCCGGGAGCCGTACGGTCTCCTTCGACCCGGCGGCCGGACCGCTCGGCAGCGACTTCGCCGGCCGGGACGTGCTGCGACAACTGCTCCTCGGCGGCCGTTCCGTCGTCCTCGTCGCCCTCGCCGCCACCGCCCTCGGCTACCTGGTCGCCGTGCCGATCGGCCTGGCCGCCGCGCTCACCCGCCGCACCTGGCTGGAGGAGGCCCTCATGCGCCCCCTCGACGTGCTCCTCGCCGTCCCCTCGCTGCTGCTGGTGCTCCTGGTGGCGGCGACCCTCGCCCCCGGCCCCGCCGGACTCACCGTCCTCGTCGCGGTCGCGGCGGTGCCCGACGCCGCCCGCGTCGTGCACGCCACCGCCACGGAGATCGCCGCCCGGCCCGCCGTCGAGGCGCTGCGCATGCAGGGCGAGTCCTGGGCCCGCACCGCCCTCGGGTACGTCGCCGTGTCCATGCGGCGCACCCTGGCCGCCGACGCCGGCATCCGGCTCACCGGTGCCCTCTACCTGGTGGCCACCGCCGCGTTCCTCGGCGTCGGCGTCGCGCCGGACACCGCCGACTGGGCCGTGATGGTGGACCGCAACCGCCCGGGCCTGTTCCTCCAGCCCTGGGCCGTGGTCCTGCCCGCGCTCCTGGTCGCCGCCCTCTCCATGGGCGTCAACCTGCTCTTCGACGCCGCCCTGCGCACCCCGCCGCCGACCGCCCCGAGCAAGGGAGACCGGACGTGAACCCCGTCGCCGAGACCACCGGACTGACCGTGGAGGTGGCCGGACGCCTCCTCCTCGACGGCGTGGACCTCACCATCCGCCCCGGCCGGATCACCGCCCTCGTCGGCCCCTCGGGCAGCGGCAAGACCACCACCGGCCGCGCCCTGATCGGCGCGTTCCCGCCCGGCGCCCGGGTCACCGGACGGATCCGCGTCCCCGGGCCCGGCGCCGTCGGCTACGTCCCCCAGCACCCCGCCGCCGTCCTCCACCCCGTCCGGCGCGCGGGCGCCCTCCTCGCCGACATCGCCGCCCTCCGCCCCGGAACCCGACGGGAGCGCCGGGAGCGGGTGGAACGGGCCCTGCGCCAGGCGCGGCTGCCCGACCCCGGGACGGTCCTGCGCCGCTATCCGCACCAGCTCTCCGGCGGCCAGCAGCAGCGGGTCGTCCTCGCCCAGGCCCTGCTGCTCGGCGCCCGCCTGATCGTCGCCGACGAACCCACCACCGGCCAGGACCCCGTCACCCGGCAGGGCCTCGTGGAGACCCTCGCCGACGTCGCCGCCCAGGGCGTCGCCGTCGTCCTGCTGAGCCACGACCACGACGTCGTCCGCCGGCTGGCCGACGAGACGGTGCTCCTGAAGGCCGGCCGGGTGGTCCGCGCGGGCCCCACCGCGGAGGTCCTGCCCGCGCCCGCGCCGCCCGCGCCGCGCCGGTCCGCGGCCCCGCCGGCCGGCGCCCGGCTCGTCGTCCGCGACCTGACCGGCCGGCACGACCCGGTCCCCGTCCTGTCCGGCGTCTCCCTGGCCGTCGCACCGGGGGAGTGCCTGGCCGTCACCGGCCGCTCCGGCAGCGGCAAGACCACCCTGGGCCGCTGCCTGGCCGGACTCCACCCCGCCCACGACGGCACCCTCCTCCTCGACGGCGCCCCGCTCCCGCGCAGCCTGCGCACCCGAGGCCGCGCCCAGCTGGCCGCCGTGCAGTACGTCTTCCAGGACCCGAGGGCGGCCTTCGACGAGCACCGCCCGGTCCTCGACCAGGTGGCCCGCACCGCCGTCCGCCTGCGCGGCGCCGACCGGCACACCGCCCACCGCGCCGCCGTACGCACCCTGGAACGCCTCGGTCTGGCGGAGGAGACGGTCCGGAACGGACCCGCGGCACTCTCCGGCGGCGAACTCCAGCGGGCAGCCGTCGCCCGGGCGTTGCTCGCCGAACCGGAGATCCTGGTCTGCGACGAGATCACCTCCGGCCTCGACCCGGACAGCCGCGCCACCCTCCTCGCCCACCTCGCCGCGCTCCGCGACCGCCGCTCCCTCGGCCTGGTCCTCATCACCCACGACCGGACCGCCGCCGACACGCTCGCCGACCGCGTCGCCGTCCTCGACGCCGGACGCCTGACCCTCCCCGCAGGGCCGACGCGCTGATCAGGAGGTTTCCTTGGGCGATACGAGTGCGGGCCGCCCGGCTTCTCGTGGCATCCGACAGTACGGGCGGCCGGTGGGGACGACGCAGACTCGGTCACCGAAGGAAGCACCACCCGACGACCACGAGGGGGCGGCACGATGACGGTGCAGCAGTACGACGGGATCGGCGAGGCGTTCGAGGGCTTCAAGGCCCTGCCCATCACCCGCTACGGAGAGGTGCCCAGCGTCCTGGAGCTGGTCGGGGACGTCACCGGCCGGTCGGTGCTCGACCTCGCCTGCGGAACCGGCTTCTACAGCCGGGAGCTCAAGCGGCGCGGCGCCGCCGACGTCCTCGGCGTCGACATCTCCTCCGAGATGATCGCCGCCGCCCGGGCCATCGAGACCCGCGACCCGCTGGGCCTGCGCTACGAGGTCGGCGACGTCGCCGAACTGCGCCCGGCGGAGCGGCCGTTCGACCTGGCCCTCGGCGTGCAGTGTCTCAACTACGCCTCCACCATCGCGGAGATGGAGCGCATGTGCGCCAACATCCACGCGAGCCTGGTGCCGGGAGGCTGGTTCCACGTGTTCGCGCAGAAGCCCGACTACGCCTTCGACTGCGCGTCCCTGGAGTCGTACGGCTTCCGCTGCGAACCGACCGGCGAGGAGATCGAGACGGGCCCGCGGGTCCGCGTCACCGCCCTCCTCGACCCGCACCCGATCAGCATCGTGGGCGCCGCCCCGCGCCGCGAGGTCTACGAGGACGCCCTGGCCAAGGCCGGGTTCCGTGACGTGGAGTGGCTGCCGCTGCGGATCTCCGAGGCCGGCTACGCGGCCTACGGCGAGGAGTTTTGGGCCGACCTGCTCGCCCACCCGCCGCTCGAACTCCTCCGCTGCCGCGCCTGACCGGCCCCGCGGCCCCCTGAGGGGCACCCCGCGGCCCGCCGCCGCGCGGTGCCCCTCAGGGCCCGGCCTCACCCCGCCGGGGTCACCCCCAGGTCCACGAGGACCTCGTCGGCCGCGCGCACGCCGGACTCGGCCCCGCCCTCCATGTAGCCCTGCGCCACCTCGGAGGTGTACTCCCCGGCGAAGTGGGTGTTGCCCTGCCGGACGCCCTCGTAGCCCGCGTACCGGTGGGCGTACCCCGGCGGCCACGCCGCGTAGGAGCCGTACGCGAGGGGGTTGAGCGGCCAGGCCGCCAGGGTGGCCCTGCCGGTCCAGTGGCCGGTGATGCCGGGGAAGACCCCCTCCAGCTGGGACAGGGCCGTCGACGCGTACCGGGCGACCTTCGGGTCCGCCGCCGTGCGGAACGGCGCCGAGGGCGTGAAGGCGTCCGCGCGGCTGCCGCCCGCGTACACCGTCAGGATGCCCTTGCCGCCGGCCTGCGCGCGGCTGGTCTCCCAGGAGGTCTGGTAGCCGGTCTCCGACATGGTGCTGCCGGAGGCCAGCCCCCAGGGCCCGGCGCCGTTCCACGGGCGGCCGTCGAACTGGAGCGACAGCTTGGCGTTCCGCCCCATCGTCATCGCGCCGAGCGAGGCGCGCTTGAGGGCGTCGAAGCCGGAGCCCGACAGGTCGAGGCGCTGCATGACGCCGAGCGGGAGCGCCAGCACCGTGTGGTCGGCGACGACCGTCCTCGTACAGCCGTCGGCGGTGAAGGTGAGCTGCTGCCGCCCGCCGGACACGGCCGTCACCGCTCTCAGCTGCCAGCCGTGCCGGACCGTCCCGGCGGGCAGGGCGGCGGCGATCGCCTGCGGCAGCCGCTGGTTGCCGCCGCGCACGTGGTAGCGGGTGTCGCTCTCGCCGAAGAGCGCGAAGCCGCTGGGCGTGGGCTGGTAGCCGAGCACCCCGAGGATGCCCAGCGCGGACGCCTCGGTGGTGTCGACGCCGAACTCCGTCGTGTACGCCACGTCCAGGAGCTTCCCGAAGCGGGAGGCGAGACCGCCGGGCACCCGGGTCGCGATCCAGTCGCGGATCGTCAGGTTCGACAGGGCCACCGCGGCGGACCCGGGCTGCCCGGCCCAGCCGAGCTCCGCCCAGTCGAAGGAGGCGAGGTCCCGCTGGATGGCCGGTCTGACGCCCTTGAAGTCGGCGCTCGCGTCGGCGAAGGAGTAGTAGCCGCCGCCGAAGCGGTAGACCTCCGTGGTGCCGGCCGGCTCGGCGGCCCGCAGGTCGTCCAGCGGCAGCCCGAACCGCTGGGCCAGCTGGTGCATGGTGACGTGCCCGGAGTCGATGAGCTCGCCGCCCCACTCCGACACCTGCCCGTCGGACCAGTAGGCGCCGGCCGGCTGGGAGAAGATCCGGCCGCCGACCCGGGCGGCGTCGGCCTCGTAGACGGTGCAGGCGATGCCGTGGTCGGCCAGGCGCAGGGCCGTCGTCAGGCCGGCGATGCCCGCGCCGACCACGGCGACCACGGGCGGGGTGGCGGCCCGGGCGGGCGAGGCGGCGCCCACCGCCGTCACGGCGGCGAGACCCGCTCCGGCGGCGAGTCCCTGGAGGAGACCGCGACGGGACAGGGCGCCGGCGGCGGGGGAGGCCGGGGCGGTGGAGGGGAGGTGCTCGGCGGCGATCCGGCGCAGCATCCGCGCCGGTGCGGTACGTGCCATGGACGGCTCCATCCTGTGAGGGAGGCGGTTCCCCGGGGATTCCGCTCGGCGGCCGAGGGAGAGGAACCGCGCGGGCGGTGACGGGACGTCACCGCCGGTCGGGGGGCCCGGCGGAGGGCCCCGGCGGGATCAGCCGGGGAAGCGCGCGGGGCGGCGGTCCGGCCAGCCGTCGAGCAGCTCCAGCTCGGCGGCGACCCGGAGCAGCGCGGCCTCGTCCCACGGCCCGGCGACGAGCTGGCTGCCGATCGGCAGCCCCTCCGGCGAGGTGTGGGTGGGCAGGCTGACGGCGGGCAGACCGGTGATGTTGCAGACGGCGGTGAACGAGATCATGCGGGTCTCGGTGGCGCGCGGGCCGCCCGGATCGTCGTTCGCCTCCTTGAGCAGGGCGTCCACGGGCGGCGGCGGGCAGGCCATCGTCGGCGTGAGCAGGAGGTCGAAGTCGCGGCCCCACTGGGCGCGGACCGCCCGGGACTCCTCGGCGAGCAGCGCCGCCGCGCGGGTGTACTCGCCGGAGTGCTTCCCGGCGGCCCGCTCCATCCGGAACCGCAGGTGCGGCTCGGCCAGCTCCGGCCGGTCGTAGGGCGCCGCCCACAGCGCCGCGTCCAGGACGGTCTGGGTGTAGCCGACGATCGCCCGCTCGCTGAAGAACGACGGGGCGGCGGGGAAGACGTCGTGGCCGAGGGCGGTCAGCAGCCGCCCGGTGTGCTCGGCCGCCGCCACGCACTCGGGCGCCACCGGCATTCCGGTGGGCGCCTCGGTGAGCAGCCCGATCCGCAGCCGGCCCCCGTCGCGCCCGGGCTCGTCCGCGAACGGCCGTTCCGGCGCGGGCGCGTGGTACATCGCGAGCCGGTCGGGCACCGACATGACGTCGAGGAGGGCGGCGGCGTCCCGCACGGTCCGGGTGATCGCGCCCTCGACGGTGGCGTGCTCCCAGCCCGGGATCTGCTGCGGCACCCGCCCCCGGCCCGCCTTCAGGCCGACGAGGCCGCAGGCGGACGACGGCATCCGGATCGAGCCGCCGCCGTCGTTGGCGTGCGCGACCGGTGCGAGACCGGCCGCGACGGCCGCCGCCGCGCCGCCGCTGGAGCCGCCGGACGTGCGCTCCGGGGCCCACGGGTTGCGGGTGGAGCCGAAGCGGCTGTTGTCGGTGGTCGACAGGAGCCCCATGTCGGGCGAGTTGGTCCGTCCCATCAGGAGGAAGCCGGCGTCGAGGAGCCGCCGTACGACGGGCTCGGTGAGCGTCCGGGGCCGGTCGTCGACGCCGTGCGAGCCGTAGGTCGCGGGCTGTCCCTCGACCTGGGTCAGCTCCTTCACGGGGATCGGCACCCCGTGGAACGGCGGCAGCACCGCCAGGTCCTCCCGGGCGGCCTCCACGACCTGCCGCTCGGCCCGCCGCGCGGCGGCCCGCACCGCGTCCGCGTCGAGCCAGGTGAAGGCGGCGAGCTCGGGGTCGTGGCGGGCGATCCGGTCGAGGTAGGTGTCGGCGATCTCGACGGGGCTCAGCTCGCGGCGGCGGACGGCCGCGGCGAGGGCGGTGGCCGACGAGTAGGGATCCATGGGTGACTCCAGAAAGGGGGGCGGGGTGGTGTGAGGGCGGGGGCCTTCAGCGGACCGCGAGGATCGCGTCGAGACGGTCCCGCAGGCCGGGGCCCGTCGGCGCGTCGAGGACGACGCGGCCGGCCTCGACGGCCACCGCGTGGTGGCTGCGGTCGAGCAGGGCGCCGGCGTGCTGGTCCACGAGGAGGACGGCGACGCCGGACGCGGCGATCGTGCCGAGCGCTTCGAGGACGTCCGCGACCACGGAGGGCTGGAGGCCCTGGGTGAGTTCGTCGACGGCGATCAGCGCGCTGCCGGCCAGCATCGCCCGGGCGATGCCCAGTTGCTGTTTCTGGCCGCCGGAGAGGCTGCCGGCGAGCTGCCCGGCCCGGTCGGTGAGCAGCGGGAGGACCGCGTACGGGTCGACCGCGGGGGTGAAGTCGCGGCGCCGGGCCAGCCGCAGGTTCTCGGCGACGGTGAGGGACGGGAACACCCCCCGGTCCTCGGGCATCAGCGTCCCGCCGGCGCGGGCCGTCAGGTCGGGGCGGCCCGGCGGCAGGGTCCGGCCGCCGAGGACGACCTGCCCGCCGTGCCGGTCGGCGAGGCCGAAGACGGTCCGCAGCAGGGTGGTCTTGCCGGCGCCGTTGCGGCCGACGAGGGCGGTGACCTCGCCCGCCCGCACGGTGAGGTCCGTCGGGTGGACGACGGCGGCCTGCCCGTATCCGCCGGCGAGTCCGGTGAGTTCGAGGCTCATGTGGCGGTCCCCAGGTAGGCGGCGCGGACGGCGGGGTCGGCGGCGACGGTGTCGAGCGGGCCGCGGGCGAGGACCCCGCCGCCGGCCAGGACCACGACCTCGTCGGCGAGTTCGCGGACGATCTCCATGTCGTGCTCGACGACGAGCATCGCGCAGCCGGTGCGGCGGTTGACCTCGCGCAGCTCCCGGGTGAGGCGGCGCGCGTCGTCCGGGCCGAGTCCGGCGGCGGGCTCGTCGAGGAGCATGAGGCGGGGCGAGGCGGCGAGGACCATGGCGAGCTCAAGCCGGCGCCGGTCGGCGAGCGGCAGGGTGCCGGCGGTCCGCAGCCGGTCGGCCGCCAGGTCCTCGAACTCGGCGGGCAGTTCGGCCGTGGCCGGAGCGTCCATCCGCGCGAGGTCCAGGTTGTCGGCGGGGGAGAGGTCGGCGACGACGCTCGGGATCTGGAACATCCGGCCGAGGCCGAGCCGCACCCGCCGGTGGACGGGCAGCCGGCCCGCGTCGGTGCCGAAGATCGACACCGTGCCTGCGTCGGGGGCGAGCTGGCCCGCCACGACGCCGAGGAGGGTGCTCTTCCCGGCCCCGTTGGGCCCGATGAGGCAGACGCACCGCCCGGGGGCGACGGTGAGGTCGACCCCCGTCAGCACGTCGACCGGACCGAACGCCTTCCGTACGCCGGCGAGCACGAGCGGCGGGGCGTCGTCCCCGGTACCGGCCGCGTCCGGCGCGGGCCGCCGCCGGCCGGAGCGGCGGGCCGCCCGGGGCAGCCGGGCGTCGGGGCCGGGGCCCGCGAGCAGCCGGCGGGGCCCGGCGGTGAGGCCGCCCGGCGCGAACCGGACCACCAGCAGGAACAGGGCGGCGAGCGCGAGGACGTACCAGCCCTGCCAGGTGGCGCCGAGGAACTGCTGGCCGGCGGTCACGGCGACGGCGCCGGCGAACGGCCCCACCGTCGACTCGCGGCCGCCGAGCGCCAGCCACACGAGCACGGACGTCGACAGGCCGAGCCCGAAGACCTGCGGCGAGACCAACCCGGCGACGGGGGCGTACAGCGCGCCCGCCAGGGCGGCCACGGCGGCGCTCACCGCGAAGGCCGCCGAGCGGACCCGGAGCCCGTCGACACCGCTCTGCGCGGCCCGCTCGGGGTTGCGGGCGGCGGCCAGCAGCCGGGCCCCGAAGCGCCCGCGCACCAGCAGCAGGGAGCAGCCCGAGACGACCGCGGCGACGGCCCCGAGGGTGACGTAGTACGAGGTGACCACGTCGGGCGCGGAGACGGACAGGCCGTTCGTGCCGCCGGTCACCGGGGTCAGCGTGGTGGCGGCCCGCTGGAGCAGCAGCCCCACTCCGATGGTGAGCAGGATCAGCGGCGCGTCCGGCACCGGCGCGGCCAGCCCGATCCGCACCACCGGCAGCGCGATCACGACCGCCGCCAGGACCGCGCCGGGGACGGTCAGCGAGCGGGACAGCCCGTGCTCCCCGGCCAGGGCGACCGCGTAGGCGCCGAGCCCGAAGAAGGCGGCGTGCCCGACGCTGAGCAGACCGGCCCGGCCCCAGCTCAGGTCGAGGCCGTAGGCGAACAGGCCGTGGCACAGGCCCAGGGTGAGCGTGGCGAGCGCGAAGGCGTCGAGCCCGAAGGGGGCGGCGAGGAGCGCCGCGCCGGTCAGGGCGGGCAGCGCCGCCCGCAGGATCCGCCTGACCCCGCGGGACCGGGCGCCCGCGTCGGCGGGCGGCACCGCGAGCGGCACGGTGGAGACGGTCACGAGCAGCCCTTCTTCGGCGTCTCGTCGGCGACCATCGGGTGCGTCTTCGTCACCTTGTACGCCCCTCCGGCGCCGATCGTGACGTCCCGCATGTCGGCCTGGAGGACGTGGTTCGACGGGTGGAAGCGGGTCCCCTCGCCGAGCGGACTGTCGTAACGGAACGCGCCGATCGCCTCGTTCACGGCCTTCGGGTCGGTCGAGCCGGCCTTGGCCGCCGCCCCGAGGAAGAAGCGCACGCCGAAGTAGGCGTTGCCGGCGACCTCCGGGATCGGCGCCTTCCAGTCGTACGCCGACCGGTAGGAGTCCGCGAAGGCGCGGCTCTCGGCGTCCTCGACGCCGTCGCTCCACCGCACGGTGTGGGTGCGGCCCTCGACCAGCGGGGCGAGCGCCGGGTAGAAGTCGGCGTCCAGGGGCGCCCCCTCGTAGCCGAGGCGCGGGGTGAGCAGGCCGAACTGCTGCGCCTGCTTGCTGAAGGTGACCGCGTCGGCGCCGACCACCATCGACAGGACCAGGTCCGGCTTCGCGGCCGAGAGCCGCTTCACCACCGGCTGCCAGTCGGTCTGGCCCAGCGGGCTGAACTCGCGGGCCACGACCGTGCCGCCGGCGTCCTTCACCAGCTGCTCGGCGATCCCCGCGTAGAAGCGCGGATAGTTGTAGTCGGAGCCGACCAGCGCCACCTTCGTGCCGTACTTCGCGATCAGCGCGGGCACGGCGGGGGCGAGCATCTGCCGGGTCGACTCGCCGAAGCCCCACTGGTACGGGAAGCAGTGCTCGGTGTCGCCGAGGATCGCCGTGCCGAACGGCACCTTCGCCTCGTCGGCGACCTTGCCGACGGCCTCCGCGGTGTCCCCGGTGATGGTGCCGAAGAGCATGGTGACCTTCTCCTGCCGGATCAGCCGGCGGGCGAGCTGCGTCGAGTTGGCGGGGTCGCCGGCGTCGTCGACGACGACGTACTCGACGGGCCGGCCACCGACGCCGCCCTCGGCGTTGACCTTCTTCACGGCCAGTTCGAGACCGTTGCGGAGCGCGGTGCCGACCTGGGAGACCGGGCCGGTGAGCGGGACGACCACGCCGATCCGCACCGGGCCGTCCGCGGCCGGGGTGTCGTCGGAGACGGCCGCCCCCTGACAGGCGCTGAGCGCCGGGACGAGGACGAGGGCGCCGGCCAGCGCGAGCGCGGCCGTGCGGGGCGCGCGCATCAGGCCGCGCCCGCGGCTGCGGGGGAGGGACGACGGAACCATGCGGAGAACCTTCCGATCCAGGGGCGCGAGCGCAGGGCGGCGATCGCGACGACGACGGCGTAGAAGAGGGCTTCGGCGAGGGTGTCGGAGAGCCAGGTGCGCAGCAGCACCGACAGCGCGGAGACGAACAGGGCCGCGCCGGCGGCGGTGCCGAGCGCTCCCGGCCGGCTCAGCAGCAGGCCGAAGAAGACGGGGACGAGCAGGTTGAAGCCCATGCCGGGGCTGACCGCCAGGACCGGGCTGTACAGGGCGCCCGCGAGGACCGCGAGCAGCCCGCCCGCCACGAACGCCAGGGTGCGCAGCCGGCGCGGGTCGGTGCCGAGCACCGCCGCCATGTCCGGGTTGTCGGCGACCGCCCGCAGCGTCAGGCCCCAGCCGGTGCGGCGGGCGAGCACGAGCACCAGGACGACCACCGCGGACGCCGTCAGCGCGCACACCAGCCGGTAGGCGGGATACGGGGAGCCGAGGACGTCGACGGTGCCCTCGACGGGCACGGCGACCGTCCGCGCGGTGCCGGTGAAGACCAGCTCCGCGCCCTGCCGCAGCGCCATGCCGAGGCCCCAGGTGACCAGCATGGCCGCCAGACCGTCGAGGACGGCGCCGCGCAGCAGCAGCCGCTCCACCAGGAGCAGCACCGGCACGCCGGCCACCAGGGCGATCAGCGTGCGCGTCCCGAAGGGGGCGCCGGTCAGGGTGGCGGCCGCGTAGGCGCCGCACATCGCCAGGTCGCCCTGGGCCAGGTTGACGACCCGGGTCGCCGCGAAGATCACCGCGATACCGACGGTGAGCAGGCCGTAGAGGCCGAACTGGCCGAGAATTGCCAGAAGTACATCCACCTGTTATCGCCTCTGTGCTTACGGGGTCGGCGGGAACAGTGCGAGCATCTGGCAATTCCGCGGCGGGCACTGGTCCGGCGGCGCACAGTTCTGTGTCCGCAGCGCGCGGACGGCACGGTGCGGAGGGGGAGGCGGCATGCCGCTGGAGCTGCGGGACGACGGGACCCTGGTCTTCGGATATCTCGACACGGCGACGGAGGACCGCGCGGGCGCCTTCGACACGGTCCTCGTCCGCTCCGGCGACGATCCCGGCCCGGACCGGGGCGGGTACGAGGCGGAGCTGCGGCCCTGCAGTTTCGGCGCGCTCAGCGGCTGCCACATCAGCGGCGACCAGGACGTGCGCGTGATGCCCCGGCCCTCGCCCGCGGCCCCGCGCCCCGGCCATCTGCTCGGCTTCCTGCTGTCCGGGCGCGGAGCGCTCGAACAGGACGGGCGGCGCGCGGACCTGGCGCCGGGGGAGTTCGTCCTCTACACCGGCGCCCGCCCCTTCCGGCTGGAACTCGACGCCGCGCACCGCTACTTCGTGCTCTCCCTCGACCCGGCGACGGCGGGCGTGGTGAGCGCCGCCGACGCCTCCGCCCCGCGCGGCCTCACCGCCAACCCCGACCTGCCGCGCTCGCCGAGCGGCCGGGTGCTGTCCGCCGTCATCGGTGAACTCGCCGTCCGCGCGCGGGGCTTCGGCCCGCTGGCGGGCCGGGAGATGGGCGAGCACGTCGGGGCGATCCTGCGCACCCTGCTCCGCGAGACGGGCGTGGCGGCAGGGCCCGGCGGCCCGGTCGGCGCCGCGCGGGACATGCCGCCCGGCCAGGCCCGGACCCTGGAGCGGATCCTGGCCCACATCGACGCCCACCTCTCCGGCGACCTGTCACCGGGAGCGGTCGCCGCCGCCCACCACATCTCCGTCCGTCATCTGCACGCGCTCTTCCAGGACGCCGGTGTGACCGTCGGCGACCACGTGCGGCGACGTCGTCTGGATCGGATCCGCCGGGACCTCGTCGACCCATCCCTCGCCCACCTCCCCGCGTACGCCCTGGCGGCCCGCTGGGGCCTGGGCGACGCCAGCCACTTCAGCAAGGTCTTCCGCACCGAGTTCGGCCTCTCGCCCCGCGCGCTGCGCGCGCGGGCGCGCGACCGCTGACCCCGTCGCGGGCCGGGAGGGGGACGGCGGTACGGGGGGGCGTGGGGTCCTCGTACGGGCGCCGGTCCGGTTCAGGGCGTGCGCCGTTCCTCCGCCGTCGCGTCGGCCAGCGCCCCCGCGACCCAGGGGAAGCGGCCCACGGCCCGCGCCCGGTGGGCGTCGCTGCCCGCCCCGAGCCGCACCCCCGCGCGGTGCAGCAGCCGGGCGGTACGGACGGAGGGGCAGCGCCACTTCTCGTTCAGCTCGACCGCGGCGTCCCGCTCCCGGCAGGCCCGGGCCAGCGGTTCCAGGAGCGCCGCGTCGACGCCGCCCTCGTCGAGCCCGGTCTTGGGCAGCACGCTGAACAGGTGCGCCACATGGGCGGTCAGGCCCTCCGGGACCCGCTCCACCGCCCGCGCCGTCGCGAGGACGAGCAGCCGCAGCGCCTCGTCCGGCGCGAGCCGTCCCCCGTCGAGCAGGGCCCGTACGGCGTCGGGGTGGGCCGGACCGTCGGGGAGCGGGAAGCGGTGGTCGGCCAGCGCGACGTGCTCGATCCCGGTCAGGTCCGCGGGGAGGTCGATGCGGCCCTCGGTGTCCAGGATCTTCGCCTCCACCCCGCACACCAGCTCCAACGGTGCCGTGGCGCGCGCCGCGCGGACGGCCTCCACGTACCCCGGGAGGTAGGTGGTGTCCACGCGGACGTGGTCGGTGAGCACGAGCGTGCGGAGCCCGGAGTCCGTCGCGGCCGCGACGACGGCGCCGAGGGAGTCGTGGCCGTCGGACGAGAAGTCGGTGTGGGTGTGCAGGTCGGTGCGCAGCGGATCGGGGCCCGGGAGCGGACGCCGCGCCGCCCGGCCGGTCACGCCGCCGCCTCCCGGTCTCCCGGGGCGCAGGGCGGGGCGGCGTCGTCGGCGTCTCCCCCGCCGAGGAGGACGTGCGGTCCGGCGGGGGGACCACAGCTGATGCCACTGTCGGACATTTCAGGCATACGGGAACACTACAAGGGGGTCGGATCTCCCTCGACCGGGAGCGGCGCCGGCCCGTGCGGTGGCCTCGCCGAACCGGCCCCTCAAGCGCGTGCGCGTACGGCTCCTCCGCGCCCGGCCCCCGCCCGTGTCGCCGCTCCCGCCCCCGTCCTGTCGCCCCCGTCAGGCCCCGGCGGCCGCCTCCCGCGTGGCACGGGACAGTTCGGCCCGGAGGGAAGCGAACGGGGCGGCGCCGCGCAGGGCCGCCACGTCGACGCCCGCGCCGCGCGGCAGCGGCACGGCGACCTCCTCGACGACCCGCCCCGGGCCCGCCGCCATGACCAGGACGCGCGAGCCGAGCAGGACGGCCTCCTCGGCGGAGTGGGTCACGAAGACGACGGTCGTGCCGGTGACCGCCGCGAGCGTCCGGACCTCCTCCTGGAGCCGCTCGCGCGTGAGCGCGTCCAGCGCGGCGAACGGCTCGTCCATCAGCAGGATCTGCGGCTCGGCGGCGAGCGCGCGGGCGATCGCCACCCGCTGCCGCTGACCGCCCGACAGCTCCCAGGTGCGGCGCCCGCCCATGCCGGGCAGGCCCACGAGCCCCAGCAGCTCCTCGGTGCGCGCGGCCCGGGCCGCGCGCGGGACGCCGTGCCGGGCCAGGGCGAAGGCGAGGTTGCCGGCCACGGTCCGCCACGGGAAGAGCCGGGGCTGCTGGAAGACCACGCCGACCTTCCGGTGCACCCGCACCGTGCCCGTGGCGGGCCGCTCGAAGCCCGCCACGAGCCGCAGCAGGGTCGTCTTGCCGCACCCGGACGGCCCGACGAGGACGACGAACTCGCCCGGGGTCACCGCCAGGGACACGTCCTCGACGGCCGTCACGGGCGCCTTGGCCGGGCCGTACAGGACGCTCACCCCCGCGAGCTCCACGTCCACCGCTCCGGCCGCCACGGCGGCTCCGGCCGTCCCCGTCGTCTCAGCGCGCGGCACGGGCCAGCTCCTCGACCGCGAGCGCCCGCTCGAACACCGACCGCTCGGGCACGGCGTCGATCGCCTTCTGCCCGTGCAGGAAGACGGCCGCGTCCCGCAGGTTCCCCGCCAGCGCCCCCGGCTTCCCCGGCGTGCCCAGGTACGCGGGCGCCTGCTGCTCCTTCGCGGTGAGCAGGACCAGCTCCGCCAGCTGCGCCCGCGCCTCCTCCGGCGTCAGGTTCAGCTCCGCGCCGATCGCGGCCGCGGCCTTCGCCGGGTCGCTCTTCGCCAGCTTGACGGCCTGGTCCTCGGCGGACAGCCAGGCGTCGACGATCTCGGGGTGCTTGCCGGCGAAGGCGTCCGTCACCACGCCCAGGTCCGCGGTCGGCTTGCCCCGGGCCGCGATCTCCCGGCTGGTGACCAGCACCTTCCCGCTCTTCCTGAGTTCGGTGAGGCTCGGCGTCCACACGTAGGCGGCGTCGATGTCGCCGCGCTGCCAGGCGGCGAGCGCGTCCTGCGGCTGGAGGTCGACCAGCGACACGTCCGCGGCGCTCAGCCCGGCCGCGTCCAGCGCGGCGAGGAGCGAGTAGTGCGCGGTGGACCCGAACGGCGCGGCGACCTTCCGGCCCTTGAGCGCGGCGACCGAGCCGATCTCCTTCCGGGCGACCAGGGCCTCGTTGTCGCCGATCAGGTCGTGGATCCACAGCACCTTGTAGGGGATGTCCAGCGGCGCGGACAGCCCCTTGGTGACCGGGCTGGAGCCCAGCAGGCCCAGGTCGACCGCGCCCGCGATCACGGCGGTGTTCACGTCGCCGCCGGAGTCGAACCGCACCCAGCGGATCTCCGCGTCCGGCAGCGCCTTCTCCAGCAGCCGCTGGTTCTTGACGACCAGGTCGGCGTTGGGGATCGACTGGTACGCGATCCGCACCGTGACCTTGCCCGACCCCTCCCCGTCCGCCGTCGCGGCACCGCCGCAGGCGGTCGCGGCCAGGGCGAGCAGCGCGGTGGCGCCGGCGGTCAGGACGGTGCGGCGGGGATGCAGGGGCATGGCGGTTCCTTGGCTGTGAGGTGGAGGCGGATCGGGTGGAGGGCGGGGTGCGGGGAGGTCAGGCGCGGCCGCGCCAGGGCACGGCGGCCCGCTCGACGCCCCGGAAGAGCGCGTCGAGGAGGATGCCGGAGAGGCCGATGGCCAGCAGCCCGGCGATGACGAGGTCGGTCTGGTTGTAGCGCTGTGCGTCGCGGATCATGCCGCCGATGCCGGGCACGCCGTTGATGGTCTCGGCGGCGACGACCGAGGTGTAGGCGATGCCGACCGCGATCCGGATCCCCGTCAGGATCTCGGGCAGCGCGGCCGGGAGCCGTACCGCCAGCAGCACGGACACCGGCCCGGCCCCCAGCGCGCGGGCCGCCTCGACCAGGTCGCCCGGCACGCCCCGGACGGCCGCGGCGGTCGCGGCGGTGATCGGGGGCAGGGCGGCGATGACGAGCAGCCAGATCTTCGGGGACTCGTCGATGCCGAACCAGATGACGAGCAGCGAGAGGTACGCGAGCGGCGGCAGCGTCCGCAGGAAGGTGACGGCCGGCTCCAGGACCACCGCCAGCGGCCGGACCACCCCGATCAGCAGGCCCAGCGGGACGCCGGCGAGGGCCGCGTAGCCGGTGCCGAGCGCGATCCGCCGCAGCGACACGGCCAGGTGCTCGACGAGCAGGTGTCCGCTGACGCCCCGCACCCCGTCGTGGACGGTGGAGGCGCGGACCAGGGCCCGCCAGACCTCGGCCGGGGCCGGGACCAGGACGCGGGGCCAGACGCCCGCCGCGACCACCGCCTGCCAGGCGACGAGCAGCACGGCCAGGGCCAGCAGCCGCAGTGCGGTCCACCGCAGCACCTGTCCGGCCCGCCCCGCGCGGCGGCGGCCCGGGCTTCCCGCCCGGCCGTCCGTGGCGGGGACGGAGGTGGACTTCGGGGCGTCGAGGAGCGTCACGCCGCCGCCCCTTCGGACGGCACGGGCTCCGCGGCGGTGGCCGTGGCGGCGGTGGCGGTCCCGTCCCCGGCCTCGTCCTCGGCGAGCGCGCGCAGCCGGGGCGCGACCTCCTCGCCGACCCGGTAGGCCTCCTCCAGGTGCGGATAGCCGGAGAGCACGAACTCATCGATGCCCAGACGCCGGTACTCCCACAGGCGGGCGGCGACCTCGTCGTGCGAGCCGACCAGCGCGGTCCCGGCGCCCTCCCGGACGAGCCCGATGCCGGCCCACAGGTTGGGCGCGACGGTGAGGCGGTCGGCCGAGCCGCCGTGCAGGGCGGTCATCCGGGCCTGCCCGGTCGAGTCCATCCGGGCGAAACGCTCCTGCGAGGCCCGTACGGCCTCCGGGTCGAGGCCCGCCAGGATCCGGTCGGCCTCCCGCCACGCCTCGTCCGAGGTGTCGCGGGTGATGACGTGGAGGCGCAGGCCGAAGCGCGGGGCGCGGCCGTGGAGGGCGGCCTTCGCGCGGAGCCGGGCGATCCGTTCGGCGACGGCGGCGGGGGGTTCGCCCCACAGCAGCTGCACGTCCGCGTGGCGGGCGGCGACGTCCTCGGCGGCCGGGGAGGCGCCGCCGAAGTAGAGGGGGACGGGCGCGGCGAGCGTCGGCTCGTGCAGCCGCGCGCCGGTCACCCGCACGTGCGGTCCGTCCGTGTCGACCTGTCGACCGGCCAGCAATTCACTGACCACGTGCATGAGTTCACCGCTGCGCGCGTACCGCTCGTCCTTCGGCAGGTGGTCGCCGTAGGCCCGCTGCTCGGCCGGGTCGCCGCCGGTGACGACGTTGAGCGCGATCCGGTCGCCGTACAGCCGCCGGAAGGTGTCGGCCTGCTGGGCGATCAGGGTCGGCTGGGCGAGTCCCGCGCGGAACGCCACGAGGAAGCCGATGCGTTCGGTGAGGGCGGCGAGGGCCGGGGTGAGCACCCAGGGGTCCACGCAGCCCAGCCCGACGGGCGTCAACAGCCTCTCGAAACCGGCCCGTTCGGCCGCCCGGGCGACCTGGACGAGGTAGTCGACGTCGGCCCGCCGCCGGGTGGCGGCGGAGGTGCGGCCCTGGACGGCGGTGACGCCGCCGGGGTCGCGGCCGTCGCCGCCGGTGGGCAGGAACCAGTGCAGGACGGGAGGGGCGGACGGGGGCATGCGGAGGACACCTCGGAGGAAGGGGGGCGCGGAAGGGCGCCGCCACGACCGGCTCCGGGGACGACGGGACGCGTCCGGGGGAGACCGGCGGCAGGGCGGTGCACGGCCGCGACCGCTGCGGCGGGAGGAGAACGGGCGCCGGCCGCCGACACGGGGACGGACGTCGGCGTGCTCACGGACGGGTCGTCAGGAACCCGGCCGCGCACGGGGGCGGCGGTCCGGGGCGGGGACGGGTCAGTGGCAGGCGGCGGCGGGGCGACAGGGCCGACACAGCATCCCGGCGACACGCATGAGGTCCACGTGTCGGCGGCGGATGAGGTCGGAGCGCATGCCCGCATCCTGACCGCCCGGTCCGCCCACCGACAACCGTGTTCCGTCATGTGGACATCCGGATCCCGCATACCGGACCCCCGGGGGGCGCGGCGGGCAGGGCGGACCCCAGCGGGCCCTACCCCTCCGTGAGTTCGGGAAGGAGGTCCGGATTGACGATCCGGAGGATCGCCGCGACCTGCCCGGGATCGGCCACCGCCCACAACACCCGCCGCGCCGAACGGTACTTGGCGGCGAGCCGCTCCCGAGGCTCCGGCGCGAGCCCCGCCGCCCGGTCCGCCCGGCTGTTGTGCGCGTTGTCGGCGATCTTCACCAGGGTGGCGTCGGGGTCCCGCGCGATGCGCCGGATCTTCTCCTCGTACGAGCCGCCGGGCTCGTTGGTGACCGCCTCGACGGCGCGGACGACCCGGTCGGGAACCCCGGCGGCCCGCAGCTCCCCGGCGGTCCACGGGGTGTCCTCCAGGACGTCGTGGAGCAGGCCCGCCATCGCTAGCTCCGGCCCGAGCGGGGCGAGCCCGGCGGCGACGGCCCGGACGTGTTCCACGTACGGGACGCCGATCTTGTCGGTCTGACCGGCGTGCGCGCGGTCGGCCAGCGCGTCCACCTCGGCGAGCGTCATCATGCGCCCATCATCCCCGCCGCGCGTGCGGGACGGGAGAGCGTTCGGGGCGGGTCGCTCCCTGGGCCGCCCCACCTGACCGCCGTGACGGACGCGCCGTGACCAACCCACCGTGACCGACACGTCGTGACCGTCATGCCGTGTTCGTCGCACCGTGTTCGTCACACCGTGTTCACGGGAGGCAGGAATTCCCTTGCCGTCAGGGCCCGTTGCTCCTGCATGACTCTCGGCGTAACGCTCAGTTCGACCTCCCGGCAGCTCCCCCTCGACGACACCGTGCGCCTCGCGCGCGAGGCCCGGGACGCCGGGCTGCACTCCGCGTGGTTCGGCCAGTCCTTCGCGTGGGACTCCCCGACGCTGGCCGCGATCGTCGGCCGCGAGGTGCCCGGCCTGCACGTGGGGACGGCGGCCCTCCCGGTCTTCGGCCGTCACCCGCTGCTCGTCTCCGGTCAGGCGCAGACCGCCCAGGCCGCCACCGGCGGCCGCTACCACCTCGGGCTCGCCCTCGGCACCCGCCACCTCACCGAAACCGCCTTCGGCCTCCCGTACCAGCGGCCCATCGGCCTGCTCCGGGAGTTCCTGACCGCCCTGCGACCCCTCCTGGAGACCGGCGAGGCCGACTTCCACGGCGAACTGCTGACCGCGACGACGCCCTACCCGGCGGCCGTCCCGGGCGCCCGTCCGCCCGTGCCCGTGCTGGTCGCCGCGATGGGCCCGCAGGCGCTCCGGGCCAGCGGCGAACTCGCCGACGGCGTCCTGCCCTTCCTCGCCGGCCCGCGCGCCCTCGCGGAGCACATCGTGCCCGCCGTCACCGCCGCGGCGAGGGCGGCGGGCCGTCCCGCGCCGCGGATCGTGGCCCTCGTGCCCGGCGTCGTCACCGGCGACCCCGACGGGCTGCGTCCGCGGGCCGCCGAAGCCCTCGCGCTCTACGAGCGGATCCCGTCCTACCAGCGGGTCATCGCGCTCTCCGGTGCCGAGGGGGCCGCCGACCTGGCCGTCCTCGGCGACGAGGAGGCCGTGGCCGCCGAGGTCCGCCGCTACTACGAGGCGGGTGCCACGGAGGTCGTCTTCACCGCGACCGACCTCGCCGGCGAGGACGCCCGCCGGCGCACCTGGAAGCTCCTGGGCGAACTCTCCCGGGCCAGGTGATCGTTCGCCTGTTCAGTTTCGTGCTCCTCGCGTGCCACCGGGAGGGCGACCCCCTCCCGCACCCCGCCCCCGCCGAGGCCCGCACCGCCCTCGGCGCGCACTGCACCCCCGAACTCGGCGAAGGGTTCGTCACCGCCGGCCTCCGCCTCTACCGCGAGGGACGGGACGGCGTCGCCCGGCACGGCGACCGCACCGGCCGCTCCTCCACCCGCGACACCCTGGTCGCCCTTCTCTCCCTCGGCGATCCGCGCGACCTCGTGCTCCGTCCCCGCGGCCCCGTCGCGCTGCGGCTCCCGCCCGTCACGGCGACCTCGTCGTGACGGGCGGCTCCTGCCGGCGCACCTGGGGCCGCGCCGTCCCCGAGACCACCCGCGCGGTCGGCCCCCGCGTCAGCGTCCGGTTCCGCCCGCGCGGCGTCGACCGACCCTCCCCGGCGCGCGATCCGCCCCTCCGGGCGCCGTCCGCCCCTTCGGGCGCCCGTGCGCCCCCTCCGGATGTCGACCGCCCCCGCAGGGCAAGGTCCGGCGGCTAGCCGGAACAGGCCATGGTCGTCGGGCGTTGCACAGGTGCGCGTCCGGGCTCCGTCAGCGGCCCCGGGACTTCACGAGAACACAACTGCCCAGCAAGACGCCAGGGTTACCGTGATCCGGACGCGTCCGGTCCGGGGGTTGTGGGCCGGTTCGGGCGGGCAGGTTTGCAGCGTTGCGTGGCGGGAATTGTCGGCCGTCAGTGACAGCGGCAACATACAACGGGTTCCGAGGACTGAAGGAGGTGGAGCGACCATGCCCCTGCATGCCGTCGAAATCCCCGCGCTGTGGATGCCTCATCCACTCAAGGTCAATCCGCACCTGCCGGGGCTCCGCGCCGAGAGCGAGACCTGGGCACGCGAGATGGGAATGCTGGACGCCGGCGACGGACGGTCCGACCGCCACCCGATCTGGACCCAGACCCAGTTCCGGGCCATGACGGTGGACCTGCTCACCGCCTGGACCCTGCCCGACGCCTCGCCCGCCGCCCTCCGGCTCAACCACCGCTTCAACATCTGGGCGCTCGCCTGGGACGACTACTTCGCCCACTCCTTCAAGCGGACCAGCGACCTCCAGGGCGCCCACGACTTCACCGCCCGGCTCCACGCCTTCCTGCGCACCGACGAGGGCGCCCGCCTGCCCGAGCCGGTCAACGCCGTCGAGCGCGGCATCGCCGACCTCCAGCAGCACCTCTTCCCGCCCCGGCTCGCCCACTGGCGCCAGGAGTTCAGCCGCGCGCTGGCCCGCTACGTCGACGCGGGCGTCGAGGAGCTGGCCAACAGCCGTACCGGCCGCGTCCCCCACCTCATCGACTACGCCCCCTTCCGGCGCGAGAGCTTCGCCGCCCACACCGCGCCCTACTCCGTCGAACTCGCCACGGGCGCCCGAATACCGGAGCGGATCCGACACCACCGGACCGTCCGCGGCCTCACCGCCGCGTTCATGGACGTCATGGGGCTGGCGAACGACATCGCCTCCTACGAGCGGGAGGTCCACGAGGAACACGACGTGAACAACCTCGTCGTCGTCCTCGGCACCTCCCTGGGCATCCCCCTGCGCGAGGCCGTCCCGGCCTCCGTCCACCTGGTCAACTCCCGCATGCGCGACTTCGAACAGCTCCGCGAGGAGGACATCCCGCTGCTGGCCCGCCGCGCCGGACTCGACCCGCAGGAGCGGGCCGAGCTGGACACCTGGCTCGGCGGGGCGTGCAGCTTCCTGTCCGGCCTCCACGCCTGGTACACCGGCGCGCCCCGCTACGTCCCCACCGACCCGGCGTTCCCGGAACCGCGCCTGCCGACCGCCGCCGCCCCCGAGCAGTGGTACGGAAGGGGTGCCGGCCGGCACGCGGCGACACCCCCCTCCGCCGTCGGGCTCGGTCTCGACGCCGAGCCGTGACGGCCTACCGGAGCCGCAGCAGCCGCAGCAGCCGCCCCCACCACGACGGCCACGCCTCCGGCCGCCCGGCCGGCCGGGCGGCGACGGCGGGGGCCGCCTCCGG
>NZ_BNBS01000114.1 GCF_014656075.1 Streptomyces hydrogenans
GGGCCCGCGCGGACGCCCTCGACCCGGCGCAGCCCGGTCCGGCGGCGGAGCGGTACCGGGGGCCGGCCACCCGGCTCGCCGCCGAGCGCGCCCGGCAGACCCGGATCGCGGTCGTCGGCGCCGTCACCGAGCGCTGGGCGCCCGAACAGGCCGGGCCGGTGCACGAGAACTGGCGGCTCGCCCCGCCCATCGGCCCCGCCACCGACCTGTGGGCGCTCGGCGCCCTGCTCTACCGCGCCGTCCAGGGCCACGCCCCCTACCCCGAGGACAGCGCGGCCGAGCTGGTCCAGCTCGTCTGCGCCGAACCGCCCGCCTTCGCCGAGGAGTGCGGCCCGCTGCGCCCGGTGGTGGAGTCCCTGCTGCGCCAGGACCCCACCGAGCGCCCGGACTTCGAGGAGCTGCGCGGCTGGCTGCGGTCCCTGGTCCGGTCCGCGCCGGAGCCCGACATGGACCTGGCGGCCGCGCCCCCGCCCCGGTTCGACGCCAGGCGGCTGCCGATCCTGCGCCGCCGGGGCGAGCTGGTGCGCCGCCGCCGGGCCGCCGCCGGCTCGGGCCGCCACCGTCACCGCCGCGGCAAGGAGCCCCGCGGGAACCGGCCCCCGACAGCACCCGCGCCCGAACCCGCCTCCGTACCGGAGGAGACGGCGTACGCGCCGGAGCAGCACTACCAGCCGCGGCACGATGACGCGCCCGAGCAGCACTACGAGCCGCGGCACGACGACGCGCCCGAGCAGCGATACGAGCCGCGGCAGGGGTACGAGTACGGCTACGAGGACGTCGAGCCCGAGCCCCCGGGCAGCCGCTCCCCGCGCCCGCCGAAGGAGCGGGCCCCGCGCTCCCTCGGCCGGCGCCTGCTGCTGGTCGTCCTCCTGCTGCTCGGCGGCGCCCTCGCGTACGCCGCCGTCGCCCTCGCCCGCGGCGAGCAGCCCGCCGACGCCCGGCCGACCGCGACGGCGACCGCGCCCCCGAAGTCCACCGCGCCCCCGCGCACCACCCCGCCCCCGAAGCCGACCGCGACCACCACCCCGCCCGCCACTCCGACGTCCCGCCCGCCCGCCTCCGCCTCCGGCCCCGCCCTGGCCGCCGGCTACGCGCTGCGCGAGGACCCGGAGGGCTTCCGGATCGGCGTCCCGCGCGACTGGCGCCGCAGCCCCGTCAACGACGCCGGGCAAGTCCGCTACACCGGAGGCGACTTCACGCTGATCGTCGTGCCTGGCCGGGACAGCGTGCGGGACAACGGCTCCGACCCGCTGGAGTACCAGAGCTCCAAGGAGCGCGAGCTGGAGCCCTACCGGCAGTCCAGCTGGTCGGAGTTGGTGAAGGCCCGACGGGTCGACATCGGCCGCACGCCCACCGCCGAGGGGCACTACACCTGGATGGACAGCACCGGCCGCGAGGTCTTCGTCCGCAACCTCGCGCTCATCGAAGGCGGCCGCTACTACGTCGTCCAGGTGATCGGACCCGAGAGCGACCGGGACAAGGTCTCGGAGGTGTACGACGAGGCCGTGAAGGGCTTCCGGCCCGGCCGTTGAGCCGGTCCGGGGCCCGGTCGCGGCCCGTCCGGGGCTCGCCGGGGGACCCTCCGTCACCCGTCGGCGGTCACAGTGCTGTTCCTTTGCGGGCCCCTCGGTTCCGTCAGCCGTCCCCTCCTCCGTAACCTGGCATCCGAAGCAACGGGGCGGGGGCACGTGGAACACTCTCAGAGCACAGGGTCGGGGCTGCTGCTCGCCGGACGTTACCGGCTCGGCGAGTCCATCGGACGCGGCGGCATGGGCAAGGTCTGGCGCGCGCACGACGAGGTGCTGCACCGCGTGGTGGCGGTGAAGGAGCTGACGGCGGGCCGGTTCGTCGCCGAGGCCGACCGGCTGGTGCTGCACGCCCGCACCCAGAAGGAGGCGCGCGCCGCCGCCCGGATCACCCACCCCGGCGTGGTGACCGTCCACGACGTCCTCGAACACGACGACCGGCCCTGGATCGTCATGCAGTTCGTCGACGGCCCGTCGCTCGCCGACGCCGTCAAGGAGGCCGGGACGATCGCGCCCCGCGAGGCGGCCCGGGTCGGGCTGCACGTCGTCGGCGCGCTGCGCGCCGCGCACGCGGCGGGCGTGCTCCACCGGGACGTGAAGCCCGGAAACGTCCTGCTCGCCCGCGACGGCCGGGTCCTCATCACCGACTTCGGCATCGCGGCGATCGAGGGCGACTCGACCATCACCCGGACCGGCGAACTCGTCGGCTCGATCGACTACCTGGCGCCCGAGCGGGTCCGGGGCGGCGACCCCGGTCCCGCCTCCGACCTCTGGTCGCTCGGCGCCACCCTGTACACGGCCGTCGAGGGCACCTCGCCGTTCCGCCGCACCTCCCCGATCAGCACCATGCAGGCCGTCGTCGGCGAGGAGCCGCCGTACCCGGCGAACGCGGGGCCGCTCGCCTCCGTCATCGTCGCCCTGCTGCGCAAGGACCCGGACCAGCGCCCGCGCGCCGACGAGACCGAGCGGATGCTGCTGGACGCGATGGAGGGCCGCAGCCCGGAGACGGCCCAGGCGTACGTGCCGACGCAGCGGATGGACCTGGAGCCGGTGGACACCGGCCGGCCGGCCGCCCCGGTGGACGTACCGACCCCGGCGTTCCCGTCGGTCTCCCCGCCCACCCTCGCCCCGGCCCCGCCCGCCGCCCCGGCGGGGAAGGGCCGCTGGCGCTCCGCCGTCCTCACCGCGGTGCTCGCCGCGGCCGTCGCGGGCGGCGCGGTCTTCGCCGTGATGCAGTACGGCGGCGGGGGCGGCACGCCGGGACCCGTGGCGAGCAGCGGCACGACCCCCGGCCCCACCACCGCGGCGCCCAAGGGGATCGCGGCGGACGGGGTCCCGGACGGCTGGCAGCGGGTCGAGGACCCGGCGGGCTTCACCCTGGTCGTCCCGGACGGCTGGAAGCGCCGGAAGGACGGCGACAACATCGACTACACCCCGGACGCGGGCAATCACCGGATCCGGATCAGCGTCGACGCGAACCCCGACTTCGAGAACCCGTACATGCACGCCCTGGACCTGGAGAAGACGCTCCAGAAGCGGATGGACTACCGGCGGATCTACCTGAACCAGAACACCTACCGGGACCAGGTGAAGTCGGCGACCTGGGAGTTCACCTGGACCGAGAAGCAGAACTTCCCCGGGCCGAGGCACGCGATCGATCAGCTGTACTACGCGGACGACGGCACCGAGTACGCGATCTACATGTCCTCCCCGGAGTCGAGCTGGGAGACCACGCGCGAGCAGTTCGACACCGTCCTCCAGCACTGGCGGGCCCCGGGGTCCTGAGTCCGGAAAATCTTCACACCGGCCCCCGGACGGCCGTAAGCCCCTGATCAGGACTTATGTGCCAGTGATCACTGGCACGATGTGCGCACGGGGTGAAAACGCATTACCGGCGGGTACCCAAAGACCGGCACGGCGCCTACGCTCGGCGTCATGACGGACTCGCTGGCCCCCGCCGCCCTCACGGTTCCCGCCGCCACCGCCCCGGACGGCGCGACCAACCCGGTCGCCCCCGCGCCGGCCGGCGCCCGGACCGCCGCCGACGTCGTGACGCCCGAGCTGGTCGCCCGGCTCACCCGGGGGGTCATCGGCTCCGGCCGCACCGCCAACCACACCCCCTTCACCGGGAAGAAGCTGGCGGACCTGCCCGAGGCCACGCCCGAGGACGTCGCCGAGGCGTTCGACCGGGCCCGCGCCGCCCAGGCCGCCTGGGCCGCCACCCCCGTCCGGGCCCGTGCCGCCGTCCTGCTCCGCTTCCACGACCTGGTGCTGGCCCGCCAGTCCGAGGTCCTCGACCTCATCCAGCTGGAGACCGGCAAGGCCCGGCTGCACGCCCACGAGGAGGTCCTCGCGGTCGCCGTCGCCGCCCGCCACTACGGCCGCAAGGCGTCCTCGTACCTCCGTCCCAAGCGGCACACCGGCGTCGTCCCGACCCTCACCAAGGTCACCGAGCTGCGCCAGCCGCGCGGGGTCGTCGGCCAGATCGCCCCCTGGAACTACCCCCTCGAACTCTCCGTCGGCGACGCCCTGCCCGCCTTCGTCACCGGCAACGCGCTGGTCATGAAGCCCGACACCGAGACCGCGCTCACCGCGCTCTGGGCCCGTGACCTGCTCATCGAGGCCGGTCTGCCCTCCGAGGTCTTCCAGGTCGTGCTCGGCGAGGGCCCGGTCGTCGGCCCCGAGGTCGTCCGCCACGCCGACTACGTCTCCTTCACCGGCTCCACCCGCACCGGCCGCGAGGTCGCCCAGGGCGCCGCCGCCCGTCTCGTCGGCGTCTCCCTCGAACTCGGCGGCAAGAACGCCATGCTGGTGCTCCGGGACGCCGACATCGAGAAGGCCGCCGCCGGCGCCGTCCGCGCCTGCTTCTCCTCCGCCGGCCAGCTCTGCATCTCCATCGAGCGGCTGTACGTCCACGAGTCGATCGCCGACGCCTTCCTGGACCGCTTCGCCGCCCTCACCAAGGCCATGCGCCTCGGCAACTCCCTCGCGTACGGCGCCGACATGGGCTCCCTCGTCGGCGAGCGCCAGCTGGAGGCCGTCACGCGGCACGTCGACGAGGCCGTTGCCAAGGGCGCCCGGCTGGTCGCCGGCGGCGTCGCCCGCCCCGACATCGGCCCGCTCTTCTACGAGCCGACCATCCTCGACGGCGTCGAGGCCCCGATGGCCGTCTGCGCCGAGGAGACCTTCGGCCCGGTCGTCTCGGTCTACCGCTTCACCGACGAGGACGAGGTCGTCGCGCGCGCCAACGCCACCGCGTACGGCCTCAACTCCTCCGTCTGGACCACCGACTCGCGCCGCGGCCACGCCGTCGCCGCCCGGCTGCGCACCGGCACCGTCAACATCAACGAGGGGTACGCGCCCGCGTACGGCAGCGTCCGTGCCCCGATGGGCGGCATGAAGGACTCCGGCCTCGGCCGCCGTCACGGCTCCGAGGGCATCCTCAAGTACACCGAGGCGCAGACCGTCGCCCAGCAGCGCCTGATGCCGCTGGCGCCGTCCTTCGGGATGGACGACGCGAAGTACGCGGCCGTGATGAGCCTCTCCCTGAAGGCGCTGAAGGCCCTCCGCCTGAGCTGACCCGCGCCCGTACGTCCGCCCGTTTCCGCCCTTTTCCTTCCGAGGTTCTGCGAGGAGAGCCATGACCGCGGTACCCCCTGCCCGAAACCAGGACGAGGACGGCCCGGCCGCCGACGCGTACGACTACGACGTCCTCGTGGTCGGCTCCGGCTTCGGCGGTTCGGTCACCGCCCTCCGGCTCACCGAGAAGGGCTACCGGGTCGGCGTCCTGGAGGCCGGCCGCCGCTTCACCCGGGAGACCCTGCCGAAGAACTCCTGGGACCTGAAGAACTTCCTGTGGGCGCCGACGCTGGGCCTCTACGGGATCCAGCGCATCCACCTGCTCGGCAACGTGATGGTCCTCGCGGGCGCGGGCGTCGGCGGCGGCTCCCTCAACTACGCGAACACGCTGTACGAGCCGCTGGCGCCGTTCTTCGACGACCCGCAGTGGAAGGACATCACCGACTGGCGCGCCGAGCTCGCCCCGTACTACGACCAGGCGAAGCGGATGCTGGGCGTCCGGCTCAACCCGACGATGACCCCCTCCGACGTGCACCTCAAGGCCGCCGCCCAGGCCATGGGCATCGGCGACACCTTCCACATGGCACCGGTCGGCGTCTTCTTCGGCGACGGCGGCGACGCCGACGGCACCGCGAAGGCGAAGCCGGGCGGCGAGGTCGCCGACCCGTTCTTCGGCGGCGCGGGCCCCTCGCGCAAGGCGTGCACCGAGTGCGGCGAGTGCATGACGGGCTGCCGTCACGGCGCCAAGAACACCCTCAACGAGAACTACCTCCACCTCGCGGAGCGGGCGGGCGCGGTCGTCCACCCGATGACCTCCGTCGTCGCCCTCACCGAGGACTCGCGCGGCGGCTACGCGGTCAAGACCCTCCCCACCGACAACCGGAAGAAGGGCAGGGGCCGCACCTTCACCGCCCGCCGGGTGGTCGTCGCCGCCGGCACGTACGGCACCCAGACCCTGCTCCACCGGATGAAGGACAGCGGTCTGCTGCCCCGGATCTCCCCCCGGCTCGGCGAGCTGACCCGCACCAACTCGGAGGGTCTGGTCGGCGCCCAGACCACGGACCGCCGCTACCGGCGCAAGCACGGCAAGGAGAGGGCCGACTTCACCCGCGGCGTCGCCATCACCTCGTCCGTCCACCCCGACGAGAACACCCACATCGAGCCGGTCCGCTACGGCAAGGGCTCCAACTCGATGGGCGGCCTCACCGTCCTCCAGGTCCCCTACGGCGCCCACCGGGTCCGCAACTGGGCGCTCAACATGGCCCGGCACCCGCTCCTGGCGCTCCGCTCGCTCTCCAACCGGCGCTGGTCCGAGAAGACCATCATCGGCCTCGTCATGCAGTCCCTCGACAACTCGCTGACGACCTACCGCAAGCCCGGCGGCATCGGGAAGGGCCTGCTCACCGCCCGCCAGGGGCACGGGGCGCCGAACCCGACGCAGATCGAGGCGGCGACCCGGGCCGCCACCCTGATCTCCGAGGAGATCAACGGCTTCGCCGGCTCGAACATCGGCGAGCTGATGGGGACGCCGCTGACCGCCCACTTCCTCGGCGGCTGCCCGATCGGCGCCGACGCGGAGTCCGGCGTCATCGACCCGTACCACCGGCTCTACGGCCACCCGGGCATCTCGGTGGTGGACGGCTCGGCGGTCTCCGCCAACCTGGGCGTGAACCCGTCCCTGACGATCACCGCCCAGGCGGAGCGGGCGATGTCCTTCTGGCCGAACAAGGGCGAGGAGGACCCGCGTCCCCGGCAGGGGGAGGCGTACGCGCGGGTGGCGGCGGTCGAGCCGAAGTCCCCGGCGGTCCCGGCCGAGGCGTTCGGCGCCCTGCGGCTGCCCTTCCTCGGCATCCCGACGGTCCCGCCGAAGAAGTCCTGACGGTTCCCCCGGAGAAGTCCTGACGGTTCCCCCGGAGAAGTCCTCACGGTCCCGCCGGAGAAGTCCTGACGGCCCGCGGACGAGCCGGACGGACGAAGCCGCTCGGCGACGGGGCCGGACAGACGGAAAGGGCGCTGCACCCCCCTCCGAGTGCAGCGCCCTTCCGGCTTTTCGGTGTTGCTGCATAGATGACCACCGGACCCCGCCTTTGGTTGTAGGCGTTGCACGGGATCTTTGTGTGACGCGCGTCACATAGGGTGGAGGGGTATGCGAAAGGGCCCGTGCCGCGATTCCGGTCGCGGCACGGGCCCTGGGTCGGCACCGGTGTCAGGGCAGCGGCGGTGCCGAGCGCGGCGGCGCCGGGGGGTGCGCCGCTTCGGGGGAGGGAAGTCGGAGGGGGACGGGTCGTGGGGGACGGGCCGTGCGGTGCGGAGGGTGGGCCGGTTGCGGTCGGCCCCGGGCGTCCCCGGGACCGACCGCCCTTTTTGGGTGACCGGGCTGCTGTCCCCTGCCGTCCGGTCACGTGCGCTGGAGCGAGGTCCCACGACGTGTCGAGACACGCCACACGCCCCAGCGAAGCCACGCGTGGTTTCCAACGGGCCCGCCCCTGGCTGGCACGGACACCCCGCTCAACGAAGCCCGGCGGCCGCCGGTCACGCGCCGTACGGGTGAGTCCGGGCCCGAACGCGGGTGCGGTGCCCCACCCCTGGCCGGGGCTCCGGCCGACGGCTCCGGGCGTGAGCTCCGGTCGAGGGCTCCGGTCGGGACCCGGGGGCTCCGCCCGCCCTGCCCCGCCGGGTCAGACGCGGCCGCGGCACAGCTCCAGCATCGTCATGGCCAGCGCCGTGCCCGGCTTGCCCAGCGCGTCCCGGTAGTGGGCCAGCACGTCCATCTCGCGGGCCAGGTTCACCCGCCGGCCGCCGGAGGTGATCCGGGCCTCCTGGATCACCGCCGAGACCGCCATCCGTTCCTGGATGAGGCCGATGATCCGGTCGTCGAGCGCGTCGATCCGCTCGCGGGCGTCGCCGATCAGCGAGGCCGCCTCCTCGGTGCGGGCGCCGGTCTGCTCGGTGAGGGTCTTCGTGGTCATCTGGGGCTCCTGGTGGTGGGGAGGGGCCCCGGATCGGCACGGCCCGGGAAAAGCAGAACGCCCCGGGCCTTGTCGGCCCGGGGCGCCTGGGAAGTCGCTTGTCAGTTGCTCAAGCAGCACGACCATGGCAGCCGGTGGGCCGGTTGCCATAGGTAAAGACGAAGGTCGGGTGCTCGCGCATGGCGAACAGTATGGACCCGACGCTCCGGACCGGGGCAAGTCGGGCCCGGATGGTGAGACGAAGGCCACCCACGTTCGGATGGTGAGACGAAAAGCGTCAGCCGCGCGCCGGTAGAATCGACAAATAGCCCCCTCCTTCGGGGGAACCCTCCTACCGCCGGAAGGCCGCCGTAGTGTCATCAGCGTCCCCCGCTGCCGCGCCCGACGTCACCAACCCGGACGTAGTCCTCGTTGTCGACTTCGGCGCCCAGTACGCCCAGCTCATCGCCCGTCGCGTCCGCGAGGCGCGGGTCTACAGCGAGATCGTCCCGTCCACCATGCCGGTGGCCGAGATGCTGGCCAAGAACCCGAAGGCGATCATCCTCTCCGGCGGCCCGTCCTCCGTGTACGCGGAGGGCGCCCCGCGTCTCGACCGCGCGCTCTTCGAGGCCGGCGTCCCCGTCTTCGGCATGTGCTACGGCTTCCAGCTGATGGCGACGACGCTCGGTGGCACCGTCGACAACACCGGCGCCCGCGAGTACGGCCGCACCCCGCTGCACGTCTCCAAGGCCGGCTCCACCCTCTTCGAGGGCACCCCGGTCGAGCAGTCCGTGTGGATGTCGCACGGCGACGCCTGCTCCGCCGCCCCCGAGGGCTTCAGCGTCACCGCCTCCACCGACGTGGTCCCGGTCGCCGCCTTCGAGAACGACGAGAAGAAGCTCTACGGCGTCCAGTACCACCCCGAGGTGCTGCACTCCACGCACGGCCAGCAGATCCTGGAGCACTTCCTCTACCGCGGCGCCGGCATCCAGCCCAGCTGGACCACCGGCAACGTGATCGAGGAGCAGGTCGCGGCCATCCGCGCCCAGGTCGGCGACAAGCGCGCCATCTGCGGCCTCTCCGGCGGCGTCGACTCCGCCGTGGCCGCCGCGCTCGTCCAGAAGGCCATCGGCGACCAGCTCACCTGCGTCTACGTCGACCACGGACTGATGCGCAAGGGCGAGACCCAGCAGGTCGAGAAGGACTTCGTCGCCGCGACCGGCGCCCGCCTGGTCGTCGTCGACGCGGAGAAGCGCTTCCTCGACGCCCTCGCCGGCGTCTCCGACCCGGAGACCAAGCGCAAGATCATCGGCCGCGAGTTCATCCGCGTGTTCGAGCAGGCGCAGCTGGAGATCCTCCAGGAGGAGGGCCCCGAGGTCGCCTTCCTGGTCCAGGGCACCCTGTACCCGGACATCGTCGAGTCCGGCGGCGGCACCGGCACCGCCAACATCAAGTCCCACCACAACGTGGGCGGTCTCCCCGACGACATCGAGTTCCAGCTCGTCGAGCCGCTGCGGCAGCTGTTCAAGGACGAGGTCCGGATGGTCGGACAGGAGCTCGGCCTGCCCGAGGAGATCGTCCAGCGCCAGCCGTTCCCCGGCCCCGGCCTCGGCATCCGCATCGTCGGCGAGGTCACCAAGGAGCGTCTGGACCTGCTCCGCGAGGCCGACGCCATCGCCCGCGAGGAGCTGACCGCCGCCGGTCTCGACCGCGAGATCTGGCAGTGCCCGGTCGTGCTGCTCGCCGACGTCCGCTCCGTCGGCGTCCAGGGCGACGGCCGCACCTACGGCCACCCGATCGTCCTGCGCCCGGTCTCCTCCGAGGACGCCATGACGGCCGACTGGTCGCGCCTGCCCTACGAGGTCCTCGCCAAGATCTCCACCCGCATCACCAACGAGGTCGCCGACGTCAACCGCGTCGTCCTCGACGTCACCAGCAAGCCCCCGGGCACCATCGAGTGGGAGTGACCCCTCCCGCTCCGTGAGCCGGCCGAAGCCGCCGCCCCCGCGAAGGGCGGCGGCTTCGTCGTGTTCGCGTCCGGACTCTGGTGACTTGACCGGCCGGGCGTTACCTTCCGGCGCATGACCGAGATTCCGTCCCCCGTCCCCGTCGACCGGCTCCACTTCGCCATGCCGCCCGTCCACGCGACGGCCGAGGAGGAACGCGTCCACCGCAAGCAGCGGCTCGCCGGCGCCCTCCGCCTCTTCGGACGGCTCGGGTACGAGGAGGGCGTCTCCGGCCACATCACCGTCCGCGACCCCGAGTACGACGACTGCTACTGGGTGAACCCCTTCGGCGCCCCCTTCGGCGACCTCACCGCGAGCGACCTCGTCCTCGCCAACGGCGACGGCCAGGTCGTCCTCGGCGGCCAGCACGTCAACCAGGCCGCCTTCACCGTGCACGCCCAGGTCCACCGCGCCCGCCCGGACGCCGTCGCCGTCGCCCACACCCACTCCACCCACGGCCGCGCCCTGGCCGCCCTCGGCGAGCTCCTCGACCCCCTCACCCAGGAGGCGTGCGCCTTCTACCAGGACCACGCCCTCTACGACGCCTACACCGGCGTCACCGTCGACGCCGAGGAAGCCCGCCGCGTCGCCCTCGCCCTAGGCCCCTTCAAGGGCATCGTCCTGCGCAACCACGGCCTCCTCACCGTCGGCTCCTCCGTGGACGCCGCCGCCTGGTGGTTCATCGCCATGGACCGCTGCGCCCGCATCCAGCTCTCCGCCCGCGCGGCCGGCAAACCCGTCCTCATCGACCACAAGGACGCCGTCGCCACCCGCGAACAGCTCGGCAGCGACCTCGTGGCCTGGATCAACTACCAGCCTCTCTGGCGCAGGATCAGCCGAGCGGAGCCCGAACTCCTGTCGTAGCACCATCGCTTCACCCTTCTGTACGTCAATGGGATGGCGCGGCAATCACTCTCCGGCGGGGCGCACGCGGCCCTCGCGAGCACCCTCGGTGCGGAACAATTCCGAGGAATCAGCGGCAGGTTGGGCTCAAAACCTCGGACTCGGGAAGTGACGGCACCGTGGCGGTTCAAGAGGCGAGACAGTACGGCGGGCGCCACGGCGCCGGCGAGCACCCGACCGCGTGCGCCGGCTGCGCCCACTGCGGCGAGACCGGCCACCGCCGGGCCGTCGCCGCCTTCCTCGCCCGCCGTGAGGAACTCGCCGCCGGACACGGCGTCCCCGCCGCCGTCGCCCACTCCCCGGTCGCCGCCCGCCAGTGGGTCTCCGACGAACTCGCGCAGTCCGCCCGCGCCGTCACCGCCCACGGCCGGGAGGCCGGACTCGCCTGGCTCGCCCGGGTCCGCACCGGCAGCCTCGCCGCCGTCTGGGCCGCCGTCCTCGCCCTCCTCCTCGGCCAGGCGCTCACCGCCCTCGGCACCGGCTGGACCGCCGCCCGCACCGCGGGCCTCTGCACCGCCCTCCTCCTGGCCGTCCCGCTCACCGCCGCCGCCCACGCCCACCGCGCCCGCGGCGGCCTCCTCGCCCCGCTCACCGGCGAGGACAACCGGCTCTCCACCACCCGCGCCGTCGCCGCCGCCTGGCTGCTCTTCCTCTGCTACACCCTGCTCCTCCTCACCTCCCGCTCCCTCACCACCAGCGCCTTCGGGCTCTCCGGCGCCGCCGGCCTCGTCACCGTCCTCGCCCTCGTCTCCGCCGTGGCCGTCACCGCCCGGCTCGTCGTCTCCACCCGGATCGCCGGCCTGCGGCTCCAGAAGGTCCGCGCCGACCGGCCCCGGGCCGCCGACCTCCTCTGCGACGACAGCGGCCGCGCCGACCTCGCCGACGTGCAGTACGTCCTCGTCTCCGGCGCCGTCCTCGCCTTCGCCGCCGTCCGGCTGGCCGCCGACCCGGCCCGCCTCCCCGAGCTGCCCTGGTCCCTCGCCCTCCTCGTCGCCGTCTCCGCCGTCTGGCACCTGGCCGCCAAGTGCACCGAGGGCGGCCCGCCCGCCGTCCACGCCGTGGTCCGCGCCCGCGAGGCCGGCGACCTCGACGCCCCCATCCGGACCGGCGACGACATCGAGATCCGCGGCCACGGCTTCGTCCCGCCCGGCGCCGCCGGCCCCGACCCGCTGACCCGGCTCGTCGTCCGCATCGGGCCCGTCCACGCCCACGTCCCCCTGGTCCCGGTCCCCGGCGGCTTCGCCAACCCGACCGACACCGTCCTCACCGTCCCCCTCCCCGCCGACGTCGAGCCCGGCCGGGTCGAGGTCTCCGTCGTCACCGCCGCCGGCTTCGAGACCAACCGGGTCACGATCGACGTCGCCGACTGAGAAACCCACCCCGAAAGCCCCTCCTCCTGTGTCCCTTCACAGGGCAAGCGGAGACAATCGGTCCGCGAACAGTCGTACGGGGTGTGGAGAGGTGAGCGATCATGACCGAGTACACGGGCCGCCCCGGCGGGAGCGCCCTGCGAGGCCGCCTGGACGCCTGGAAGGCCACCGCCTCCCGCTACGCGCTCCTCCCGCTCCGGATCTTCCTCGGCGTCACCTTCGTCTACGCCGGACTCGACAAGCTCACCGACCCGGCCTTCCTCGCCGACACCGGAGCCGGCTCCATCGGCGACACCATGCGCGGCGTCCGCGACTCCGCGGCCATCCCCGGCCTGGTCGACCTCGCCCTGCACAGCCCCACCGGCTTCGGCTACGCCATCGCCTTCGGCGAGCTCGCCGTCGGCCTCGGCACCCTCCTGGGCCTCTTCGCCCGGGTGGCCGCCCTCGGCGGCGCCCTGATCTCGCTGAGCCTCTGGCTCACCGTGAGCTGGCAGGTCGAGCCGTACTACCTCGGCAACGACCTCGCCTATCTCATGGCCTGGCTCCCGCTGCTGCTCGCCGGCGCCCCGGTGCTCTCCGCCGACCGGCTCCTCGCCGAACGCCGCCGCACGCCGTAGGCCACCCAGGTCACCAGACCGGCCACCCCGAGCGCCCCGCACATCACCGGGACCGCCAGCCACCACGGGACCGACCAGGCGTCGGCCAGCTCACCGCCGTACGCCGCGGCCAGGGCCAGCGAGGCCAGGCCGACGACCAGCCGGCCGGGTCGGAACTCATGAAGCAGCACGGGTGACCTCCACCTGTCCAAGACCGACCTCCAGAGAGAGGTCCAGCGTCCCCGCCGGGTCCGTCCCGGCGGGCGGGTTCAGCGTCCGCGTCTCGTCGCGGTCGGGGGCGATGTCGATGTCGTCCGGCGCCTGCCCGGGCAGCTGGAGGTCACCGAGACCGACCTGGGCGTGCAGCCGCACCACCACGTCCTCCGGCACGACCACCTCCAGCTTCCCCGCGCCCACGTCGACCGTCGTCGACACCGTCGTCCCCTCCGGCACCGCCAGCCGGGACAGATCCAGCGTCCCCACCCCCGCGCCGAGGTCGTACCGCGGCTGCACCGCGGCCACCGTGGGCGGCGTCCACGTCTGCCGCGTCCAGTCCGTGGTGATCTTGTCCGGCAGGGCGAGCGCGCCGGCCAGCAGCGCCGCCGTCACCACCGCCTGGAATATCGTGCCGAAGCCGGTGCGCCCCAGGAAACTGCTGACGACCAGTCCCAGGCCGAAGACCCCCAGCGCGGCCGCCAGGCCCGTCGCCAGACTGGTGCCCAGCGGCTGCGTGTCCCACGTCAGCGCCGTGCCGGCGGCCGCGGCGGCCAGCGCGAGGAGATGGACCAGGCCCGCGATCGAGTACGGACTGCGCCGCACCGACGGCTCCGGGCGCTCCGCGTTCCTGGGCGGGCCCCACTGGCTGCCGGGGCGCGGCACCTCGCCGCCGACCTTGCCCTCCGCGTCCACGATGCCGTGCGGGCCCCACAGGTAGCCGATGGCCACCTTGCCCGTGGAACCGTCCTTCACGATCGGGTCCCGCCACCACGAGCTCATCTCCCGCTCCAGGAAGGTGAGCGGCGGGGCCTTCGCCTCCGGGGGCACCGGGACCCGTCCGTGCGGGGCCTTCGGCTTCGCCACCGGATCGGCCTCGGCCTCCCCCTCGGACAGGGGCCGGCGCTGCGACCAGTGCGCGGCGCCCGCCGTCGCCAGCGCCAGCAGCACCGCGAAGCCCAGCAGCGAGCCCGTGCGCAGCATCGACAGGAAGATGCCGCAGCCCACCAGCGCCATCAGTATCGCGGCGAGCGAGGCGCCGGACACCCGGCCGGTCAGCAGCCGCCGGCCCTCGCTCTCCTCCTCGCCCACGAGCGGCATCAGCAGCCACGCGAAGCCGTAGAAGACCAGCCCGATGCCGCCGGTCACCGCCAGCACCCCCAGCACGATCCGGAAGATCACCGGATCCAGGTCGAAGTGCCGGCCGAGACCGCCGCAGACCCCGCCGACCACTCTGCTCGTGCGCGAGCGGCGCAGGGGAGCTGCGGGGGCGGCGTCGGCCGCGGGCGGGGCCTCGTGCTGCGTGGGCCGCGAAGGCGTCGAACTCGTCATGCGTCCATGGTGACCGCCCGTGACCCCCGGGCGGCACCGGGAACGACCCTGGCACGACCCTGAGATTCGGAGGCGTCGCGACCCCGAGGCGAACCCGGGGTCGATATCGGGGCCGACCCTGATGCCCCGTGAGGGCCGGACGTGTGACGATCGGTGCATGTCCGCAACCGCTCGCGTCACCGACATCGACGAACCGCCCGTGCGCACGCTCTACCGGAGCGCCGACGGGCGGTGGCTCGGCGGTGTCGCGCGCGGTCTCGCCGGACACCTCGGACTGCCGGTCGCGTGGGTGCGCGCGGTCTTCGCGGTGCTCGTCCTCACCGAGGGTCTCGGGCTGCTGCTCTACGCGGTCTTCTGGATCGTCGTCCCGCTCGGCGTCGGCGGCCGGGCCGAGCCCCGGCCGGTCTTCGAGACCACGCCGGACGGCCGGCGCCGGCTCCGCAAACCCGACCGGGGCCAGGTCCTCGCCCTCATCGCCCTCGCCATAGGCGCCGCGATCTTCATCGCCAACCTGCGGATCGACGGCGAGACGGGGCGGTACGTGTGGCCGACCCTGCTCATCGGCGTCGGTGTCGTCCTGGTGTGGCGGCAGGCAGACAACGCCCGCGCCGAGACCTGGAAGGGCCGCACGGTCAAGCACGGCCGCGGCTTCCACCTCGTGCGGGGACTCGTCGGCGTCGCCCTGGTCGGCACCGGGCTCGCCGTCTTCGTGGTCGTGCGCGGCTCCATCGCCCAGATCGGCACCGCGCTGACCGCCGCCGTCGCCGTCCTCACCGGCATAGCGCTGCTCGCCGGCCCCTGGCTGATACGGATGTCGCAGGACCTCACCGCCGAGCGGACCCTGCGCATCCGCGCCCAGGAGCGGGCCGAGGTCGCCGCCCACGTCCACGACTCCGTGCTGCACACCCTCACCCTGATCCAGCGCAACGCCGACGACGCCGGCGAGGTCCGCCGGCTCGCCCGCGCGCAGGAGCGGGAGCTGCGGAACTGGCTGTACAAGCCGGAGGGCACCGGCAGGGACGAGGAGCCGGAGACCCTCGCCGAGGCGGTGAAGCGGTCCGCCGCCGAGGTCGAGGACAAGCACGGCGTGCCGCTGGAGGTCGTCGTGGTCGGCGACTGCCCGCTCGACGAGAAGCTGACCGCGCAGATGCAGGCCGCGCGCGAGGCGATGGTCAACGCCGCGAAGTACGGTGGCGAGGGAGGGGCGGTGCAGGTGTACGCCGAGGTGGAGGGGCGCACGGTGTTCGTCTCGGTGCGCGACCGCGGCCCCGGATTCGACCTGGACGAGGTCCCCGAGGACAGAATGGGCGTACGAGAATCGATCATCGGCCGGATGCAGCGCAACGGCGGTACGGCCCGCCTGCGGGCGGTGCCGGGCGGGGGCACGGAAGTCGAGCTGGAGATGGAGAGGGCGGACGGATGAGCGACGAGACCGGGGCGACGACCGGAGCCGACGGGGAGACCGGGCCGGGCACGGCGGGCGGTGCCGGGCGCCGGGTGCGGGTCGTCCTCGTCGACGACCACCGCATGTTCCGCACCGGCGTGCAGGCGGAGATCGGGCGGACCGACGTCACCGGGGTCGAGGTCGTCGGCGAGGCCGCCGACGTCGACCAGGCCGTCACCGTGATCACCGCCACCAGACCGGAGGTCGTCCTCCTCGACGTCCACCTGCCCGGTGGCGGCGGCGTCGAGGTGCTGCGCCGCTGCGCCGGGCTGATGGCCGCCGCCGAGGACCCGGTCCGGTTCCTCGCGCTCTCCGTCTCGGACGCGGCGGAGGACGTGATCGGCGTGATCCGGGGCGGTGCCCGCGGCTACGTCACCAAGACGATCACCGGCACCGACCTGGTGGACTCGATCTTCCGGGTCCAGGAGGGCGACGCCGTCTTCTCCCCGCGCCTCGCGGGCTTCGTCCTGGACGCGTTCGCGTCCACCGACGCGCCCCCGGTGGACGAGGACCTGGACCGGCTGACCCAGCGGGAGCGGGAGGTGCTCCGGCTGATCGCCCGCGGCTACGCGTACAAGGAGGTCGCCAAGCAGCTCTACATCTCGGTGAAGACCGTCGAGTCGCACGTCTCCGCGGTGCTCCGCAAGCTCCAGCTCTCCAACCGGCACGAGCTGACCCGCTGGGCCACCGCCCGCCGCCTGGTCTGAGACCGGGGCCGGGCCGGGCCCGCCCCCCCCGGGGGACTCAGGCGACCCGGGCCGCGCCCGCGAAGGGCATCTCGTCGATCGGCGCGATCCGGACGGGGGCGCCCGGCCGGGGCGCGTGGATCATCTGGCCGCCGCCGATGTAGAGGCCCACGTGGCTGATCCCGGAGTAGAAGAAGACCAGGTCGCCCGGGGCCAGCTCGGAGCGGGAGACCCGGCGTCCGGCGTTGATCTGGGTGTACGTGGTGCGCGGCAGGGACACCCCGGCGGCGCGCCAGGCGGCCTGGGTGAGCCCGGAGCAGTCGTAGCCGGAAGGGCCGGTGGCGCCCCAGACGTAGGGCTTGCCGAGCTGGGCGCGGGCGAAGGAGATGGCCGCCGAGGCCCGGCCGGCGGGGGCGGCCACCGGGGCCCGGTCGCCGGAGGAGCGGTCCGCCCGGGCCGTGGTGCCGCCCGTGGCGGTGGCGCTGGCCGCGTCGGCCCCGGTGCGGGCGGTCGTGCCGGGCGTGGGCGCCGTGCGGGCGGCGACGGCCGCCGCGTACCGGGCGCGCTCCTCGGCGGTGAGGCCGGCCATGAGCGCGCGGGCGGCGGCGAGCTTGCCGAGGACGGTGGCCTTCTGGCGCCGCAGCTCGGCCTCGTGGCCGCGCAGGGCGGTGAGCCGGCCGGCGGATTCGGCGCGCAGCTGGGCGAGGCCCGCGAGCTCTCGGCGCACGGCGGTGACGGCGGTGGCCTGCCGGTCGCCGGCCTTCTCGGCGAGGGCGGCCCGCTCCAGGTACTCGTCCGGGTTCGAGGTGAGGGCCAGCTGGACGGCCGGGTCGAGGCCGCCCGAGCGGTACTGGGCCGCGGCGACGGCTCCGAGGCCGCGGCGGGCGGTGTTCAGCCGCTCGGTGCGGCGGGCGGCCTCGTCGCGCAGCCGGTCGAAGGAGGCGCGGGCGGTGTCGGCCTGCTCCTTCGCGCCGTTGTACCGCTCGGTGGCGGCCTCGGCCTCCTGGTAGAGCCGGTCGACCTCGGTCCTGACCTGCGCGGGGGTGCGGCCGGGTGCGGCCGGGTCGGCGTGGCCCGAGCCCTCGAAGAGGGTGGCGCCGGCCGCGGAGGCCAGGGCGAGCGTGGCGGCCGTGCGGACCGCGGGGCGGCCGAGCGACGACGGCCGGGGTTTTCGGTGAGCTGCCACGAGGGCGGGTCACATCCTCTGCCTGTGGGGGACGGTGCCGGCCGGGGCCGGCGGCGGACCGCACAGGGGAGACGGCCCGCCGCCGGGGTTCTCCGGCGGGGCGGCCGGCGCCGCCGGGTGGCCCGACGGGGTGGGGAGCCGACCACCTGGGGCAGGACGCTAGCCCCGGGGGTCACGCCCCGGCGGCGGTTTGACCGCTATTGACGCCGGATGACCCGCAGGGACCGTTCCCTTTCGCCGCCCGGGGCGGTCGGCGAAGGTTTCCGTGGAGCGGACGACCGAAGCGGGGGAGTGGGTGGACCCGGCCGGCGAGCGGTGCTAGGGGCCCGGTTAGGCTCCGCCCCATGGACGTCCTCATCAATGTCTTCGTCGCCCTGCACGTCATCGGCATCGCCTCCCTCCTGGGCGGTTTCCTCACCCAGATGAAGGCGATCGGGGCCGGCACGGCCCGCTTCACCCCCGCCATGCTGCACGGCGCGCTGACCATGCTGGTCACCGGCATCGCGCTCGTCGGCCTCAACCAGGCCGACGACCAGGCGGTCAACAACCTCAAGATCGGCATCAAGCTGGCGATCCTCGTGGTGATCCTCGGCATCGTCTACGTCAAGCGCGACGAGGAGACCGTCGACAAGGGCCTCTTCGGCGCCGTCGGCGGCCTGACCACGGCGAACATCTTCATCGCGACCCTCTGGGTGTGAGCCGCGGCCCCGGGGTGCGGCCCACCGGGCCGCCCGGGGTGCGGACCGTCACGCCGGAGACCTGACGAAGGCGGGACCGGATGTCGGTGCGGCGTCCTAGACTCGTGAGGCGATGAGCAGCCTCTTTGACGACAGTTTCCTGGCCGGCCTCCAGTCCCACTCCCCGGAGGAGGCCCCGCCGCCCCCCGAGGACGACGAGCACGGCGCCCCCGCCGCGGAGGACGTCCCGCACGACCTGTTCGGGGAGCACTTCGACGCGCCCCCGCCCCGGGACCCGTACTACCGCGACGGCGCCCACCGCCCCGTCGTGGACCCGGCCGCCCTGCTGGACGGGCTGAACGAGCAGCAGCGGGCGGCCGTCGTCCACACCGACACCCCGCTGCTCATCGTGGCCGGCGCCGGCTCCGGCAAGACCCGGGTCCTCACCCACCGCATCGCCCACCTCCTGGGCACGCGGCACGTGCACCCCGGCCAGATACTGGCGATCACCTTCACCAACAAGGCCGCCGGCGAGATGAAGGAGCGCGTCGAGCAGCTGGTCGGCCCGCGGGCGAACGCGATGTGGGTGATGACCTTCCACAGCGCCTGCGTCCGCATCCTGCGCCGCGAGTCCAAGCGCCTCGGCTTCACCTCGTCCTTCTCGATCTACGACGCCGCCGACTCCAAGCGCCTGATGGCGCTGGTCTGCCGGGACCTGGACCTCGACCCGAAGAAGTTCCCGCCGAAGTCCTTCAGCGCCAAGATCTCCAACCTGAAGAACGAGCTGATCGACGAGGAGTCCTTCGCCGACCAGGCCGCCGACGGCTTCGAGAAGACGCTGGCCGAGGCGTACCGGATGTACCAGGCGCGCCTGCGCGAGGCGAACGCGCTGGACTTCGACGACATCATCATGACGACGGTCCACCTGCTCCAGGCGTTCCCGGACGTCGCCGAGCACTACCGCCGCCGCTTCCGGCACGTCCTCGTCGACGAGTACCAGGACACCAACCACGCCCAGTACACCCTGGTGCGCGAGCTGGTCGGCACGGGCTACGAGGACCTCGGCCCGGCCGAGCTCTGCGTCGTCGGCGACGCCGACCAGTCGATCTACGCCTTCCGCGGCGCCACCATCCGCAACATCCTCCAGTTCGAGGAGGACTACCCGGACGCGACGACGATCCTCCTGGAGCAGAACTACCGCTCCACCCAGACGATCCTCTCCGCGGCCAACGCGGTCATCGAGCGCAACGAGTCGCGCCGCCCCAAGAACCTGTGGACCAACGCCGGCGCGGGCGCCCGGATCACCGGCTACGTCGCGGACACCGAGCACGACGAGGCGCAGTTCGTCGCCGACGAGATCGACCGGCTCACCGACGCGGGCGACGCGAAGGCCGGCGACGTCGCCGTCTTCTACCGGACCAACGCGCAGTCCCGTGTCTTCGAAGAGATCTTCATCCGCGTCGGACTGCCCTACAAGGTTGTCGGCGGCGTGCGCTTCTACGAGCGCAAGGAGGTCCGGGACGTCCTCGCCTACCTGCGCGTCCTCGCCAACCCCGAGGACAACGTCCCGCTGCGCCGGATCCTCAACGTCCCCAAGCGCGGCATCGGCGAGCGCGCCGAGGCGATGATCGACGCCCTCTCGCTGCGGGAGAGGATCACCTTCCCGCAGGCCCTCAAGCGGGTCGACGAGGCGTACGGCATGGCCGCCCGCTCGGCCAACGCCGTCAAGCGGTTCAACACCCTCATGGACGAGCTGCGCACCATCGCCGAGTCCGGCGCGGGCCCGGCCGTGGTCCTGGAGGCCGTGCTCGAACGGACCGGCTACCTCGCCGAGTTGCAGGCCTCCACCGACCCGCAGGACGAGACCCGGATCGAGAACCTCCAGGAACTCGCCGCCGTGGCCCTGGAGTTCGAGCAGGAGCGCGGGGAGTCCGACGGGCAGGAAGGGGCGGGCGCGGGCACGCTCGCCGAGTTCCTGGAGAGGGTCGCGCTCGTCGCCGACTCGGACCAGATCCCGGACGAGGACGAGGAGGGCTCCGGCGTCATCACGCTGATGACCCTGCACACCGCGAAGGGCCTGGAGTTCCCGGTGGTCTTCCTCACCGGCATGGAGGACGGCGTCTTCCCGCACATGCGGGCCCTCGGCCAGACCAAGGAGCTGGAGGAGGAGCGGCGCCTGGCGTACGTGGGCATCACCCGCGCCCGCGAGCGGCTCTACCTCACGCGCTCGTCGATGCGCAGCGCCTGGGGCCAGCCCTCGTACAACCCGGCCTCCCGCTTCCTGGAGGAGATCCCGCCGGCGTACCTGGAGTGGAAGCGGACGGGGCCGGTGGCGAAGCCCGCCGGGCCGACCTCGGGGATCACCTCCTCGCTGTCCTCGTCCCGGGGCCGCTCCGGCCCCTCCGGTTTCGCGACCCGCCGCGCGGGCACGGACAAGCCGGTGGTCGCGCTGACGGTCGGCGACCGGGTCACCCACGACCAGTTCGGTCTGGGCATGGTCGTGGCGGTGTCGGGTGCGGGCTCGGACGCCCAGGCCACGATCGACTTCGGCGACGAGAAGCCGAAGCGGCTGCTGCTGCGGTACGCGCCGGTCGAGAAGCTGTAGGCGGTACGACACGACGAGGGCCCGGTCCGATGGACCGGGCCCTCGTGCGTACGGTGGTCAGCCCGTCGGGTTCAGGCCCTTGCTGCGGAGCCAGGCGAGCGGGTCGATCGCGGAGCCGCCGCCGGGCCGGACCTCGAAGTGGAGGTGCGGTCCCGTGGAGTTGCCGGAGTCGCCGGAGTAGGCGATGACGTCGCCGGCCTTGACCGAGCCGGTGCGGATCTTGGCGCTGCTGAGGTGGCAGTACCAGGTCTCGGTGCCGTCGGGGGCGGTCACGATGACCATGTTCCCGTAGGCGTAGTTGAGCTGGGTGCGGACGGTGCCGTCGGTGGCGGCCATCACGGGCGTGCCGGTCATCACCGGGAAGTCGATGCCGGTGTGCACCGACATCCAGTTGACGCCGGACTGGCCGAAGCGGGCGCTGAGCTGGTGGAGCTTCACCGGCAGGGCGAACTTGGGGCGCATCGCCTCCTTGCGGGCGGCCTCCTCCTCGCGCTTCTTCTTGTCGGCCGCCTGGCGCGCCTTGAGGTCGATGCGCTCCTGGGTGCGGCTGGCGCGGTCGCCGAAGTCGCGGACGTCGGCGTCGAGGGCGCTGAGCTGGGTGTCGAGCGCGGTGTTGGCCGCGATCTGCTGCACGGCGGCCGAGTCGGCGGCGAGGGCGGTGGTGTCCTTCTGCTTCGTGCTCTCGGTCGCGCCGCCGGTGAGCCCGCCGACGGAGGCGGCCGCGATGCCGGCGACGCCCATGACGCAGGCGGAGGGGACGGCGACGGTCAGCAGGGCGGAGCGCTTGGCGGGGGTACGCCGCCGGGAGCGGCTGCCGCCGGAGGAGCGGCGCACGGGACGGGCGCCGGCGACGGCGTCGGTACGGACCTCGGCGACGGGGGCGTCGGAGGCGCCGTCCTGGCCGGCCGGGCCCTCGGGGTCCTCGTGCCCGGGGGCGTCGTCGTACGCGACCGGCTCGTACGCCTCGGTCCCGTACGCCGTCTCCGCCTCGTACGCCGTGTCGGCTTCGTACGCCGCCTCGGGCTCGTAGGCCGCCGTCTCGGGCTCCGGGGCCTGTTCGTAGGGGAAGGCGAACTCGGAGGTCCGGTCGACGTGTTCGGCCTGGGGGACGTACTGCTGGGGGACGAGCGGCTCGGCCGGGTCGGCGGCCTGGTTCCAGGCGGTGGCGTCGTAGGCGCCGGTGTCGGTCGCGAAGGCGGGGGCGGCCCACTGGCCGGTCGTGTCGTACGCCTCGTGGCCGTACGCGCCCTGCGCCGCGTAGGCGCCGGAGTGCAGGTTCTCGAACTGGCCGGTGTGCTGGGCCTCGGTCCAGGCGGAGGCGTCCCACTGGCCGGTCGTGTCGTACTGCTCGGGCTGTCCGTACGACGTGCCCGCCGGGTAGGCGTCCGTGGCGGTGGCCCACTGGCCGGTGGTGTCCCACTGGCCCGTCGTGTCGTAGCCCGGGGTGCTTCCCGCGGTGGTGTTCCAGGCGCCCGTCTCGTACGCGCCGGTCGTGTCGTACGTACCGGTGGCGGCGTACTGGCCGAGGTCCCACTGGCCGCTGTGGTCGGCCTGACCGGGGTCGGACCAGGTCCCGAAGAGCGGATCGGCCGCGTAACCGCCGGTGGTGTGGGCGCCGTCTCCGGCGTACCCGGCGTGGGGGTGCTGGTCGTTCACCAACGTCTCTCTCGCCTCGGCAGCAGGACCAGTCCGGGGCGGGCCCGACAGGGGGTGTCCCGGGGGGAAGCAGTGGCGCGACTGTACCCGGCGGTATGCGGGGCCGACAATCTTCCGGAGGGTTCGCGGGCGCAGGAAACGGGCAATCGGCCGTGTTTCGCCAGCTCGTGCACAGACCTTTGGCCTTGTGTTCGAGAGGCGTTCGAAGAACGGTGTCGGGGGTGTCGCCGTGACGCGGCGAGTTCAGGCCACCGAGGCCGCCCCCTCGTCCGCGGCCTGCCCGGCCCCCTCGGCGTCGAGCGCCGCCACGATCCCCGCCGCGACCGTCGGGTGCACCGGCAGGGCGAGATGACCGATGCCGCTCACCCGCACGTTGTGCACCAGCAGGTCGGGGTGGTCGAGGCGGGCCGTCTCCACCGGCACCATGATCTGGTCCAGGTCGCTCCAGAAGCTGACGAACCGGGTCCGGCAGCCCGGCGCCGGAGCGGCCAGCTCCCGCAGCACCTCCGAGCCCGCCCGCATCTGCCGCACCACCGGGTGCGCGTCGGCGAGCGGTGCCACGGCCGTGCCCGCGTGCGGGGTGCCGAGGGTGACCAGGGTACGCACCCGTGCGTCACCGCCGAGCCGCTGGACGTAATAACGGGCGATCAGTCCGCCCAGGCTGTGGCCCACCAGATCGACCTCGGTCCGGCCGGTGCGGTCCAGGACCGCGTCGATCCGCCGGCCCAGCGCCCCGGCGGCGGTCCGCAGGTCGCAGGTGAGCGGCGAGTAGTTCAGGGAGGAGACCTGGTCACGGCCGTGCCGGGCGAGCGTGCGGCGCAGCAGGAGGAAGACGGAGCGGTTGTCGACGAAGCCGTGCAGGAGCACCACCGGGCGCCCGCCCCCGCCGGTGACGGACACCGGGTCGCCGTCGCCGCCTACGGGGGCGAGCCGCTCGGGGACGATCCCGGAGGGATAGAGGACGAGGCGGCCGGTGAGGATCGCGGCCTCGAGCGTGGTGGCCCTCAGCAGGGCGGTGACCTTGGCGAACTCCATCGCCGACCTCCCTCCCCGGACTCGGTCCGGAGCTCCCCGGCACGCGGGGCCGGGCGGTACGCCGGGGCGCCGGGGCCCGTGCCGTACGGACGACGGCACGGAACCCCGGCGACCGGCGTCGCGGCTCCGTTCGCGACCGGCCCCGCGGGCGGCTGGAGGGCCCAGGAGGAGGGCCCGGGGCGGGGTAGGCCGCGGAACGAACGTGTCCCACGTGTGATTTCCCCCTCGCCGGGCACCGCGAAACGGCCCGTTGCGGGATGCTGTCGATAACGTTCGTTCACCTCCCCGGCACAGACGCGCGGGGGTCGCATGTGGAGGCAGTGATGGGTGTGACCGGTCCGATCCGCGTGGTCGTCGCCAAGCCGGGTCTCGACGGCCACGATCGTGGGGCCAAGGTCATCGCGCGGGCTCTGCGCGACGCCGGCATGGAGGTGATCTACACCGGGCTGCACCAGACGCCCGAGCAGATCGTCGACACCGCGATCCAGGAGGACGCCGACGCGATCGGCCTCTCGATCCTCTCGGGCGCGCACAACACGCTCTTCGTCAAGGTCATCGAGCTCCTCAAGGAGCGCGACGCGGAGGACATCAAGGTCTTCGGCGGCGGCATCATCCCCGACGCGGACATCCCGCCGCTGAAGGAGAAGGGCGTCGCGGAGATCTTCACGCCGGGCGCGACGACCGCGTCGATCGTCGACTGGGTGAACGCGAACGTCCGCGTGACGGCCGCCTGACGGTCGTGTCGGCCGCCCGGCGGCCGCGCCACGCCGCCTGACACCCGCGACAGCCGCCCGACGGCTGTCCGGAACCGCCCGCGCCGACGGCCGGGAGCCCCTCCGACGGGCTCCCGGCCGTCCGCGCGTGGGCGGCCGCGCGGCCCCGGACGTGCGGCGCGGACGTGCGGACGGGTGGGGGCGTACGGGCGGTGCTGCCCGGGACGGGTGGGCGCGGCGGGCTCGTACGGGCACCGCTGCCCGGGACGCGCGGGCGCGGCGGCTCGTTCAGGCCGTCCCGTCCGGGACGTCGTCCAGTTCGGCGCGCATGCGGGCGCGCAGGTCCAGCGTGGCCGCCAGGCGCTGGAACGCCTCCGACCAGTAGGCGCCGGCGCCCGGCGCGGCCTCCTCGGCGCCCGGGACCGCCGACGCCGAGGCCAGCCGGGGGGCCGCCGCGGGGGAGAGGCAGCGCTCCGCGAGCCCCATCACCCCGCTGAAGCTCCACGGGTAGCCGCCCGCGTCCCGGGCGGTGTCCAGCGCGTCGATCACCGCCTCGCCCAGCGGCTCCGCCCACGGCACCGTGCACACGCCGAGCAGCTGGAACGCCTCCGACAGGCCGTGCGCCGCCACGAAGTCCGCCACCCAGCGGGCCCGCTCCTCCGGGCCCAGCGTCGACAGCAGTTGGGCCCGCTCGGCCAGCGACGACGTGCCGGGCCCCGTCGCCGGGGGCACCGACGGCGCGCCGAGCAGCGCCCGTGACCAGGCCGCGTCCCGCTGCCGTACCGCCGCCCGGCACCAGGCCGCGTGCAGCTCCGGCTGCCAGTCGTCGGCCACCGGCAGCGCCACGACCTCCTCCGGCGAGCGCCCGCCGAACCGGGCCGGCCAGCAGGACAGCGGCGCCGCCTCCACCAGCTGCCCCAGCCACCAGGACCGCTCGCCCCGCCCCGACGGCGGCACCGCGGTCACGCCGTCCCGCCGCATCTCCTCGTCGCACTCGTGCGGGGCCTCCACGACGACCGTCGGCACCGCCGCCGTCCGGTCCAGGCCCACGCAGGTGACCGCCCGGCCCGCCATGCGGCCCGCGAAGGCCGAGCCGGGCAGCGCGGAGAGCAACTCGGCGGCGGTCGCCCGGACGTTGCGGCTGCGGTCGGCGAGGGCCGCCTCCAGGAACTCCTCGTCCGCCGCCGACAGTCCGGCGCGCAGCGAGTCCAGGAACATCAGCCGGTCCTCGGCCCGCTCCCCGGACCAGCCGGACGCGAGCAGGGCCCGCCCGGCGGCCGGATCATCCGCCCGTACGGCTCCGAGCAGCGCGACCCGCTCGGCGAACAGGCCCTCTTCCCAAAGCTCCCGCACCGCCCGGGCGTCCCCGGGATCCGGCAGGGTGCCGCCCGCGCCGCCGCCCCGCAGCGCGAACCGCCAGTCCGGGTTGAGCCGGGCCAGCCACAGCCCGCGCGGCCCGGCCAGGGCCAGCGCCCGCGGCCGCAGATCGGTACGGGCCCTCGCCGCGTCGAGCAGCGCGGGCAGCGCGGCGGCCGGCGCCTTGTAACCGCGCTCCCCGGCCATCGACAGCCACTGCGGCAGCAGTTCGGCGAGGTCCGGCGCGGTGCCCCGGCGACCGCCCGCCGGGGCGGGCGCGGCCCGTCCGGCCAGCAGGGCGTCCAGCCGGCGCCGGGCC
>NZ_BNBS01000115.1 GCF_014656075.1 Streptomyces hydrogenans
CACCGGCCCTACAGGCCGCGTGACTAAACCTGTCACCCAACGCTGCATCAGACCCGAAGGCTGGCCCGGGTGACCGGCGTGGACTTCGACGATGCCTGGGTCGAGATCCGGCTCACCACCCATCCGGACGAGCGACATTTCGCCCTCGCCCACGACGTCCTCACCCAGGTGCTCCTCACCCGGAGCGCCGTCTGCCTGGCGGAGGGGACGCGGTACGCACCGGAGGGCGGGACGCGGTACGTGGCGGATCCGGGCACGCGGTACGTGGGGGATCCGGGCGCCCGGTACGCGCCGGGCGGCGGTACGCGGTACGCGTCCGAGGCGGGGCTGAGGTCACCGGAGGAGGGACGGCCTCGCGACGGGTCGCTCAGGCCGTGAACGGTGGCGTGGCCCGTGACGGGGCGGGCCGGGTGAGCGGCGGTGCGGCGCGCCTCAGGCCGTGACCGCCGCCGCCTCCAGGGGGCGGTCCGGTCGACGGGCCAGGAGCCGGCGGATCTCGGTCACCGCCGCGCGCCCGGCCCGGTTGGCGCCGATCGTCGAGGCCGACGGGCCGTAGCCGACCAGATGGACGCGCTCGTCGAGGACGGCGCGGGTCCCCTCCACCTGGATGCCGCCGCCCGGGCCCCGCAGCCGGAGCGGGGCCAGGTGGTCGATGGCCGGCCGGAAGCCGGTCGCCCACAGGATCACGTCCGCGTCGACCGTCCGGCCGTCCGCCCAGACGACGCCGGTCGGCGTGATCCGTTCGAACATCGGCCGGCGGTCCAGGACGCCGTTCGCCAGCCCCGCGCGGATCGCGTCGTTGAGCGGCAGCCCGGTGACCGAGACCACGCTGCGCGGCGGCAGACCCCGCCGCACCCGCTCCTCGACCAGCGCGACCGCCGCCCGCCCCTCCGCCTCGCCGAAGGGGCCCTCCCGGAAGACCGGTTCGCGCCGGGTCACCCAGGTGGTCGCGGCGGCGTGCTCCGCGATCTCCAGCAGGTGCTGGGTGGCCGACGCGCCGCCGCCCACCACGATCACCCGACGCCCGGCGAAGGCGTCCGGCCCCGGGTATCCGGCGGTGTGCAGCTGGGTCCCCCGGAAGGTCTCCTGGCCGGGGTAGTGGGGCCAGAACGGCCGGTCCCAGGTGCCGGTGGCGTTGATCAGCGCCCGGGTCGCGTACACCCCCTCCGAGGTCTCCACCCGCAGCCGGCCGCCCTCGCCCTCCCGGACGGCGGTCACGTCCACCGGCCGGTGCACCCCCAGCTCGAAGGTCCGCTCGTAGCTGTCGAAGTAGCCCGCGATCACCTCGGAGGAGGGACGGGCGGGATCGGCGCCGGTCAGCTCCATGCCCGGCAGGGAGTGCATCCCGTGCACCTTGCCGTACGTCAGCGAGGGCCACCGGAACTGCCAGGCGCCGCCCGCCCGGGGCGCGTGGTCGACCACGACGAAGTCCCGGTCCGGCGCCAGGCCGGTGCGCCGGAGGTGGAAGGCGGCGGAGAGCCCCGCCTGACCGGCGCCGACGACCACGACGTCCACCGTACGGACCGCTGCTTCCACCACAGAATCGTTCACGTTTCTACCAACCGGGGTGGGGGCCGGGATCTTCCCGGCCCCGCCCCCGCGACGGCGCCGGTGCCGGAGCTCACCCCCGCTACGGCGCCGGAGCCCGGCCCCGCCCCGCGACGGCGCCGGACCCCGCATCGGACCCCGCGACGACTGTGGGACCCGACCCCGCCCCCGGCTCCTCCCCGGGCCCCGGCTCCACGTCGGCCTAGCGTCCGCCCCCGATCCCCGCGAGGCCCGCCGCGCCCGCCAGGAGCGGCGACGCGGGCACCGTCGTCAGCAGACCGCGCTCCGCGAGCAGCGGCGTGACGCCCTCGCCGAACCAGTACGCCTCCTCCAGGTGCGGGTAGCCGGAGAGCACGAAGTGCTCCACGCCCAGGTCGTGGTACTCCTCGATGCGGTCGGCGACGTCCGCGTGGCTGCCGACGAGCGCCGTACCGGCCCCGCCCCGCACCAGGCCTACGCCCGCCCACAGGTTCGGGGCGATCTCCAGCCGGTCCCGGTCCAGCGCGCCGCCCCCGTGGAGGGCGAGCATCCGCTGCTGGCCCACGGACTCGCTGCGGCCGAGCAGCGCCTGCGCCGCCGCGACCGTCTCGGCGTCGAGGTCGGTGAGCAGCCGGTCGGCGGTCGCCCACGCCTCGCGGGAGCTGTCCCGCGAGATGGTGTGCAGCCGGATGCCGAAGCGGACGGTCCGGCCGCGCTCCTCGGCGAGCCGACGGATCCAGTCGATCTTCTCCTTGACCTGCCAGGGCGGCTCGCCCCAGGTGAGGTAGACGTCGGCGTGCTCGGCGGCGACCGGACCGGCCGCCGGGGACGAGCCGCCGAAGAACAACTCCGGCAGCGGGTCCGGCGGCAGCGCCGTGAGCCCGCCCTCCACCTGGTAGTGCTCGCCCTGGAAGTCGTACGGGCGTCCGCTCCACACGCCCCGCACCACGGACAGGAACTCGGCGGTGCGCGCGTACCGCTGGTCGTGGTCGAGGTGGTCGCCGAAGCGCCGCTGCTCGACGGAGTCGCCGCCGGTCACCACGTTGAGCAGCAGCCGGCCCCGGGTGATCCGCTGATAGGTCGCGGCCATCTGCGCGGCGAGCACGGGGGACAGCACGCCCGGCCGGAGCGCCACCAGGAACTTGAGCCGTTCGGTGTGCTGCGCGAGCGCCACCGTCGTCAGCCAGGCGTCCTCGCACCACGTGCCGGTCGGCGTCAGCACGGCCTCGAAGCCGAGCCGCTCGGCCGCCTTCGCGATCTGCGTCAGGTACGCGATGTCGGGCGCGCGGACCCCGGCGATCGCGCCGGAGCGGTTCCGGGTGATGCCGCCGTCGGTGTAGGCGTGCCGGTCGACGAGGGTGCGCCCGTCTCCGCCGGTCGGCAGGAACCAGTGCAGGTGGACCGTCATGGTCAGTTGTCCTTTCCGTAGGAGCGCGCCGGAGTGGTCGACGGCGGCAGGTCCTTGTCGAAGCGGTGGTCGACGAAGTCGGCGAACCGGAAGCGGTTCGGGATCAGCCCCAGACCGGCGAAGGTGTCGGCGATCCGCTGCTCGGAGGCGATCGCCGCGTCGTCGAGGGCGACGGGGATCCGGGTGCCGCTGCTGCGCTTCACGGCGGCCAGTGCCACCTCGTACGGCAGTCCCGTCTCCTTCGACCAGACCTTCGCCCACTCCTCCGGGTGGTCGAACACCCAGTCCTGGGCGCGCCGCAGCCGCTCGACGAAGTCGCCGAGGGCCTTCTCCTTCCGCGCGTCCGCGAGCGCGGCGGGCGCGGCGACCTGGAAGCCGAGCCCGTTGACGACCCCGCGCCCGTCGGTCAGCACCCGTCCGGAACCGCTGTGCAGCACCTGGGAGGTGTACGGGTCCCAGACCGCCCACGCGTCGACCTTCCCGCTGGTGAAGGCGGCGAGCGCGTCGGCCGGCTGCAACAGCGTGACCTGGACGTCCTTGAGCGTCAGCCCCGCCTTCTCCAGCGAGCCGATCAGCTGGAAGTGAGCCGAACTGCCCTGTGCCACCGCGATCTTCTTGCCCTTGAGGTCGCGGGCGGAACGGAGCGGCGACCCCTTCGGCACGAGGATCGCCTCGCCGGCCGAGTCGCCGTGGGTCGCGGCGATCACGGTGATCTTCGACTTGGCTCCCGCGGCGAAGACCGGCGGGGTGTTGCCGACGCCGCCGATGTCGACGGCCCCGGCGTTGATGGCTTCGAGCAGGGGTGGCCCGGAGGTGAAGGTGGACCATTTCACCCGGTAGGGCAGGTCGTCGAGTTCTCCGGCCGCGCGCAGCACGGCCTCGGCGCCGCCCTTCTGGTCGCCGACGTTCAGGACGAGATCGCCCTTGCCGTCGGTGCTCCCGCCGGCGTCGGCGCCCGAGGCGGGCGTGCAGGCGGTCGCCGCGAGCAGTGCGAGCGGGAGCAGCAGCGCGGCGGAGAGGGAGAGACGGAGGGACTTCACGAGGGGGCTCCTAGGAGGGGGAGTGTGCGGGGGACTTGGGCGAAGGGACCCGGACGCCGGCAGGGGCGGAAGTGGTCACCGGGACGGCGCCGGACTCGCCCTCCCCGACGCCGAGTTCGGCGAGGAGACGGCCGCGGAGGGCGGCGAAGGCGGGGTCGGCGGGGGAGCGGGGCCGGTCGAGCGCGACGGGCGTGTCGTACGCGATGACGCCGTCGCGCATGACCAGCGCCCGGTCGGCGAGGAGCAGGGCCTCGTCCACGTCGTGGGTGACCAGGAGCACGGTGCAGCCGCGCCGCCGCCACAGCTCGGCGACGAGCCGCTGGGCCTTGATCCGGGTCAGCGCGTCGAGTGCCCCGAACGGTTCGTCGAGCAGCAGCAGGTCGGGATCGCGTACCAACGCGCGGGCCAGAGAGGCACGTTGGGCCTCGCCGCCGGAGAGGGTCTTGGGCCAGACGTCGGCCCGGTGGCCGAGGCCGACCTCCTCCAGGGCCCGGTCGGCGACGGCCCGGTCGGGGCGGCCCGGCAGCCCGAGGAGGACGTTGCGCCAGACCCGCTTCCAGGGCATCAGCCGGGGGGCCTGGAAGGCGACGGCCCGTCGGCGCGGCACGAGGACGGTGCCGGAGATCTCGCGGTCGAGCCCGGCGAGGACCCGCAGCAGAGTGGACTTGCCGCACCCGCTGTGTCCGAGCAGCGCGGTGAACTGCCCCGGTTCCAGGGTGAGGTCCAGCCCGTCCACGACCGGCCGGCCGTCGAAGGAGCGGGTCAGGCCCTGGACGGTCACTGTCCGGTGAAGGTCGGTCGCCATTGCAGCAGCAGCCTTTCGAGAGTGCGGACGACGGCGTCGGCCAGCAGGCCGAGGAAGGCGTAGACGACGAGGCAGACGACGATCACGTCGGTGCGGAAGAACTCGCGGGCCTGGTTCATCAGGAAGCCGATCCCGGCGTCGGCGTTGATGGACTCGCCGAAGACCAGCGCCAGCCAGGCGGTGGCGAGCGCGTACCGCAGCCCGGTCATGGCCCCCGGGAGCGCGCCGGGCAGCACCACGTGCCGCACGAGCCCCCACCGTCCGAGGCCCAGCGACTGCCCGGCCTCCACGAGTTGGGCGTCGACGCCGCGGATGCCGGCGTACACGTTCAGATAGAGGTGGAAGGCGGTCCCGAGGGCGATCAGCGCCACCTTCGGGGCCTCGCCGATGCCCAGCCAGATGATCAGCAGGGGGATGAGGCCGACCCACGGGACCGTGCGCAGCATCTGCACGGTGGCGTCCACGAGGTCCTCGCCGAGCCGGGAGAGCCCGGACAGCAGCGCCAGCGCCGTCCCGACGGCGCCGCCGATGAGCAGTCCGGCGGCCACCCGCCGGAGCGACACCCCCATGGCGGTCGGCAGGGTCCCGTCCGCGACCAGGTCGGCGGCGGACCGCGCGATCGTCCCCGGCGAGGCGAGCACCTCCGGCGCGAGCGCCCCCGTGGCGCTGGCCACCTGCCACACCAGCAGGAGCAGCAGCGGCCCGACGGCCCGTCGCAGCCAGCGCGGCACGACGGCCCGGCGCCCGGGGCGCCGCAGGGGAGTGAGCGATTCGATATCAGGAATACCGGATATATCCGGCAGGAGAGGTACAGGGGGTGGCGGTGCGTGACCGACGGCCATGAGGAGACTCCGGTACGGGAGGGAAGGCAAGGGGGCGGGAACGGGGAACGGGTACGCGTCGACGTCACCGCACGCGGAGGACACACGCGTACGGCGAGAGGATCAAGGCGTCAGAGCGTCAGGAGCAGAGCCGCGACCGTCGGAGCGGCCGGCGGCGAGAAGGCGTCAGCGGCCGCGGAGACAGGTGGCGGAGGCCACCCGCAGCAGGTCGATGTGACCGCGCGTGGTGAGCAGTGCTGTACGCAACATGGCGCGAACGTAGCGACCCCCGCCCGACACGGTCAACGCCGTCTCGGAGCGTGGACGCGCAATCCCGCGCCCCGGACGGCAGGATGACTTCATGTCACACTCCTTCACCACGCGCGTCATCAGCCTCACCACGGGTTCCGAGGAGACGGTCACCGACCTGACGCAGGTCTGCGAGGGCTTCCTCACCGAGACCGCCACGGGCCGCGACGGCCTCCTCAACCTCTTCGTCCCCCACGCCACCGCGGGCCTCGCCGTCCTGGAGACGGGCGCCGGCAGCGACAGCGACCTCCTGGCCACCCTCCACCACCTGCTCCCCGCCGACGACCGCTGGCAGCACCGCCACGGCACCCCCGGCCACGGCCGCGACCACGTCCTCCCCGCCTTCCTCCCGCCCCACGCCACCCTCCCCGTCGTCGCCGGCCGCCTCGCCCTCGGCACCTGGCAGTCGGTCTGCCTGGTCGACACCAACAAGGACAACCCCCAACGGCAGGTGCGGCTCGGTTTCCTGGGGTGACCCGGTCGGTCGAGTGCCGGCTCCCGAGGCGAGCCGGGACCGCCGGGCGGCGTCGCGGTGCCGCCCGGCCGAGGGGCGGGGCGGCACCGCGACGGCCGGTCCGGTCAGACCTGGGGCCTTCCCGGGAGGGGGTCGGGAGCCCCCGCTGCCCGTGCCGCCTGCCACGTGCGGGCGCTGCAGTTCGGGGGGAACGGGGGGAAGAGGTGCCCGACGAGGTCGATCCGCCAGCTGTGTCCTTCCACGCAGTCGCAGACGTACTCGCCCGCCGCCGGCGTGTAGTGGCCGGGGAGAAACGTGACAGATGAGGCCATGGGGTGTCCTGGCTTTCTTGGGGTGACTGGGCGTTCGGGATTCGCGGAGGGGGCTTCGGGCGGATGCGCGGTCCTCGGGAGACGACCCGAACGGCGGTGCTCGCCGGACCGGCGTCGGGTGCGTGCGCCGCTGCTCCCGGCGGCGGGCCGGTGGCCGGAAGCGAGACCTTTCCGGTCCGTCCGGGAAACCGCTGCGGCACAACGACGCACGAACGACGCGAATGGTCCCGCGTCGCCGCCGGAGAGACGCTGGTCTTCCTTCGCCTCGCGCCCTTCGGCCCCGGCCGCTCGGCCGCATCGCGGAGGTGCGACAGAGCAATGTCCGACCGGGGCCTCGCCTCACCGGCGGGGGTTCGACGATTGGGGAGACCCTCATGAACACCCACGCCGTCGCAGTGAACGGTCTGGCCGCCGGCGTCTGGCAGTCCGGACTCGCCCAAGTGCTCGGTGGCCTGATCGTGGTCGTCGTGCTCATCGGCGCCTTCGCCCTGGGGATCAGGCTCACGGGGAAGGAGCTTCCGCCCCCGGCCCCCGGCACCCAGCCGCACCGCCCCGAGACCGACCGGCACCCCGGTGAGATGTCCGAGTACCGGAAGCCCTCCGAAATGCCCCACACCGACGGGGAGCATCGTCTCCTGCCCTACAACCTGAAGAGCTGCGGCGACGCCTCGGCCCATCCGCCCGGTGAGGAGCAGCGCAAGTGGGGCGGCATCTCCAGCGGCGGCTTCGGCAGCGGTGGCACGGGCCACGGCGACTGAAACACCGGTTCACGCCCGTACGGAAGGCGAACGGCGCGCGAGGGTCCCTCCCCCGCGCGCCGTTCCCGTGTCCGGTGGGGGAGGGCGGTCCCGCGTCCTACGCCGTGGCCGTGCGGGTCTCACGGTCGGCCCGCCGGGATGGCGGCGGGCGGGACCCCGTGGTCCGCTGGTGCCGTGGGCATCCCTGCGCCGCGGCCTCGTCCCGAGGGACCCGTTACGGCCGTCGGCATCGAGACCCCGTCCCTTCCCCCGGATGTCTCCGGAGACGACTGGTGCCCTCCAGCCCGCCCGCGCCCCCCTGCGCCCACTGCCTGGCCCGGAACGACGACGCACCGCCGCACGGCGACGTCGTACGGGAGTCCTTCGAGCCCCTCTTCACCCGCTGGTACCCCGTCGTGCTGCGATGGGCCCGGCGCCGCTGCATCGATCCCCAGGACGCCGAGGACGTCGCCCAGCGGGTGTTCGCGGACGTCTGGTCGCACTCCGCCCGGTACTGCCCGCGTCGCGGCGACCTCGGCCCGTGGCTGCGCGGCATCACCGTCCACAAGGCGGCCGACGCGTCCGGAGCGCTGATGCGGCGTCACGAGGGCTTCCGCCGCATGGTCCTGGGGGGCGCTCCGGAAGGTCCCGACGTCTGCGCGCACGCGGTGGAGCGCCTGGGCCTCGCCGTCCACCTGGCCGGTCTGCCGCCCGAGCGCCGCGAGGTCCTCTTCCTCGCCTACTACCTGGGGCTTACGCAGCCCGAGATCGCGCGACGCCTCGGCCTGCCCCTCGGCACGGTCAAGAGCCATACGAGGAGGGCGCTGCGCTCGCTCGCCGGAGCGGTCGACGAAGGGGCGGACGCCCCCGCGGACGGGCCGGCCGCCCCCGTACCCTGAGCCCTCGCGCCCCCCGGTCGGTTCCCGGCCGCCCCCGCTCGTCGGGATCGGCCCCGAAGGCCCGGGACGAGCCGCACGGGGATCCGCGGAGGCCCTGAGGGCACGGTTACGGCCGCAGGGCCGCAGGGCCGCAGGGCCGCAGGGCCGGTGGGAAGCGGGCGCGGCGGCCGGCCGGCAGGGCTTCGTGGAATCGGAGCCGTGCTCTCCGGAGCCGCACACCCTGACGACGGGGCCCTGGCGACGGGGCGGATCGTCTCCGCCGCACAGCCGGAACGGCTCGCGGGCGAGGGGCGGGTGGGTTTCCGGGCGCGGGCGTCCTGAGCGGCGGGTGGGAGGGTGTTCACCTCCGGGCGGCACCCGCCATGACGGGTGTGACCAGGAGGCGGTCGATCGTTTCGGCGGGGTCGGCCCCCGCCGGCATGCCCGGGGCCGTTCCGGTCACCGCGCGGTCGGCGAAGCCCGTGGCGAGGTGGGGCAGGCGCACGTCCATGATCGCGACTCCGCGGGCGCGTTGCTCCCGGCGCACCACTCCGAGCCAGGTAGCGAGGGCGGTCTTCGCCGCCGCGTAGTCGGCCGTGCCGCGCATCGGCCGGTCGACGATCGCGCCGGTGACGACCGCGACGGTGCTCGCGGCCTCCAGGACGCACAGGGCCCCCCTGACCACCGACATGGGGGCGAGCGCGTTGACGGTCACGAGGTGTTCGGCGACCGCGTCCGTGACGTCGCCCGCCGCGCCGAAGCCCGCGACGCCCACGGTGACGACCACCGTGTCGAGCCCGCCCAGGGCGTGGGCGGCCCACGGTGCCAGCGCGGCACAGCGTTCGAGGTCGTAGGCATCGAACGTGCGCGTCGGGCAGCCGTCCAGCCGGCGGGACCGCTCCTCCAGCCGGGCGGGGTCGCGCCCCGCCAATGCCACGGAGGCTCCTCGGTCGGCCAGCAGTCGTGCCGCCAGACCTCCGACCTCCCCGGTCGCCCCGACGACGAGGACTCTTCTCCGACCTGTCATCCCGTCCTCCCGGGTGTGGGCTCCTGTTCCTTCGTCCCGAGGACGGCCCGTGGATGCGGCAGGTGTCCGCGGGTGGACGGTGACCTTCGGAGCGGCGTGGAGCGGCGCGGCGCTTCGCGCATCGGGTGCATCCAGGGAACGGCTCCGCCCGGAAGACCCACCGATCCGAAAGCCTCCGTCGCTCGCCCGCGGTCGCACGTACGGGTCTTGCTTCGATATATCTTCATCATTGAGATTGTTTATGATCAAGGCATCCTCTCCGGGAGTTCTCATGTCCACACCCCTGAGGTGGGCCGGCCGACTGTTGCCGCTCCTCGTCCTCGTCGTCTGGCTCGTCATCGGAGGAGGGCTGGGTCCCTACGCGGGCAAGCTCGGCGAGGTCGCCACCAACGATCAGGCGGCCTTCCTCCCCCGGAGCGCCGAATCCACCCGGGTGCTGGTGGAGCAGGAGGCCTTCCGCCAGGAGGAGACCCTGCCCGCCCTGGTCGTCTGGACGGCGCCGGGGGACGGGCGGCTCGACCCCGCGGCGCAAGCGGCGGCGACGCGGGCGCTCGCTTCGCTGGAAGGCGCGCCCGGAGTGGTCGGCGCGCCTTCTCCGGCGCTGCCGTCCACGGACGGCGAGGCCCTGCGGGGGATCGTCCAGCTCCGGCCCGACCTGGGCGACGAACTCCCGGCGACGATAGGAAGGATCGATGCCGCGGTGTCCGCCGTTCCGGGCGCGGAGGCATGGCTCGGCGGACCCGCCGCCACGCAGGCGGACCTCTCCGACGCCTTCGCCGGCATCGACGGCCTTCTGCTGGTGGTCGCCCTGGTGACGGTCCTGGTGATCCTGCTCCTCGTCTACCGGAGCGTCCTGCTCCCCCTGTTGATCATCATCGGAGCCGTGTTCGCCCTCGGGCTGGCCTGCGCCGTCGTCTACGTCCTGGCCGACCACGACGTCGTGCGCGTGGACGGGCAGGTGCAGGGAATCCTGTCCATCCTCGTCATCGGGGCCGCCACCGACTACGCGCTGCTGCTGGCCGCCCGCTACCGCGAGGAGCTCGGAGCCCGGGACGGGGACCGCGTCCCCGCCATGCGGGCGGCGCTGCGGCAGTCCATCGGGCCGATCACGGCCAGCGCGGCCACCGTCGCACTCGGTCTTCTCGCGCTCCTCCTCAGCGACCTGACCAACAACCGCGCACTGGGGCCGGTCGGAGCGATCGGCATCGTGTGCGCCGTGCTGAGCACCGTGACGTTCCTTCCCGCGGCCCTGGTCCTGCTCGGCCGTGCCGCCTACTGGCCCGCACGTCCCAGGTCGACGCCCGCCGACGACGCGCACCCGGCCTGGCGCAGGATCGCCGCCCTCGTCGACCGGGCGCCCCGCAAGGTCTGGGGAGGATCCCTCGCGGCCCTGCTGGTCTGCGCCGCCTTCTCCTTCGGCCTCGACTCCAAGGGCGTGCCGCTCGACGAGATCTTCGTCAAGGACGCCCCGTCCGTCGCGGCCCAGGCGCGACTGGTCGAGCACTTCCCCGGTGGCGCGGGCAATCCCGCCGTCGTCATCGCCGACGCCGGCGCCGCGGAGAGGATCCGCTCGGCGGCTGAGGAGGTCGAAGGGGTCGACTCCGCCACGGTCTTCGCGGCCCCCGGGGCCCCCGGAACCACCGAGGCGCTCGTCGCGGACGGGCGCGTGCGCATCGACGTCACCCTCGCGGACGCCGCGGACACCGATGCCGCGAAGGACACGATCGCCGGCCTCCGATCGGCCCTCCACGCCGTGCCGGACGCCGACGCCCTGGTCGGCGGCTACACCGCACAGCAGTACGACACCCAGGTCACCGCCGAGCGGGACCGGACGCTCATCGTCCCCGTGGTGCTCGCGATCATCCTGGTGATCCTGGTCGGCCTGCTGCGTTCGATCCTGCTGCCCCTGCTCCTGGTGGTGACGGTCGCGCTCAACTTCGCCGCCACCCTCGGGGTGTCCGCCCTCGTGTTCCAGCACGTGTTCGGCTTCACCGGCACGGACTCGGCCGTGCCCCTGTACGGCTTCGTGTTCCTGGTGGCGCTCGGCGTCGACTACAACATCTTCCTCATGTCCCGCGTCCGCGAGGAGGCCGTCCGGCACGGTACGCGGGAGGGGATGCGGCGGGGTCTGATCGCCACCGGAGGGGTCATCACCTCGGCCGGCGTCGTCCTGGCCGCCACGTTCGCGGCCCTGGGCGTCATCCCCCTCGCGTTCCTGGTGCAGATCGCGTTCATCGTCGCCTTCGGCGTTCTCCTCGACACCCTGGTCGTCCGGTCGCTGCTCGTCCCCGCCCTGGTACGCGACATCGGCCCCGCGGTGTGGTGGCCGGGTGCGCTCCGGCACCGCCCCTGACGGCCGGCACGCCCGCCGCGTACGCCTGCCCGGCGGCGGCGCCGGGCCGGGAGGCGGAACCGCGACGCGGCGTGCGCGTCCCGGCCGCTCGCCGGGCGCCGATCGGTCACCGGCGCGGGGTGGACGACTTCATGGCGTCGAGCAGGCGCTCGGCTGTCCACTGCGGTCCGCGCCGGCGGACCGTCTCCGACCAGCGCGGCAGCCCCTCGGGGACACGTGCGAGGAGATCGCGCACAGCGGCGCCCGCCTCGGCCTCGGTCAGCGTCGCCGGGTCCAGGCACGTGGCCAGCCGCGCGCGTTCGGCGTCATGGGCGATGGAGAACTGGTCGCTGGAGAAGGGCAGGATCAGGGCCGGCGTCGCGGAGGCCAGACACTCGGTGAACGAGTTGTTGCCCCCGTGGTGCACCATGGCGTCGACCCGGCTCAGCAGCCATCGCTGGGGAACGACACGCGCGACGTGCACCCTGGGTCCGGCGAACTCCGCGAGTCCCGGCGCCCCTTCGCCCGCGGCGACCACGACCGCCACGTCCGGACAGTGGGACAGGATGCCCCGGATCAGCAGCTCCAGTACGTCGTCGCGCGCGGACAGGAAGGTGCCGAGCGCGATCAGCACCAGGCGGCCCGCGGCCGACCTGAGCCGGCCGAGCACTCCCTCCCACTCGCCGCCGGGCCCCTTCTCCTCCGGGGGCACGCCGTGGCCCCCGTACAGGAAGCGCGTCCCGGACGCCCGGTGTTCCGGCAGCCAGGGGAACCGCGGGTAGTTGAAGACGACGGCCTGCTGCGAGGCCAGGGCGAACGCCCGGCCGGGTGCCGGGGCCCGCGGTGCGTGTGCGCGGGCGACCGCGGCGAACCGCTCGGTGAACGCGAGGTCGTTGCCCAGGGCGGCCCGCCGCAGCTCGGCGAGGTCCCGGGCGGCGGGGCGGACGGCCCCGGGCCAGGCGTAGGGGACGCCGAACAGGGCCTCGGGCCCGTGCGGCAGATACGTCGGATGTCCTGGACAGAACGTGGCGAAGGGGAGCCCGAGGCAATGGAGGGCGAGCGTCACCGGGTAGCTGAGCTGGTCGACGACGAACCAGTCGGGCGCCAGGATCTCCTGGAGGTTCCGCACCTCCGCGAGGACTTCCTCCGGGTCGGCGAGCATGTCCTCGCCACGGTGGCGGCACTGCGTCAGGAGCGCGGCGACCGCCCCCTCGCGGGTGGAGCCGAGGAACTCCTCAAGTCGTTCCGCCTCCCGTGTGCCCTGCCTCGTGCTCCGGGCGACACCGGTGTTCGCGTTGCGCGACACGGTCAGCGGGGCGAAGCCCACACCGGCCTCCTCGGCCAGCCGGGCGAAGGGGGGCGCGCACGCGAAAGTGACGTCGGAGCCCGCCCGGGCGAGAGCGCCCGCCAGCACCGACAGGGGCTGGGCGTGCGACTGGAAGGGGGGACTGATCACCGCGACGCGTGGCATCCGACCTCCTCCGCCAGAAGAACATCCGCCCGGTGATTCGTCCCGGAACGCCGAAGCGGATGCGCTTGCTCGCCCTTCGCGTACCCGGCCGCCGCTTTCCGCCGGGGCCGTGTGCCCGCGCGCCCCTCACGGGACGAAGCCGCCGCACCCGGGTGCATCCACGCCGGGAGGGGACGAGGAAAGCCTCCTGGTCGGACGTATCCCACCAGGAGTCCCCATGGAAATCTCTGTCCCGGACCGGGCGGCGCCGGGTCCCCACGCTCCCACCGCCGCGGAGGGGGAGCGTGACGCGTTCACGGCGGCGAGGCGGGCCTTCTGGACCGGGCCCGAAGGCGCGACGACGTCCTCGAACCGGCCGGACCCGCCCTCGTCCCCCCGCAGCCTCCTGTCCCGGTTGGTCGAAGAGGAGTACGGAGTGGGCGGCGGTGCGGTACACCCCGGCCAGTACGCCATGGCCACGGCCCATGACGTGGCGGTCGCCCGCCTGCGGAAGCGGGTACGGGCGGGACGGACGCCGGGCCCCGAGGAGTGCGTGCGGCTCGCGGCCGGGAGCGACGGAGCACGGGGAGCGGTCTTCGAGGCGTGGCCCGAGGCCGTACGGCTCCACGGAGGGCCTCGGGCCGCGAGAGCGTTGCGCTCCGGCTTCCGTACCGCCCGGGACCCGGAGACGACGGCCATGCTGCTCCACCTCGCGGCCGCCGCCGGCCTCCGCCCCCTCCCGGAGGACGGCCTCCTCCGGCTCGCCCGCGCCGGCTCCCGGCGGGTGCGGCACGCGGCATGGCGGCTGCTCGCCCGGTACGGGCGGCAGGGCGAGAACCGGCTCCGGACCGTGGAGCCCGCGGACACCTACGAGCGCCTCCTGCTGGAGGCCCTGCGCCACCGGCCGCGCACAGGGGGCCGACCCTCCCTGCCCTCTTCGGGGCTGGTCGTCGCCCAGTCCATGCTCATGGGACGGTTCGACCGGCCGGGCGAGGGCCTGAGCGGCGGCCTCAGCGTCCTCCTCGACTCCGTCGGGGAGGCGCTCGCCTCGACCGACGGCATCGCGGGCGTGCTCACCGTGGTCACCGCCTGTCGCCCCGATCTCGAAGCGGACCGTGTGCTGCTGCGCCGGCGGAGCCCCGGCCACTGGATCCTGCGGCTTCCCGTGGACACGGACCGTCCGGCCGGCCCGCAGGACATCGGGGAGCACCGCGAAGCCCTGGCCTGGTGGGCCACCACGCTGCTGTCCGCGCTCGGACGACCGCTCGACGTCCTTCACGTGCGCTACGCCGACGACGGTTCGCTCGCCCTGGCCGAGGCGGCCCGAAGGGTCGGTGCCGGGCTGGTGTTCACCGCGACCCCCGACCCCCATCGCCGGATGAGCGAGCTCCTCGACCGCCCTGACGCGGACCCCGACCACGTGCGCCTGGACCTGCACCGGGTGTTCCTCGCCGACCGCCTGGTCGCCCGGGCCGACCGCGTGGTGGGAATCGCCGGCCGCGGCGGAACGGCGGAACTCCTCCACCACTTCCCCCAACTCGCCCGGGGACACGGGACACGGCGGCTGAGCGCCCCGCCGGAAGGCGTGGCGCCCTACGAGCCGCCGCCCGACGCGGCGAAACGATGCGGTCTCCTCCTCGACAGGATCGCCGGCAAGGCCGGGTACGCCGAGGGGCCCCGACGGACGGTGCTGTTGAGCGTCGGGCGTCTGCACCCGGTGAAGCAGCAGGACGTCCTGGTCCGGGCGTGGATCGAGTCGGGCTGCCACCGGGAATCGGTCCTGGTCCTCGTCGGCGGGAGCACGCGTGCGCCGGACCGTCAGGAGTTCCTGACACGCGCCCGGATCCACGCGGCGACCCTGGGCGACCCGGAAGCCCGGGAAAACCTGCTCCTTCTTCCCGCGCTCTCCAACGCCGACGTGCGATCGCTCGAACGAACGCTGGCCGACCCCGTCCACCGGTTCCGGGCGCGCTACGTCTGCGCGAGCGCGAAGGAGGAGTTCGGCCTCGCGGTCCTGGAGGCCATGGAGGCGGGGATGGTCGTGGCCGGGCCCGAGCGCGGCGGCGTACCGCACTATCTGGACGACGGGGTCAACGGCCTGCTCCTGGACACCTCGTCCCCGCACGCACTGGGCCGGGGGCTGCGGCGCCTGCTGGAACTGGACGACGAGGCCGCCGAGGCCATGGCGCGGCGGGCACGGCGTCTCGTGCGCACCGAGTACTCGGCGTCCGCCATGGCCCAGGCCCTCGCGGGCCATTACGCCGACGTGGCCTCGCGAGGCCGAAAGGCGCAAAGCGGTCCGTCGCCGGAGCCGTTCGGGCCGGCACCCGTCTGACGCGGTCCGGGCGCCCGACGCGTGCGCGGGGCGCGTCCACCGGGCGCGCGTCCTCGGTCGGGCGCGTACCACCGCGTCGTCGCAGGCCGCCGGTGCCGTCCGGCACGGAACCGGAAACCGGTCCCGGAAGATGCCGTGACCGTCTCCCTCGTCCCGTTCACTTCCGGCCCGCGGTCCCTCGGCCGTCCGCCCTCGCGGGCGGTGCGGGGCCCCGGGCCGTGTGGACGCCTGGCTTCGTTCCGGCCGGTCCGAGGGCCGTCGCGTCCGTCCGCGCCGGGGCCGGGCCGGATCGTCCACGCAGGCGCCGTCGTCCTCGGACGGGGTGCGCCCCCGGCTGGTCTGCCGGGGGCGCGGTGGGACGGGGGACGTCCGGAGCGTCAGCTGACGTCGACGAGGCCCTGGGGTGCTTCTTCTCGTTCGTAGTTCGCCAGCGCCAGCCCCAGGGCGAAGAACGTGGGCGCCCACTCACCGACGAAGATGCCCCACCGGTCGGCCCTTTCCAGGTTCTCGCTCCGCCGCGAGGTGAGCCACGAAGCAAGCGACAGTCCGATCGAGCCGGCAGCCGCGAGGTAGGCGTGCTCGCTCTTCATTCCCGCGTCGTGCAGCTTCTTGACAATCATCTTCTCTCCCACTTCGGTCGAACCGGCAGCGGCGTGGTGGCCTCTCCTCGGGGTGAGCGGACCGTCCGCTGTGAGGTCACGTCAGCAGTTCGCGTGCAGGAACGCGTTGCTGGTGCTGCTGACGGTCATCTCTTTCTCCTCGTATTTCGCATTTGCCGCGTTTGCGGATGCATCACCCCCTATATGGCGATCCGAATCGGGGTGATGAGCGGGGGTGCGTCGTTCGCGTGCGCGTGCATCCGTCGTCGGACCGGAGTCCGAAGGAGCCGATGAGGAAGGGGTCACAAATCCGCCGGAGAAGAGCGGTTCTGACGGTGCGGGGGCGGCGCCTCAGGCGGAGGGCTCCATCCAGCGCCGAAGGGAGAGCAGGGCGCGCCTGATGTGGCTCTTGACCGTACCGAGCGGAAGTCCGGTCTCCTCCGAGATCTGCGCCTGGGTCATGTCGCCGTAGATCGCCATGCCGACCAGACGCCGCTGTACGGGGGAGAGGAGGCCGAGCTTCTGCAGGACCAGAACGCGGTTCAGGGCCTGTTCGCACTCGTCCTTGCTGTAGGTGCGGACCGCCTGCGCGTGCTGGCCCGTCAGCACGCGCTCCAGCTCGGTCCGCCGCGTCCGTGCCGTACGCGCGTCCAGGATGACGTGGCGCGCGATGCCGACGAGCCAGCCGCCGAGGGCGCCACGCTCCGCCCGGTATCCGGCGCGGCCGCGCCAGGCGGCGATGAACACCTGCTGCGTGACGTCCTCCGCGTCCTGGGCGTTGCCGAGGGCGCGGCGGGCGAGGGAGTACACCAGGGCGGAGTTCTGCCGGTAAAGGGTGGCCAGCGCGGACGGATCGCCGTTCGCGAACCGGGTCGCGAGCTCTGCTTCCGACTCGTCGAGCACCGTCGAGCGGTCGGCCCGCCGCGGTGTCCCGCAAGGGGCCGCGGGCGGGGCGGGCGGCGCGTGGGGGTTGCCGTGAGTCGGGGGGGAGGGGTGGGCGGAGACCATGACTTGCTCCTATGGCACGGGGATGCACCGTCTCCCTCACCGTCCGTCGAATCGATGCACAGCGGCAACACGCATTGATGTTGCGTCGAAATGGGAGGAGGGGGAAGTCGGGGCCGAAGCCTGCATCCCGTCCGGGGGAGGGCGGCGAAGCACAGGTATCCACTCACTCGCAGGGAGTGAGTGGTCCGAAAGGAACCAGCGATGAACCCCCGGACCCCCGCCCTCGTCGCAGCCACCCTCGGTACGTGCGCCCTCGTCCTGGGCGCCGCCGTGCCCGCCTCCGCCGCCGACGACACCGCCACGGTGTCCGTCCTGCACGCCGTGCCCGGACTGACCGTCGACGTGTACGCCAACGGCGACGAACTCCTCCCGGACTTCAAGCCGGGCACCCTCACCGAACCCCAGGAGCTCCCCGCGGGGAGCTACGACCTGAAGGTCTTCCCCGCCGGCGCCGACCCCTCGGGGACCCCCGCCGTCCAGAAGACCGTGGACGTCCCCGCGGGGGCGAACGCGACCGTCGTCGCGCACCTGTCGGCCGACGGCAAGCCGCAGATCGACGCCTACGTCAACGACACCTCGAAGATCCCCGCGGGGGAGACGCGGCTGACCGTCCGCCATGTCGCCGCGGCGCCCGCCGTGGACGTCCGGGCGGGAGGCCAGCCCGTCTTCAAGGGGCTCGAGAACCCCAAGGAGGACACCGCCGAGCTCGCCGCCGGGACCGTCTCCGCCGACGTCGTCCTCGCCGGCAGCGACGACGTCGTCATCGGCCCCGCCGACCTCGACCTGAAGGAGGGCACCACGAACATCGTCTACGCCTGGGGCAGTGCCGCGGACAAGAACCTCGCGCTCAAGGTGCAGACCCTGAGCGGCATGCAGGCCGCACCCGCCGCGGTGAACGCCGGCTTCGGGCAGCCCAACGACTCCGCGGCGTGGATCGCCTTCACCGCCGGAGCCGGACTGCTCGCGCTCGCCGGCGGCCTCACGGCCCGCCGCGTGGTGGCACGGTCCCGTGCCTGAAGCGCGCGGGGCCGCGCCGTGCCGCGGGCGGCCGACGGACGGCATCCTGGCCGTCGTGCTGGCCGTCTCCGGGGCGGTGGCCCTGGTGGTCGGAGCGGCGCTCCGGCCGTCCGCTCCGGATGCCCTTCCGGACGCCCCGGACTTCCACGCCCGGACGCCCCCCTCCGCGTCCGGGACGTGGGCGGGGCCGCCCCAGGGGCATTCCCCCGTCCCGCTCTCCCGTGCGCACGCAGGGGCCGGCGAACCGTCCGGCCGACCGGCACCCCCGCGGAGCGTCGAGATCCCGCGCGTCGACCTGAACGCCCCGGTCGTGCCGGTCGGAGTCGACCGGCACGGGGGCGCTCAGGTTCCCGCCGACCCCGGACGGGCCGGCTGGTACCGCTTCGGCCCCGCTCCGGGAGCGCGCGGGCTCGGCCGTACTGATGGGGCACGTCGACTCCCGCTCGGGGGACCTGGGCGAATTCGCCGCCCTCGCCGGCGTCCGCGCCGGTGACGCCGTCCTGGTGCGGCGCGACGGCGCGCCTCCCGTCTCCTACCGCGTCGCCTCCCGCGCGACGGTCGACAAGAGCGAGCTGCCCGCGTCGGCCTTCGCCCGATCGGGCCCGCCCGTCCTCACGCTGATCACCTGTGCGCCACCGTACGACCCGGACGGAGGCGGGTACCTGCGCAACCTCGTCGTCACCGCGGTTCCCCTCCCGACGCGGGACTGACCGCTCGCCGCTCCCCAAGCCCGCCCACGCATACGACGAGACCCGTGCCGGACATCCACGAGACCGCTACGCGCCGACACCTCGCGGCCCCCTCCCGGAACGAACACGAGTGCGCCCGCCCGCCCGTACTGGCCCGAGTGATGTGACCATGGCAGAACATCTCAGTGCCGACGAACTGACCGAACTCGCCCTGCGGCCCGCCGGCCCGCCCGACGCCCGCCGGCGGACCCATCTGCGGGCCTGCGGGGAGTGCGCCCGAGAGCTCCGGCAGCTTCGGCGGGTCGTCGAGAGCGCCCGCGCGACCACCATCGAAGACCTTCTCGTGCCGCCTCCGGCAGGGGTGTGGGACGCGATCTCCGCGGAACTGGGCCTGCCCGCGACCGCCGCCCGGGAGGGGCACGCCGGCGGGGACGAGCCCGCCGGGCACGCCGGCGGGGACGAGTCGTCCGGGCACGATCACCCGGGCCCGGACGGGCCGTCCGGGGACACGGCTTCGGGGCGGTCGCGCCGCCAGGGCCGGTGGCGCCGCTCCGGCCCGCTCCTCGCCGCGGCGGGTCTCGTCGCGGGGCTCCTGACCGGGAGCGCCGTGACCTGGTGGCAGCTGCACGAGGACAGGCCGCCGGCCGTCGCCGTCCTGACGGCTCCTCTCGTGCCGGTAGCCGCGCGGGCGGCCGAAGGGAGCGTCCGGATCCACCAGGGGGCGGACACGAGACGCGCGGTGACCGTGTCCGTCAGCGGACTCCCGCCGACGCGGGGCTACTACGAGGTGTGGCTCATGGACCGGAGCCACACCAAGCTGATCGCCGTGGGGGTGCTGGGATCCGACGGCACGGCCACCCTCCCCCTGCCCGACGGCGTCGATCTGGCGGGGTACCCGCTCCTCGACGTCTCCGCGCAGGTCTACGACGGCGACCCCGCCCACTCGGGGGAGAGCGTGGTCAGGGGCGACCTGCCGCCGTCGGCGACATAGGCGGGCGGTCCGTGCCGAGAGGCTCCGGCCCGGCGGCGGACCGGCGTTCCGGTTCCGGCACGGGCTCGCCGTAGACGCGGGAAAGGGAGTCGAGGGCCTCGCGCAGCCCCCGGGGGCGCAGCATGCCGGAGTCGGGCGCCCGGCCCGCCCAGCCGGGACCCGCCAGCAGCACGAGCGGCGCGGTCCGGGCACCGCGCAGGCCGAACGTCACGCCCGCCACGTGCCGTGCCAGTGCGTGGCTTGCCGTCGAACGCGCCTGGGACCACAGGACGACCGCGGCGGGACCGCACCTGCGCACCGCCGCGTCCAGCGCCTCGGCCGGGACCGCGCCGCCGAGCATGCGGGTCGCGAGGCCCCGCTCCGAGAGGGCCGCGGTGAGCGCTTCGAGCGGAAGCGTGTGGGTCTCCGACGGCACGCAGGCGAGGAGCACCGGAGGCATCGGCCTCCCCGTGGAAGCGGTGGCGGCGCGGCGGAGGACGGTCGACACCTGCCAGGACAGCATGTGCTCGACTTCGACGTAACGGTCGTTCGAGGACTCCCACTTGCGGCCGACGGCGTGCAGCGTGGGGACCATCACCTCTTCCCAGGCCGTGACGATGCCGTAGTCGGAGATCGCCTGCTCCAGCAGGGTCTCCATCGCCGGGGCGTCCAGCCGGATCGCCGCCCGGGCCAGCCCCCGGCACTCCTGGCGCACGTCCCCCAGGGGCAGTCCGCCGCCCCCGGCCGGGCCGTGGTCCGGCGGGGGAGCGGATCCGGAGGGGGCCGGGGCGGGAGACTCCTCGCCCGCGCCGGACGGCTCCCCGCGGTTGCTCCGGGCGGCCCGGGCGGCTTCCGCCGGGGGGATGCCCGACGCCGTGAGGCGGCACATCTCCTCCAGCATCGCGACGTCGGAGGGGGTCCAGCGCCGGTGCTTGCCGTCCGGGCGGGTCGCCGGCCCGATGCCGTAGCGCTGCTCCCAGGAACGGATGGTGGTCGGCGACACCCCCAGTCGCCGGGCCAGGGCCCCCGTGGTGATTCCCGGACTCGTGCCGGCCATGCGATCCACCTCCCGCTTCATCAACGCCGCGTGCCATTCAAGCGCCGCGCGGCACGGAGTCGGTCCGGCCCGCGCCGGAGCCGCCGTCGACGGGTGCCGGTCATTCCCGCGGCGGCACGGGCGAGGTCTCCGTACCGGCTCCGAGCTGGTGCGGCCGCAGCCGGTGCGCCCAGTCGGTGCGGGGAACCTCGAAGGGCCTCCGGTACGCGGACGTCTCCCCCGGCAGACGGTCGGTGGGGGGCCGCAGCGGGTGCGAGGCGGGGTCCGGCGGCGGGGCCTCCTCGTCGCGGACCCTGCTCCCGAGGACGAACGCGCCGATCAGGACGGCGACGACGAGCACTCCGATGAGAACGAGCACGATGACCTCCGGCGAAGCGATGGACGTACGTGTGGCTATGGGGTGTACGTGTGGCTTCGGCCGCCGGTGCGCGCGTGGATGCGCGCGGGGCGGAATCTCCGCCCCGCGCGCACGGGACGATCCGCTGCTCGCCGCCGTCGACGCCACTTTCCCGCTCCCGTTTTCCCTCCGGCGGGACGGCCGCGTAAGTGCGGGGAGGAATTGTACGCCTTCTTTCTGACATTTCTTCCCTTCCGCCATTTTTCTTGGTGAAAAGGGTGGATTGTTCCCTTTTGTGGGCTTAGCGTGGACGCAGACAGTAATTCGAATGCATATTCGATCCACGTGGCGGCCGCGCGGGAGCACGTCCTGCCGGAGGAGGACCGCGTCCCCTGCCGGCCGGACCCACCCGGAACCGCCGTCGCAGACGCCAGGAGATCGGCGTGAACCTCATCTTCACCACCGCCACCAAGGAACAGGCCAAGGCCCGCGTCGCGCTCGCCGGCCCCACCGGGTCGGGCAAGACCTACACCGCCCTGGTCACCGCCGCCGGGCTCGGCGGGCGGGTCGCCCTGATCGACACCGAGCACGGCAGCGCCTCCAAGTACGCCGACGAATTCGCCTTCGACACCCTCCCGCTCACGACGTTCGAGCCCACCACCCTGGTCGACGCCCTCGCGGTGGCCGCCCACGAGGACTACGACGTCATGATCGTCGATTCCCTGAGCCACTTCTGGTCCGGCACCGGCGGGATGCTGGAGCAGGTCGACAACGCGGCCAAACGCCTCGGAGCGGGCGGCAGCTTCGCCGGCTGGAAGGAGGCCCGCCCCCAGGAGCGGGCGATGATCGACGCCCTGCTCGCCTACCCCGGCCACCTCATCGTCACCATGCGCACCAAGACCGAGTACGTCGTGGAGGCCGACGAGCGCGGCCGCAAGGTGCCGCGCAAGATCGGGCTCAAGCCCGAGCAGCGGGAGGGCATCGAGTACGAATTCGACATCGTCGGCGACCTGGACCACGAGAACACCCTGGTGATCTCCAAGTCCCGGGCGAAGCCGCTGTCCGGGACGGTGCTCCACCGGCCGGGCCCGGAGTTCGCCGAGGCCGTCCTCGACTGGCTGGAGGCCGGCAAGCCCGCCCCCTCCGTCTCCGACTACGTCACGGCGGCGGCCGCGCCGGGCGCCGGCCACGAGGAGCTGCGCGTCCTCTACGAGGAGGCCCGTCGGCACAACCTGCTGGGCGCCGCCGTCCTGGACGACACCGGCGAGACCCGCACGCTCGGCCAGCTGATCGTGCGCTACGGCACCGCGGCGGCGAGGAACAGGGTCGCCGAGGACGTCGGATCCGGGGCCGGGACCAGGCGGGAGAACGGGACCGAGCGGAAGAACGGGACCGAGCGCAAGAACGGGACCGGGCCGGAGAAGAGATCCGAACAGAAGGACGGGACCACGCGGGAGCACCGGACCGAGCGGAAGGGCGCGGCCGCATGAACCTCAAGGAGCACGCCACCCGGGTCGCCGTGCTCCGGGTGCTGCGCGACGCCGTCGACACCGCGTACCGCACCGAGCGCGACGAGGTCCTCGCGGGGCTGCGCGCGGCCCGCGCCGAGCTGAACCTGAAGTCGGTCCGGGTGACCCTGCCGGACGACACGCCGATAGCCACCCTCACCCTCGTCGACCCCAGGCCGACGGTCGTGGTCGACGACGAAGAGGTCTTCATCGCCTGGGTGTCCGACAACCACCCCGGCGAGGTGGAGACACTGGTCCGGGTGCGCCCCAGCTGGCAGCACCGGTTCCTCGCCCGGCTGACCCGCCTCGACCCGGTCACCGACCCGTACACCGGCGAGGCGATCCCGGGACTGGGCGTGCTGTCGGCCTCCGAACCCCGGTCGTTCAGCCTGCGCCCCCTGCCCAGCGGGCGGGAGCACATCGCCCGCGCCCTGCGCGCCGGCACGCTCGACCTGCACCGTCTGCTCCCGCTCAAGGGCGGCGAGGATCCGTGACCGCCGCCGCCGCCGCCGCCACCACCGCCCGCCCCGGCCGGGACGCGCCCGGGACGGCGTGGTTCCCGGTCTCCCGAGCCGGCCGGCCCGATCGCGGCCGCCGGACGTCCGAGGACGCCGAACGGCCGCGGCACGCCCGCGGGGCCGTCCCGTGCGCGTACCGGTGTCCGGCGGACGCGGCGGGAAGCGGCGCACCGGTCCCGGCCGGAAGGCTCCCCCGCGGAAAGGAAGAGCGCATGCTGCAGGCCGAGACGGCCCGGCTCGTCGCCCTGGTCGCGGCGATGTGCCCGTCGACGCACCTGTCGGACGCCACGGCGGACGCCTGGCACCCGCTGCTCGCCGACCTGGACGCCGCCGACGTGCGGACCGCCGTGACCCGGCTGGGCAGGGAGAGGTCCCGCATCGCCGCCTCCGACATCCGCGCCGAGGTGCGCGCGATCCGGGAGGAGCGGCTCGCCCGCGACCCGCTGCCGCTCCCGGACAGCGACCCCGACGACCCGGGCCGTTACCGTGCGGAACTCCTCGCGCTGGTGGCCGAGATCGCCTCCGGACGACGGGTCCGGCGCCCGCCCGCCGCCCCGGCCGGCCCGCCCTCCCACCTCGCCGGCTCGCGGCGCGACCCGCGCGCCCGCTCCCTCCGCGTGCCCTGCCCCTGGTGCGGGGCCGCCGCGGGCCGTCCCTGCACCGTCCCCCGGCTCGGAACCCCGCTGAGGAGGGCCCCCGCCCACCAGGCGCGGCTCCTCGCGGCCGGACTCGCCGAGCCCGGGCCGGGACGGGAGGAGGAGACGAGGTGGAACCGATGACCGCCCCGCCCCGGGCGGGGGCCGCCGCACCGGCGCCCTGCCGCCCCTCCGGGCACCCCCGCCACCGGCACGGGACCGCCCGTCGAACCCGAACTCGAACAGGCCCGGGTGAGGAATCGCCCGTCGCACGAGAGGAGAGCCGCCATGGCCGGTGAAACCGTCGTCACCGTCGTCGGCAACCTGACCGACGACCCCGAGCTGCGCCTCACCGCGTCCGGCGACGCGGTCGCGCACTTCACCGTCGCCTCCACGCCCCGCACCTTCGACCGGCGGAGCAACGAGTGGCGGGACGCCGAGACGCTGTTCCTGCGCTGCTCGGTCTGGCGGCAGGAGGCGGAGCACGTCGCCGAGTCCCTGACCCGCGGCACCCGCGTCATCGTCCAGGGGCGGCTGCGCCAGCGGACGTACGAGACCCGGGAGGGCGAGAGGCGGACCGTCGTCGAGCTGGAGGCCGACGAGATCGGCCCGTCGCTGCGGTTCGCCGGCGCGACGATCGTCAAACCCCCGCACACCGGCGCCCCCGCCGGTTCCCGCGGCGGCCCCCGTCCTGCCGCGGAGGACCCGTTCACCCCGCCCGACGGCGGCGAGCGGCCGGTCCCCGCCGCGAGCGGACACCAGGCCCCCCACGAGGAGACGGATCCCTTCTGACGGGCCGGCGCACCCGCGCGCCAGCCGCGACCACCCCCCCGCACCCATCCGAGGCGGACCCCATGAAGGAACAGGACCGCGAGGAAGCGCTCGAACTCGCCCTCGCCCAGATCGAAAAAAGGTTCGGCACGGGCTCGGTGATGCGCCTGGGCGACGAGCCGGAGGCCCCCATCGAGGCCATCCCCACCGGCTCGATCGCCCTGGATCTCGCCCTCGGCGTCGGCGGCCTGCCCCGCGGCCGCGTGGTGGAGATCTACGGCCCGGAGTCCTCCGGCAAGACGACCCTGGCCCTGCACGCCATGGCCGCCGCACAGAAGGCGGGCGGGATCGCGGCGTTCATCGACGCCGAGTACGGCCTCGACCTCGAGTACGCCAGGCGGCTCGGCGTCGACACCGACGCCCTGCTGGTCTGCCAGCCGGACAACGGCGAACAGGCCCTGCAGATCGCCGACATCCTCATCCACTCCGGCGCCCTGGGCCTCATCGTCATCGACTCCGTCGCCGCGCTCGTCCCGCGTGCGGAGATCGAGGGCGAGATGGGCGACCCGCACGTCGGCCTGCAGGCCCGGCTGATGAGCCAGGCGCTCCGGAAGACCGCCGGCGCGCTGGGCCACTCCGGAACCACGTTGATCTTCATCAACCAGCTGCGCGAGAAGATCGGCGTGATCTTCGGCTCGCCGGAGACCACGACCGGTGGCCGCGCCCTGAAGTTCTACGCCTCGGTCCGCCTGGACATCCGCCGCATCGAGACCCTCAAGGACGGCGCCGAGCCGGTCGGCAACCGCACCCGCGTCAAGGTGGCCAAGAACAAGGTCGCCCCGCCGTTCAGGCAGGCCGAGTTCGACATCCTCTACGGCCGGGGCATCAGCCGCGAGGGCGAGCTGGTCGACCTGGGCGTCCAGTACGGCCTCGTCCGCAAGGCCGGCACCTGGTACACGTACGAGGGCGACCGGCTGGGGCAGGGCAAGGAGAACGCCCGCAACTTCCTCGGGGGCCACCCCGACCTCGCCGACCGGATCGAGGAGCGGGTCAGGGACGGACTGGGCATCGGGCCGAAGACACAGGCCCCGGCGGTGGAGCCCCGGGCCGACACGGCGCCCCGGGCAGCCGCACCCGACACCGTGCCGCCCGTCCCGGCCGAGGCCCGCCGGCGCTCCACCGCGCCGCCCTCGCCGGCCCTGACAGGTCCGGCCCCCCGCCTCCTCCTCGACGGCACCCCGGCCGGGCCGTGAAGACCGGCCCGCCGCCCCTTCACCCCGGCGCGAGGCGCACGCCGGGGGACCGGGGCGGCCCCCCGCTCCCCGGCACCGCCACGCCCCCGGACGAGACGCAGCCCCCGGACGAGACGCCGGCCCCGGGCGGGAGCGCCGCCGGCC
>NZ_BNBS01000116.1 GCF_014656075.1 Streptomyces hydrogenans
CGGCACCGTGACCGGGTGCGCCGAGCCGGGCGGCGAGCCGCGCGAGCGGACCGTCGCCGCCCTCGCCCTCACCGCGGGCTGGCTGGAGTCCGCGCCGCTCTCCGGAGCCCGGCTGCTCGTCGTCACCCGGGGCGCCGTCACGGCCCGGCCCGGCGACCCGGCACCCGATCCCGGCCAGGCGGCTGTCTGGGGCGCGCTGCGCAGCGCCGCGACCGAACACCCCGGGCGCTTCGCCCTGCTGGACGCCGACCCGGTCCACGGCACCGACGACTCCGGCCTCGCGGCCGCGGCCGACGCCCCACAACTCGCCCTGCGCGACGGCGTGCCGCACGCCCCCCTGCTCGTCCCGGCGGCCGAGGCCGACGCCCTGGACACCCCGGACGGGCCGTGGAAGCTCGACGTCGCCGACGGCGGCGGCACGACCGACAGCCTCCGGGCCGTCGCCCATCCCGAGGCCGGACGGCCGCTGGGCAGGGGCGAGGTGAGGATCGCCGTACGGGCCGCCGGGCTCAACTTCCGGGACGTCTTCGTCACCCTCGGCGCGCTGCCGGGCGCCACCGGCGTCGGCATCGAGGTGGCCGGCACCGTGCTGGAGGCAGGTCCCGAGGCCGGGGGCCTCGCGCCCGGCGACCGGGTCGCCGCGCTGGTCCGCGACGCCGGATCGCTCGTCGTCGCCGACCACCGGCACGTGCTGCGCGTCCCCGACGACTGGACGTACGCCCAGGCCGCGACCGTCCCCGTCGTCTTCCTCACCGCCTACCACGCCCTGGTCGACCTGGCCGGCGTGCGCCCCGGCGAGCGGCTGCTCGTGCACGCCGCCGCCGGCGGGGTCGGCCTCGCCGCCCTCCAGCTCGCCCACCACCTCGGCGCCGAGGTGTACGCCACCGCGGGGCGCGGCAAGTGGCACGCGGTGCGCGCCGCGGGGGTGCCCGGGGAGCGGATCGCCGACTCCCGGACCCTCGCCTTCGAGGAGGAGTTCCGCTCCGCCACCGGCGGCGCGGGCGTCGACGTCGTCCTCAACTCCCTGACCGGCGACTTCCTGGACGCCTCGCTGCGGCTGCTGCCGCCGGGCGGCAGGTTCGTCGAGATGGGCAAGACGGAGATCCTGGACGCCGGCGACGTCGCCGCCCGGCACCCGGGCGTCGCCTACACCGCCTTCGACCTCCTGGAGGTCGACCCGGACCGGATCCGGGCGATGCTCGCCGACCTCGGCGACCTGTTCCGCACCGGGGCGCTGACCCCGCTGCCGGTCACCACCTGGCCCGTGACACGGGCCAGGGCGGCGCTGCGCCACCTCCAGCAGGCCCGCCACGTCGGCAAGCTGGCCCTGACGCTGCCCGCGCCGCTCGACCCGGACGGCACGGTGCTCGTCACCGGCGGCACCGGCACCCTGGGCGCCCTCTTCGCCCGGCACCTCGTCACCGCCCACGGCAGCCGTCACCTGCTGCTCGCCGGGCGCCGGGGGCCGGACGCGCCGGGCGCGGCGGAGCTCGTCGCGGAACTGGAGGCGCTCGGCGCCCGGGTGACCGTCGCGGCCTGCGACGTCGCCGACCGGGAGGCGGTGGCCGCGCTGCTCGCCGCCGTCCCCAAGGAGCACCCGCTCACCGCCGTCGTCCACGCGGCCGGCGTCCTCGACGACGGCGCCGCGCACGCCCTGACGCCCGATCAGGTCGCCCGGGTGTTCGCGCCCAAGGCGGACGCCGTCCGCCACCTCCACGAGCTGACCGGCGGCGCGGACCTGGCCGCCTTCGTCTCCTTCTCGTCGGTCGCCGGCACCCTCGGCACCGCCGGACAGGCCAACTACGCGGCGGCCAACGCCGTCCTCGACGCGGTCGCCGCCCGCCGCCGGTCCGTCGGCCTGCCCGCCACCTCGATCGCCTGGGGCCTGTGGGGCAGCGAGAGCGGCATGACCGGCCACCTCGGCGAGGCCGATCTCGCCCGGATGCGGCGGGCGGGCGTGGCGCCGCTCGGCGACGCCGAGGGGCTCGCGCTCTTCGACGCGGCGCTGGCCGACGGCACCGCGCTGCTGGTCGCCGCCGCCGGGGACCGGGTGGCCCTGCGCCGGCAGGCGGAACGCGGCACGCGGGCGCCGATGCTGGCCCGGCTCGCCCCGGCACCCGTCCAGCGCCGCCGGGCCGCCGCCGGGACCGGTTCCGGCGGCACGGAGGACGCCACCCCGCTGCCCGAGCGGCTGGCGGCCCTCGACGCGGACGCCGGCCGGGCGGTGGTCGCCGCGCTGGTCCGCACGGCCGCTGCGGCGGTCCTCGCCCACGACGCGGAGGCCGTCGACCCCGACCGCGAACTCCGCGAGCTGGGCCTGGACTCGCTGACCTGCGTCGAGCTCCGCAACCGGCTGACCGCCACGACCGGGCTGCGGCTCGCGGTGGCGGACATCTTCGGCCACTCGACGGTCGCCCGCCTGGCCCGCCACGTCCACGAGACGCTGACGGCGCGGGGATGACCTGACGGAACGCCCGACCCCGGTCCGACGGGCCGGGGCCGGGCGTTCGGCGCGTTCGGCGTGCGGGGGCCGGTCGCCCGTCGGGGGCCGCCGGTGGGCCGTTCGCCGGGGGGCCGGCCGCCGCGAGGTCCCCACGGCCTGAGTGCCGACCGTCCTGAGTGCCGACCGTCCTGAGGCCGACCGTTCAGGTGCGGCTCGTCCGCCCGCTGCGACCCTCCCACGAAGAAGCCCCGCCGCCCGGATCGCCGGGAGGGCGGGGCTTCTTCGTGGGGGAGGGGTGTCAGCCGGGGTGTGTCACCAGGCGCTCCAGGAGACCGGCGGTCTCGGCGGGGGACGGCAGCGCGCGGACCTCCTCGCGCAGCAGAGCGGCGGACCGGGCGAAGGCGGGCTCGGCCAGCAGCCGGCGGACGGCCTCCGCCACGCGGGCGCCGTCGTCCACCGCGGCCGTGTCCAGCCGGAGCCCGGCCCCGGAGGCGACGACCCCGCCCGCGTTCTCCTCGCCGTCCACCGTGGCGGGGAAGACGAGCTGCGGCACCCCGGCCGCCGACGCGGCGAGGGTGGTGCCGGCCCCGCCCTGGTGGACGACGGCCGCGCAGGACGGCAGCAGCAGGTGCAGCGGCATCGACTCGGCGACCCGCGTGCCGGGCGGCAGCCCCTCGGGGGCGCGGCCCGCCGGGACCGCGAGGACCAGTTCGGCGCCGAGGCCGGCCAGCGCCTCCGCGATCCGCACCACCGGCTCCGGGGCCCGCGCGGCCGACCGCGTGGACGTGCCCCAGGTGACGCAGACGCGCGGCCGCCGGGGCGGTACGCGCAGCCAGTCCGGCACCTCGCCGGCGCCGTTGTAGGGGACGTGGGCGGTCGGCAGGCGGCGTACGGCGGGGGCGGCGGGACCGCCGGAGAGCCGCAGCGACGGCGGACAGGGGTCCACCGTCGCCACGCCCAGCGGGTCCACGCCCGCCGGGTCCAGACCGTGCGCGGCCAGCAGCGGGGCGAGGAAGGGTCCCTCCTCGTCCCAGCGGCCGGCCGTGTAGTCGGTGCCCCACAACTGGCGCACCAGCGGCACCTTCAGCACCTCGGCCGTCACGAGCCCCGCGTAGGCGCGGGGCTCGTGCACGACCAGGTCCGGCCGCCAGTGCCGGGCGAAGTCGAGCAGGTCCGGGGTCATGGCCTCGCCCACGGCGGCGAACATGGTCATGGCCCGGGCCCGCCGCTCACGGGTGTGCGCGCCGGGATCGGCGTCCGTGCCGCCCAGGACGTCGAACCCGCGCCACAGGGCGCGGGTGTCGACGTCCTCGCCGCAGCTCACCCAGGGCAGGCCCGAGCCGAGCACCAGACCCGCCAGCGCGGGCGAGGAGGCGACGCGGACGCTGTGTCCGCGCGCCCGCAGCGCCCACGCCAGCGGCACCAGCGGAAAGTAGTGCGACGCCTTCGGGAAGGCGGCGAGCAGCACTCTCACCGGTCCAGCACCTCGCGGAGCACGCGCTCCACCTCCTCGGTCGCCTCCTGCGACGTCCCGGCCGGGCCCTCCGCGCGCCACGCGACGAAGCCGTCGGGGCGGACCAGGACGGCGCCGCCCGCGCCCACGCCGTGCGCCTCGGCCCACGAGCCCTCGCGGGTGACGACCTCGGCGCCGGTCTCCGCCGCCGCGCCGAGCCGCCGCGACCGGGCGGTGACGCCCAGCCGGGCCGCCGCCGTCTCCAGCGCGTCCGCCCAGCGGTCGCCGGCCAGGCCGGTGCCCACGAGGAGCGCGAAGCCGTCGCCGTACAGGTCGAGGGTGGAGCCCTCGGCGCCGTCGCGGTCGACCGGCAGGTGCGGGGCGCGGGTGCCGGGACGGCCGCCCAGCTCGCCCGGCGCCAGCGCCGGCGGCAGGTCCGGGTCGGCGCCGGGCACGGCCGTGGAGCGGTAGCAGTAGCCGAGCACCGTCGAGTAGTACTCGTACGGCTTGAAGTAGGCGGCGTCGCCCCCGCCCGCGGCGGCGTCACCGGCGGGCGCGCCCTCGGCCGCGGCCGGCCTGCCCGCGTCCGGGCCGGGCTTGCCGCCCTGGGCGCCGCCGGGCTTGCCGTCCGGCGCCTTGGTGCGCCGCTCCATCTGCAACAGCGCCTGGGCCACGGTGAGTTCGGCCACCGGACGGCGCTCCGCGTCATAGGTGTCGAGCAGTGCGGGACCGGCCTCCTTGTGGTGGACGGCGGCCAGCTTCCACGCCAGGTTGTGCGCGTCGGCCAGGCCGGTGCTCGCGCCGAAGGCCCCGGTCGGCGGCATCACGTGCGCCGCGTCGCCGACCAGCAGCACCCGGCCCTCGCGGAAGCGGTCCGCCACCCGCGCCGCCAGCTCGTACCCCAGCACCTTGGTGCCGTCGGAGAGCTGCGGGACGATCGCCACCTCCAGGTCGGGCACGCCGATCGCCTCGCGGACCAGTGCCACGCAGCGCTCGTCGTCGAAGTCGGCCAGCGTCTCGCCGTCCTCCGGGCGGTACGGCATGGAGAACACCCAGCGGCGCTCGCCGTCGTGCTGGAGCAGCACCGTGCCCGTCACCGGACGGTCCAGGTGGCAGACGCCCAGCTGCCGGCCGCGCAGCGGCTCGCTCAGGTCGGCCTCGAAGACCAGCGTCATCGTGGAGCCGATCAGGCCCCGGCCGTGCAGGCCGATGCCCAGCGCTTCGCGCACCGGGCTGCGGTTGCCGTCCGCCGCGATCAGGTGGCCGGCGCGCACCGTCTTCTCGGCGCCGCTCACGCGGTCCCGGACCAGCGCGGTGACGCCCTCCTCGTCCTGCTCGAAGGAGACCAGCTCGGTCGCGAAGCGGATGTCCGCGCCCAGCTCCTCGGCGCGCTCGCGCAGCACCGTCTCCAGCTTGTCCTGGTCGATCGGCGCCCACGGCTGGGGCGTGACCCGGCCGACCGTGCTCGGCGGGTCGAGCGGCGACCGGAACACCTCCATGCCGGCGAGGGTCTCGCCGCGGAAGAGCAGACCGCCGGGACGGCTGGAGTACGAGCGGTGCTCCTGCACCTTCGGGACCAGCCCGAACTGGTCGAACAGCTCGACGCTGCGCGGGTTGATGCTGCGGGCCCGCGGGTGGACCATCGTCCCCGCGTGTTTCTCGACCAGGACCACGGGCACGTCCCGCGCGGCCAGGAACACCGCGCTGGACAGGCCCGCCAGGCCACCACCGACTATCAGAACGGCGGGATTCTCGTCGTACATGACTTCCCCTCGGCCACGGGTTGACTGAACGCGTGGATGCTCGCACCCGCCCCTCGAAAACCACTGAACCCTGCCTCGGCCCAGGTGATCAGTGGTTCGGCGGGGCCGGCCGGGCGCCGGTCCAGCCGTGCTCGATCGGGCGTCGAGGCCGCGATGGCAGAAAAGGATCGGTCCCGCGCACCGCGGGCCCCGGCTCCGCGGCCCGCCGCGGCGACGCCGGACCGGCGAGCAGGAAAGCAGTCACCTCCCCATGTCCTCAGTCATCCGACGCACCGCGCGACGCCTGGGAGCGGTCGCCGTGGCCGCCGTTCTGCTCGGCGGCGCCACCAGCGCCCAGGCCGTCCCGGCCACCACCCACACCGCCGCGACCGGCACCACCGCCGTCTCCGGCACCGTCACCACGCCGGCCGTCCTCGACCTCGCCCTCACCCACACCGGTCTGACCCTGCCGGTCACCGGGCACCGGCCCGGCTGGCTCACCTTCCGGGCCACCACCGCCGACGCCTCCGGCCACTACCTCTCCATCCTCAAGCTCGCGCCGGGCGTCACCGTCAACGACGTGAACACCCTCATGGGGCAGGTCACCAGCGCCGATCCGGCCATTTCCGTCCCGGCCGTCCAGCGCCTCTACCGCGACGTGGAGTTCAACGGCGGCGTCTCCGTCCAGGCCGGCAAGCCCGTCTCGGTCAGCGTCAACCTGGAGCCCGGCACCTACCACGTCGTCGAGTCCTCCGCGAGCTGGACCTCGGGCCGTCCGCCCTACTACGCCCAGACCCTGGAGATCTCCGGCGACCGGCTCACCGTCCGCCCGCCCGCGCACGACGCCGTCCTGCTCGCCGCCACCCTGGGCGGCAAGCCCGCCTTCATCGCCCCCTCCGAGGTCGACCACGACCCCGCCTACCTGGTCGCCAACCTGACGGCCTCGCCGCAGGAGGCCATCTTCCGTCCGGTCGCCCCCGGCACCACCGACGCCGCCATCCAGGCCTACTACGACGCCGAGAAGGCCGGCGCCCCGCTGCCCTCGCCGTTCACCGGCCGGGCCGGCGGCATGCTGCCGATCTCGCCCGGCAAGATCGCCGTGGTCCGCTTCGAGAACAGCGCCCCCGGCGAGTACGCGGTCAGCTCCTTCACCCGTGACCCCCAGACCGCCGAGCGGAACGCCTACAACGGCATGCACCGCGTGATCGACCAGGGATGACGATGACCCAGACCGCCGAAACCACCCTGCCCGGACTGTCCCTGACGGGACGTCACGCCCTGGTCACCGGTGGCACCCGGGGCCTCGGGCGGGCCGTCGCCCTGGCCCTCGCCGGCCTCGGCGCGCACGTCACCGCCTGCTACCGCTCCGACGAGGAGGCCGCCGACGCGCTGCGCGCCGACCTCGCCGCCCTCCCCGGCGACCACCTGGTGCTGCGCGCCGACGTCACCACGGAGGACGGCGCCCGCGCCGTCGCCGACGCCTGCGCCGCCCGCTCGGCCACCCTGCACGTCCTGGTCAACACCGTGGGCACGATGGAGCGCGCGCCGCTGGCCGCGCCCGGCGACGCCGTGCTGCGCCGCGCCCTCGCCACCAACCTGGACGCCGCGTTCCTGGTCAGCCGCGAGGTGCGCCCCCTGCTCACCGACGGCTCCTCGGTCGTCAACGTCGGCAGCGGCGCCGCCCGCCGCGGACTGCCCGGCCACGCCGCGTACACCGCCAGCAAGGCGGGGCTCGCCGGACTGACCCGCTCGCTCGCCAAGGAGTGGGGCGGCGCGGGCATCCGCGTCAACCTCGTCGACCCCGGCATCCTCGGCGGCGCCGCGCTGCCGCCCGCCCAGGCCGACCACCTGCGCGGCCTCACCTCCCTCGGCCGGCTGGGCACGCCCGCCGAGGTGGCCGGGGTGATCACCTTCCTCGCCGGCGACCTGGCCGGCTACGTCACGGGCGCCACCCTCACCGCCGACGGCGGCATCTGATCCGCGGCGGTACGACGCCCGGTACCGCCCTCGCCCACCAGAACCCCAGAAGGAGTTCCGCACCATGAGAATCGTCCGAAGCTCGGCCGCCGGCGTCGTCGGCGCCCTGGCCGCCGCGGTCCTGCTGACCGCCGGACCCGCCGCCGCCGCGGGCACGAGCACCACCGTGCTGTCCGGTGCCACCCCGTTCGCCGACTGCCCGCCCGACTCCAGCCAGTACTCGGCCGGTTCGGAGACCGAGCCGTGGGTGGCCACCGACCCCACCGACCCGGACAACCTCGCCGTCGTCTGGCAGCAGGACCGGCACGCCTGGGGCAGCTCCCGCGGCATCATGCTCTCCACCAGCCACGACGGCGGCCGCCAGTGGAGCACCCGGCCGCTGCCCGGCTTCGCGCCCTGCACCGACGTGATCGGCCGGGTCACCAACCCGTACGCGTCCTTCGGCTCCGACGGCACGCTGTACGCCTCCGTCACGATGATCGGCACCCGCTCCTCGGTGTGGGTCACCAAGTCCGCCGACGCCGGCGACACCTGGTCCGCCCCGGTCGCGCTCGTCGACGACGACCGGACCGTCATCCACGACAAGCAGGCCACCACCGTCGACCCGCGCAACCCCGGCCGCGTCTACGCCGTCTGGAACCGCCGCACCCTCGCCGAGGACAAGCACGACCTGCTCCTCGCCACCAGCACCGACGGCGGCACCACCTGGGCCCCCGCCCGCTCGATCTACCGCCCGGCCACCACCGCGGGCACCGTCGGCTCCCAGGTGCTCGTACAGCGCGACGGCTCGCTGCTGATCGTCTTCTTCGAGAGCGACCACCCGATCGGCGGCGCCCCCACCCCGCCGCTGCCGGAGCAGATCAAGGCGATCCGCTCCACCGACGGCGGCGCCACCTGGTCCGCGCCCGTCGTCATCGCCGACCACAAGGTCAACGTGCCGGTCCTGCCGGGCACGACGAAGCAGCTCATCGCCCCCGGCATGGTCCCGGACGTCGCGCTCGACCCGGTCACCGGCACCGTCTACGCCGTCTGGGGCGACGCGAGCCTGGGCACCGGCGGCAGCGCCGTCGCCCTCTCCGCCTCCTACGACCGCGGCCGCACCTGGACCACGCCGCGCAAGGTCAACGGCACCCCGGACACCGCACTCGGCGGCACCGGCCAGGCCTTCCTGCCCCAGGTCGACGTGCACCCCAACGGCACCGTCGCGGTGAGCTACCAGGACTTCCGCGACGACACCGCGGACGTCACCTCCACCCTCACCAGCTCCTGGATCGCCACCTGCCGCTCCTGGTCGTGCGCCACGAGCCCCTCGGGCTGGAGCGAGCGCCGCCTCTCCGCCCCCGTCGCCGGCATCGAGGGCGTGAGCCCCTCCTTCGGCGGCCCGTTCATCGGCACCTACTCCGGCCTCGCCCACGACGACGACTCCTTCCTCGCCGTCCAGGTCGAGCCCACCGGCGTCCCGGCCGACCCGCAGAACGTCCGCTTCACCAAGGTGCCCCTCTGCTGATCCGGCACCGACGCGCGAGCGCCGGGCCCCCGCCCGCGGCCCCAGGGGCGCGGACGGGGGCCCGGCGCTCACGCGTGCCGGGCGGTCCGTTACCAGTGGGCGCCCAACTGCTGCCACAGCAGCCGCTCCTCGGCGCTCATCGGTACGTCGACGGCGAGCCGCTCCGGATGCCCGGTGCCCGGACCGGTGAGGGAGCGGACGGGACCGGCGGCCGCGGTCCGGGCACCGGCCGGGGCCCGGTCGTCCTCGGGAGGCTCGGGCACCCAGCCGGGTATGTGCACCCAGGCCGAGCCCGCGCACTGGAGCGCGTACCAGATCGAGCCGGCCAGCCGGCGCAGCGGACGGGGGACGTGGGTTGCCATGATCTGTCTCCTTGGACGGGCGCCGGTCCATCCGGCGCGGAACGGGGGAGGGGCGGCTGGGGCGCGGCGGACCGGACGCCCGCGCCGCGGTGCCTCAGGAGGCCGCGGTCCCGGGGGCGGTCAGCAGCGCGACGGCCGCCGCGTGCCCGGTGCCGGCGTCCAGGTCGAACAGCCGGAAGGCCGGGTCGGCCGCGGGGAAGGGGCCGGAGCCCACGTAGTCGGCGGCGGCCGAGCGGACCAGACCGGTGCCGAGCGCCTTGAGCAGCGCCTCCTTGCGGGTCCACACCCGCGCGAAGGCGGCGGGCCGCTCGGCGGGCGCCAGCGCGGCCAGTTCGGCGCGCTCCGCCGGGTGCAGCTTCGGCGCGACGTGCCCGACGACCTCGGCGCGCGGGATCCGCTCGACGTCCACGCCGACCGGCACCGGCGCGCAGACGATCACCGCCAGGGAACCGCCGTGCGAGAGGGAGAAGTGACGACGGCCGTCCCGCAGCACGGGACGGCCGTGCGGACCGCCGCACCCCGGACAGGGCGCCCGGTCCACCGCGACGCGCGCGGGCGGCGTACCGGTCACCGCCCCGAGCACCAGCCGCAGCGCCACATGGGCGGTGACGTACCGGTCCCGGTCGGCGGCGCGGACGAAACGGCCGGCGCGGGCGCGCTCGGCCGCGTCCAGCAGCTCCGGCGCCAGCAGCGCGGCGTACCCGCGCTGCGCCGGGACGTCCACCGTCCAGGCCCTGGTCCCCGGGGAGGGCTCCAGGGCCGGCGGTACGGTTCCGGGCACGGCCTCCAGGGTCAGCGGGGCGGCCCGGAGCACGGCCGCCCTCCGAAACCGTCGCCGGAGGCGCGCTGCCAGGAGGCGGCGTCCCGGACGCCGCCCTCCGTCCGCCACCGGGTGCCGCCGGGGGCGGTCGCCCCCGGCGCGGTCCCCTCGGCGTCCGCCGGCCGGTTCCGCGTCACCGCCAGCAGCACCGCCGTCACCGCCGCCAGCTCCTCGGGGCTCGCGGCGCCCCGCACCACGCGCAGCTCCTCGCCGCCGGGGCCGCTCACAGCGGCGGGTTCCCGTGCTTGCGGGCGGGCACGACCTGGTTCTTGCCGTCCAGCATGGTCAGCGCCCCGATCAGCGCGATCCGGGTGTCGGCGGGATCGATGACGTCGTCCACCAGACCCCGCTCGGCCGCGTAGTACGGGTGCATCAGCTCGGACTTGTACTCCTTGACCAGCGCTGCCCGGGTGGCCTCCGGGTCCTCCGAGGCGGCGATCTGCCGCCGGAAGACGACGTTGGCCGCGCCCTCCGCGCCCATCACCGCGATCTCGTTGGCGGGCCACGCCAGCGACAGGTCGCAGCCGACCGAGCGGGAGTCCATGACGATGTACGCGCCGCCGTACGCCTTGCGCAGGATCACCTGCACGCGGGGCACGGTCGCGTCGCAGTAGGCGTGCAGCAGCTTGGCGCCGTGCCGGATGATCCCGCCGTGCTCCTGCTCGACGCCGGGCAGGAACCCGGGCACGTCGACCAGGGTGACCAGCGGGATGCCGAACGCGTCGCAGAACTGCACGAAGCGGGCCGCCTTCTCCGAGGCGGAGATGTCCAGGACGCCCGCGAGGACGCTCGGCTGGTTCCCGATGACGCCGACCACCCGGCCGCCCATCCGGGTCAGCGCGCACAGCACGTTCCCCGCCCACGCCTCGTGCACCTCCAGGAACTCGCCGTCGTCGGCCAGCTCCGTCAGCACCGCGCGCATGTCGTAGCCGCGCTCCGGCTGGGCGGGCACCAGGTCGAGGAGCGCCTCGCAGCGCCGGTCGGCCGGGTCCTGCGGCGGGTAGGCCGGGGGCAGTTCGCGGTTGTTCGACGGCAGCATCGACAGCAGGTAGCGCACCTCGGCGAGGCAGGACTCCTCGTCGTCGTGGACGAAGGCCGCGACCCCGGACCGGGTCGAGTGCGTGCCCGCGCCGCCCAGTTCCTCCTGGGTGACCTGCTCGCCGGTGACCGAACGGATCACGTCGGGGCCGGTGATGAACATCTGGGAGGTGGAACGGACCATGAAGACGAAGTCGGTCAGCGCCGGCGCGTAGGCGGCGCCGCCCGCGCACGGGCCCATGATCACGCTGATCTGCGGGATCACCCCGGAGGCGCGCACCGCCCGGCGGAAGATGCCGCCGTAGCCGGCGAGCGCGCTGATGCCCTCCTGGATCCGGGCGCCCGCCCCGTCGTTGAGGCTGACCAGCGGGGCTCCCGCGGCCAGCGCCAGGTCCATCAGTTTGTGGATCTTCTGCGCGTGCGCCTCGCCGAGGGCACCGCCGAAGATGCGGAAGTCGTGGGCGTACGCGAACACCTTCCGCCCGTGCACCAGCCCCCAGCCGGTGACGACGCCGTCGGTCGGCGGTCGCCGGTCCTCCAGGCCGAACCCCTGCGCCCGGTGCCGCCGCAGCAGCTCGATCTCGGTGAACGTGCCCTCGTCGAAGAGGAGGTCCAGGCGCTCCCGGACGGTCAGTTTGCCCTTGCGGTGCTGGGTCTCGGTGGCCTGCGGACCGGGCCCCGCGGTGGCGTGCTCGCGGACGGCGGCCAGCTCGGCCGTCAGTTCCCGCAGCCCGGGTGCCTCCGCGGGCGCCGTGGCGCGCACGGGCCGGCCGGTATCGACGACGCTCATCCCTGGGTGCCCCTTCCCTCGTGTCGGTGCGCGCGCCCGCCCCGGTGGGGGCGGTGCGACGCGCGCCGACAAGGCAAGCCCGCGGGTCTGGAGCGGAGATGGGGGAGCGCTGGAGGGGGCCGCCGGCCGGGGTGCTACAGCCAGCCGGAGGCGGTGGCGATGCGGATGGCGTCCACGCGGTTGCGGGCGCCCAGCTTGTGGACGACCGTCGTCAGGTAGTTGCGGACGGTGCCGGTCGACAGGTGCAGGGTCGAGGCGATCTCGTCGACGTCGCAGCCGGTGGCGGCGATCCGCAGCACGTCCGTCTCGCGGGCGGTGAGCGGCGACTCGACCACGTCGAGGGCGGCGAGCGTGAGGTCCGGGTCGAAGGCCCGCTTCCCCGCGGCGACCGCCCGGATCGAGTCCGCCAGCTGGTCGGGGGAGCCGTCCTTGAGCAGGAAGCCGTGCACCCCCGCCGCGATGGCGCGGCGCAGATTGGTCGGCCGGCCCAGGCTGGTCAGGATCAGCACCCGGCTGGGGCAGCCGCGGCGGTGCAGCTCCTCGGCGATCGCGATGCCGTCCTGCCCCGGGAGCTCGATGTCGAGCACGGCCACGTCGGGTCTCAGCGCCATGATCCGGTCGGCGGCGCCGGCCCCCGTGTCGAGCTCGGCGATGACCTCGATGTCCTCCTCCAGCGAGATCAGCGCCACCAGCGCGCGGCGCAGCATGGACATGTCCTCGACGAGCAGAATGCGGATCATGAGTTGGCCCCCCCGAACCCCTTGCGAGCCGCCGACCTGGACGACTCCGTCACGATCCTTCGGACTGTAGTCGATGATGACCATGGTCGGCGGCGGGATACCGGACCGGCGGGACCTCCGCGGCGCCGCCCCGTCAGAGGAAGAGCGGCACCGGGTTCAGCTCCTCGTACGGCGTCGGGCGGCCCAGCCGGCCGAGTGCCACCGGGACGTCGAAGAGCCGCCCGGGCGCCAGCCGCGCCCAGAAGTGCCGCATGCCCGGGACCAGCACCTTCACCACCGGAAGCCCGATGTCCGGCCGGGTCTGGTCGAGGACCAGCAGCTCCATCCCCCGCGCGGCGACGGCCTCCTGGGCCGCCCGCACGTCGTCGAGGAGGTCGGCGCGCTCGGGCACCGGGAAGTCGGCGGCCGTGGCGACCGGGACGCCCTCGGCGGGGAGCAGGTAGGGGTGCTCGGCCACGGTCGCCCCGCGCCACCAGGACAGCAGCCGCTCGTCGGGGCAGCCGTAGCCCTCGCCGTCCGGGGTGACCCCGGCGACGGCGGGCAGCATCTGGTTCACCTCGGCCAGCGCCCGGCAGAGCGCCACCCGGGCGTCGAAGTGCGCGCCGAAGCCGAGCACCACGTCCTCGGCGGGCTTGTCGGTGCGGCGGGAGACGGCGGCGAAGACCGGGATGCCGAAGTCCGAGGTGACGTCCAGGACGTGGACCTCCCGGCGCAGTGAGGCGTGCAGCGCCTCGACGACGGCGGTCCACGGCTCGCCGAACGTCGCCGGGTCGACGGCGCGGTGCCGGGTGCGGTTGTACCACCACAGCGCCACCGCGTCGCGCTCCACCAGCTCCAGGAAGCCCTGGACGACGGCGTCCTCCAGGCTGGAGCCGGCCGCGTTGCCGTTGGAGTCCGCGCGGACGTGGCCGAGGCCCGGGAGGCGCGGGGCCTCGAAGTACAGCAGGGCGGTGGGCAGCAGCACCTGCCGGTTCCGGGTGAGCGACCAGACCGGTGTCCAGTCGACCGGCGCGGACGGGTCGAAGGGCACCACGCCCTGCCGGGGGTCGTACAGCGTGCACCGCTCCGGGTGGATCGCCCGGTCGGCGACCTCCGCCCAGGTCGCCCGTACGGTCGGCTCGTCGCCCTGGTACATGCCGCTGTGCCGCTCCAGCGCCTCGCACAGGGCGCCGGCGCGGGCGTCCCGCTCGGTCATGCCCTTGCCGCCGGACTCGCTGCGCAGGTGCCGCGCCGGGTCGGTGAGCGAGCGGGGGCCGAGGGCGTGGTTGTGCCCGGCCCGGAAGGCGTGCAGGCCGTCCGGGACGCGGTCGTCCCGCTCGATGCCCTTGACGACGCCGGTGACCGGCGAGACCAGGTGGCCGTAACGGCGCAGCACCTCGGCGGCGGGCACCGCCCGGTGTCCGGAGCCGGTCCGCTCGCCCTTGGGCCGGGAGCGGAGCACCACCGGTTCGCGCACCCGGTCGGCGACGAGGTCCGGGTTCCCGCAGCTCGGGCACTGCGGGCGGGCGCGCAGCGGGTGCAGGACCGACGACAGCGACAGCGTGTCGAAGGCGAGCACCCCGTCCTGGCCCGGATGCCGGTGCCCGGCCAGCCACTTGGCGCACTCCAGCGCCGCGAGGTGGTGGCCCAGGCCGAGGCTGGCCCCGGTCTCGGCGGCGGGGCGCGGGGCCGGCCGGCCGAGCGCGCGGCGCAGGTGCAGCTCGGGTCCGCGGTGGCCGGAGAGCCGGTGGGTGAGGCAGGTGTGGCAGGTCCGTCCGGGGGCGTGGACGGGGCCCACCCACACGGTGGTGCCGTGTGGCTTGACCGGCAGCCACGCGGCGCCGCGGGCCGTCAACTCGGCTGCGGTCGCGGCGAGTTCGGGGCTCAGGTAGTCCTCACACACCACCAGGGTGAGCGCGGCGGCGGCCGCCTCCTCCGGCGCCGCGAGCTCCAGTCCCGCGGCGACGCAGGCACGCTCGGCGGCACGGGCGTCGCCGCCCGCGGCGCGGACCGCGACCGGGCCGCAGGGGCCGGTGCCGGTGGTGCCGGCGAGCTCCCAGTAGGCCGCCTCGGCGCGGCCTCCGGCGGGGGCCGGGCCCTGGTGGAGCAGCCCCGAGCGGTGCAGGCTGCCGACCACCGTGGCCACGTCGTCGGGCGAACAGTGCGGGGCGGCGGCGGTGACCAGGCTGCGGAAGTCGGTCGGGCGGTCGAGCAGCGGGGCCACCACGGCGACCCGCGGGTCCTCGAAGGCGGTGATGGAGCGCTCGGAGAGGACGTAGGTGCCCTCACCGGGCACCACCTCGACTCTTACGTGCCGCTTGAGACCCAGTTGCATGTCCGCCTCCGCGGTTGGGGGTTGGTGGCCGTCCGGTGGGGGCGGGCTCAGCGGCCCGCCGCGGTCTCCGCCTCGGCGGCGATGCAGAGGGTGAGGGCGTGGTGGGCGGCCGGCCCGAGGACGTCGAAGTCCTCCCGCACGGCCTCCAGCGCCTCGCAGCGGGCGGCCACGGCGCTTCCCGGGGCCGGGGCGACGAGCTGCATGCTCAGCAGCCGCTCGGCGCGGCGCAGGTCGGCCTCGGTGAAGGCGGGGGCGGCGGAGACGGTGGGGAGGAGGGCCTGACGCATCGTGAACTCCACGTTCTGGAAGGTGGTGTGGGGGGCGGTGTCCAGAAGTAAACGTGGGGGCCGGGAGGCGGGACAAGTGAATGCTTCACGAGTGCGACCGTGAACTCCTCACCCCCTCGGGGCGTAGGACGAAACACGGGATAAGTCGCTCTGAGTGTCCGACAACTGACGTAGACATGGCTGACGGGCTACGATCCCCGGGATGCACGCACGCCGCGAGGTCCGGCGATGGTGCGAATGGGGGGTCGAGTGCCGCACTGGCATGTTTTCGGAGGTAAGAGACCTGTACGGGGGAGACGGTGGGCCGGGGGGAGTGGTGACGCGAAGGCGTCCGAACCCTTCGGATCCGGCCCGGATCTCTGTGCCGTGAGTGATAACTCACCCAGTCCGGGGATGGCCTCCCTGATCTCCTTCGTGGTGCTGATCGGCTACTCCCTCATGCAGACGGTCAACGTGCTGGAGGCGGCCACCGGCTTAGTGGAGCTGGTGTGCAGCGTCGCCGTCGTCCCCGTGGTCGCCGCCCTCCACTGGGTGCACTCCGCACCCGGACTCGCCGTGATCCGCGGCCGGATCCTCGTCTACACCCTCTCGCTCCAGGCCCTCATCACCTTCGTCCCGTTCGTCGTCTACGGCTGGCGCTGGGGCGGCATGGGCGGCTTCCTCGCCGCGTCCGTCCTCCACACCGTGCACGGGGTCCTCGGACGCGTCCTCTTCGCCCTGGTCGTCCTCGGGATCGTGGGGCTCTCCGCCGCCCAGCAGCTCGGCCCGGTCAACGTCGTCTACATGGGCGTCTCCACCCTGCTGACCGGCCTGGTCCTCTTCGCCCTGGCCCGGCTCGCCGCGCTGGCGACGGCCATCCACGGAACCCGCGAGGAGCTGGCCCGGATGGCGGTCGCCCGGGAGCGGCTCAGATTCGCCCGGGACCTCCACGACCTGCTGGGCTACAGCCTGTCCTCGATCGCGCTGAAGAACGAGCTGATCCAGCGGATCGTCCTGAAGAACCCCGAGCTCGCCCGGCGCGAGGTCGAGGAGGTCCTGGTCATCACCCGGCAGGCGCTCGCCGACGTCCGCGAGGTGGCCCGCGGCTACCGCGACCTGTCGCTCCTCGTCGAGGTCGAGTCCGCCTGCTCGGTGCTGCGCGCCGCCGGCATCAAGGTCACCAGCGACGTCTCCGTCACAGGGCTGCCCTCGGGCGCCAACACCCTGCTCGCCACGGTGCTGCGCGAGGGGCTGACCAACATCCTGCGCCACAGCCAGCCCGGCACCTGTGTGATCGCCACCCGCACCGACCAGGAGGCCGGCACCGTCGAACTGCGCCTGGTCAACGACGGCGCCGACGTGGAGGGCGTGGTCTCGCCGGGCCGCGCCTCGGCCGGCACCGGACTCGGCAACCTCACCGCCCGCGTCGGCGCGGTGGGCGGCCGGCTGAACATCCGGCGCGGCCCCGCGGACGTCTTCGAGCTCGTCGCCCGGGTGCCGCTCGCCACGGAGGCGTACGCCTCGGTCACCCGGCCCGCGGAGGCGCGGCAGCCGGTCGCGCTGTAGGCACCGGGCGGCCCGTCCTGACCGCGCGCGGAGGTCTCGACCAGGAGTCGAGCGGCGTTCGTCAGGCTGTCGCCATGAGCACCAGTGACGAGGGTGCGGTCCTGCCGGGATTCGTCCCGGGCCCTCCGGGCCGCCCGCTCGTGATCGTCGTCAACGGCAGCCCCGGCGGACACCGTGACGGGCCGCGCCTGCTGCGCCGGCTCGTCCGCCGCGGCTACCGGGTGGCCGTCGTCGTCCCCTCCGCCGCCGCCTGGCGTTCCGCGGCCGCCGGCACCTGGCTGCGCGGTCTGGCCGGCCCCGGGGGACCGGCCGTGGAGGCCCATCTGCTCGGCGTCGGGGCGGCCGGCGGCGTCGCGCTGCGGGCCGCCGCCCACGACCCCGCCTTCCGCACGGTCCATCTCCTCGGCACGCCGGTCGAGATGCCGCGGCTCGAACCGCGGCCCCGCTCCGGTGAGGCCGGGCCGCCGGCCTTCCCCACCGGGGAGACCGTCCCGCGCCGGCCGCCGTTCGCCCCGCCGCTCACCGCCGCCGAGCTGTACGAGATCGAGGCCGCGGTCCGCTACGCCTACGCACCGGACGACCCCCTCACCCCGCCGCGGGACGTGGCCCTGATGAAGCTCGCCGTGCGCCGCTGCGAACTCACCGCCCTGCCGGCCTGCGGGGGCTCGACGCCGTCCGGACCCGCGGTGCGGCGCTGGGCGTCGGCGGGGTTCCCGTGGTTCCCGGGCCGCCGGTTCCTGCCGGGAATCTGAGCCCCGCGCACCACGCCCCGCCCCTCACGCCCCACCGCCCACATCCCTTGTCCCACGCCCCGGGCTCCCGGATCCAGGAGCCCGGTTCCGCGGTCCACGCGCCGCCCGTCCCGCACACGACGAAGGACCCGGACGACCGCGGTGACCGGACGACCGCGGTGATCCGTGCGGCGCGCACGCGCCGGACAACCCGAAGAGCCGGGTGGCCAGGCCACCCGGCTCTTCGCGTCCGGTGGGGGAGTTCACGCCGCGGGGGCGGCCAACAGCGGGGCCAGGCCCCCCTCCAGTTCCCTGGAGCTGTCCAGGACCGCCCGCTGGAGCTCGCGCAGCCGGGGCGAGGGTTCCACGCCCAGCTCGTCCACCAGGACCCGGCGCAGCACCGCGAACGCCTCCAGCGCGCGCCACTGCTGGCCGGAGCGGTAGAGCGCCAGCATGTACTGGGCGCACAGCCGTTCGTGGAGCGGGTGGCGGGCGGTCAGGGCCGCGAGTTCGCCGAGGAGGGCCTGGTGCCGGCCGAGGGCCAGGTCCGACTCGATCCGGTCCTCCAGCACGCTGAGCCGGGACTGTTCGAGTCGGGTCACCTCGACGGAGAGCCGGGAGCCGATCGGCACGTCGGCGAGGGCCCGGCCCCGCCACAGCTCCAGCGCCCCGCTCAGCTCGCGGGCCGCCTGCGGCCAGTCGCCGACCTCCATCGCCAGCCTGCCGCGGGAGGAGCGCCGCTCGAAGGTGAGGGCGTCCACCGTCTCCGCCGGCACGTCCAGGAGGTAGCCGTTGTAGCGGGTGGCCAGCACCCGCTTGGCGGCCTCCGGGCCTCCGGACAGGGCGGCTCCGAGCAGCTTGCGCAGGTGGAGCACGTACGTCTGGAGCGTGGACTGGGCGCTGCGCGGCGGGTCGTCGCCCCACAGCTCCTCGATGAGGGCGGTGACCGGCACCAGCTGCCCGGGGTGGACGGCGAGCAGCCCGAACACCTGCCGCGGCTTGCCGGCGGTGGGAAGCAGGGAACTGCCTCCCTCCGTGGCCTCGAGTGCCCCCAGAAGCCTGACGTCCATTCCGGTCTCCTCCCCGTGATCACGAACCTGACACTCCAAGACTCGCCGAGCGGGGGGCCGGACGACAGTGCGCAGGACACCGGCCTCATGTGAATCGGCACCGCGGGACCATGAGGAATTCACGGGTGTCCCGGTCCGCCCCCTTCTCCGCCTCTTTTCGGCGTCTTCTCCGCATCGGAACTGCTGTGCGCCGGCCGGGCCGGCAGTGGCGCATCGAGGCCGGATCGAGGACGGATCAGGGGAAGACCGGGAAGAGAGCGGGAGGACAGTGGGAGGAGAGTGGAAATCCAGATCCGCTCGACCGGCCGTCTACCGAACCCCTTTAGCCTCACCGAACGAGAATTCGATCGGTGATGATTCGGAAGGGGGAGCAGTGGAAATCAAGGTTCTGGGTCCTTTTCAGGTGCTTCAGAGGAGCGCGATCGCCACACCGACGGCGCCCAAGCTCCGCACCGTCATGGCGCTGCTCGCGATGAACGCGGGATCGGTCGTCGGCACGCACCAGCTGGTGGAGGAGCTATGGGGGGAGAACCCGCCGCCCAGCTCCACCACGACCCTCCAGACCTACATCTACCAGCTCCGCAAGACACTCGGACTCGGGGGCTCCGGCACCCCGGCCCACCTGCCCGGCGATCCCGCGGCGGCCGGCCGGGACCCCGTCCTGCACACGATGATGAACGGCTACCTCCTGGGGCTCCCGGAGAAATCCCTGGATTCCCAGGAATTCGTCGCCAGGGCCCGCAGGGGCCGGGCCGAAATGGCGGCCGGAGAATTGGAGAAGGCCGCCGTCACCTTCCGTTCGGCCCTCGCGCTGTGGTCCGGCGCGGCCATGACCGGCGTCACCGCGGGCCCCATTCTCCAGGCCGAGGAGGTCCGCCTCGAAGAACTGCGCAAGACCGTACTGGAACAGCGCATCGACATCGATCTCCGGCTCGGCAGACACCGCGAGGTGATCGGCGAACTCATCGCCATCGTCGCCCAGCAGCCGATTCACGAGGGATTCCACGCCAAACTGATGCTGGCCCTCTACCAGGCCGGCCGGCGCTCCGAGGCGCTGCTCGCCTACCAGGGTGCCCGCACCGCCCTCGCGCGCGAACTCGGCCTGGAGCCCTCGGCGGAACTCCGCCGCCTCCAGCAGAAGATGATCGCGGGCGAACCCGTCATCGAGAACCCCGCCCGCACCTCCGCCTTCCCCGCCTCCCGCACCGACCCGGTGACCCGGCTGCCTCCGGGCCTGCCCCGGCTGGTCGGCCGCGAGGCCGAACTGGACCAGGTCGGCGCGGCGGTGGCCGACCGGCTCGCCTCCGCGCCCGCCGTGCTGGTCCTCGGCCCGCCCGGCAGCGGCAAGTCCGCCTTCCTCACCTACACCGCCCACCGGCTGCGCTCCGCCTACCCCGACGGGGACCTGTACGCCCGGCTGCTCGGCCCCGACGGCACCCCCGTGCCCCCGGAGACGGTCCTCAACGACTTCCTCGGCGCGATCGGCGTCCGCCCGGAGCGGATCCCGGCCACCCTGGAGGAGCGGGCCCGGATGTTCCGGAGCTGGGCCGACGGCCGCAAGGTCCTCATCGTCCTGGACGACGCCACCGACACCGCCCAGCTGCGGCCGCTGCTCACGGCGGGCCCCGGCAGCGCCGTCCTGGTCGCCTCGCGGCGGCGGCTCGTCGACCCGGGCCTCACCGCCACCGTCGAACTGCCCCCGCTCTCCCCGGACGCCGCCCGCCGGATGCTCGCCGACGCCTGCGGCGACCACCGGCTGGCCGCCGACGCGGACGCCACCGAGGGCCTGCTCGACCTCTGCGCCCGGCTGCCGGTCGCGCTCCGCGTCGTCGCGGACCGGGGGCGGCTGCGGCCGCACTGGCCGATGGGCCGGCTGCTGCGCTCGTACCGCACCGTCCCCGACCGGGAGGCGGGCCCCGAAGGCCCCGCCCTCGCCGAACTGGGGCTGCTGGGCAGCGTCGACCTGACCCGGCGGCTGCTCGGCGCGGAGGAGCGGCGGGCGCTGCACCGGCTCGCGGCGGCGGCGGACGCCACCGTCACCCCCGAGGACGCGGCCGGCATCCTCGGCGTCGTGCCGGGGGACGCCGAGTCGCTCCTGGAGCACCTCGTCGAGCACTATCTGATGCACCCGGACCCCGACCCGGTCCCCGGGCAGCCGTCCGGCTCCGGCGCCGGGACGGACGACCGCTACCGCTACCGCTTCTCCCCGGCGGTCCGCGCCGCCCTCGCCGTCCTCGCGGACCCGGCCGGGCACCCCGGCCCCGCGGCGCGCGGCCACGGGACCGGTCCGTCGGTCCCCGCGCCCCGGAACGCGGCCCGGGCCGACGCCCCGGTGCTCGTCACCAGGTGACGGGCAGGGCCAGCGGCCCCCGGATCATCTTGCGCTCCTCCCAGCGGATCCGCTCCGGCGGCTCCGCCGGGAGGAGCCCGGGGAAACGGGACAGCAACGCCTCGAAGGCGGCGGTGAGTTCGAGCCGGGCCAGATTGGCGCCCAGGCAGTAGTGCACCCCGTGCCCGAAGGCCAGGTGGGGATTGTGCTCCCGCTCCAGGTCCAGGACGTCCGGATCCTCGAAGACCCGCGGGTCGTGGTTGGCGGCGGTCGTCGCCGGCTGCACCGCCGTCCCCGCCGGGACCGTGCCGCCGGGCAGCTCGACGTCCTCCACCGTCACCCGCAGCGTGCCGCCGCCCACCGAGATCGCGGTGTACCGCAGCAGTTCCTCCACCGCCCGCGGCGACAGCCCGCCCGCGGCCCGCACCGCCGCCCACTGCTCCGGGTGCGTGAAGAGCGCCACCGCGGCGTTCGCGATCAGGGCGGCCGTCGTCTCGTAGCCGGCGACCAGCAGCGTCGTCCCGAAGGTCACGATCTCCGCGTCCGACAGCGCCGTCGCGCTCCGGTCGGCCGCCAGCACGCCCAGCACGTCGTCCGTGGGCTCCGCCCGGCGCCGTGCCACGACCTCGCCGAGCAGCTCCTTCAGCCCCGCCACCGCCCGCAGCATCTCCTCCGGCGTGTGCCCGTCGACGCTCAGATACGCCTCCGTCATCGCCCGGAACGCCGGCAGATCGGGCACCGAGACGCCCAGCAGACCGCCGATCACCCCGAGCGAGAACGGCCGGGTGAACCCCGCGACCAGGTCCGCCGGCCGGCCGGCCCGCGCGAGCCCCGCCGCCTGCCGGTCCGCCTCCGCGCGCACCACCGGCGCGAGCGCCGTCACCCACCGGTGGGTGAAGGCCCGCGCCACCGCCGAGCGCAGCCGCGCGTGCTCCGCGCCGTCGAGCGTCGTCAGCGAGGTCGCGTCGAGAGGGATGCGGCGGGCCCGGGGCGCGCCCGCGCGGGCCGCCGCCGCCCGGCTGAACCGCTCGTCGGCGAGGAGCGCCCGGTTGTCCGCGTACCCGGTGACGAGCACCGCGTCGCTGCCGGTCGGCAGCCGTACGGGGCACAGGGGCCGCTCCTCGCGCAGCGCGGCGAACCCGGGGGAGGGCCGCCACGGCGTGGTGTTGGGCAGCGGGAAGCGCGGCGGCTCCCCGGCGCCGTCGACGGCGCGGTCGGGGCGTCCGGGCTCCTCGGGGCGCTCGGCGCGGCCGCGGTGATCGGGCACGGTGGTCTGGGGCACGGGCGTCCTCCTGGGCCTCGTCCTGGCGCGGGTCGTCCGCGACGCCGCCCAGCGTCACGAGCCGCGCTCGACACCGGCTGGGGCCCCGGTGGTGCGGACGGGACAACTCCCGCCCCCGGTGCCTACGTTCACCGAGGGGGCCGACCCGGGCCCCTCTCGGCCGAGGGAGAGACCACATGGCACAGGCGACACCGGGGACCACCCCGCACGACAGCAGCGCCCCGGGGACGCCGGGCCTGCCGGAGGGGACCGAGCGGACCGACGTGCTGATCGTCGGCGGCGGGCTCGTCGGCCTGGCCACCGCCGTCTTCCTGGCCCGCCAGGGCGTCCGGGCGGTGCTGGCCGAGCGGCACGACACGCTGGCGGTCCACCCCCGGGCCCGCGGCGTCAACCCGCGCAGCATGGAACTGCTCCGCGGCGTCGGCCTGGAGGAGGCCGTGCGCGACACCGTCTCCGCCCGCGCGCTCGCCGACAACGCCGGAGTCATCGCCGTGGAGAGCCTGGCCGGCCGCCACCTGGGCGAGCTGCGGCAGTCGTACCACCAGGACAGCGGCGCCGACTACAGCGTCCTCAGCCCCTCCCCGTGGAGCCTCTGCCACCAGGACGAGCTGGAGCCGCTGCTCCACGACAAGGCCGTCGAACTCGGCGCGGACCTCCGCTTCGGCCGCGAGGTCGCCTCCTTCACCCAGGACGCGGACGGCGTCACGGCGGTCCTGAGGGACCGCGGCGCCGCCGAGGGCGACACGTCCGCCGAACGCGTCGTCCGGGCCCGCTACATGATCGCCGCCGACGGCGCGGGCAGCCGCGTGCGGAGCGCGCTCGGCATCCCCACCCACGGACCGGGCACCATGGCCCGCTTCGTCAACATCCGCTTCGACGCCGACCTGCGCGAGGTGCTGGGGGACCGGCGGTTCATCATCTGCTACACCACCGCCGCCGGCGCCCGCTGCGCCCTGCTCCCGATCGACAACGCCAGTCGCTGGCTGCTGCACGTCATCGACGACCGGGAAGCCGGCTCGCCGCCGCTGTCCGAGGAGCGCTGCGTCGAACTCGTCCGCGCCGCCGCCGGTCTGCCCGACCTCGACGTCACCGTCCACGACGCCCTGCCCTGGGACGCGGCCGGGCTCCTCGCCGGACGCTTCCGGCAGGACCGGGTGTTCCTCGTCGGCGACGCGGCCCACCTGATGCCGCCCAGCGGGGCCTTCGGCTCCAACACCGGCCTCGCCGACGCCCACAACCTCGCCTGGAAGCTGGCCGCCGTGCTGCGCGGCGAGGCCGGCGAGGCCCTGCTCGACAGCTACGACGCCGAACGGCGCCCGGTGGCCCGCGCCACCGTCGAACAGGCCGTGCTGCGCTCGAAGGACCGCCCCCGTCTGGTCGGCCAGGGCACCGCCGAGCCCGACCCGAGGCTCCGTCCGGACCCCGCCGTGATGTTCCACTACCGCTACGCCTCGGGCGCCGTCGTCGCGCCCGCGCCGACGGAGGGCACGGACGGGGCCCCGGACCTGTGGGAGGCCGACCCCCGGGCGGTGCCCGGCACCCGCGCGCCCCACGTCGAGCTGGAGCTGGACGGCGAGAAGCTGTCCACCGTCGACCTCTTCGGCGACGGCTTCGTGCTGCTGGCCGCGCCCGGCGCGGACTGGACGGCCCCGGCCGGTGCCCTCGCCGGGGCCACCGGCGCCGCCGTGCGCGCCCTCACGGTCACCGACGCCGTCCCCGCCGCCCCCGGCGAGGCCCGGTCCGTCTCCGCCTCCTGGAGCGAGCGCTACGCGGCCGCCCCCGGGCAGGCCGTGCTGGTCCGCCCCGACGGCTTCGTCGCCTGGCGTTCGGACCTCCCGGCGGAGGCCCCCACCCCCGAGGACACCGCCACCCGGTCCGCCCGCCTCACCGCGGCGCTCCTCCGCGTCCTCGCCCGCGAGGACGCGGAGGCGGCGGAGCGGGCGGCCTAGCGGCACGTCCCGGACGGCCGGGGGAGCGGAGCGCGTACGACGCCGGCGGGTGGCGGGAGCGGAGGCCGTACGACGCCGGGGAGAGGCGGGAGAGGAGCCCGTCCGGCGTCGGCGGGTGGCGGGAGCGGGGAGCGCGTACGGCGTCGGCGGGGCCCTTCTCGCGCCGCGTCCAGCGGTTCTGGACGGGGCCTGGAGGGGGCGGGCCCATCGTGGAGGTGTGCGGGCCCCGAGTCCCGCCGGGGCGGCGCGCCATCCCCCGCCGCGCCGCCCCGCCCCACTCGATCACCCCGCCCACCCCCCCCACGGGCGTCGCCGCCGGCCGGGTCAGTCCCGGCCGGCGACGACCTCCGGGAGGCCGCCGGCGAGGAGTTCGCACTCCCAGGCGTCCCGGTAGTAGCCGGGGCGGGCGACCAGCTCGTCGTGGGTGCCGTGCTGGGTGACGCGGCCCTCCTCCAGGACCACGATCTCGTCCGCCGCCGCGAGCCCGCTCAGCCGGTGGGTCACCCACACCGTCGTACGGTCCCCGGCCGGGCGCGCCAGCAGCCGGGCGGTGACGCCGTCCGCCGTCTCCGGGTCCAGCGCCTCGGTCGGCTCGTCGAGCAGCAGGACCGCCGGGTCCCGCAGCACCGCGCGGGCCAGCGCGACCCGCTGGAGCTGGCCGCCGGAGACCGAACCGCCGTCCTCCCGCAGCACGGTGTCCCAGCCGGTGCGGCCGGCCCACTCCGTCAGCCCCGCGACCGCCAGCGCCTCCGCCAGCTCCGCGTCGCCCGCGTCCGGCCGCGCCAGCGCCAGGTTGTCGCGGAGCGAGGCGTGGAAGACGTACGGCTCCGTGACCAGACCCGTCATCACCCGGCGCGCCGCCTCCCCCTCCGGCCCGGCGCCGGCGCGCAGGGCCCGCCCGTCCGCGCCGGTCAGGACCACCCCGCCGCGCTCCGCGGTCACGAGTCCCGCCAGTGCGCCCAGCAGTGTGCTCTTCCCGGAGCCGCTCGGTCCGACGACCGCGATCCGGCGGCCGGGCCGCAGCACCAGACCGACCCCGTCGAGCGCCGGCGCGGCGCCCGGCCGGTACCGCACGGTCAGGTCCTCGACCCGCACCGTGCACGGGCCCGCGGGCGACGCCCCGGGCACGGCCGGCAGACCGCCGGACGAGGAGTCCGCGGAGTCCGGGGTCGCCCCGGCCGTCCCGCGCAGCCTGCGCAGCGCCGCCCGGGCCGTCACCCAGTCCTCCGCGGCGCGGGGAAGGGGCAGGACCGGCTCGAAGCCCACCAGCGTCGCCAGGGCGAGCACCGCCGTGGTGACCTGGCCGGCGTCGTGCCGCCGGGCCAGCAGGACCACCGCGAGCACCGTCAGCCCCTGGACGAGCACGGCCTGCGCGGCGGCCGCCGCCTGCGGCCGGGCCCGGCGGCGTTCCAGCGCCGTGAGGCGTTCCGCGGCCCCGGCCGCCGCCGCCCAGTCC
>NZ_BNBS01000117.1 GCF_014656075.1 Streptomyces hydrogenans
CCACAACGGCTGGCTCGCCGTCGCCTGGTGCCTCGGCCTCACGGTCCTCGGCTACGTCTGGTCGAACAAGACCTTCGGCCGGGACCCGAAGGAGTGACCGGTCGCCCGGATCCCGCCCCGCCCCGTCGGCCCCGCCGGCGGGGCGTCCGGCCGTCCGCCGCCGTCCGGCCCGATCCTGTCGGTCTCTGGCCGTCGTCCTGTTTCGGCCGGCCCGGGCCGCGTCGATCATGGAGCCATGGCTCTTGAGATGCGCGACCGCTGCGAACGCTGCGGGACGACGGCCCTGCCGGCCGACGGCCCCGCCCGGATCTGCTCGTACGAGTGCACCTTCTGCGTGCCCTGCACGGAGGAGATGTCCGGCACCTGCCCCAACTGCGGGGGCGAACTGGTGCCCCGCCCGCGCCGCGCGGGGTGACCGCGGCGGGGGCCCGTCTCAGCGGACGACGTCGAAGACCTGCTTCTGGATGCCGTTCGCGTAGGTCTCGTGCTCGACGAGCCGCAGCTTCTGGGCGTCCTTGTCGGTGGTGCTGAAGAGGCGCTTGCCCGCGCCGAGGAGGAGCGGGAAGACGAGCAGGTGGTAGCGGTCGATCAGGCCGGCGTCCGAGAGGGCGCGGTTCAGGGTCGCGCTGCCGTGCACGATGATCGGGCCGCCCTCGGTCTCCTTGAGGGCGGCGACCTCGTCGAGGGTGCGCAGGATCGTGGTCGGGCCCCAGTCGGAGACCAGGTCGTCGTCGGTGAGCGTCCCGGAGACGACGTACTTCGGCATCTCCTTGTAGTCGGCGAAGTCCGCCATGCCGGGCCAGACGGGGCTGAACGCCTGGTAGCTGGTGCGGCCGAGCAGCATCGCGGTGGCCTCCTGCTGCTCGCGGCCCTTGATCTCGTACGCCTCGGGCAGGAACTCGATGTCCTTGAAGGTCCAGCCGGCGTTCCGGTAGCCCTCCTCGCCGCCGGGGGCCTCGACGACGCCGTCGAGGGAGACGAAGGCGGAGCTGATGAGCGTGCGCATGGCGTGGTTCCTCGTCTGCTGAAGGGCCCGGGGTCGGGCTCGGTTGCTCTTTCGTGGTGTTGGACCGAAGCCCACCACGAAACTCATCGGTCCGCCGGACGCTCTTTTCAAGCAAGCGTGCTTGATTGTTTCTGCGATCGCTGCCATGCTCCGACTCCTCAGGCCCGTCCTCCCGAGGGGAGCGCACCGTGTCCGACCCCGCAGACGTCCTCACCGACCTGCGTGCCGAAGGCGAGGAACTCGACGCCTTCGTAGGCGAGTTGAACGACGAGCAGTGGCGACTTGGGACGCCCGCCGCGGGCTGGAGCATCGCCCACCAGATCGCGCACCTCGCCTGGACCGACCGGGCCGCGCTGCTCGCGGTCACCGACCCGGAGGCCTTCGCCGCGGAGGTCGAGAAGGCGCTGGCCGCGCCCGAGCGCTTCGTGGACGACGGGGCCGAGGAGGGGGCGGCGCTGCCGCCCGGCGAGCTGCTGGCCCGCTGGCGGGAGGGGCGGGAACGGCTGGACGCGGCCCTGCGGCAGGTGCCCCCGGGCGGGAGGTTCCCCTGGTACGGGCCGCCGATGAGCGCCCCGGCGATGGCGACCGCCCGGCTGATGGAGACCTGGGCGCACGGGCAGGACGTGGCCGACGCCCTCGGGGTCGCGCGCGCGGCGACCGCCCGGCTGCGGCACGTGGCCTGGATCGGGCACCGGGCCCGCGACTACGCCTACCTGGTGCGCGGGGAGCGGCCGCCGGCCGAGCCCTTCCGGGTCGAACTCGTCGCGCCCGACGGGGAGTCGTGGACGTACGGCCCCGAGGACGCCGCCCAGCGGGTCACCGGCACCGCGCTCGACTTCTGCCTGCTCGTCACCCAGCGGGTGCACCGGGACGACACCGCGCTGCGGGCCGAGGGGGCGGACGCGGAGCGCTGGCTCGGCATCGCCCAGGCGTTCGCCGGTCCGGCCGGGGCGGGACGCGCGCCGGGGGAGGGGGCGCGGTGACACCGCTGCGGATCGGGAACGCCTCCGGCTTCTACGGCGACCGCTTCTCCGCCGTCCGCGAGATGCTGACGGACGGTCACGTCGACGTCCTCGCCGGGGACTACCTCGCCGAGCTGACCATGCTGATCCTCGGCCGCGACCTGCTCAAGGACCCCTCGGGCGGGTACGCGAAGACCTTCCTGCGGCAGATGGAGGAGGGACTGGGGCTCGCCCACGAGCGCGGCACCCGGATCGTCGCCAACGCCGGCGGGCTCAACCCCGCCGGGCTGGCCGACGCGCTGCGGGCGCTGGCCGCGAGGCTCGGGCTGCCGGTCCGGGTCGCGCACGTGGAGGGCGACGCGCTGCCGCCCGAGCCCGGCGTCCTGACGGCCAACGCCTACCTGGGCGGCGCGGGGATCGCCGCCTGCCTCGCGGCCGGCGCCGACGTCGTCGTCACCGGGCGGGTGACCGACGCGGCGCTCGTCACCGGGCCCGCGCAGTGGCACTTCGGCTGGGGCCCGGAGGAGTACGACCGGCTGGCCGGGGCCGTCGTCGCCGGGCACGTCCTGGAGTGCGGCACCCAGGCCACCGGCGGCAACTACGCCTTCTTCCGGGAGCACGCCGAGCGCGACCCCAAGGCCCTGCTGCGGCCCGGATTCCCGCTCGCCGAGCTGTACGCGGACGGGTCGGCAGTCATCACCAAGCACCCCGGCACCGGCGGCTTCGTCGACGTCGGCACCGTCACCGCGCAGCTGCTGTACGAGACCTCCGGCGCCCGCTACGCCGGGCCCGACACGACCGCCCGGCTCGACTCCGTGCGGCTGACGCAGGACGGGCCGGACCGGGTGCGGATCGACGGGGTGCGGGGCGAGGCGCCGCCGCCCACCCTGAAGGCGGGACGCTGCCGGCTCGGCGGTCACCGCAACGAGGTCGTCTTCGTCCTCACCGGTCTCGACGTCGACGCCAAGGCGGCGCTCGTCCGGGAGCAGGTCGGCGCCGCGCTCGCCGCCGCGCCGCCCGCCGAGGTCCGCTGGGAGCTGGCCCGCACCGACCGGGAGGACGCCGCCACCGAGGAGACCGCGAGCGCCCTGCTCCGGCTTGTGGTGCGCGACCAGGACCCGGAGAAGGTGGGCCGGACCCTGACGGGCGCGGCGATCGAGCTGGCCCTCGCCAGCTATCCCGGCTTCCACGTCACCGCCCCGCCCGGCAGGGGCGCCCCCTACGGCGTCTTCGAGACGGCGTACGTGCCCGCCGACGCCGTCCCGCACACGGCCGTGCTGCCCGACGGGACCCGGCTCGCGATCCCGGCGCCGGCGGCGACCCGCGTCCTGGAGCCCGTACCCGAACCGGAGCTTCCCGCCCCGCCGCCGCCCGGACCCGTGGTGCGGGCGCCGCTCGGACGGATCGCGGGCGCCCGCAGCGGCGACAAGGGCGGGGACGCGAACGTGGGGGTGTGGGTGCGGACGGACGCCCAGTGGCGGTGGCTCGCGCACACGCTCACCGTCGAGAGGTTCCGCGAACTCCTGCCGGAGACGGCCGGGCTGCCCGTCACCCGGCACGTGCTGCCCCTGCTGCGGGCGGTGAACTTCACCGTCGCCGGGATCCTCGGCGAGGGCGTCGCCTCCCAGGCCCGTTTCGACCCCCAGGCCAAGGCCCTCGGCGAATGGCTCCGCTCCCGGCACGTCGACGTACCGGAGGAACTCCTGTGACCGTCCGCCCCGACCACCCGGAGGAACTGCTGTGACCGTCCTCGCCTCCGCCCTCGACACCGGCGGGCCCGAGCACCTGGCCCACCGGGCCGCCATGCTGGAGAAGCTCGGCGCGCTCGACGCCGAGCACGCCAAGGCCCTCGCGGGCGGCGGCGAGAAGTACACCGCCCGGCACCGCGCGCGCGGCAAACTGCTGGCCCGGGAGCGGATCGAGCTGCTCGTCGACCCGGACTCGCCGTTCCTGGAGCTGTCGCCGCTCGCCGCCTGGGGCAGCTCCTATCCCGTGGGGGCGTCCCTGGTCACCGGCATCGGGGTCGTCGAGGGCGTCGAGTGCCTGATCACCGCCAACGACCCGACCGTGCGCGGCGGCGCCTCCAACCCGTGGACGCTGAAGAAGGCGCTGCGGGCCAACGAGATCGCGTACGCCAACCGGCTCCCGGTGATCTCGCTGGTCGAGTCCGGCGGCGCGGACCTGCCGTCCCAGAAGGAGATCTTCATCCCGGGCGGGGCGCTCTTCCGCGACCTCACCCGGCTGTCCGCCGCCGGGATCCCGACGGTCGCGGTCGTCTTCGGCAACTCGACGGCCGGCGGGGCGTACGTGCCGGGCATGTCCGACCACACGGTGATGATCGAGGACCGCTCGAAGGTCTTCCTGGGCGGGCCGCCGCTGGTGAAGATGGCGACGGGCGAGGAGAGCGACGACGAGTCGCTGGGCGGGGCTGCCATGCACGCCCGGGTGTCCGGGCTCGCCGACCACTACGCGGTGGACGAGGCGGACGCGATCCGGCAGGCCCGCCGGATCGTCGCGCGCCTCAACCACCGCAAGGCGCACCCGGATCCGGACCCGGTGACGGTCGAGCCGCCGAAGTACGACGCCGAGGAACTCCTGGGGATCGTGCCCGGCGACCTCAAGACGCCGTTCGACCCGCGCGAGGTGATCGCCCGGCTGGTGGACGGCTCCGACTTCGACGAGTTCAAGCCGCTGTACGGCTCCTCGCTGGCGACGGGCTGGGCCCGGCTGCACGGCTATCCGGTGGGGATCCTGGCCAACGCGCAGGGGGTGCTGTTCTCCGCCGAGTCGCAGAAGGCCGCGCAGTTCATCCAGTTGGCGAACCAGCGGGACATCCCACTGCTGTTCCTCCACAACACCACCGGCTACATGGTCGGCAGGGAGTACGAGCAGGGCGGCATCATCAAGCACGGCGCGATGATGATCAACGCGGTGTCGAACTCGAAGGTCCCGCACCTCTCCGTCCTCATGGGCGCGAGCTACGGCGCCGGCCACTACGGCATGTGCGGCCGGGCCTACGACCCCCGCTTCCTCTTCGCCTGGCCGAGCGCCAAGTCCGCCGTCATGGGGCCGCAGCAGCTCGCGGGCGTGCTGTCGATCGTGGCGCGGGCGTCGGCGGCGGCCAAGGGGCAGCCGTACGACGACGAGGCGGACGCCGGCCTGCGGGCGATGGTCGAGGCGCAGATCGAGTCCGAGTCGCTGCCGGCGTTCCTCTCCGGCCTGCTCTACGACGACGGGGTCATCGACCCCCGCGACACCCGCACGGTCCTCGGACTGTGCCTGTCCGCGATCCACACGGCACCGGTCGAGGGCGCGCGCGGCGGCTTCGGCGTCTTCCGAATGTGAGGCCCTGATGATTTCGACCGTACTGGTCGCGAACCGTGGTGAGATCGCCTGCCGCGTCTTCCGCACCTGCCGCGAGCTGGGCATCTCCACCGTCGCCGTGCACTCCGACGCCGACGCGGACGCCCTGCACGTGCGGGAGGCGGACGCGGCGGTACGGCTGCCGGGGGCGGCGCCCTCGGAGACGTACCTGCGCGGCGACCTGATCGTCGCCGCGGCGCTCGCGGCGGGCGCCGACGCCGTGCACCCCGGCTACGGCTTCCTCTCCGAGAACGCGGACTTCGCGCGGGCGGTGACCGGGGCCGGGCTGCGGTGGGTCGGCCCGCCGCCGGAGGCCATCGAGGCGATGGCGTCCAAGACGCGCGCCAAGGAGCTGCTCGGCATCGCCCCGCTGGCCGGCGTCACCGAGGCCGATCTGCCGGTGCTGGTGAAGGCGGCGGCGGGCGGCGGCGGCCGGGGCATGCGGATCGTCCGCGCGCTCGACGAGCTGGAGGCGGCGCTGAAGGCGGCGTCCGCCGAGGCGGAGAGCGCCTTCGGGGACGGCGAGGTGTTCGTCGAGCCGTACGTGGAGGACGGCCGGCACGTCGAGGTGCAGGTCCTCGCCGACGCGCACGGCACGGTATGGGCGCTCGGCACCCGCGACTGCTCGCTCCAGCGCCGGCACCAGAAGGTGGTCGAGGAGTCCCCGGCGCCCGGGCTGCCGGCCGCGCTCGTCGAGGAGCTGTACGCGGCGTCGGTGTCGGCGGCGAAGGCCGTCGGCTACGTCGGCGCGGGCACGGTCGAGTTCCTGGTGGCCGGCGGGCGGGCGCAGTTCCTGGAGATGAACACCCGGCTCCAGGTGGAGCACCCGGTGACCGAGGAGGTCCACGGCGTCGACCTCGTCGCCCTCCAGCTCGCCGTCGCCGAGGGCCGGACCCTGCCCGACGGGCCGCCCGCCGCGGCCGGCCACGCCGTCGAGGCCCGGCTGTACGCCGAGGACCCGGCCGCGGGCTGGACCCCGCAGACGGGCGTGCTGCACCGCCTGGAGTTCCCCGCCGTGCCGGGCGTCCGCGTCGACACCGGCTACGCCTCCGGGGACGCCGTGCCGGTGCACTACGACGCCATGCTCGCCAAGGTGATCGCGCACGGACGGACCCGCGCCGAGGCCGTCCGCAAACTCGCCGGGGTCCTGGAGCGGGCCGTGATCCACGGCCCCGCCACCAACCGGGACCTGCTCGTCGCCTCGCTGCGGCACCAGGACTTCCAGGACGTGCGGGGGCTCGACACCGGCTTCTACGACCGGCACCTCGACGCCCTCGCCCGCACGCCGGACGGCGCGGGGCACGCGGCCGTCGCCGCCGCCCTCGCCGCCGCCGCCCGCGGCGCCGGGCGCTTCGGCGGGGGCTGGCGGAACGTCCGGTCGCAGGACGAGACCCGGGAGTACGACGGCCACGAGGTCCGCTACCGGCCGGTGCGGGGCGGCGGCTTCGAGGTCCTCGCCCCGGAGGGCGTCCGCGTCGTGTCCGCCGCGCCCGAGCGCGTCCGGCTCGAAGCCGACGGCGTCGTACGGGACTTCGCGGTCGCCGCGTACGGCGACGGCACCGTCCACGCCGGGCGCCACCGGCTCACCCCCCGCCCCCGCTTCACCGACCCGCGCGAGCGGACCCTCCCCGGGTCCCTGCTCGCGCCCATGCCCGGCACCGTCGTCCGGCTCGCGGACGGCCTCGCCGTCGGCGACCGGGTCGAGGCCGGGCAGCCGCTGCTCTGGCTGGAGGCGATGAAGATGGAGCACCGCGTCACCGCTCCCGCCTCCGGCACGCTCACCGCGCTCCACGCCGCCCCCGGCCGCCAGGTCGAGGTCGGCGCCCTGCTCGCCGTCGTACAGACCGAAGACGTACAGGCCGAAGCCCAGGAGGACCAGACCGTATGAGCACCGACATCGAGCCCCGGGAGCACACCGAGCTCCGCGCCGCCGTCTCCGCGCTCGGCCGCCGTCACGGCCCCGGCTTCGACCGGGCCGCCCTGTGGGCGGAGGCGGGCAAGCTCGGCTACCTGGGGGTGAACCTGCCGGAGGAGTACGGCGGCGGGGGCGGCGGCATGGCCGAGCTGTCCATCGTCCTGGAGGAGGCCGGCGCCGCCGGCGCGCCGCTCCTCATGATGGTCGTCTCGCCCGCGATCTGCGGCACGGTCATCTCCCGCTTCGGCACCGGGGAGCAGAAGGCGGCCTGGCTGCCGGGGCTCGCCGACGGGTCGCGGACGATGGCCTTCGGCATCACCGAGCCCGACGCCGGCTCCAACTCCCACCGCATCACCACGACCGCCACCCGCACCGAGGACGGCTGGGTCCTCAACGGCCGGAAGGTCTTCGTCTCGGGCGTCGACATCGCCGACGCGACCCTGATCGTGGGCCGCACCTCCGACGCCCGCACCGGCAACCTCAAGGCGTGCCTGTTCATCGTCCCGCGCGACACCCCGGGCTTCGGCCGCCGGCACATCGAGATGGAACTCGACGCGGACGAGAAGCAGTTCGAGCTGACCCTCGACGACGTGCACCTGCCCGCCGACGCCCTCGTCGGCGACGAGGACGCCGGCCTGCTCCAGCTCTTCGCGGGCCTCAACCCCGAGCGGATCATGACGGCCGCCTTCGCGATCGGCATGGGCCGCTTCGCCCTCGACCGGGCGGTCGCCTACGCCAAGGAGCGGCAGGTCTGGAAGGCCCCGATCGGTGCCCACCAGGCCATCGCCCATCCGCTCGCCCAGGCCCACGTGGAGCTCGAACTCGCCCGGCTGATGATGCGGAAGGCGGCGACGCTGTACGACGCGGGCGACGACCTCGGCGCGGGCGAGGCCGCCAACATGGCGAAGTACGCGGCGGCGGAGGCGTGCGTGCGGGCGGTCGACACCGCCGTGCACACCCTCGGCGGCAACGGCCTGACCAAGGAGTTCGGCCTCGCCCGGCTGGTGACGGCCTCCCGGGTGGCCAGGATCGCGCCGGTCAGCCGGGAGATGATCCTCAACTTCGTGGCGACCCACACGCTGGGGCTGCCCAAGTCCTACTGAGGCGGGGAGGGCGGGGCGGCCGGCGCCGCGCGCGCGTCCGCCGCCCGACTTCCCGATACCCACCCCCGGTTGTGAAGGTCCTGTGTACGATCCCACGGCCACGGCATCCCGCTCGGTGTCGTCGTCCCCTTCACGCCCCAGGAGCCGCGCGTGTACCCGCAGTCCCACCCTTACCAGCCCGCCCCGGCGTGGCAGCCCCCGCGCCGCTGGTGGCAGCACCCGGCCCTGATCATCGTGCTGCTCGTCGTCTTCCCGCCGGTCGGCATAGTCCTGGCCTGGCTGGGGCAGTGGACGAACCGCACCAAGACCGTGGCGACCGTCCTGTCCGCGCTCTGGTTCGTGTTCGTCCTGGTGACCGACCCGCCGAAGGAGCCGGGCAAGGACGCGGACCCCAAGCCCGCGGTGACCGCGACCGCGACGGCGACCCCGACGCCGGAGCCCAGCAGCGCGTCGCCCACGCCGGAGCCCACGACCGAGTCCCCGAGCCCGACGCCGGAGCCGACGACCCAGGCGCCGACGACCGAGGCCCCCACGCCGACCCCCGAGCCGACGACCGAGGCGCCCGAGCCGGCGCCCACCACTCCGAAGCCGGCGAAGCCGAAGCCGGCCCAGACGACGCAGCCGCCGGAGACCGCCGAGCCGGAGCCCGAGCCGACCGAGGACGCCGGTTCGAGCGTGTACTACGCCAACTGCTCCGCCGTGCGCGCGGCCGGCGCCGCCCCCATCCGCGTCGGCGACCCCGGCTACAGCCGCAAGCTGGACCGCGACGGCGACGGCGTCGCCTGCGAGTGAGCCCCCGGGGCCGGGACTTCCCCACCCCGGCCCCACCCCGCCGCTCCTCGGCCCCTCCTCGGCCCGATAAACCAAGCACGCACGCTTGATTGTTTTACGGGGTGCTGACAGGGTCTCCCCAAGCAGTGCCGCAGCCGCGATCCTGGCGACCACCTTCCACCTCTCCAGGGGGCCACGCATGGTGTTCCACAGCGCGTACGAGCCGGTTTCCACCCTGTCCCTCCCCATCCACGAGGCCGTCCTCGGCGGCGCCGCGGCCTTCGGGGACGCGCCCGCGCTGGTCGACGGGGCCGGGGAACTGTCGCTGTCGTACGCGCAGGTGGACGCTTTCCACCGGCGCGTGGCGGCGGGCCTCGCGGAGGCGGGGGTGCGCAAGGGCGACGTGCTCGCGCTGCACAGCCCCAACACGGTGCTGTTCCCCGTGGCGTTCTACGCCGCCACCCGCGCCGGCGCCTCCGTCACGACCGTCCACCCGCTCGCCACGCCCGAGGAGTTCGCCAAGCAGCTGCGGGACTCGGCGGCGCGCTGGATCGTCACCGTCTCGCCGCTGCTCCCCGCCGCCCGGGCCGCCGCCGAACTCGCGGGCGGCATCGAGGAGATCTTCGTCTGCGACGCGGCTCCCGAGGACGGCGGGACGCGCTCGCTCCAGTCCTTCCTGGGGTCCACGGCCCCCGAGCCCGCGCTCGACTTCGCGCCCGGCGAGGACGTCGCCGCCCTCCCGTACTCCTCCGGCACCACCGGCGTCCCCAAGGGCGTCATGCTCACCCACGCCTCCATCGCCACCAACCTGGCGCAGCTGGACCCCTTCGTCCCGATGGGGCCGGGCGACCGGATCCTCGCCGTGCTGCCCTTCTTCCACATCTACGGCCTCACCGCCCTCATGAACGCGCCGCTGCGCAAGGGCGCCACCGTCGTCGTGCTGCCCCGCTTCGAGCTGGACACCTTCCTCGGCGCGATCCAGAAGCACCGGATCAACGGCCTGTACGTGGCTCCGCCGATCGTCCTCGCGCTCGCGAAGCACCCGGCGGTCGCCGCGTACGACCTGTCCTCGCTGGAGTACATCGTCAGCGCCGCCGCCCCGCTCGACGCGGCGCTCGCCGAGGCGTGTTCGGCCCGGCTCGGACTGCCGCCGGTGCGGCAGGCGTACGGCATGACCGAGCTGTCCCCGGGGACCCACGTCACCCCGCTCTCCGCCGCGAACCCGCCGCCCGGGACCGTCGGCCGGCTGCTGCCCTCCACCGAGATGCGGATCCTCTCCCTCGACGACCCGTCGAAGGACGCGGCCCCGGGGGAGGACGGCGAGATCGCCATCCGCGGACCGCAGGTGATGAAGGGGTACCTGGGACGGCCGGACGCCACCGCCGCGATGATCGACGCCGACGGGTGGGTGCACACGGGCGACATCGGGCGGGTCGACGAGGACGGCTGGCTGTACGTCGTCGACCGGGTGAAGGAGCTGATCAAGTACAAGGGCTTCCAGGTCGCCCCGGCCGAGCTGGAGGCGCTGCTCCTCACCCACGAGGGCGTCGCCGACGCCGCCGTCATCGGGGTGACCGACGCCGACGGGACGGAGGTGCCCAAGGCGTACGTGGTGCGCCAGCCCGACGCGCCCGGGCTCACCGCCGAGGACGTCATGGCCCACGTGGCCGCCCGGGTCTCCCCGTACAAGAAGGTCCGGGCCGTCGAGTTCATCGACGCCGTGCCCCGGGCCGCCTCCGGGAAGATCCTCCGCCGCGAGCTGCGCGGGAGCTGAACGCTCGGCGGGAGCCGGGCGTGCCGAGAGCCGACAGAGAGTCGAGGGACCGTACATGAGCCTGATCGCCGTCACCGAGGAGCGGGGCGTCACCACCCTCGCCCTGGACTCCCCGGACACCCGCAACGCCCTCTCGGCCGCGCTCGTCACCGCGCTCGCCGAGGAGCTGGCGGCGGCCGGGAAGGACCCGGCCGTGCGGGCGGTGGTGCTCACGCACACCGGCTCCACGTTCAGCGCGGGCGCGGACCTGAAGGCGCCGCCCAGTCCGTACGCCTTCGTCGACCTGCTCCGGCAGGTCGTCGAGCTGCCGAAGCCGGTCGTCGGGCACGTGGCGGCCGGCGGCCGGGCCCGCGCGGGCGGCCTCGGGCTGCTCGGCGCGTGCGACGTCGTGCTGGCCGGGGAGGGGGCGGACTTCGCGCTCACCGAGGTGCGCATCGGGGTGGCGCCCGCGGTGATCTCGCTGACCCTGCTGCCGAGGCTGGAGCCGCGCGCGGCGGCCCGCTACTACCTGACGGGCGAGCGGTTCGGCGTCCCCGAGGCGCGCGCGATGGGTCTCGTCACGGCCGGCGAGGAGGAGCTGGACGCCGTCCTGGACGGGCTGCGGGCGGGCTCGCCGCAGGGGCTGCGCGAGTCGAAAAGGCTGGTCACCGCTAGAGTCCTGGAGACCTTCGAGCGCGACGCGGAGGAGCTCGTGCGGCGATCGGCCACGCTCTTCGCCTCCGCCGAGGCACGCGAGGGCATGACGGCCTTCCTCGAACGACGGGACCCCGAATGGCGGCTGTGACCGCGCACCGGCAGGACGGACCTCCGGCGCCCGACCGCGCCCCGAAGCAGGACCGGAGCCGGGTCACCCGGCAGCGGCTCCTGGAGGCCGCCGTGGCCTGTCTGGCCGAGCACGGCTGGGCGGGGTCGACGGTGGCCGTGGTCGCCGAGCGCGCGGGCGTGTCGCGGGGCGCGGCCCAGCACCACTTCCCGACCCGCGAGGACCTGTTCACGGCGGCGGTCGAGTACGTCGCGGAGGAGCGCTCGCAGGCGCTGCGGGCGCTGCCCACCGACGACCGGGCGCAGACGGTCGCCGCGCTCGTCGGCCTCTTCACCGGCCCGCTGTTCCGGGCCGCCCTCCAGCTGTGGGTGGCGGCCTCGAACGAGGAGCAGCTCCGCGACCGGGTCGCCGAGCTGGAGGCCCGGGTGGGCCGCGAGTCGCACCGGATCGCCGTCGAGCTGCTCGGCGCCGACGAGTCGCGCCCCGGGGTCCGCGAGACCGTCCAGGGCCTCCTGGACATGGCCCGCGGCCTCGGTCTCGCGACCCTCCTGACGGACGACACGACCCGCCGCGACCGCGTGGTCGCCCAGTGGGCCCGCCTGATCGACGAGGCCCTGACGGACGCGCCTGACGGACGGGCCTGACGGACGCTCCTAAGGCCGCAGGCCGAAGCGGGCGGCCCAGGCGGTGACGTCGGCGACCGTCGCGTTGCCTCCGCAGACGACGAGGCCGAGGCGCGCGTCGGGGCCGACCCGGTCGAGGACCCGGCAGGCGGCGGGCAGCAGGCATCCGGCGGCCGGCTCGGCCCAGACCTTGGCGTGTTCGGCCAGGTCGAGGGTGCCCTGGACGGCCTCGGCGTCGGTGACCGTGAGGACGTCCTCGACCAGCGCGGCGACGTGCGCGTGGGTGAGCGCCGAGACGGTGGGGGCGCTCAGCGTGGACACGACCGAGGAGAGCTCGACCGGCACCGGGCCGCCCGCGGCCAGGGCGGCGGTCATGGCGTGGGCGCCCTCGGTCTCGACGCCCCAGATCCGGACGCCGGGGCGGCGGGCGCGCAGGGCGGTGGCGACACCGGCGATCAGGCCGCCGCCGCCGATGCTGACGAGCACGTCGGTGAGTTCGCCCGCGTCCTCGGCGAGTTCGAGGCCGACGGTGCCCTGGGCGGCGACGACCAGCGGGTCGTCGAAGGGGTGGACGGCGGTGAGCCCGCCGGCCCGCAGCTCCTCCATGAGGGCGAAGGCGCCGGGCATGGTGTCGGCGAGGCGGACCTCCGCCCCGGCGGCCTTCGCGGTGTCCACGGCGCGGGCCGGGGCGGACCGGGGCATGACGACGGTGGCCCGCACCCCGAGGGCCCCGGCCATGACGGCGAGGCCGATGCCGTGGTTGCCGCCGCTGACGGCGACGACGCCGGCGGCCCGCTCGGCCTCGTCGAGGGAGAGCAGCTTGGCGACCGCCCCGCGGGCCTTGAAGGAGCCGGTGCGCTGGAGGAGTTCCAGCTTGACGGTGACGTCCGCGCCGAGGAGGGCGGTCAGTCCGGGGCTGGGGAGGGTGGGGGTCCGTACGACGTGTCCGGTGAGGCTTGCGGCTGCGGCTTCGACGTCCGCGACGGTGATCAGCACGCCGTCCACTGTGCCGTACGGCTCCCCCCGCGCGGAGCCCCTCAGACGCCCGGGATCTCGCGGGCCCGGAAGGCGTCCCGTACGGCCGCCTCGGCGCCGGCGCCGTACATCCGGCGGGCGGTCTCGACGGTCGTCCTCGCGGCGGCCTCGAAGGAGGTGTCGGGGGCGAAGCCGAACTGGGCGTTGACGATGATCCGGTCGGCGGTGCGGGCGCCGAGGGCCTGGCGGATGTCGAAGAGGGCGCGGGACCAGATCTCGCCGTCGGCGTGGACCTCGCCCTCGCGGTCGGCGTAGGTCTTGGTGCCGTCGAGGCGGCGCAGGCAGTGCGGGGCGGCGCTGTAGCCGGTGGCGTCCCAGTCGGCGACGCACGCCTGGTCGGCCTTCATGGGCCAGCCGTACGTCCGGACGGCGTGGGTGCCGACGGCGACGGCGAGGTAGTCGCCGAAGGCCTCGCCGATCGAGCCCGCCTCGGGGGAGGTGCCGAAGCCGGGGACCTGGGCGTGGTGCACGGCGTGGCCGTACTCGTGGAGGATCACCTCGGCGTCCTCGGCGTCGTCCACGCCGCCCTTGCCGAAGCGGATCTCGGCCTTCTTGTCGGTGAAGAAGGAGTTGTCGGCGCCCCACTGGTTGAGCCGGACGGGCTGGACGCGGTCGTTGGCGCCGGGCAGTTCGGTGCCGAAGCCGAGGCCCTGGAGGTACTCCTGGGCCTCGTTGACCCAGAAGTACGCCATGACCTGCTCGAAGCCGTCGTCGGAGCGGTCGTAGGAGGCGGCCCGGTCGACCGTCGCGGGCTTGCCGGTCTCGGAGCGGACGCTGACCCACTTCCCGGAGAGGCCGCCGCTCGCGTCGAGGTTGCGGAGGGCGGCGAGGGCGTAGGCGGTGGCGGGGACGTCGCCGGGGGCGTCCTTGTGGTCGGCGAGGGTCTGGTCGCCGGTGGCCTGGACCGGGTTGACCATGAAGACCCGGGCCTGGGGCGCGGTGGCGGCGGTGGCGCCGGGGGAGGGGAGGAGGGCTCCGGCGGCGGCCAGGGTGAGGGCTGCGGCGGCCAGGAGGCGGCGGGGGGTGCGGCGGGCGGTCATGGACATCCTCCTGCGCGGGGGCGCGGCGACGAGATGATTGGCATGCGCGTGACATGCGAGGCGGCGATCTTCGCGTACCGGGCGTCCCGGCGGCCAGACCCCGGCCCCCGCGATCCGCTGTGACGCGGGCCACAGGCGAACCGCGCCGCCCGCAGTACGCTGGTCGCATGCCTACGCTCGTTCGCCGCCGTCACGTGGACTTCGTCCGCGTCACGAGCATGAGCTGTCGCCGCGCCGCCTGACCCCAGGGGCACCACCACTCCGCCCCGCAGGGTCCCTCCACCGACCCCTGTCGACCGGCACCCGCGGCCCCCGCCCCACCCCGGCGGCCGCCCCGGGACCCGTACACCCGCGGACGCAACCCATGAGCCTCAGCGCACCCACCACCGCCCCCTCCGTCTCGTACGCCTCGCAGCTCCCGATCGTCGACCTCTCGGCCGCCGACCGCGGCCCCGACGCCCGCCGGCTGCTCCACGCCCAGCTGCACTCCGCCGCCCACGACGTCGGCTTCTTCCAGCTCGTCGGGCACGGCGTGACCGAGGCCGAGACCCGGGCCCTCACCGACGCCACGCGCGCCTTCTTCGCCCTGCCCGAGGCGGACCGGCGCGCCGTCGACAACCTCAACTCCCCGCACTTCCGCGGCTACACCCGGATCGGCGACGAGCGCACCCAGGGCGCCCGCGACTGGCGCGACCAGCTCGACATCGGCGCCGAGCTGCCCGCCCGCGCCCCCGCGCCCTGGGAGCCCGCGTACTGGTGGCTGGAGGGCCCCAACCAGTGGCCCGCGGCGCTGCCGGAGCTGCGCACGGCGGCCCTGCACTGGATCGACCGGCTGAGCGGGGTCGCGGAGCGCCTGCTCCACGAACTGCTGGCCTCCATCGGCGCGCCCGCGGACTTCTACGACGACATCTTCGGCCCCCGCGCCCACCCGCAGCTCAAGCTGGTCCGCTACCCCGGCAGCAGCGGCGAGGGCGACGACCAGGGCGTGGGCGCCCACAAGGACTACGGCTTCCTCACCCTGCTCCTCCAGGACCAGGTGGGCGGGCTCCAGGTGCAGCGCGAGGACGGGAACTTCCACGACGTGCCGCCGCTGCCCGGCGCCTTCGTCGTCAACCTCGGCGAACTCCTCGAAGTCGCGACGAACGGCTATCTGGTCGCCACCAACCACCGGGTGGTCTCCCCGCCCGGCGCGACGGAACGCTTCTCCGTCCCGTTCTTCTACAACCCGCGGCTCGACGCCCGGATCGCCCCGCTGGACTTCCCGTACGCCTCCGCGGCCCCCGGCGTCACGACCGACCCGGCGAACCCGCTGTTCGCCGAGTACGGACGCAACGCCCTCAAGGGCAAGCTCCGCGCGCACCCGCTGGTCGCGGCGCGCCACCACGCGGACCTGCTGCTGCGGCGGGATCAGCCCGCGATGTCGGCGTAGCCCTCGATGTCGCGCGGGTCCCGGCGGCCGGGGCCCGTGTAGCGGGCGGAGGGGCGCACGAGGCGGCCGGTGCGCTTCTGCTCCAGGATGTGCGCCGACCAGCCGGCCGTGCGGGCACAGCTGAACATCGACGTGAACATGTGCGCCGGGACCTCGGCGAAGTCCAGGACGATGGCGGCCCAGAACTCGACGTTCGTCGCGAGGATCCGGTCCGGACGGCGGCTGTGCAGCTCCTCCAGGGCGGCCTTCTCCAGTGCGGCGGCGACCTCGTAGCGCGGCGCGTCCAGCTCCTTCGCGGTGCGGCGGAGCACCCGGGCGCGCGGGTCCTCGGCGCGGTAGACGCGGTGGCCGAAGCCCATCAGGCGCTCGCCCTTGTCGAGGGCCTGCTTCACGTAGGCGGTGGCGTCGCCGGTCCGCTCGATCTCCTCGATCATGCCGAGGACGCGGGAGGGCGCGCCGCCGTGCAGCGGGCCGGACATGGCGCCGACGGCTCCGGAGAGGGCGGCGGCCACGTCGGCGCCGGTGGAGGCGATGACGCGGGCGGTGAAGGTGGAGGCGTTCATGCCGTGCTCGGCGGCCGAGGTCCAGTAGGCGTCGACGGCCTTGACGTGCTTCGGGTCCGGCTCGCCGCGCCAGCGGATCATGAACCGCTCGACGACCGACTCGGCCTTGTCGATCTCGCTCTGCGGCACCATCGGCAGCCCCTGGCCGCGCGCCGACTGGGCGACGTAGGACAGGGCCATGACGGCGGCGCGGGCGAGGTCGTCGCGGGCCTGCTCGGCGGAGATGTCGAGGAGCGGTTTGAGGCCCCAGACCGGCGCGAGCATGGCGAGGGCGGACTGCACGTCGACGCGGATGTCGCCGGAGTGGACCGGGATCGGGAAGGGCTCGGCGGCCGGCAGGCCGGGGTTGAAGGCGCCGTCGACGAGCAGACCCCACACGTTGCCGAAGGAGACGTGACCGACGAGGTCCTCGATGTCGACCCCGCGGTAGCGCAGCGCGCCGCCTTCCTTGTCGGGTTCGGCGATCTCGGTCTCGAACGCGACGACTCCTTCGAGGCCCGGTACGAAGTCGGACATCAGGCGGCTCCTTCTATCGATGATCGATCAACCGTCGGCGGTGGGTGGAGGGACTCAACAGTCATCCAGCCGTTGAGTCTGTACGGTTCCGATGATGCGGGGAAGCGTGACATCCGGCACACTCCGCCGAACCGGGGACGAAGGATTGGCGCCCCGCCGCCGCGGGCAGACTGAGGTGCTGCGGCAGGATGGCCCCGTGACCGACGCCCTGGACCCCGCCGACATGCGCGAGCAGTACCGCACCAAGGAACTGACCGCGGCCGACCTCGCCCCCGACCCGATCGGGCAGTTCGCGTCCTGGTTCAAGGAGACCGCCGCCAGCCCGGCGATCCACGAGCCCAACGCGATGGTCGTCTCCACCGCCACGCCCGACGGGCGCCCCTCCTCCCGCACGGTCCTGCTCAAGCACTACGACGACGCGGGCTTCGTCTTCTTCACCAACTACGGCTCCCGCAAGGGCACCGAACTGACGGCCAACCCGCAGGTCGCCCTGCTCTTCCCCTGGCACCCGCTGGCCCGCCAGGTCCTCGTCACCGGCCGGGCCGTCCGCACCGGGCGCGAGGAGACCGCCGCCTACTTCCGCACCCGCCCGCACGGCTCCCAGCTGGGCGCCTGGGCCAGCGAGCAGTCCTCGGTGATCGCCTCCCGCGAGGAGCTGCTGACCCGCTACGAGGAGCTGGCCGCCCGCTACCCCGCCTCCGAGCAGGTCCCGGTGCCGCCCGAGTGGGGCGGCTTCCGGGTCGTCCCGGAGACCGTCGAGTTCTGGCAGGGCCACGAGAACCGCCTGCACGACCGGCTGCGGTACGTCCGCGACGGCGAGTCCTGGCGGGTCGAGCGCCTGGCGCCCTGACGGGTCCGGGGCCCGGCCGCCACGAGGGCGGCCGGGCCCCGGAAAACGCAGACGACCCGTGGACCTCTGGTCCCGTCCGCCTAGGTTCGGACGGGAGCCGGCCGGACTTACCGGCGGTCCACGGGTCGGGTGACTGCTTGGGTTTCGGCAGCTGGCCTGCCGAGGTGCACATCGTGCGACGGCAGGCCTTAGCCCGCAGTCACCTCACGAGTCCGAAAAGAAATCATTTTTCCGGATCACCTCCTTTCGCGTGTGACCACACCCTACGAACCTCCCGGGAGGGCCACAAGCGATTTAATCCGGCGTTCCTCAGGCGTCCCGCCGCCGCAGCGACCACCACCCGGCGAGCAGCGCCGCCGCGGTCCACAGCCCGGTCACCCCGATCCCCGTCCAGGCCCCCAGGGTCCCCAGGGGCTCCTGGAAGAGGATCTGCTGGCCGGCCCGGTCCGGGAGCCAGGTCGCGGCGCCCTCGGACACCCCGCCGATGACGAAGGACACGATGAGGACGAACGGGATCAGGATGCTCAGCACCGCCACTGCGCTGCGCAGCAGGAAGGTCAGCCCCATCGAGAACAGCGTGATCAGCGCCAGGTAGAGCCCGGCCCCGAAGCAGGACCGCAGCGCGCCCGGCTCGCCGATCCCGACGGCGTACGGCCCCAGGAAGGCGTTCGCCGTGAAGAACATGACGAAACCGGCCCCCACGCCCACCGCCAGCGCCGCCGCCCCCACCACCGCCGCCTTCGCCCCGAAGAGCAGGTTCCTGCGGGGCACCGCCGCCAGGGAGTTCCGCAGTGCGCCGTTCAGGAACTCGGAGGAGGCGGCGGTGGCGCCGAAGGCGATCGCCGCGATCTGCACGAAGTTCATCGGGTAGTAGAGCCAGAAGAGGCGGTCGATCTCGCCGGTCGCCGCCTCCGGCTGCCCGATGGCGGGGAAGACCGCGAGCGAGATCGCGAGCGCGGCGCCGAGGACGGCGACCAGCGAGCCGAAGCCCGACCGGATCGACCTGATCTTGATCCACTCGGAGCGGAGCACGGCGGTGGTGGACACGGTCAGACCTCCAGGGGGGAACGGGCGGCGGTGAACTCGGCGGCGTCCGCGGTGAGCGCCAGGTACGCCTGCTCCAGCGAGGCGCGCTCGTCGGCCAGCTCGAAGACGGGGATGCCCTCGCGGGCGGTGACCGCGCCGATCTCCTCGGCGGAGGCACCCTCCACCAGCCACCGGCCGTCCGGGTCGGCGGTCTCCCCGACCGTCCACCCCTTCGCGAGCAGCGTGGCCCGCAGCCGCAGCGGATCACCGGTGCGCACCCGCACGCGCGCGTGGCTGTGGGCGTCGATGAACTCCCGCATCGGCACGTCCGCCAGGAGCCGGCCCCGGCCCAGCACCACCAGGTGGTCGGCGAAGGTGGCCGTCTCGTTCATCAGGTGGCTGGAGACCAGGACGGTGCGGCCCTCGGCGGCGAGCCGGCGCAGCAGCTCGCGGATCCAGACGATGCCCTCCGGATCCAGGCCGTTCGCCGGCTCGTCCAGCATCAGCACCCCCGGGTCGCCCAGCAGCGCGGCGGCGATGCCGAGCCGCTGCCGCATGCCCAGCGAGTAGCCCTTGATCCGGCGGCGGGCGGCCGGCTCCAGGCCGGTCTCCGCCAGCACCTCGTCGACCCGGCGGGCCGGCAGGCCGTTGCTCGCCGCGAGGAAGCGGAGGTGGTCGCGGCCGGTCCGGGAGGGGTGCGCGGCCTGCGCGTCGAGGAGCGCGCCGACCGTGCGCAGCGGCTCGTCGAGCGTCACGTACGGGCGGCCGCCGACGGTCGCGGTGCCCGAGGTCGGCCGGTCGAGGCCGAGGACGAGCCGCATCGTGGTCGACTTCCCGGCCCCGTTCGGGCCCAGGAAGCCGGTGACGCGCCCCGGCTCGACACGGAACGTCAGCCCGTCCACGGCCCGGGCCGCGGGCCTGCCGCCGTACTCCTTGGTGAGGTTCTGGATGTCGATGCTGGTCATGGCCCCAGCCTCGCGAAACGGCGGCCCCGGGCCATCCCCCGCGCGTGGAGACCTTCTCCCCCGCGCGGGGGAGCCGCCCGGGACGGCCCCTTGAGAAGATCGCCGAATGCCCGCACCGTCCCTGATCCTCCAGACGCTCCTGCGCCCCCTGGCCCGCGCGGTCACGTACACCCGCTGGCTGCACCTGGTGATCGGCGCGATCGTGCCGCTCGCCGGAGGGCTCGTCTACCCGGGCCTGTCCGACCCGGGGCCGCTGGACTGGCTGATCGCCGCCGTCCTCCCGGTCCCGCTGGTCGCGGCGGTCGCCCTGATCCCCTCGGCCCGCCGCGCCGAGGGCCTCCAGGCGCGCCTGATGCTGTTCCCCGGCAAGCACGCGCGCGTGCGGGGCGGGACGGCCGCCGACGACGCGGCCGGCGGCATCTCGGCCAGCCCGTCGGCCTCCTGGACGGACCGCGGCAGGACGGCCCTGTGGATGGTGTTCCGGATGGAGGCCGGGCTCGTGGCCTGGCTGCTGTCGATCTGGCTGCTCCAGTGCGCGCTGGTGCTGTCGGGCGTCTCCGTCGAGGAGCCGGTGCTGGGGTCGCTGACCCCGCTCGCGGGCGCGCGGGCGCTGGCCCCGCTGCCCGTCCTGGCGCTCCTCGCGCTGGTCGTCGCCGCCGGGCGGCTGGACAGGCGGGTCGCCCGTCTGCTCCTGGGCCCGTCCGTCAAGGAGCGCATGGCGGCCCTGGAGGACCGCACCGAACGGCTCCTGGAGCGCAACCGGATCGCCCGCGAGCTGCACGACTCCCTGGGCCACGCCCTCACCCTCGCCGTCGTCCAGGCGGGCGCCGCGCGGGCGGCCGGCGACCCCGAGTTCACCGACCGGGCGCTCGCCACCATCGAGGAGACCGGCCGGGCGGCCCTGGAGGACCTGGAGCGGGTCCTGCTGCTGCTCCGCGAGACCGGCCGCCGCCCGGCCGGCGCGAGCCCCGGCCTCGACGAGGCGGCCCGCCTCCTCGACTCCGCCCGCTCCTCGGGCGCGCGCGTGGAGGCCGAGATCACCGGCACCCTGGAGGACCTGCCGGGACCCGTCTCCCGGGAGGCGTACCGCATGCTCCAGGAGGCCCTGACGAACGCGCTCCGGCACGCGGGCCCGGTCCCCGTCGACGTCCGCGTCACGGCGGACGACACCCGCCTGCGCCTCCTCGTCGCCAACCCCCTCCCGGAGGGCCGGCCCCCCGCCGTCCCCGGCTCCGGCAGCGGCCTGCGCGGCATCCGGGAACGGGCCGCGCTCCTCGGCGGCCAGGCCACGTCGGGCGTGAAGGACGGCACCTGGAGCGTGGACGTGACCCTGCCGCTGCGGTGAGCGCCCCGCGTACGCCTGCGGTGAGCGCCCCGCTGCGGTGAGCGCCCCGCTGCGGTGAGTGCCCCGCTGCGGTGAGTGCCCCGCGCGCGGGTACCTCCCTCCGTGCCGGGGCCTCCCTCTACGCTGACCGGATGCCGATCAAGATCCTTCTCGTGGACGACGAACCCCTCGTACGGGCCGGCCTGCGCGCCGTCCTGGAGGCCCAGCCGGACATCGAGGTGGTCGGCGAGGCGGCGGACGGCGCGGCCGTCGTCCCCCTCGTCCGCAGCCTCCGCCCGGACGTGGTGGCGATGGACGTCCGCATGCCGCTCATGGACGGCATCGAGGCGACGTCGGCGGTGCTGCGCACGGTCGACTCCCCGCCCAAGATCCTCGTGGTCACCACCTTCGAGAACGACGAGTACGTCTACGGCGCCCTGCGCGCCGGCGCCGACGGCTTCCTGCTCAAGCGGGCCCGCCCGGCCGAGATCGTCCACGCCGTCCGGCTCGTCGCGGAGGGAGACTCCCTGCTCTTCCCGGCGGCCGTGCGCGACCTGGCCGCGTCCTACGGCGCCGAACGCGGCGACGGCGCGGCCCGTGAGGCCCTGACCCGCGCGGGCCTCACCGAACGCGAGGAGGACGTGCTGCGCCTGATGGCCCGCGGCCTGTCCAACGCCGAGATCGCGACCCGTCTCGTCGTCGGTACGGAGACCGTGAAGTCCCACGTCAGCGCGATCCTCGCGAAGCTCGGCGCCCGGGACCGCACCCAGGCCGTCATCGCCGCCTACGAGTCCGGCTTCGTCTCGCCCGCGTAGATACCGGCGGAATCCATTCCGCCCGCGTGGATACCGGCGGAATCCGTACCGCCCGTGGATGCCGGCGGAATCCGTTTCGCCGAACCCGGTGTGTTCTGGGTCACGTTCCAGTTGAATGGCCTGCATCAGGGGGGTTACCGGGGGGAGTACCAGGTGAGTGCCTTCACGGGGTCCGCGCGGGACACCGCTTCCGTACCGGGGGAGGGCGGCGATCTGCTGGCCGCGCTGCTCGACGGGATGGACGCGGCGCTGTGCGCGCTGGACGCGGGCGGGACGGTGACGCACTGGAACCGCGAGGCCGAGCGGATCCTCGGCTGGCCGGCGGCGGAGGCCGTCGGACGGCGCGGGTTCGACGGCTGGGCGGCGCGCAGTGCCGACGCGGAGGAGACGCTCGCCCGCCTCATGGGGGCGATGCGGACGCCGGGCCGCCAGGTGCACGAGCTGGCGCTGCTCCGCAAGGACGGCGGCCGGGTGCTGGTGCGCAGCCAGTCGGCGGGGGTGCGGGGCGCCGACGGGCGGCCCGCGGGCGTGTACTGCGCCTTCAGCGAGGTGCACGTGCAGATCGACCTGGAGCGGTCGATCGCGCTCAGCGAGGCGCTGTTCGACGACGCCCCCTGGGGGGTCGTCCTGATCGACGCCGACCTGCGCCCGGCGGTCGTGAACGGCTACGCGGCCAAGGCGATCGGCACCGGCCGGACCACCCTGCTCGGCCGGCCCCTGGGCGACGTCGTGGCGCGGGGCGTGGAGGAGCTGGAGGGCGCGCTCCAGCACGTGCTGGCCGAGGGCGGCCCGCCGGCCCCGGCGGACCTGTGGGTGACGCTCGCGGCGGCCTCGGGGACGGGGGAGCGGCGGCGGTGCTGGCGCAGCGGCTTCGTGCGGCTGTCCTCCCCGATGACGGAGGAGCCGGTGCCGCTCGGCGTGGCCTGGCTCTTCCAGGACGTGACGGCGGAGCGGCTGGTGGCGCGGGAGGCGGACCGGACCCGGTTCCGCTGGAGCCAGCTGCACCGGGCGGGCGTGGCGGCGGCCGAGTACGCGGACCCGGCGGAGGCGGTGGCCGTGCTCCTGGACTTCGCGCTCGCGGGCTTCGCCGACCACGGGCTCGTGGACCGGGTGGCGGGCGACCGGCGGCTGACCCGCGCGGTGGCGTCCCCGGCGGGCGCCCCGGACGGCCTCGGCGGCGGCTTTGACGGCGGTTTCCCGCAGCGGTACGGCCCCGAGCACCCGGCGCTCCAGGCGTGGGACCGGGCGGGCTCGGTGCGGGTGAGCGCGGGCCGGGACGCGGCCTCCTGGGCGGCGGACCGCCACTGGCCCGCGGACACCGAGCACGCCCTGTGCACGGCCCTGCGGTCCCGGGGCCGTACCGTCGGCGTCCTCACCTTCCTGCGGACGGCCGCCCGGGGCGACTTCGACCGCCAGGACGCGCTCTACGCGGAGACGGTCGCGGCCCGGGTGGCGGCGGCCCTGGACCTGCCGCCGCTCGGCTGAGCGGCGGCCCCGGTCCCGTACGCGCGCGTGCCCGGCGCCCACCGCCCGCACCCGGGCTCCACGCGCGCGTGCCCCGGTGCCGGTGCCTCAGTGCCGGTAGAAGATCCGGTCCGCGTACTCGGTCATCACGCGGCCGTTCCACTCGTGCCCGCCGTCGACGTTCCCGGAGCGCAGCAGCGGCGGCTCGATGCCGCGCCGGACCAGCTCCTCGGCGGCGGCGGCCATGGTGGCCTGCATCAGGGCGCTGGTGACGACGGTGGAGGCGGGGGCGAACGGCGCCTCGATGCCCTCGTGGGACAGCTCCGCGTCGCCGACCGCGATCCGCGAGTCGAGGACGATGTCGCAGTGGTCCTTCAGGTACGTCCCCGAGACGTGCCGCGACTTCGTCTCGGTGCCGTACGCCACCGAGGTCACCCCGATGACGGTGAGGCCCAGCGCGCGGGCGTTCATGGCCATCTCCACGGGCAGGGCGTTGCGCCCGGACAGGGAGATGATGAAGAGCACGTCCCCGGCGGCGGCGGGGGAGGAGTCGAGGACGGCCCCGGCGAGCCCGTCGACGCGCTCCAGGGCGGAGCCCAGCGTCGCCGGCATGACGTCGACGCCGACGACGCCGGGGACGACGAGCAGGTTCATCAGCGCCAGGCCGCCGGCCCGGTAGACGACGTCCTGGGCGGGCAGCGAGGAGTGCCCGGCGCCGAAGGCGAAGAGCCGGTTGCCGTTCGCGACGGCTTCGGCGACCGCCGCCCCGGCGGCGGCGATCTCGGCGGAGTCCCCGTCGCGCACCTCCTGAAGCAGACCGATCGCGGCGTCGAAGAACTGTCCGGCCAGCTTGCTCTCGCCCATGTGAGGAAGCTCCTTCTCGTCGAGGTCGCCGATCACGGTGCGGTCTGGACCATTGCTCTGTCAATACTGCCTCCGCCGTCCCGGTGTCCTCAGTTCTCCCGCTACGGGCCGGGGGCCGCCCGCTTGTCGGCCCGATGCGCAAGAATTGGGGCAGGGCCAGCGCACGACTCATCGAGGGGCACGAATGTCCGGACTGATCGACACCACGGAGATGTATCTCCGCACCATCCTGGAGCTGGAAGAGGAAGGTGTGGTCCCGATGCGTGCCCGGATCGCGGAGCGGCTCGACCAGAGCGGCCCGACGGTGAGCCAGACGGTCGCCCGCATGGAGCGGGACGGTCTGGTCGCCGTGGCGAGCGACCGCCACCTGGAGCTGACCGAGGAGGGCCGCCGCCTCGCGACGCGCGTGATGCGCAAGCACCGCCTCGCCGAGTGCCTGCTCGTCGACGTGATCGGCCTGGAGTGGGAGCAGGTCCACGCCGAGGCGTGCCGCTGGGAGCACGTGATGAGCGAGGCCGTGGAGCGCCGCGTCCTGGAGCTGCTGCGCCACCCCACGGAGTCGCCGTACGGCAACCCGATCCCGGGCCTGGAGGAGCTGGGCGAGAAGGCCGAGGCCGAGTCCTTCCTCGACGACTCGATGGTGTCGCTGGCGGACCTGGACGCGAGCGAGGGCAAGACCGTGATCGTCCGCCGCATCGGCGAGCCGATCCAGACGGACGCCCAGCTCATGTACACGCTGCGGCGCGCGGGCGTGCAGCCCGGCTCGGTCGTCTCCGTCTCGGAGTCGGCCGGCGGCGTGCTCGTCGGCAGCAGCGGCGAGGCGGCGGAGCTGGACGCGGAGGTCGCGGCGCACGTCTTCGTCGCGAAGCGCTGACCGACCGCGGCGCGGCCGCGAGGAGTTGACGGGAGAGGGCCGGGACCGCGAGAGCGCCCCGGCCCTCTCGCGCGTCCTGGCGGACCCCTGCCGCTCGCACCGGTCCTGCCGGTCGTACCGGCTCCACTGGTCCTGGCGGCCGTACCGGCGCCGCGGTCGTACCGGCTCCATTGGTCCTGGCGGCCGTACCGGCGCCCCGGTCGTACCGGCTCCACTGGTCCTGGCGGCCGTACCGGGCGCCCCGGCCCCACCGACCCCATCAGCCCCACCGGTTCTACGGTCCTCACGGGCCCGACCGGCGCCCCACGGACCCGGCCCCGCCGACTCCGCCGGTCCTATCGGTCCTACCGGTAGGTCACGGAATCGGATCGACCGGCCGCCGTGCGCCCCGATTTACGCCGGAATGGCCTCGCGCGTGCCCGTGGCGTGCCACGCTGATGCGAGACGTGACGACGGCGAGGGGAGGGGCATGCGACCGGTGACCTCGGCTGCGGCCCGCCCGCCGGAGGTACGGACGAAGGGCGCCCGGGCGGACGCCGTGCGGACGGCAGAGGGCCCCGGCGCCTCGCGGCGCCGGGGCCTGTCCTCCCCTGTTCCGACCTGGAGCCCCGAGCTCCCTAGGCCGTGTATCGAAAGTGGATCTTGAGCTGTGAATGATCGTGGTCCATGGCG